>JAKVJJ010000018.1 GCA_022487055.1 Oscillospiraceae bacterium
GAGAAAATGCGAATGCGGCACTGCTGGTCGGACTGACACCGGCGGATTTTGGCAGCAGTCATCCGCTTGCGGGCATTGCTCTGCAGCGCCGGTTGGAGGAGGCTGCTTATCAGGCCGGAGGAGGAGGCTATCTTGCGCCGGTGCAGCGGCTGGGTGATTTTCTGGACGGCAGACCCAGCACCTCCTGCGGGAAAGTGCATCCAACTTATAACCGCGGTGTCACTTATACAGATTTACACGATTGCCTGCCGCATTTTCTAACAGAAGCATTGGAACAGGGAACCCGGAAACTGGCAGGCAGGCTGCACGGATTTGATGACGCGGATGCATTGCTTACTGCGGTGGAAAGCCGTTCTTCTTCACCTGTGCGTGTCCTTCGGGCGGAAAACAACACAGCTGTGAATATGCCGGGCCTGTATCCATGCGGCGAGGGTGCCGGTTATGCGGGCGGCATTGTTTCAGCCGCGGTGGACGGCATTCGGTGTGCGGAAACAATTCTGCAGGACTCTTTACTGCAAGATGGAAAGGATAATTAACCATGCAGGAACTAAAACTAAACGAAATTCAAGACATTCATGTTTTTGGAAGAACGGATGGGAGTCTCTGTCCGCTGACACTTTTTTGGTCGGGCAGCGGCATTGAATTGAATCTTCGTGCCAGTGAATTGTGGATAGAATTGGAAGCGGACTATGAGCAGTATGAGCCATGGATCAGTGTACTGGTGGATGGTGCATTGGTCAGCCGGCAGATGGTGCAGAAAGGAAGGCATTGGGTGCCACTCCTGCGCAGTATGAGCAAAGACAGTGAGCGGAATATTAAGATCCTGCGGGAACTGCAACCAATGCAAGATGATTCCTCCAGCTTCCTGCAGATTCATGCGCTGCGTATGGATGGCGAATTTTGTCCGATTGAACAAAAGAATGGCAAAATCGAGTTTATCGGTGACAGTCTTACTTCCGGTGAGGGCCTGATTGGTGCGAAAAAAGAGATGGATTGGATTTCCATGGTGTTCAGTGCATCTAAGGCATATCCATTTTTGACAGCGGAAGCACTAAATGCGGATTACCGCGTTGTGTCCCAGAGCGGTTGGGGGGTACTTTCCGGTTGGGACGGCGACCAGCGGCACCGCATTCCGGAGTATTATGACCAAGTCTGCGGGGTACTTAAAGGCATTCATAATCGGGACTTGGGTGCGGAGAAGCCCTATAACTTTTCCGCATGGAAGCCGGATGCTGTCGTTATCAATCTTGGCACGAATGATTCCTGTGCTTTTCACCAGCCGGCAGCTTTTCCGGATTTGGAAAACGGCGGGGTATTTGCACAGAAAATAAATCAAGACGGCACGCTGGAGAAAGCCTCCGCGCACCGTCTTGAAAAGGCGATGATTGACTTTTTAGTACAGGTTCGGCAGAAAAATCCGCAGGCACACATTTTTTGGGCTTATGGTATGATGCAGACAGATGTGGATGGCCTGATTCAAGACGCCGTGCGGACTTATCAGCGGCAGTCAGATGACCAGAATGTTTCTCTGCTGAAACTGCCGAGCATGACGGAAGAGCAGGCAGGTTCCCGTCAGCATCCCGGCCCTGATGTACACCGGAAAGCCGCACAGGTACTGACGCAAGAAATCCGTCCGTATCTTAAAAAATTCCACTGCTGATTTAAACACGCTTTGCAGTTGGAGCGGCGGGCAGCGTAATCCCCTTTTGTGTGCGGCAGGCATTGTCCCACCGACTCAGCGGAATACTGCACTTGGTTAAAAACCATTTATGCTTAGGCAGACACAGAGAAACAATCATTTGACAATTTGCGTGGCTATCTATGATAAAGCTGCTTCTGTAAAGCCATGTCTGATGTAACACAACCGGGTCGCTGCTGGGGTAGAAAGGCACACCGCGGGTAAAATGGATGCCGTCTGATGACTTGGAAAGAAACAGCGCAAACGAATACTTTTTATGATACCATCCGGTCTGCAGCAAATAATAGGTATGATGATAGTACACTACGTCCTGATGCCACGGTGTATAACCTGCAGGCAGAGGAATGGAGCAGACAGAGGGTGCGTTCCAATGTACACCGTCCCGACTGAAAGCGTGTATCAGGCGGTTGCTGGAGTTGGTGTACCAGAATTGATACTGGCCGTTTTGGCAACAGATGGCAAGACTCATCATATTGCCGTACTTTTTCTGTATCAGTTGGGGTGCAGACCAGCGGACGCCGTTTGTGCTGGTAATGCGGTAATAATAATCATAAGTATAGTTTGGCTGCCGGGTGCGCCGGTTTCCCGGATTGTAGCGATACCACAATTCCATTTTCTTTCCGTTCATAACTAGTTGAGAATCAGAATAATGTCCGCCGATTCTTACGTCATGGGGAATGCCTGTGATGGGGTTGTGGATTCCTTTCGGAGTTACCCAGGTGTTTCCGTCGTTAGATGTCACAATGCACGGATTTTCATAACTGGCATTTGTCTCCGGATAGGGAGTTATGGACATCCAGTAGCGGTATCCATTCCAGCCGCTGGGAAAATACAGCAGCTTCGGGTGTGTCGACTGGTTGGAACCATCATAGGTTGGTACGGAGAGCAGATGATAGCGGCTCTGCCGGAGCAAAAAGTCACGGCGGGGTTTGCAGCGTGTGCCGTCATTGCGCAGAGGGGGATTGGAAGTGGTTCGTTTGACAGCGGCTTTTTGCACAGGCATCGTAAAGAGATTGGTACCCGCGGAAGATTCCGCCGCTGCTTGTGAAAGGACAGGTTTCACGGGTGCTGCTTTTTTCACAGCGGGAGCCATGCTGCATCCTGAAGAACATAGTAAGGATGCAGCCAATAGTATTGCCACAGTTTTTTTGCCTATCAATTCTTTTTTCATATGCTAATCACTCATTTCTCATAATCAATGGTACAACCTTTCAGTACGCGCTATTATAGGCTCTTTATATCTAAAAATCAATACAAATAGAAAACTTTTACAATTTATGAGAATTTGTACTGCTGGTTGAGAGTTTTACAGACAGTTTTCGATTTTTAAAGTAAATGTTCATTATTTGTTAATTAAATTCCAAAGTGGAATATAGTAAAATAGAAAAAATAGAAATAAAGAAAGGCGGACTTCCTTGTTTGGTTATGTCAGACCTCTGAAACCAGAATTGCTTGTGCGGGAATATGAAGCTTACCGTGGTGTATACTGTGGAGTGTGTCGGGAATTGGGAAAGCATTACGGTATTTTATCTCGTCTGGCTTTAAGCTATGACAGTGCATTTTATGCGATGCTTCTTCTCTCTGTGCAGGGTGTTTGTCCCGGTATGGCACAGCAGCACTGCACGATGAATCCGCTGAAAAAATGTATATTTTGCACTGGCGCCGAAGCACAGTTGCAGCAGGCGGCGGCATTATGTGTATTGCTCACGGTAAGTAAGCTGAAGGATGACCGGCAAGACCACGGAAAAGGACGCATCACTGCCGCTTTGCTCCTGCCGCTCACACATTCCGGTTACCGCAAAGCCGCAGCCGATTATCCGTGGATGGAACAGCAGATTTGTGAATACATGAAAAAACAGACGGCAGCGGAAAAGCAGCCGGACGCTGATTTGGATGCCTGCGCCGCTCCCAGTGCGGAGTTGCTGGCGGAAATCTTTGCACATTCCTCTGCGGAGAGTCGCATCCTGCATGAAGTCGGCTATTATCTGGGCAGATGGGTTTACCTGATGGATGCCGCGGATGATATGGAAAAAGATGCGCACACCGGTGATTTTAACTGGTTTGTCAGGCACTGTGGCATCACCGCGGAGAGCACAGAAGCGGAACTTACCGAGGCACGCAGTCAGGCAAACGAAAGTCTGAATCTGACGATGTCACGGTTGTGTGCGGCGTTTGCCCTGTTGGATTTAAAGGCGCTTGCTTCCATCCTGCGTAATGTGGTGGAAAAAGGGCTGCCCGATATGCAAAAACAGTTGCTTTTCAATAAAAAGGAGAAAAAATAAATGTCAGATCCCTATCAGGTCCTTGGCGTATCACCCAACGCAACCGATGAAGAAGTGAAATCTGCATACCGGAATTTAGCAAAGAAATATCATCCGGATAATTATGCGGACAGCCCCTTAGCAGACCTTGCCAGCGAAAAAATGAAAGAGGTCAATGAGGCATACGATGAAGTGATGAATATGCGCAAAAACCGGAGCCAGCAAAGCAGCTATGAGAACCCCGCTTATAATGCCGGCCCGTTTCAGGGCGGCTATGGCGGATATGCCAATCCACAGCAGCGCACCTCCACAGATTTTGCGGACGTTCGTTCCTTTATTGTCAACGGCCGTATTTCCGATGCGGAACAGATTCTGGATGGGGTGCCATCTGAAAATCGCAGTGCCGAGTGGTCTTTCCTGAAAGGGACTGTTCTGTACCGCCGCGGATGTCTGGAACAGGCGGTTACTTATCTTGGCCGTGCCTGCCAGATGGACCCTTCCAATATGGAATACCGTGCCGCTTATGGACAAATCTCTAATCAGCGCAGTGGATATTACGGCGGTTATGATCCCACGATGAATCCCAATTCCGGTACGGATCAGGCATGCAACTGCTGTGGTAACCTCATCTGTGCGGATGCTTGCTGCGAATGCTTTGGTGGCAATCTGATTCCGTGCATTGGCTGCCGCTGAGGAGGCCGGGAATATGAGACAGAATCATACACTGAAGGTGGCTTTGTGCGGGATTGTAACGGCGTTGGCACTGATGTTCATCTGCATAGGTGGTTTGGTGCCGTTTATGACTTATGCTATGCCGGCATTGGGTGGCCTGATGCTAATTCCGATTGTGACGGAGCTGGGTGCGGCATGGGCATGGCCAGTTTTCGCGGCATCCTCTGTGCTTGGTATTTTGCTCAGTCCGGATAAAGATGCAGCAATGATTTACGTTTTGTTTTTTGGCTATTATCCAATTTTAAAAGCATTGATTGAAAAACATATGCACAGCGGCATTTTGCGGCTGTTGGTAAAACTGGCTCTGTTCAGCGCGGCAGCAACTGCGGCTTTTTTGGTCAGCATTTATCTGCTGCGTGTTCCAAAGGCTTCCTTCACGATTGGCGGCCTGTATTTACCGGGTGTTTTACTGCTGCTTGGAAATCTGGTGTTTTTACTGTATGACTATGCGGCCAGCGGTATTGTACTCTTTTATTTCCGGCGGCTGCATGGTTTTGTCAGCAAGTGGCTGTCATCCGGCAGATGATTTAACATTATAAAAGGTAAAATAAGGATGCTTACTGCAGAGCCGGTTGGAAATGGCTTTGCAGCTTTTTTTGCTTGTGCTGCAGATGCAGAGAACAGAGCAGAGAAAGCCTTGAAGGAAATGCGGTTACAATGGGGATATTTTCCTCAAAAGTGTACGAAAAGCACCGGAATATCACGGCAAAATGCAGGATTTAAACTTTACACTTGCTTTTTTGTAACTGAGGCTTTAAACTTGTTACCGGGAGTTGATAAAATGAATGACTGCTTAACCACACGAATTCACGAAAAAATAAGTTCCTTTTCCAAGGGACAGAAGTTGATTGCAAAATATATTATGGAGCATTATGATAAAGTCGCCTTTATGACGGCATCACGGTTGGGCACCACGGTTGGTGTGAGTGAGTCCACGGTTGTCCGCTTCGCAACCGAGATTGGTTATGCTGGCTATCCGGAACTGCAGCGTGCCATGCAGGAAATGATTCGCAGCAAGCTGACCATTGTGCAGCGCATGGAAGTAACCCGCGAGCGCATTGGACAGGACGATATTCTCGATGCCGTGATGAATCAGGACAGCGAGGTGATTCGTCGGACAATGGAATACACTTCCCATAAAGAATTTTATCTTGCGGTGGATGCCATCCTTGCTTCCCGCAAGATTTATATTCTCGGCGCACGGAGCTGTCAGGCACTTGCGTCTTTTCTGGCATACTATTTTGGGATGCTGTTAGACGATGTAATGTTGGTACAAGCCACCAGTGAAGCGGAAATTTTTCAGCAGCTCATTCACATCAATGAAAAAGACACGGTCATTGGTATCAGTTTTCCGCGCTATTCCCGCAAAGCAATTAAAGCCATGCAGTTTGCACAGGACTGTGGCTCCAAAGTTGTTGCCATTACAGATACAGCGGCATCGCCGTTGGTGCAGTATGCGGATTATGCGCTTCTGGCACGCAGCGATATTGCGGCCATTGTGGATTCTCTGGTGGCACCGCTCAGTTTGATTAATGCTCTAATTGTAACGATTGCACTGAAAAAAGAAAACAGCATGGATGAAACTTTCCATCGGCTCGAAAATATTTGGGATGAATATCATGTTTACGAAAAAGTAGAAAATTCAGCGGAGGTTGATACAAAGTATGCAGATAACGCCTGATGTTGTGGTGGTGGGTGCGGGTGCTGCTGGCCTGATGGCTGCAGGCGTTGCCGCACAGCGCGGACTGAATGTCTGGCTGATTGAAAAAAACGCGCAGCCCGGAAAAAAATTGCTGATTACCGGAAAAGGCCGCTGCAATCTGACCAATGACTGTACCCTGCAGGAATTCCTTGAAAATGTACCAACCAATCCGCGCTTTCTGTATGGCACACTTACACGTTTTCTGCCGGAAGACACGAAAGTGTTTTTTGAGGGACTGGGTGTACCGCTGAAAACAGAGCGCGGCCGCCGGGTATTTCCGCAGTCTGATAAAGCGGCGGATATTGTGCAGGCACTGACGCACTGGACCGCACAGAATGGCGTTACAATCATTCGCGGCAGTGTGGAGCGCATTCTCACACGCGCAGGTCGAGCAGCCGGGGTGCAGATGACGGATGGCCGCCAGGTGGATTGTGAAAATGTCATTCTCTGCTGCGGCGGTGCCTCTTACCCGGAAACAGGTTCCACTGGGGCAGGCTTTCGGATAGCGGAACAGGCGGGACACACGATTCATCCACTTTGTCCGTCACTGGTGCCGCTGACCTGCAGCGGAGAGGACTGCTGTGCAATGAAAGGGTTAACTCTGCGCAATGTTGGACTCCGTGTTTATGACTGTGTGAAGAAAAAAGTGATTCATGAGGAATTCGGCGAAATGTCTTTTAAGCACTATGGCGTTGCCGGCCCGATTATCCTGAGCGCAAGTGCCCATATGCGACACATGGCAGTCGACCGTTACCGTTTAGATGTTGATTTAAAGCCGGCGCTGAGTGCAGAGAAACTGGATGCCCGTATGCAGCGGGATATTCGTGCGAACCCAGGAGTTGATTTTGCCCATGCACTCACAGCGCTTTTGCCACACCAGATGATTGCCACAACAGTGAGGCGCTCCGAAATTCCTCCGCAGCTCAAATGCAGCGAAGTTACACGGGAACAGCGCCAGTCACTGGGTGCACTGCTAAAACAGTTTTCCTTTGCGGTTACCGGATTCCGTCCAATCGAAGAGGCCATCGTCACCAGCGGCGGTGTAGCTGTGAATGAAATTGACCCGCGGACAATGCAGTCTAAAAAAGTTCCGGGGCTTTATTTTGCCGGCGAAATGCTGGATGTAGATGCTTATACAGGTGGTTACAATCTGCAGATTGCATTTTCAACCGGTCATTTAGCAGGAGAAAGTGTGGCTGCCGACTGATTTCAGCTTTTTACTGGAATTTTATATCCAGAGGGGCTTTGATTTTGAATGTCCTTGTAGTATACTAATATGATATGGGCGCATATGGGATGCCTGTGCGCAGAAATTCGCTTTTCGGAGGTCTGTTCATGATTCACATTGCAATAGATGGCCCGGCCGGTGCCGGGAAAAGCACCATTGCGCGTAAAGTGGCAGCGCAGATTGGCTTTATTTATGTGGATACCGGGGCTTTGTACCGTGCCGTGGGACTTTCTATCCTGCGGGCAGAGGTGAAGCCAGATGATGTAAAGGCTGTAATGAAGCTTTTGCCGCAGATTCATATTTCTCTCCGCTTTGAAGATGGCGTGCAGAAAGTCCTGCTGAACGAGGAAGATGTGTCTGAAGCAATCCGCACGACAGAAGTTAGCATGGCTACTTCTAAAGTGTCCGGTATTCCGCAGGTGCGTGATTTTCTGCTTTCCCTGCAGCGGAAGATTGCATTGGAAAACAATGTGATTATGGATGGCAGGGATATTGGGACAGTCGTCTTGCCAGATGCACAGCTTAAGATTTTCCTGTCCGCATCCACTGAGGTAAGAGCACAGCGCCGCTATAAGGAAATGAAAGACAAAGGACAGCAGGCAAATTATGAGGAAGTGCTTGCGAGTATTCGCCAGCGTGATGCGCAGGATATGAACCGAAAAGTTGCGCCGCTCAAGCCTGCCGCCGATGCGGTGAGAGTGGACACTACGGATATGACACTGGAACAGAGTATATCCTTTTTACGCGGGATTGTCCGTGAAAAGCTAGGATTGTAACGGAAAGAAGGATATTTTCTGCGATGAAAATGACACCAATGTATCGTTTCGCAAAAACACTGCCGCAGATGATTGTGCGTCCCATTCTGCCGGTTCGTGTCCGTGGCATGGAAAATATGCCAAAAGAAGGGGCAGCCGTCATTTGCTTTAACCATATGCGCAATTCTGACCCGGTTCGCATTTTCTTTGCCAGCCATCGTCAGATTTTCTTTTTGGGCAAATCGGAACTTTTTGAAAATAAATTTATTGGCTGGGTACTGCGCAGTGTGGGCGTAATTCCAATTCAGCGCGGACGCGGAGATATGACCGCTATTAACTATGCCGGGCAGCATCTGGAGAATGGTGACTTGCTGGGTGTTTTCATTGAAGGAACCCGCAGCAAGGACGGCTCTTTCGGTCAGCCAAAGGCAGGAGCAGCCATGCTTGCGTGGCGCTATCATGTGCCAGTTATTCCGTGCTGTATTACAGCGAAAGATGGCAAACTGCCAAAAACTTTTCATAAATGCTGTGTCACTTATGGCAAACCGCTTTCGCAGGAAGAGCTCGGACTGGTTTCCGGCAAAAGCAGTGAGTTCCGTTCTGCCAGCCGCATGATTATGGAAAAAATACAGGAAATCCGTGCAGAAGATATCAAGGAGTTTCAGAAATGAAGCGCCCTAGTTGGTTGTACCGTTTCCTTTATCAGGTCATTTTGCGGATTACCACACCGCTGGCGCTGTTGGTTTTGCGTGTGCACTTTCATGGTATCCGAAATATCCCCAAACGTGGTCCTTTCATTCTCTGCTGTAATCACCGCAGTGTGATTGATCCGTGGCTTTTGGCAATGGGCTTTCGGCAGCACCTGTATTTTATGGCAAAATATGAGCTTTTTGAGCAGCATAGCTCTGCTGCTGCATGGTTTTTACGCTCCATGGGTGCTTTCCCCGTCCACCGGGAGCGTGCGGATATGCAAAGCCTGCGCACGGCGGAGAATATTTTGCAGGGCGGGGATGTACTGGGCATTTTCCCACAGGGGAAGGTCGTTTTTGACAATTCTCCGTTTCAGCCGAAATCCGGAGCTGTGTTGATTGCTGCCCGTGCAAATGTTCCCATAGTGCCGGCCTCCATTTGGTGTGATGGCCCATGGAAGCCATGCAGGAAAGTAACTATTCGCATAGGAAAAACGCTTCCTGCTGAAATTTTTTCCGGTGCAGGAAAAGACCGGCAGAAGCTGCGGCAGTGTGCAAAACTGCTGGCGGATACGATCAATCAGCAGTTGGAAATGGGGCATGATTCTTGCAGATAGAAGTAGCAAAATCGGCGGGATTCTGTTTTGGAGTCAACCGTGCGGTTACAATGGTGGAGGATTTGCTTCGGGATGGGCAGCAGGTTTGCACGCTCGGGCCGATTATTCACAATCCGCAGACACTGCACCGTTTAGAGACACTGGGTGCTGCTGTGGTGGATGAACCGGAGCAGGCACCGGCCGGCAGCACATTGGTTATCCGCAGTCACGGTGTCCCCAAAATTGTGCGGGAACGGATTGACCGGCTGCCGGTTAAATGTGCGGATGCGACCTGCCCGTTTGTGGCTAAAATACATCGAATTGTTGCTGAAGAAGGCAGGCAGGGCAGAGTAGTGCTGATAGCTGGCAATCAGCAGCATCCAGAGGTGCAGGGAATATTAGGGCACTGCACCGGCCCGGCTTTTGCCTTCAATTCTGCTGAGGAACTGACAGATGATGCGGAAAATTGGGGCTTTTCCGGGGAAAGTGCTGTATCTGTGGTGGCTCAAACGACTTTTAGTGTTGCAGAATGGCGAAAATGCCTGAAAATACTGAAAAAGGTATATACAAACGTCAAAATTTTTGATACAATATGTAATGCGACTGCTGTACGCCAATCAGAGGCTGAATCAATGGCACAAACTTGTGATGCCATGATTGTCCTTGGCGGAAGGCAGAGCTCCAATACGGCCAAGCTTTATGAGGTGTGCAAAAGGTACACCAAGACTGTCTTCGCGCAGTCAGCGGCCGAAATTTCCCCCGCGGATTTTGTGGGGGTGCGTCATTTAGGTATTACTGCCGGTGCCTCCACACCGGCAAGCATAATAAAGGAGGTACTTGTTACCATGGCAGAAATCAATGAGGGTGTGCAAAACCCGGAAACCGCAGAAGGCGGTGATAACTTTGCAGAGATGCTCGAGGAATCTCTGAAAAGTTTAAATACAGATGAAAAGGTACACGGTGTTGTTGTTGGTATCACTCCGACCGAAGTGTTGGTCGATGTGGGCCGTAAACAGGCCGGGTTTGTTCCGCTTTCCGAGCTGACTTCAGATCCGGGTGCCAAAACCGATGAGTTGGTAAAAATCGGCGATGAAATGGATTTGCTCATCATGCGTACAAACGATCAGGAGGGCACAATCATGCTTTCCAAGCGCCGTCTGGATGCTGCAAAGGGTTGGGACGAAATCGTTGCTGCTGAAGAGAGTCAGGAAATCCTTACCGGCATAGTTGTTGAGGTCGTTAAGGGTGGCGTAATCGCTGTTACCAAGGGCGTGCGTGTCTTTATTCCGGCTTCTCAGGCAACTGCTTCCCGCAATGACCCGCTGGATGCACTGCTCAAGAAAGAAGTTAAATTCCGCATTATCGAAGTTAACCGCAGTCGTCGCCGTGCAGTTGGTTCCATCCGCTCTGTCTTGAAGGACAAGCAGAAGGAAATGGCTGAGAAGTTCTGGGAAACTGCTGAAGAAGGCAAAGAGTATGACGGTGTCGTTAAGTCTCTGACTTCTTATGGCGCGTTTGTTGACCTTGGCGGTATTGACGGCATGATTCATATAAGCGAGCTTTCCTGGACACGCATTAAGCATCCGAGCGAAGTTGTTAATGTCGGCGACAAGGTCCATGTGTACATTAAGGGCCTTGACCATGAAAAGGGCAAGATTTCTCTTGGCTATAAGCGTCAGGAGGACAGCCCGTGGGAAGTGCTGAAGCGCGATTATCCGGTTGGCTCAGTTGTGGAAGCAACTGTTGTCGGCATGACCTCTTTCGGCGCCTTTGCACGCATCATCCCCGGCATCGATGGCCTGATTCATATTTCTCAGATTGCTGACCACCGCATTGAGAAGCCTCAGGATGTGCTTACGATGGGCCAGACCGTTAAGGCCGTTATCACTGACATCGATTTTGACCGCCATCGTGTCAGCCTTTCCATCCGCCAGCTCTTGGAGGATAATGAAAAGTCCGAAACAGCCGACGAGTCTGCTGAATAATTTAGAAACATCAGGCGTGCAAAGGGACCATCGGTTTCTTTGCACGCCTTTCTATATTTTCTGGAACCCTTTTTTTACCTTTTGCTATACTGGTATAGAAAAATAAAGCAGTGTGGTGGAGGCAAAATTATGCGTGGAAGAAGATTTCATTATCGCGGCAGACCATTTGCATGGGGGCCGCTTGTGCTAGTGGCAGCACTGATTGTCGCTTTGATTGGGCTGGATATTGCTATGAGGCCTTATGTATCATCTGTGGTGGCTTATGAGGCAAAAAATTATGCAGCGGCGACTATTTGCACAGCCGTGCAGAATGAACTAAAAAGCGGGCATAATTCTTATACGGACTTGGTGAAGGTTTCCCGCAGTGCAGATGGAACCATTCAGTCAATTACCAGCAATGTGGAGAAGCAAAATACTTTGCAGGCAGAATTGACACAGACCATCCAGCATATTGTCGAAAACCAGTCGCATACGACAGTCAAGATACCGATTGGCACATTGAGCGGCAGCTCACTTCTGCATGGGCGCGGTATCGGTGTCCCGCTGGATGTAACTTTTTCCGGCAGTGTGCAGACACAATTAAAAAGTTCTTTTTCCAGTGCTGGCATTAACCAGACCTGCCACAGGCTGCTTTTGCATGTTACCGTCGGACTATATACATACATGATTGGCAAAGATGCAGACCAGACTGCATCGATGGATATTCCGGTGGCAGAAACGGTCATTGTCGGTGCAGTGCCCACGGTTGCACTGCAGCAGGCTCTGAAGGGAACCTGAAAATCAATCTTGGAGGAAGCATATGGAGCAGGAAAAAGCAAAAAAGCGGATTGCGGAACTCCGTGAAATGATTCGGTACCACAACCGAAAGTATTATGTGGAAGATGCGCCGGAGATTGATGATTATGAGTACGATATGCTGTACCGGGAACTGCAGAATCTGGAAGAAAAGTTTCCGCAGCTCCGCACGGCTGATTCTCCGACACAGCAAGTGGGCGGAGCCGTTCTTGCTCAGTTCAGAAAAGTCCGGCATGAGGTGGTCATGGAGAGCCTGCACGATTCTTTTTCTCATGAAGAACTGCAGGAATTTGATCGCCGCGTCAGGGAACAGTTTCCGGATACGGAATATATTGTGGAACCAAAATTTGACGGACTTTCGGTTTCGCTGGAATATCGAGACGGTGTTTTTGTGCGAGGCTCTACCCGAGGAGACGGCACTGTGGGGGAGGACGTGACGGAAAATCTGCATACCATTCGTACGATTCCAAAAACGCTTGCCCAACCAATTCCTTTCCTTGAGGTCCGCGGTGAAGTTTATATGTCCCATGAAAGCTTCTTTAAACTATGTGCGCAGCAGGAACTGGCAGGTGAAAAGCCTTTCAAAAATCCTAGAAATGCAGCGGCCGGTTCTCTCCGCCAGAAGAACAGCTATATCACTGCTTCCCGTGTGCTGGACATTTTTGTATTTAATGTACAGCAGATTACCGGAAAAGTGCTTTCTTGTCACGATGAAGCACTGGATTATCTCAAAACACTTGGCTTTACGGTTACGTCATTTTATAAGAAATGCAAGACCATTGACGAAGCCATTGACGAGGTGGAACGTATTGGCAGTCTGCGTGGAACGCTTGGCTATTCCATCGATGGTGCTGTCATTAAGGTAAATGATTTTGCGCAGCGCCGGGAATTAGGCAGCACGGCAAAATTCCCAAAATGGGCAGAGGCATTCAAGTATCCACCGGAGGAAAAGGAAACAAAGCTGCTGAATATCGAAGTGAATGTGGGACGGACGGGCGTGCTGACACCGACCGGCGTTTTTGAGCCGGTCTTTTTGGCTGGCACAACGGTTGGCCGTGCGACTCTGCACAATCAGGACTATATTTCTGAAAAAGACATTCGGGTAGGGGATATTGTGAAGCTGCGGAAAGCCGGAGAAATTATTCCGGAAGTGGTTAGCGTCGTTTCCCATGCGGAAGATTCTGTGCCTTACTGCCTGCCGGACATTTGTCCTTCCTGCGGCAGTCCGGTTGTGCGGGAAGAGGGTGAAGCGGCGGTCCGTTGTACAAACGCGGCGTGTCCGGCACAGCTTTCCCGCCACCTTATCCATTTTGTCAGCCGAGATGCCATGGACATTGACAGTTGTGGCCCGGCCGTTCTGGAACAGCTCATTGCCAAAGGGCTGGTGAAGTCACCGGCGGATTTGTATACGCTTACTCTGCCGCAGCTTATGCAAATTGAGCGGATGGGTGAAAAGTCCGCCCAAAATTTGCTCAATGGAATTGAACGCAGCAAGCAAAACGACCTGTCACGCCTGCTGTTTGCGCTGGGCATTCCGCATGTTGGACAGAAGGCAGCCAAGCTGCTTGCGGCACGTTTTCCAAGTATTGCCCCACTCTTTCAGGCATCTGTGGAGGACATTGTGTCCATTGATGGTTTTGGCGGTGTTATGGCAGAATCTGTGCAGGAATTTTTTAGCCTGACTGCCACGGCGGAACTGATTGGTCGCCTGCGTGATGCTGGCGTAAACATGGAAAGTGCGCAGCAACCTTCAGCAGACACCCGTTTTGCAGGCAAGACTTTTGTTCTGACCGGTATCCTGCCCACTCTGACACGGCAGGAAGCTTCTGATGTCATTGAAAAATTTGGCGGCAAGGTCAGCGGCAGTGTCAGTAAAAAGACGAGCTTTGTGCTGGCAGGAGAAGCCGCTGGCAGCAAATTAACCAAGGCACAGAACCTGGGGGTGCCTGTTTTGACGGAAGCGGATTTTCAGGAAATGCTGAAATAGCAGTGATGATTTATAGAATTAAAGGAGATTTATATGCTGACAAGTAAACAGCGTGCATACCTGCGCGGATTGGCAAACCCGATTGAAACAATTTTGATGGTTGGAAAGGGTGGCCTTTCTTCCGATATTGTTTGTCAGGCAGATGCAGCTTTGCTCAAACGGGAGTTGATTAAAGGTCGTGTCCTGCCGGAAACTTGCCCGGTTTCTGTTAAGGAAGCAGCAGAGCATCTTGCGCAGGAAACCCATTCAGAGGTTGTGCAGGTGATTGGTTCGCGTTTCATCCTTTATCGAAAAAATGAAAAAGAACCCAAAATCACTCTTCCCAAAGCCAGAAAAAAGTAATACAATAAAATGATAGGTCAGGAGATGTGCAGAAAGAAATGGACAAGCTTCTGATATATGGCGGCACCTTTAATCCAATTCATTACGGACATCTGCATCTGGTTAAGAATTTTGCAGAGGTTATCGGAGCGCAGCAGGTGATACTGATGCCAGCGAAAACGCCTCCGCATAAGGCAGTCAAACATTTGGTATCTGCACAGCATCGGCTTGAAATGTGTCGTCTTGCTGTGCAGGGCACCGGTTGGCAGGTAAGTGATTTGGAAATATGCCGCAGCACACCAAGCTATACAGCCGACACGCTGGCACAACTTTCAGCGCTGTATCCGCACACGAAACTTTACTTTTTGACTGGGGAGGATATGTTTCTAACATTGCTTTCCTGGTACGAGCCGGAGCGAATCTTGCATTATGCGACGATTTGTGCCGCGCCAAGAAGTACAGACGGACTTGCGCGGATGGTTGCCTGTGCCTGGCGCATTCGGCTGGCTGGCGGTCATACGTTGGTGTGGAATATCCCTTATCTGCCGATTTCTTCCACACAAGTGCGCACGGCTGTGCGGGATGGACAGAGTATCAGCCAAATGGTGCCCCCTGCCGTAGAATCTTATATCAGACAAAATTCTTTGTATGAGGAGTCGGATTAAGTGGATATTACAGAATATAGAAGAGTTATCCGTCAACTTTTGGGGGACTATCGGTTTCATCATTCCATTTGTGTTAGTGAAGCCGCGGTTGAGCTTGCCAAAGTGTATGGTGCGGACCCGGAGAAAGCCCAGATGGCAGGTACGTTGCATGATGTGATGAAGGATATTCCGCATGATGAACAGATGGAAAAAATGCGGGAATACAATATTCACCTTACCACGGAAGAACAGTATGCACCAAAGCTCTGGCACGCAATTCTGGGAGAAGCTTATTTGCGGAATGTATTGGGCATCATTGATCCTGAAATTCTGGGTGCGGTGCGATATCATACCACAGGCAAGGCCGGCATGACACTGATGGAGCAGATTGTCTTTACAGCCGATTTCATTTCGGCTGATCGTACTTATGACGGGGTGGAGAAATTCCGGAAAACAGCAAAGAAAAATCTGACACAAGTTATGCATCAGGAACTTGCTTATACGATTGCCAAGCTGGCAAAAGACGGTGTACCAATTCATCCGGACACTCTTGCAGCTTATAATGAAATTTCAATCCAAATTATTTCACAAAAGAAAGGCTGATTACATGGAATCAAAAGCGTTGGCTGAGGCAGCCGTTCGAATCTTAGACACGAAAAAAGCAAAAGCATTGAAGATGATTAGAATTTCCGATATTTCCAGTCTGGCAGACTATTTTGTCCTTGCGACCGGTACCAGCAGTACGCACGTTAAGGCGCTGGCGGATGAAGTGGAATTTCAGCTGAAGGAAACACAGAAAATTGCGCCGGACCATGAGGAAGGTTATCGCAGCAATTCTTGGATTTTGTTGGACTATGGTTCGGTGGTTATCCATGTGTTTACTCCGGATGCCCGCGAGTTCTATGACCTTGACCGCTTGTGGAAAGACGGTACTGCGGAGGATATTTCCGGCTTGATGACAGCGGAATGAAGCATTTTACGAAGCTTTAAGAATAGAGGGTAAGAGCAATGAAATACGACCATAAGGCAATCGAAAAAAAATGGCAGGACGCGTGGGAAAAGGCGGGCGTCTTTCATGCGGAGAACAACAGCACCAAACCCAAATATTTTGCGCTGATTGAGTTCCCGTATCCGTCCGGACAGGGACTGCATGTTGGTCATCCGCGTCCTTATACTGCACTGGATATTATCGCCCGCAAGCGCCGTATGCAGGGCTATAATGTGCTGTATCCAATCGGCTGGGATGCTTTTGGCCTGCCGACGGAAAACTATGCCATTAAGAATCATATCCATCCTGCACAGGTCACAAAAAAGAATGTGGCCCGTTTTAAAGAACAGATTAAAAGCCTTGGCATTTCCTTTGACTGGAGCCGTGAAATCAATACAACGGATCCCGAATACTATAAATGGACGCAGTGGATTTTCCTGCAGCTCTTTAAACATGGTCTTGCTTATAAAAAAGAGATGAATGTCAACTGGTGTACCGGCTGCAAATGTGTGCTGGCAAACGAGGAAGTCGTTGAGGGTGTTTGCGAGCGCTGCGGCAGCCCGGTTGTGCATAAGGTAAAGAGTCAATGGATGCTGAAGATTACGGACTATGCACAGAAGCTGATTGACGGTCTGGATGATGTGGATTATCCGGAACGTGTGAAGACACAGCAGAAGAATTGGATAGGCCGCAGTGAGGGCGCCGAGGTCGATTTTAAGACAACGGCAGGGGATACCCTGACAGTTTATACCACACGTCCGGACACCCTTTTTGGTGCCACATACATGGTCATTTCTCCGGAACATCCCTATATTGAAAAGTGGAAAGACCGTCTTGGCAATCTGGATGCGATTCGCGATTATCAGAAAAAGGCTGCCCGCAAGAGTGAGTTCGAGCGTGCGGAAGTTGCAAAAGATAAGACAGGTGTCAAACTGGAGGGCGTTTCCGCGGTCAATCCGGTTAACGGAAAAGAAATTCCGATTTTTATTTCTGATTATGTGCTGATGACTTACGGTACCGGTGCCATCATGGCTGTGCCGGCGCATGATACCCGTGACTGGGCATTTGCAAAGAAATTTGGTCTGCCGATTATAGAAGTTGTTAAGGGCGGAGATGTAGAGAAAGAGCCGTTTACAGATTGTGCTTCCGGTGAAATGGTCAATTCTGGGTTTTTAAATGGCTTGACCGTGGAGCAGGCGAAGCAGAAAATCAAGGACTACATGGAAGAAAAAGGCTTTGGACACCGCAAAGTTAATTATAAGCTGCGTGACTGGGTTTTCGCTCGTCAGCGTTATTGGGGCGAACCAATTCCGATTGTACACTGCGATAAATGTGGCTATGTGCCGGTGCCGGAGGAGCAGCTTCCCATTCGCCTGCCGGAAGTGGAGAGCTATGAGCTAACAGACGACGGCGAATCTCCGCTGGCAAAGATGACAGATTGGGTCAACACCACCTGCCCGAAGTGCGGCGGTCCGGCTAAGCGTGAAACAGACACCATGCCGCAGTGGGCGGGTTCTTCCTGGTACTTCCTGCGTTATACCGACCCACACAACGATAAGGCCTTTGCGGGCAAAGAGGCTATGAAGTATTGGCTACCGGTGGATTGGTACAACGGTGGCATGGAACATACGACGCTGCATCTGCTTTACAGCCGTTTTTGGCATAAATTCCTGTATGACATTGGCGAAGTGCCCACTCCGGAGCCATATGCAAAGCGTACAAGCCATGGTATGATTCTCGGTGAAAACGGCGAAAAGATGAGCAAATCCCGCGGCAATGTGGTCAATCCGGATGATGTGGTCAATGAATATGGTGCGGATACGCTGCGTCTGTACGAAATGTTCATCGGCGACTTTGAAAAAGCCGCGCCATGGAATACTTCCAGCATGAAGGGCTGCCGTCGTTTTGTTGAGCGCTATTTTGCGCTTCAGAACATTCTCGTTCCCGGGGACAAGATTCGCCCGGAGATGGAAGGCCCATTTAATAAGACGATTAAAAAAGTCAGCGAGGATATTGAGAATCTAAAGTTCAATACCGCAATCGCGGCACTGATGTCCTTACTGAACGGTATTGCCGCAAACGGTGCGATTAACCGTGAGGAAATGCGCATTTTCACGTTGCTGCTTGACCCGTTTGCGCCTCATGTTGCGGAAGAAGTATGGGCCAATCTGCAGTATAACGATCAGTTGGCATGTCAGCAGCCTTGGCCTGCTTATGATGACAGCAAGTGTCAGGATGCTTCCATTGAGATTGCGGTACAGGTAAATGGCAAAGTTCGCGCTCACATTACGCTGCCTGCGGATGTAACGAAAGATGCTGTTCTGGAAACTGCAAAAGCAAATGAAAAAATCGCCATAGAAATTAACGGCAAAAGTCTGGTAAAAGAAATTTATGTGCCCGGCAAGCTGGTTAATCTGGTGGTAAAGGGCTGATGTAAAAGCCGATTTTCTGAAAATAGGTGGCCGGCTTTTTGCGTATTTCCTGTCAAAAAAAGTGCATACTGTCCGTGAGGTGATAGAAAAATGGACAGCATGTATTACGGCGCAGTCTTTCCGTATATGCTCACCCGGTTTTTCAACAGCACGCCGGATTTGCAGGACGAGTTTCTTTCTTTGCCGGAGGATGCGCAGCAGGAGATTTTGAGTCACGATATTCATTCCGAGCAGGAACTGCGGGATAACATCCATTTGTGCATGGAAAAGGCATGAGTTTTTACAAAGAGCGGAGTGATAAGCTTCGCTCTTTTCGTATATTTTCCGAATTTATTAAAATTTGTAGTATGCAAATCAGAAAAGAAACAGAAGTGTAACCATCTGCACAGGGCTGTAACTTGATTTACTAGGGCTTTTTGTGTTATAATATTACCCTATTGAATTACAAATCGGTGTTTCAATATTGTTTAAAATTTAGTCATACAGAGCAGAATCTTTTTGTTCAGACCACGCAGGAGTTTAATGCCTGCGCATTTCTGTGTGGCAATTCAGTTTAAAAGGAGCAGGCATCTATGACAGGCTTTGAACATCTGTGCATGAACTGTATGTCTGATACTGAAGGAAAATCACAGTGTCCACACTGCGGCTTTTCTGAAGATGAACCGCAGCCAAAGGACGCTTTGCCTTATCGCTCCATTTTGCAGGACCGTTATATGATTGGCTGTGTAAAGTTCTCTAACAGTGAAGGCTTTACCTACATTGGGTTTGATATGCAGAAATTGAGCCCAGTGCAGATACGAGAATTTTTCCCGCAGGAAATTTGTGCCCGCATTACCGATAGTTCGGACATTGCCGTAATTGCCGGCAATGAATTGGCATTTGATGAGTATTTAAATAATTTTGTAACTTATCAGGAAGCAGTCGCAAAGTTTCGTGACCAACCGGCAATCCTGACAGTATCTGATATTTTTGAGGAGAATTATACAGCGTATGCGATTTCGCCTTGGGAGGAGTCCATTACGCTTCGCTATTTTGTTGAGCGCAGCGGTGGTTCTTTGTCATGGAATGCTGCATGGAAGCTGTTTATGCCGGTGATTACAGCGGCCTCCGCTATGTACGCTTCCGGAGTAGGGCATTACGGAATTTCTCCGGATACACTGTTTATTATGCAGGATGGCAGTATGAAGTTGGAGTCTTTCTGCTCGGCAGCTGTCCGCACAGCAGATGGTGGATTGCAGCCGGATGTTGTACCCGGATGCGCAGCGGCAGAGCAGTATGATGACAATGGAAAAACCAATGAATATACCGACGTTTATGGCATGGCTGCATCACTATTCTTTGTCTTAACTGGTGTGCTGCCCAAAGCGGCGCCTGACCGAAGGAAAGACCCGCGGTTGTTGTTGCCGTCCAGTACTCTCCGCAGTATTCCACCTCATGTGATTACGGCGCTTGCCAATGCCCTTCAGGTCGAGCCGGAAGGCCGTACTGCTACTTTTGAGCGTTTTCGTGCGGAACTTTCCGCAGCGCCGACACCGACTGCTTCTTTGGAAGAAACACAGAATCTGCGTCGCATTCCCAGCCCATATGATGATTCAGTGGACAGGGAGGAACGTGCGCACCGAGAAGATGAGGAAGAAAATGAAGGACATAGCAAATCCATTCCAAAGTTTGTTTGGATTGTCTTGATTTGTGTTGCAGCCTTGGTTTGTTTAACGGTTGGCATTGAGCTGTATCGTTCCGGCCATCCGCAGGCAAACAATACGCGAAATGCTCTATCAGTTGCTTCTTCTGTGTCTGCGGGTAGTGGTGTCAGCGGTGCTTCCGGCGGAGCTGCTTCTGGTGCGGCTGGCACGGCATCTGGTGCGTCCGGAAATGCGGCAGGACAGCAGACAACAGCTGCTTCTGGAAAAACTGCTTCCTCCGCGCAAAGTGCTCTTTCCTCAACAGCATCTTTGGCACATTCGGCGGATAGCAACCAAATCAGCGTACCGAATTTGTTAGGCAAACGCTTCTCCAGCCTTGGCAACACCTCTGATTATCAGGTCGTGCAGACTGGCAAGGAATTTAGTGACAGTATTGAAGAAGGCTGCATTATTTCACAGACGCCACCTGCATCTTCCGGTAAGATGGTGAAAGGTTCTGCTATTTCTGTCACGGTTAGTCAGGGAAAGGCTTTGCGCACGCTGCCGGGAATTGCGGGCAAGTCATATGAGGATGCTAAGTCGGCGGTTGCATCAGCTGGTTTCGTGCCGGATGGTAAACAGCAACAGTACAGTGACAGCGTCGCAAAGGGCGCGGTTATTGGTTATGGTGACGGTTTAACTGCCGGTAGTAAGCTGAATTACCAGTATTCCGTAACGATAGTCATTAGTGCCGGCCCAAAGAGTACCGATGATAATACAGATGACAATGATGCAGGTTAAATGAAACGAATAGAAAAAAAGCAACTCTTTCAAATAAAGAGCTGCTTTTTTCTTGCTCATTTTTGTAAGCAGGATTGGACAAAAGAGTAGGGGACATCCATCCGTGCTGCAACCTCTGCTGGTGTCAACCCATTTTGCAAAAAGCGTTTCACAACCGTCGGCATTGCTTCTCCCACTTCGATAATATGCCGATCAGGATCATAAAAACGAATGACGCGCTGTCCCCAGCTATGTTCTTTCATAGGATGTAAATATTTGATATCTGACATTGTTTTTAGCTTTGCCCAGAAACTATCAATATCGGGTTCTTCAAAATACAACTCACTGGCATTATTTTCCCAAAAGACATCTTCTTCGTTCTTGTGCAAAAAGCCAATCCATGTATCCACTGTCTGCAATGTGATTCCACCCGTTAAAGTAACGTTGACACCGAAATCTGCTGTGACATCTAGTCCAAGGACCTCGTGATAAAATTGTTTAGAGCGTTCTATATCTTTCACAGCAAGGAGAGTACTGGAATAAGTCATTGTTAAAAATCCTTTCAAAAAAGCAGCCGCCTGAAAGGGACTCAGACAGCTGCTGTAAATCCTGCTTAAGAAACAAACAGGAAAAAATTTTAAATCAGTCGCTGCTGAAAGGAAGCAGTGCAATGTGACGGGCACGCTTGATTGCAACAGTCAGTTCACGCTGATGACGGGCACAGGTGCCAGTCACACGGCGGGGCAGAATTTTACCACGCTCGGAAATAAAGCGACGCAGTTTTGCAACATCTTTGTAATCAAGGTTCTCAACCTTGTCTACACAGAAGCTGCAAACTTTGCGGCGGCCTTTGCGTCCTCCGCCGCGATGATTGTTATCTCTATCTCTTTCTCTTTCGGCCATAATCGTAAACCTCCTTGACAAATTTTTTAGGTAGCACACAAGCCTTTAAAATGGCAAATCGTCATCATCGGGCAGCTCCTGAAAATCACCTGTGTCTCCACTGGAGTAAGCAGGTGCAGCCGGAGCCGGTGCTGTGGGCGGTGGTGTTGGACTGGATTGCTGATAATTGTTATTACTGCGCGGACTATATGAGGAAGTACCGCCATTGTCATAACTGCCGGAATCCCGTTTACCGCCACAGAAACTTACATTGTCTGCCTGCACATCATAACGGGTGCGCTTATTCCCATCACGGTCGGTATAATTATCGACACGCAGAGAACCCTGCACCGCAATCATGGACCCTTTGGTGAAATAACGGCAAATAAATTCAGCCGTCTGACGCCATGCAGTTACATCAATAAAATCGGCCTGCTTTTCAGCACCGCTTTTAGAGTAATTGCGGTCTACAGCAATGCGTATGCTGGTGACTGCCACATCATTCGGTGTGTGTCGCAGTTCAGGGTCTGCTACCAGCCTGCCCATTAAAACAACAACATTCAGCATTTACTTAATTTCCTTTCTTTATGGACATTAAGCATCTTTGCGGATAATCAGGGAACGGATAACGCCGTCGGTGATTTTGAAGATACGGTCCAGTTCAGCAGTGAAAGCCGGTACGCTGGTGAAGTTAATCAGCACGTAGTAGCCTTCCGTTTCCTTGTTGATGGCATAAGCAAGCCTGCGCTTGCCCCATTCATCAACACCATCCACCGTACCGTTGTTTGCGGTAATCAAGTCTTTAAACTTTGCCACCAGAGCAGCAGTAGCCTGCTCGTCCAGCTTTGTGGAAAGGATGAATACGGTTTCGTAAGAATTTTTGATTTCTTCCATTGATAAGCACCTCCTTTTGGACTTATGGCCCCGAGATACGCCCGGAGCAAGGACGCGTCAGTCAAAAAGACTGACAAAGATATTATAACAGAATAGGCGCATTCCGTCAAGCATTTTTGCGGAATGCGCCTGAATTACTAAAGAATTTATACTTTACAGGTCTTTCGCAATGCCTTTGAGATAAGCACGGAAAGCGTTGCCAATCTGCGGATGCTGCAGACCGACCTCCACCTGTGCTTCTAGGATGCCAAGCTTATTGCCCATATCGTAACGCTTGCCGGTATAGTTCACAGCGACCATGCCTTTAGTGCGTGCCAGTGTGCGCATTGCGTCGGTTAATTGGATTTCACCGCCTGCTCCCGGAGGAGTCTGGTCAATGATATCGAAAATTTCTGGCGGTAGCACACAACGTCCCAGAATAGAATAGAGACTGAGCACTTTGTCCGGTGTCGGTTTTTCCACCATATCTGTGCAGGCAAAGAAATTATCATGCAGTGGCTCTACTTTTAAGGAAGAATATTTGCCGATGTCTTCCGGTAAAACTTCTTTTACGCCAAGCACTCCTTTGCCGAATTCCTCATAGGCACGAATGAGCTGACCACAGGCGGGGTCTTCACCGATGATAACATCATCGCCGTAAAGCACCGCGAAAGGTTCATTCCCCACGAAGGAGCGTGCCCGGCTGATGGCATGACCAAGGCCGAGTGTTTCCTTTTGACGCACGAAATAGAAATTGGCCAGATGCGCAATTCCTGTGACTTCCTTCAAAATGGCTTCTTTTTCCGGGCCACCGTTTTGCAGCTTTGCCTCTAACTCCGGCACACGGTCAAAGTGGTCTTCAATCAGACCTTTGCCGCGGTTTGTTACAATCAGGATATCTGTGATGCCGGAGCGGACAGCTTCCTCAACAATATACTGAATTGCCGGTTTGTCCACGATGGGCAGCATTTCCTTTGGCATACTTTTCGTTGCCGGCAGCACACGGGTACCCAGCCCGGCTGCCGGAATGACTGCTTTTGTGATTTTCAAATGATGTCACTCCCCAAAATTAGTAGGTGCTTCTCCTTTTCAGAACATAAACGAAGAATTATAGTTAACGATATTGGTGACAATCAAATAACAGACAATCACCATTATCAGCAAAACCGTATTGATGCCGCCTTTTTCCTGATAGTTAATCAGAGCGTCACTGTCATTTTTCACAGTTGCCTGAACCTGCAGGACTGTTTTGACACAATGCTTGCGATAAAGGTTATTGGCAATACAGCCAACTACAATGTGTACGATGAGAACAATTAATGGAATCAAAGCATTTGAAAGGGCAAAAAGAGCTATCTGTGAAGAATTCATTGCCCCCATGATTTGATAAAGCTGCTTGGAAGAAATAAAGCTGGTGCTGGAAATACCCAGATGATTCATAATCTGCAGAACAATTGGATTAACATAGAGCATATCCAAAAATTGCTTTAAAACTTCCAGCCCAAGCAGGGCAGTGGTGATAACTGTTCCCATTGTGTAAAGTTTCCGATACAGTAGCCATCCGCCGCCGAGAATAAATGCTGCAAAGTTAAAACGGCGACTGTGAAATTTTTCATGGTTCATAAAGACCGGCAGATAGTAAGTAGTATTGCTCTGTACCACTTTGCACAGGTCGCCGGCTTTTACATGGTCAATGGTTGCATCGGGGTCTATTCCCGCCATGGGGTCAAAGGCAAACGGCACCTGACCATAGGGCGGCCAACCGCCGTTCGGATGACCATTGGATTCATTTCCAGCAGGTGGATAGGAGCTGTTTATTGGCGCTTGTCCATAGGGACTTTGCGGGCCAGCAGATGCGTGCTGACCGGGATTTTGTTCGGTAAGTGAAGTACCGCAGTGTTCACAAAAAAGTGCACCAGGTGCATTGGCATGACCGCACCGCGGACAGCGAACAGATTCTGTCTGAGCGGCCTGCTCCTCTGGGGACTGCCATGCCTGCGCAGTGCCATGTTTGTCTTCAAAAACGCAGTGCCCTACTTTCTGATAGCACGCGCGGTGATAGGGGGCACCGCATTCCGGGCAGACAACAATATCATCCCCCGGCAGGAACGGCTTCCCGCATATGGGACAGTTGACTCCGGTAAAGTCAGTCATAAATGTGTTCCTCCCAAGCAAAAAATCAAGCATATATTAGGTATTTCTATGTAAGCTTCAGATATTCTATTGTAGAAGCTTTTCGGGTAAACTGCAAGTTCTATGCCTGAAATTTTTATTCTATTCATAATTATTCACATATATTTCAGCAAAATTTCATTTGAGCAGGGGAAATAAAACGCATTTTCTTTACATTCCTGTGTAAATGGAATATAATATAAAAATATATCATTTGATAATACTTGAACGATGACAACTGAAGCATCAGCCCCGCATAAGGTAATGCTGTCAGGTATATTTTAAGCAGTTCTTTGCTGTTTATGGAAAGTAGGATGGAAAACAGATGCTGCAATTTGAGGAACTGGAACAAAGGCTGCAGGGACAGCTTCCCGGTCTGAATGATCTGGAGGATGCGCTTGGGTTAAAGGCAATGCGCAATGAAATTGAAGAATTGGACATGAAGGCGAGCGAGCCGGGCTTTTGGAATGACATGGAAAAGTCCCAGAAAATTTTGCAGCGTTCGGCACATTTGAAAAGCAAAATTGAAGCATATGAGAAGCTGCGCCACCAGTGGGACGATACGATAGCACTCTGTCAGCTTGGCAATGAAGAAGGGGATTTGTCCCTTTTGCCGGAAGCTGAGGGAGAAGCCAAAAAGTTTGAGAGCAGCCTTGAGCAGCAGCGTCTGCAGACATTGCTCACAGGAGAATATGATGCCCGCAACGCTATTCTGACCTTTCACGCAGGTGCAGGCGGCACGGAGGCACAGGACTGGTCTGAAATGCTGTACCGAATGTACACGCGCTGGGGTGAACGCCATAACTTTAATGTGAAGCTTCTGGACTATTTGGACGGTGAAGAAGCTGGCCTGAAAAGTGCAAGTATCCTGATTGAAGGAGAAAATGCCTATGGCTTCCTGAAAGGGGAGAACGGCGTGCATCGTCTGGTGCGTATTTCTCCGTTTGATGCTTCTGGACGTCGGCACACTTCCTTTGCTTCTCTGGAAGTTATGCCTGAAATTGATGATAATGTGCAGGTGGAGATTGACCCGGCGGATATCAAAATGGATGTTTACCGTGCCAGCGGCGCAGGTGGACAGAAGGTCAACAAGACCAGTTCGGCTGTGCGTCTGACACATATCCCGACTGGGATTGTGGTTGCTTGTCAGGTGGAACGCAGTCAGTATCAGAACCGTGATGTCGCTATGCGGATGCTGAAAAGCAAGCTGCTGGAAATTAAGGAACGAGAACATCTGGAGCAAATTGAAGATATTAAAGGCGTTCAGAAAGAAATTGCATGGGGTTCCCAGATACGTTCTTATGTATTTATGCCTTATACAATGGTAAAAGACCACCGCACCGGATTTGAAACCGGCAATGTCGAGGCCGTTATGGACGGCGATTTGGATGGCTTTATCAATGCTTATTTGAAAGCGCTCAGTCAGGGAACACTTGGCAACTATTCTTCTGATGACTGAACGGCAAGAAAATCCGTATAAAAAAGCAGCCGCAAATGCAAAGTGA
This sequence comes from Oscillospiraceae bacterium, assembly GCA_022487055.1. Lineage (GTDB taxonomy): Bacteria > Bacillota > Clostridia > Oscillospirales > Acutalibacteraceae > Caproicibacterium. The sequence continues at coordinate 26,649 of JAKVJJ010000018.1, forward strand.
AATCTGCATAGCGGCTGTTTTTTAGTTTCGGCACATTTTCTTTAACTGCCGGATGTCATTACCACTGAACGGAATGCGCGTATAGCTTCCGATAACACGGGAGGAAAAGCGTTCGGTGTAGTAATTCAGCATTTCCTGCAGAGAAAGATTCGTGCTGATGATGACGGGTTTTCCGGTTAATTGGCGGGAATTGACGATATTATAAATAGCGGAAACAGTAAAATTGTTGCGAAATTCTGTGCCAAGGTCATCCAGTATCAGTAGGTCGCAGCTCAGCAGATGCTGCATGGTGTCCCCACTGATGCGGCCGAAATGTTCATCTTGCAGCCTGGTCAGCAGATTTTCCGCAGAACCGTAAATTACACCAAATCCGCGCTCAATCACACGGCTGGCAATGGCAAGGGAAAGATGCGTTTTGCCCAGTCCAGTTTTGCCGGTCATTAGCAGATTTTCAGAAGTATTCGCCCCAAAATTTTCGGCATACTTTCTGCAATAAAGGAAAATCCCTTCCATAACCGCACGCGGAGAACTCCCGTTTTTTTCAACGGTATTTGGGTAGTAAGAGAGATTAAAGCTCTCAAAGGTACACAGTTTCAGCGGCGTTTCCGCATTTAACTGTCGCAGGGCTTCATCTTTCAGCAGTGTTTTCATGCAGCTGCACATTCGTCCGTCTACACTGCCGCGGTCCTGACAAAGCGGGCAGGTATAGTGTGGCTCCAAGTCATCGGGGGACATACTCTGCTTTGCCAGCAGTTCTTTTAATTCTTTTTGCAGGGCCAGATTCCGTTCCTTCAGCTGCTCCAGACTGTCGTGTACATTTTTGCCGCGGAGAACGGCTTTGGCTGCAGAGGTACCCGCGCGGCTCAGTTTCCATTCAATTTCCTGTCCACGCGGTTCCACCCGATAGAAGTCATTGCGGCGGCGGTCGGCAGCCTGTTCAGCAGTGATGCGACGGTCATTTAAAATCTTGCTGGCTGCATCATAAACAGCATGGTCATATCCCATCAGCGCTTACCTCCCGCAAATTTCAGCATACTTTCTTTTTCATAGGCATCTAAGTCAAAAGAAGGTTTGTTTTCTTCCTTCTGTGCTTCCTGCCGATGCTGCTTTTCTGCCGCAACCTGTTCCGGTGTGGCAATGCCTTCCCGGTGCCACCGTTCCAATATCTTGTTCATATAACCGGATTTAAAGGTGCCGGTTGCATCTACACAGCGGTCATAAGCAAGTTTCAACATCCATGGCGTAAATTTCCATTGAAGCACCCAAGTCGCGGCATAGCCTTTTTCACGCTCTGTTGGTGCACGCTCCGGCAGCCCGACCGCTCGCTGCACCGTATGCCATGCGCGGCCAATATTGGTCAACTGCTGCAGCTTTGCCTCTGCCTGCTCGTGGGTAGTAATATCTTCATCAGACCAGTTGAGGGCAACTTTTTCTATGTAGCGCATATTACCTTTGCCGCTGCTGACAGCGTATTGAATCAGCATCAAAATGACATCAACCGGTAGCCCATAATTATCATGAATCAGTAAAAGTGTGCTGAGGTCAGAGGGAGAAAGCGGCCGACACAGAATTTGTTCGGCACTTTCCATCATGCAGCGGATAGCGTCGTCTTCTTCCATACGTCGGGTGGTAAATGCCGGGTCGGGACGCTCTGCACGGGGGAGCACCGGACGGCGTGCCGACACCGGAGAATTCACTACTTTCGGTCCGGCTGCCTGAACCTGCACTGCAGGTTGCGATACAGTGATGTTCTCGGAAGGGGAGAGATTCAAGATTCCGGCCTGCTGCCAATAAGACAGTGCATCTCGCGCGTCTGCTTCACTGGTGCCAAGCGCATGGGCAAGGTCAGTATCGGAAAACGTGTCCGACTGCTGGCGCAATACCCACAGCAGAGCTTTTAGCTGCACGCTGCCGGTCAACCGCAGATGTTTGTCCACCACAGCCGTCGGCACTGCAAACACATGATTCCAAATTCCACTGCCTGTCTGATACTGCATCGATTTTCTGCCTCCGAAAGCTCATTTTTTTACATTATAACATTCCCGCCGTGGGATTACAACAAGGCACATGGCAGGGAGCTTCTGCAAAAAATACATCAAGTGTTAGGCATAAAATGGATAGAACAAATAGGAAGCATCTTGTGAATTTCACTTACTGGAAGGCAGAACCATTTCTCTGATATTTACGGCGGAGCGTATCTGTAAAGATACAGGAAACGGCAGAAATACGGAAGTGTGGATGCAGAAGAAAAGACAAAAAGCTTCAAAATAATAGTTGACATATTCGAAAAGTTGTAGTATGATATCTCTTGCAGTCACAAATGCGAATGTAGCTCATTTGGTAGAGCGCCACCTTGCCAAGGTGGAGGTAGCGAGTTCGATCCTCGTCGTTCGCTCCAAGTTTTCGGAAGCCGCGTATCTTTGTCAGGTACGCGGCTTCTTTGCGCTAAACATATGGCACAGTCCATTAAAAATCCTTTTTTCAGCAATTTGCGCAAATATTTTGCCAAGCAAGGGCGTGCTTTCTGTCTACCCTCCGTTTTCATTTGACAGAAACTGTGCTATAATATAAAAGTTTGAGGAAAGTCGGCGGCACTTTGCTGCAGCTGTGGAGGTTTTCCGCAGAAGTGCCGCACTTTCAGAATCTGATTTACAAATCTACAAAGAGGTATACAAAGAATGGATACAAGAAACGAATTACGCAATGTTGCCATCATCGCTCATGTTGACCACGGTAAAACAACGTTGGTCGATCAGCTGCTGCGGCAGAGCGGCATTTTCCGAAGCAACGAAGAAGTGGAAGAACGAGTGATGGACTCCAATGATTTGGAGAGAGAGCGCGGTATCACCATCCTGTCTAAAAACACCGCGGTTATGTACAACGGCGTAAAGATTAACATCGTCGACACTCCCGGTCATGCGGATTTCGGCGGTGAAGTCGAACGTATCCTAATGATGGTCGATGGTGTTCTTCTGCTGGTCGATGCTTTTGAAGGCTGCATGCCGCAGACGCGGTTTGTGCTGAAAAAGGCACTGGCACTGGGCAAGCGTCCTATCGTGGTGGTTAACAAAATCGACCGTCCGGGTGCCCGCCCGGTTGAAGTAGTGGATGAAGTTCTGGACTTGTTTATCGAGCTCGGCGCCAACGAAGACCAGCTTGATTTTCCAGTTATATATGCATCCGGCCGTGATGGCTATGCCATGAATACTCCTGATGAAAAGGGAGAAAACATGAAGCCACTTTTTGATGCGATTCTCAAGTATATTCCGGCACCAAAGGGTGACTTGAATGGTCCGGCGCAGGTTCTGTTCAGCAACATCGATTATGACGATTATGTAGGACGTATCGGCATTGGCCGTGTGGAGCGCGGACAGATTCATGTGAATGATATGATGACGCTCTGCCACCGTGACGGCACAACTCACACAGAACGTGTTATGAAGCTCTATCAGTTTGAAGGCTTGAAGCGTGTCGAATCCGAAGAAGCGAAATTGGGCGATATTGTTGCCGTATCTGGTATGCCTGATTTGAATATCGGTGAAACAGCCTGCGATCCGGAGCATTTGGAACCGCTTCCGTTTGTTAAGATTGACGAGCCAACTGTTGCCATGATGTTCATGGTTAATAACAGTCCCTTTGCTGGTCGTGAGGGCAAATTCGTCACTTCTCGTAATCTGCGTGACCGCCTGATGAAGGAAGTGGAAACCAATGTCGCTCTGCGTGTGGAGGAAACGGATTCTCCAGATACTTTTAAGGTTTCTGGACGTGGAGAGTTGCATCTGTCCATCCTGATTGAGGAAATGCGCCGGCAGGGCTATGAATTCCAGGTTTCCAGCCCGGTTGTTATTTATAAGGAAATTGACGGCAAACGCTGTGAACCTATGGAATTGCTGATGATTGAAGTGCCAGACAATTATGTCGGTCCGGTCATGGAGAAGTTGGGTTCCCGTAAAGCGGAGCTGGTCAATATGGGTACACGGGATACTGGCATGACGCATCTTGAATTCCGGATTCCTGCTCGTGGCCTGATGGGTTATCGCCAGGAATTTTTAACAGATACCAACGGCAACGGTATTATGAACAGTATTTTCGATTCCTACGAGCCTTATAAGGGCGAAATTTCAGTTCGCAGTACCGGAAGTTTGGTCGCTTTTGAAACCGGCGAGTCCACTGGCTATGGCCTCTGGTCTGCGCAGGATCGCGGCCGTCTATTCATTGGGCCTGGCACAGAGATTTATGAAGGCATGGTTCTCGGCGTTAGTCCCAAGAATGAAGATATTGCTGTAAATGTCTGCAAAAAGAAGCATGTTACCAATACCCGTGCAGCCGGCTCCGATGAAGCACTGAAGTTGACACCGCCGAACATTCTTAGTCTTGAGCAGTGCCTTGAGTTCATTCGCGCGGATGAACTGCTGGAAGTTACCCCGAAATCTCTTCGTATGCGCAAGAAAATTTTGAACAAAGAGCAGCGTATGAAGCAGATGAACAGAAAGAAATAAACATTGGGTTAGGGTAATGCCTATGAAACCGATTGTCATTTTAGACTTGGAGTGGAATGGGACGTACAGCAGGCGGCTGAAGGGCTTCATCAATGAAATTATTGAGTTTGGTGCTGTGAAAGTAGTGGACAGCAGTCTGCAGCCGATAGATACGTTTTCCATGTTGGTTCGCCCGCAGGTCGGTAAAAAAATAAGTGGCAAGATTGCTCATCTCACCAGTATTACGGATGAAGAGTTGGAGAGCGGCTGTCAGTTTATGCAGGTTGTCAGCCGATTCCGAAAATGGGCAGGCGACTGCACTCTGATGACATGGGGAACTTCAGATATTCTTGCGCTGATTGAAAATTGCAGATATTTCAGCGGTTCCGGTCAAGTCCCTTTCCTGACAGAGTATGTCGATTTACAGGCGTACTGTGAAAAGCGTATGAGTTATCAGGAAGGGCAGCAGATTGGACTTTCCACTGCGGCTGAGATGCTTCAAATTAATGAGGAAAAGTTTGACCATCATCGCGCGTTGGATGACAGCCTGCTTTCTCTACGGTGTCTGCAGAAACTATATGATGTTGATGCCCTGCAGGAGATGGTTCAGGATGCCTGTAAGCAGGAATTTTATGACCGCATGGAATTTCGGACGGTTACGCTCTGCGATATGGAAAATCCGCTGTTGCAGGATGCCGACTGGTCTTTTTGCTGTCCTGTCTGTGGGCACATTGCTCATCAGGATGACAAGTGGGTGATGCACAATAAAGCTTTCCGTGCAGCTTTTCATTGCCCTGTTTGCTTTCATAAATTTTACGGAAGAATACAGTTCAAGCTAAAATATGAGGGGCTTTCCGCCCGCAGAACCGTTTATGAGCGAGAACCAAAAGATTCACAGCAAGCGGACGGGCATAATGCACCGGATGTCCCTGCGGAGTCATAAATTTTGAAAGCTGCCACTGGTTGGCAGCTTTTTTTATGCCTTGTTTTTGGTTGCTATGCGTGTTAAACTAAATATGATTCTATTTGAATTTCGGAGGTATCTATGAGGCATACTGGAAATATGGTTATGTGTGAAAATGATGGGGTGCCATTTCTTCATCTGCCGTCTTTTACGGAGCAGAAATGGCTAAATCATGCGTTTTCAACACGTCTTGGCGGAGTCAGCACCGGAATCTACTCATCTATGAACCTTGGCTTTGGCCGTGGAGACAGTGATGACAACGTTTTGGAAAATTACCGTCGTTTTTGTGCTGCTGCCGGATTTGACATTCACAATTTGGTAGCAACGGCGCAGACGCATAAAACAGAAATTCTTCGGGTAGGAGAAGCAGAGCGCGGAGCAGGGATTATCAAGTCGAAACCGTGGCATGATATAGATGGACTGATTACCAATGAAAAGAATGTGGCACTGTGTGTTTACAGTGCCGATTGTGTGCCACTGTTGTTTGCCGACACGGTTCACCATGCGATAGGTGTGGCACACGCTGGTTGGCGTGGTACAGTGGCAGAGATAGCGGCCGTGACTGTGGGTGCTATGCAGCGGGAATTCGGGACGCAGCCGTCTGAACTTCTGGTTGGAATTGGACCTTCCATTGGTCCTTGTTGTTTTGAAGTGGATACGCCGGTTGCAAAACAATTTTTGGATTGTCCAGAGATTTCAGAGAACTGCATGGTAAAAAAAGAAAATGGCAAATGGATGATTGACCTTTGGGAAGCAAACGCACAAATTTTGCGGAATGCCGGTGTTCAGAAAATTGAAAAGGGAGAATTCTGCACCCGCTGCAATCCGGACACACTCTGGTCACACCGTGCAACCGATGGGAAACGCGGCGGAGCGTGCGGAATTCTGTGTATTCAGGAGGCGGCGGAATGATAATGGATTCCTGCAGCCTGTGCCCAAGAATGTGTCATGCTCAGCGCACAGAAGATGCCGGAAGTGGATTTTGCAAAATGGGGACATTGCCAGTCGTAGCCCGCGCGGCACTCCATTATTGGGAGGAACCCTGCATCAGCGGCAAAAAAGGTAGCGGCGCAGTCTTTTTCACAGGCTGTACACTCCAGTGCATTTTCTGTCAGAACTATCAAATCAGTACGAAGCGGGAAGTGGGGAAATCAGTTACACCGCAGCAGCTTTCCGATATTTTCTTTCGTCTGATTGAGCAGGGTGCTAATAATATCAATTTGGTCAGTGGCGCCCAGTTTGTCCCGGCGATTGTTGAGGCACTTTCCATTCGGCCGCTTCCTGTGCCTGTCGTATATAATTCCGGCGGCTATGAGTCATTGGAAGCGCTGCATATGCTGGATGGGCTGGTGCAGATATATCTGCCGGATTATAAATATGATGACAATTCGCTGGCAAAACGTTTTTCCGGTGCACCGGATTATACAGAACACGCGCGTGCTGCTGTTTTGGAAATGGTGAGGCAGACCGGGCCGGTTCAGATGGACGGAAATGGGATTTTGCAGCGTGGCACGATTGTCCGCCATTTATTGCTGCCTGGACATACAAAAAATTCCATTTCTGCTTTGGACTGGATTGCGGAGAACCTTCCCAAAGGCACGCTGGTCAGTCTGATGGGACAGTATACACCTTGCGGTCGAGTCGAAGAATATCCTGAGCTGCAGCGAAAAGTGACTGCCCGGGAATACAGAAAAGTGCAGCAGCATTTATTTGACCTTGGTTTGGATGGTTTTGTACAGGAGCT
>JAKVJJ010000019.1 GCA_022487055.1 Oscillospiraceae bacterium
AACATAACTTGAGATGACATCCTCAATGCTGCAGCGTGCTTTCAGTTCCTCCACAAATTCCTGTGGAAGCGGCATTTCCATTCACCTTCCCTATTTTCTGACGTCACACATGATTCCAGGAATGCGGCACATAAACGCGCTGGAACAATTCCACCGCATAAGGATCCGTCATACCCGCAATATAATCCACGGCAGCACGGCGCGGGCCATCTGTTTCGGCAATCCGACGGTTGTCCTCCGGCAGATGCTCCGGTGTAAGCGCATACTCGTACAGCTTCTCCATTATCAGCGGAATTTTCCGTTCCTCTGACTTTGCCAGTGGATTTACATACACCGACTGATACATAAATTCATGCAGCGCATCAAAAGCCTGCTGCACCGGCTCATCCATTTCCATCCATCCGTCCGTGCTGTTTTTAACTGTGGAACGAACCAAGCAGTCAATGCGCTCACCTTTAGAGTGCCCCAGCACTTCTGTGATTTCCTTTGGCAGGTCTTCTTCCCGCAGAATACCCGCCCGCTCCGCATCATCAATATCATGATTTATGTACGCAATCCGGTCAGACAGACGCACAATACGCCCTTCCGGTGTGGAGGCCTGCTGACCGCAGGTGTGGCACAGAATTCCATTGCGCACTTCTGCCGTCAGATTTAATCCATGGCCGCTTTTCTCCAGCCGCTCCACAATCCGAACACTCTGCTCGTAATGGTGAAAAGAGCGGCTGCCGTCCTCCAGCGGATGGGCATGGCAGATTTCATCCAATGCATGTTCCCCCGCATGACCAAATGGGGTGTGCCCAAGATCATGCCCAAGGGAAATGGCTTCTGTCAAATCCTCATTGAAGCGAAGACAGCGGGCAATGGTTCTGGCAATCTGCGCAACCTCCAGCGTGTGTGTCAGCCGGGTGCGGTAATGGTCACCGGTGGGTGAAAGAAACACCTGCGTTTTTCGTTTCAATCTGCGAAACGATTTGCAGTGAATGATACGGTCACGGTCATGCTGAAAAGCGGTGCGCAGATCATCCACCGGTTCCGGGTTTTGCCGGCCGGCAGTATCACAGACGTGTGTTGCCAGCTTTGACAGCGTCATATTTTCTATTTCTTCTGTTCGTTCACGGATATTCACACAATCCCCCCTTGCCGCATGGTTTTGTGTCTTCCTTGCAGGTACACACTTATTTATACGCAAAAAAAATGTTTTTCCCTGCAAACCCGCCAAAAGAATCTCATTATTTAAAGATTATTCACATTTCTCATGTAAATTCACTTCTGTTGGAAAAAATTTCATCCCGATTTGTTCGGGATGCACGGTTCCGGCGGTCGCATCCGCCAGCGCGGCTTCCAAATCAGGCAGCTTTTCCGCTTCCATATGGAAGTCGAGCGTAACCTGCTCGGCAAAAACCGCATTGTCCACCACGGCAGCGTGCTCCGGCAAAAGGGATGCTAGCTTTCCGTACTGACTATAAGTGCAGAAAGCACGCAATAGCAGGCAGGGCTTCATACAAAAGATGCCGGCTGCTGCCAGTGCAATAGAAGCCCCGTGTGAATAAGCGCGCACCAAGCCGCCCGTCCCCAGCAAAATACCGCCGAAATACCGTGTCACCGTGACCACGGCATCCGTCACGCCAGACTTAAGCAGGACATTCAGTACCGGCACGCCCGCTGTGCCCTGTGGCTCACCGTCATCTGAGCAATGCTGTTCACCGGAACGAAGGACATAGGCGGAAACATTATGTTTGGCATCCCAATGCGTTTTCTTTACCTGTGCAAGGAATGCCAGCGCTTCCTCCTGCGTGTGTGCTGGTGCCGCTCTGCCGATAAAGCGCGATTTTTTCTCGGTGAATTCATTCGTGCCTTTCCCTTTCAGCGTCAGATACTCTGTCATAGCAGCCCCCCGATAATAAAAAGAAAAAGGGCTGCCGCAAAACAGGACTTTCGTGTCCTGCTATGCAGCAGTCCTGCATTCCAGAGAAAAGCGAAATCACTTTGTTACATTGCCGTAACGCTTTTTGAACATATCGACACGGCCACTGCTGTCTACCAGCTTCTGCTTGCCAGTAAAGAACGGATGGCACTTTGAGCAAATTTCAACGCGGATATTCTCTTTTGTAGAACGAGTCTTAATCACATTGCCGCAGGCACATGTGATGGTTGTGTCCTTATACTCAGGATGGATACCTTTTTTCATGGGATTGTCACCTCTTTCAGCAAATGCTGCAGCATACGAGCCTGTCTATGATGAAACAACGAGGCCATCTCAGACGGCTCCAAACATACGCATTTTATCACAAAACAAAACAGAATGCAAGTTTTTTATCAGAATCAACTGTTCACCTGCTGATTTACTTTATAGACTACATATTCTTCCAAGCACAAACCAAGCCGGCGCATGGTCTGTGCGTTATAAGTCCCGACATAGCGGAAATGAGAAGGATCATTTTTCAGCCCGGTTTTGCCTTCTTTTTCGTCCGCATAGCGGCGCACGAAGCCATAATCGACACAGTGATCCAACAGCCAGTGATAGCCGTCCGACGCGAGAAACTGCGCATCCGACGGAAAAATCACCGCCATGCCGGTCTGATTTTCACTGCAGCCGCCCGGCGGTACCATAGCTGCCGCATCGCTCTCTGCCACAGCGCGTGTCTTGCCGCCGCTCTGCATCAGCTCCTCAATCTTCTTTTGATAGCGCTGTTCCTGTGTCTGTGCGTCCACATAGCCCTCAGCCGGCTTGATGGCATATCCGGCTTTTGCGGCATCTGCCAACATCTTTTTCAGGGCAGGCACCACACGCTGGTCAATCTTGATACCATCAAAGTCTGTGAGCTGCGCCGAAAAGTGACTGCTGATTTTGTGGTCTGGCGACACCACCGTCAGTGCCCATGTATTGTCCGGGACCGGCAGCGGGGAATCTGCCTGCTGAGAAGCCGCCGTCCCGGACGCTGACCGGCTGGAGCTTCCCTGCGCCAGCGAATGAAACGCATGCCATGTAAATCCCCCCAGCAAAGCCGCCAAAAGCAAAACAGCAATCAGTACAACAGTCATCCATCGATGCAGCCGCTGTACACTACCCATTCCGCTTTTATGTCGGTCTGCATCTGTCAGAATTCTTTCCTGCCGATGAGTCTGCATATCACTACCCCTATCCGCCTGTCACTCAGGCCTGCTCTTCACTCATTATTTTAAGGCAGAGAAACTCACTTTGCAAGGAATTTTCGCCCGTATAAAAAAAGTCATTGCATTCTCAGGGATTTTGCTGTAAGATATTATGGGCAAAATTTTGAAAGTGCTTTACTTCTTCCTTTTTCCCACGAAAGTGCGTTTTTTGTAGGGCAGATGCGCATTTGTAAAAGAATTTAGCTTGTCGAATTTGAGTCCTCTTCCTTTTTTCTACATATGTTGCCATCAGTTTCAGCAAAAATATATTCACTAAAGCAACTTTTCTTTCGCGCCCGCAGAAGAACTGATTTTTTAGAATCGAGGTCACTTACTGTATGCGTAAAACAAAGATTATCTGCACACTTGGACCTGCCACGGATGATAGGAATGTCCTCCGTCAGCTTATGCTGGCCGGCATGGATGTGGCACGCGTCAATTTTTCCCATGGCTCACATGAAGAGCACAAAGTGCGAATCGATACTGTTAAAGAGCTGCGTGAAGAACTGGGGCTGCCAGTTGCCTTGCTGCTGGACACCAAAGGCCCGGAAATCCGCACTTTAGATTTTAAAGAGCCTGCCGACCTAGTGGAGGGCCAATCTTACACCCTGACAACCCGCAATGTCACGGGCACAAACAAAATGTGTGGCGTTACCTTTAAGAATCTGCCAAATGAAGTATCTGCTGGCACCAAAATTCTTATTGATGACGGACTGATTGAGCTGCGTGTTGACAGAACCACCGATACCGACGTTGTCTGCACCGTTATGAACGGCGGCAAAATTGCAAAGCACAAGGGCATTAACATCCCCGGCGTTGACCTGTCCCTCCCCTTTCTGAGCGAACAGGACAAGTCCGACATTGCCTTTGGCGTGGAGCAAGACTTTGATATGATTGCCGCTTCCTTTACTCGCTGTGCGGATGATATTATCAGCCTGCGCAGTGAGCTGGAAAAGAATGGCAACCATGATATACAGATTATCAGCAAAATTGAAAGCACCGGCGGTGTGGAAAACATCGATGACATCATCCGTGTTTCCGACGGCATCATGGTTGCGCGCGGCGACCTTGGTGTTGAGGTTCCGATGGAAGAAGTTCCGGTACTGCAGAAAGAAATGATACGCAAGGGCTTCGCGGCTGGTAAAGTCGTGGTAACCGCCACACAGATGCTGGATTCCATGATTCAGCATCCGCGTCCAACACGCGCGGAAGCAACCGATGTTGCCAATGCTGTTTATGACGGCACCAGCGCCATCATGCTCTCCGGCGAAACCGCTGCGGGCAAATACCCGGTCGAATCTGTGCGCACAATGTCACGCATTGCAGAGCGCACAGAGCAGAGCATTGACTACACCCAGCGCTTCCGCACCAGCACATGGACAGAGCGCAATGACGTTACGTCCGCGATTGCCCATGCAACCTGCACCACTGCCCATGACCTTGGCGCAGTGGCAATCATGACAGTTACAAAATCCGGCCGCACTGCACGCACAATCTCCAAGTATCGCCCGGCCTGCCCGATTATCAGCGGCACCACCAGCCGTAAAGTCTGGTACCAGATGAATGTGCTGTGGGGTGTACAACCTATCATGGTGGACGAAAAGAACAACACGGATGAGCTTTTTGACCATGTTGTTGATGTTGCACGCAAGCAGAATCTGGTGAAAGACGGTGACCTGACTGTCATCACTGCTGGTGTTCCTCTGGGAGTTTCCGGCACGACCAATCTGGTCAAAGTACAGTTGGTTGGTGACGTTTTGGTTACCGGCACCGGCATTTCCTTGGGAATGGTCTGCAGCAATCTCTGTGTTTGCTCCAATGAAGCAGAACTCGCCCAGAACTTCCATGATGGCGACATCATTGTTGTACCAAGTACCAGCAATGCCATCATGCAGTATATGCGCAAATCTTCCGGCATCATTGCGGAAGAGAGCGGCATGAATTCCCATGCTGCCATTGTCGGGCTTTCCCTCAACAAGCCGGTAATTGTCGGCGCACCGAATGCAACGAAGATTCTCCGCAGTGGTGTTTCGGTCACACTGGATTCTGACCGCGGCATCGTTTATGCCGGAGTTGAGAAGTCGGAAGAAGAACAGGAAGAAGAAACTAAATAAATCATCTGCCAGTAAATACATAAGCAGACGTTTGGAAGGAACCTTACTACCTGTACAAATGCAGGCGGTGAGGCTCCTTTTCATTTTCACAGAAACACAAAAAAGCATTCCTTTTATCTTAGGAATGCCTTTTTAATTGCCCTGGTATTAGAAATTATTCACCAAAATAGCGTTTGAGCAACCCTTTAAAACCTGCTCCATGGCGGGCTTCATCCTTTGCCATCTCGTGAACGGAATCATGAATTGCGTCATAGTTCAGAGCCTTTGCCTTCTTTGCCAGTTCAAACTTGCCAGCACAGGCACCGGCCTCTGCCTCTACACGCATTTCCAGATTCCGTTTTGTGCTCTTGGTCAAAACTTCACCCAGCATCTCTGCAAACCTTGATGCGTGTCCTGCTTCTTCAAAGGCATACCGCTTATATGCTTCTGCAATTTCCGGATAGCCTTCCCGCTCTGCCTGACGGCTCATAGCAAGGTACATACCGACTTCGCTGCATTCGCCGTTGAAGTTATCTTTCAGGCCCTGATAAACTTCCGGGTCACAGCCCTGTGCAACACCAACTTCATGTTCACAGGCAAAACCGGCACTGGCTACCTGCTCTTTAAACTTAGAAGCAGGTGCATGGCACTGCGGGCAGAATTCCGGCGGCGTTTCTCCCTCGTAAACATAGCCACATACTGAGCAAACCCACTTTTTCATTTTAAAAACCTCCTAAATGATTTTAAAGACTCTGCTTGTTTTTCGTATCAGAAAGGAGAATCCTCCTTTTCTGTTTTGCATTTTGCCAAACATTTCCCACAAACTCCGTAGAAAATGACCTGATGGCTGAGCACCATGGCATTCAGGATTCGTGAAACTTCCCGGTCGGATTCCGGGTCGACAAACTCATCTTCCACATCCTGCACACTGCCGCAGCAAGTGCAGACGAAATGGGAGTGCGGCGTTACATCAGCGTCATAGCGTTCCTGTCCATTGACATTGCCTACGCTGATGATGGTGCCCTCTTCCTTGAAACGGCTTAAATTGCGGTAGACCGTTCCAAGGCTGAGGTCCGGAAAAGAGGGCTTAAGCTGCTGATATATCCACTCTGCGGTTGGATGGGATTTGGTTCCCCTCAAAATCTGCAGGATTGCTTCTCTTTTTCGGCTGTAATTCTTTTTCTTTTCCATAGCAATAAATACTCCAAGTCAAGAATGATTATCTTTTTAAGAGCATTGTATCATATATGGCTGTGAGAGTAAATGCAAGCAATAAATCAATAATAGTTATTGTTCTTACTGCTTGCCTATACAATACCACACCCGAAAGCGTTTGTAAAGAGATTTTTAAAAAAAATTTCCACTTTTTTTCAAAAATCTGCCTACTTACTAAAAGTGAAAGTCTATATTGCTTTTTAAACTAGCTTATGCTATAATTTTAATGTTATTTATTTGCCGCTGTGGCGAAATTGGCAGACGCAAGGGACTTAAAATCCCTCGGTAGCAATACCGTACCAGTTCAAGTCTGGTCAGCGGCACCACCCCCCGGAACCCAGTATTTATGCGAGTTTCGGGGATTTTTTATGCTTGACAGCGCAATAGATTTAATCAGTAAAAAAGCGATTTGTTGTTTGTCTTTTGGCTTTTCCCCGGAATTGGTCAAACAAAAGATGCCCCCAGCAGGCGACCGCACAGGCCGTCCACCGGGGGCATCTTTATGTCTATATTCAATTATGTGTTTGCGGGCAGAGTAACAGCTTCGGCAGTCTTTTTCGTACCGGGCTTGTCTAGTGCATAGACTGCGGCTTCAATCGCTTTGTCGCCAAGTTCTGCCACATCACCTTCATAAGCAATACCGTCCAGCCCAAGAGCCTGCTTCAAAATGGTTTTTGCTTCCTCTTTGCGCTGAGCAGCGGGGATGCTGCCGTTTAAATATAGCTGCTCTGCTGCTTTTGCGGAAACATCCGCACGGTTGGCAATGCCTTGAATTTTGATGGCAGGCATAACAAAACCTCACGCCAGGCCGTATCGATGCGACATGAGGTTTGCACAAGAGGAATATATACTTCAAAAGTCATAGAGAATTTTCGCCAATCCAAACTCATTAAACATCAAGAAATGACCTAGAAAGATGGCTAGAATGTAAATTGCCGGTTCATACTTGAAACAGGTTACAGGGTGAACCGTCCTCTTTGTTACGCGAATGAATACTCTGAAAAACAGATAACCTATGAAGTTCAATCCATGCGGAAATCTGTGACAACGACTCGTTTTGTCCCGCAAATTGTCTAAGCAAGTTAGCCGTCAAGAGATAGACCGCCACCCCTAATGATGTATATATGATCGCCGCAAAAAACACTTGAATTAGCTGCTTCCTATATACTTTGTTGAACTGCACTTTATGAAGCTCTTCCAATTCATTTTTCAATTTTATAACCACACCCCCAAACAGTTTTGATGTATTGGGGATCTTCGAAAGAATCTCCCATTTTTTCACGCAAATGCCGGATATGAACGGTGATGGTATTGTTGCTTTTGCTAAAGTATTCGTCTCCCCAAACTTGATGGAATAATTCCTCTGAACTAACGACAGTTCCTATTCTCTTGCACAGAACTTGCAGAATTGAAAATTCTGTTGGTGTTAGAGAGAGTGGCTTTTCATTTAAAGTGCATTCATGGGTGTTAACATTTATAACTAGCCCCGCATGAACAATAATATCTTCTTCCGGCTCTGCGGCAATATTGTATCGCTTATAACGGCGTAGTTGTGCCTTGACACGAGCCACTAATTCCAGCGGAAGAAACGGCTTTGTAATATAATCGTCTGCACCAAAAGTCAGCCCAGTAATTTTGTCAGTTTCTTCTCCTTTGGCAGTCAACATGATAATCGGGTAGTGATATTTTTCACGGATTCTTTTGCATATCTCCAAACCATTCATATCCGGCAGCATTATATCCAGAATTGTCATATCCAAATTTTCTTGGTCAATATATTTCAAGGCATCCATCGCAGTATAGGACTTAAAAACAACAAAGCCCTCGTTTTCCAAATACAAAGAAATGAGGTTGGCAATTTCCGGTTCATCATCGACAATTAGTATTTTGTCACTCATTGCATATGCTTCTTCCTTTTGTATATCTTTTATCCGTTGGCTTTTCTGCGTCTTTGGGTATCAGCCACATACGGCTAAATCGTATCACGCCGGGTATACGATTTTCTTCACATAACTTTTGCACTCGCCGTTCCGAAATCCCCCATTTTAAGGCAGCTTCCGGGGCAGAAATATAGTCCATATGCTATCGTCCTTTTCATATTTTTGATTTATTATATACGGTTATCCGAATAATAGCAAGCATCAAGAGGCAAAGATACTTTTCAAAAAATAAAAAGATAAGAGATAGATAATGTTACTGTCACTTTTGGAATATGTGAAGTCAATTTCAGTGTTAAGATACATTTTCCCGTCTGTTGACTGTCAATGACGTTATAGTTAGCATTCATATAGTTGCTTGTTTATGAGTCCTGCACATTTACCGATGGATGGTTCGATTTCAAATGATGCTTCGAACCGACAACGGGTCTTTCCGCGGTTCCGTGTTTGGCAACATACTGGCTTTTTTTACTTCTCTGAATCTTGGGACACACCCGCCGCGCAGGCAGTATTGAAACGACCTTGATTTTTGTTTTTTCAATCATTTGGTTTCTGCATTGGGAGGGAAAGAAAACGGAAGGATGAAATACAAAAAGGCTCTCATTTGCTCCATTTTAACATATCGACTATACTGAAAATATAAAAGGGAGGAATGCCCTTATGGCGAATATATTAGCTGTTGACGATGAAAAATCAGTTCTCGCGCTTATTCAAAATATCTTGCAAATGGATCATCATGTTGAATGAAAGAAGCGGAGCCTCAGAAGCTAGTGATAGGTCAAGACTCGGTGAACAGACAAAATAGTCACTCCCCGACATCGCCGGGGTTTTCGTCGTACAACAATTCTCCTGTCAAGCTAACTTGACAGTCAGCGAAAACACGTCTATAATGCTATCAAGTTGGCTTGACAGAGGAGGTGTCTGCTTGGAAAACAGGGTAAGAAAATGCAGAGAAAAGTTTGGGTACTCACAAGGCCAGTTAGCCGAACTTGCAAATGTATCGCGCCAGACGATCAATTCATTGGAAACCGGCAAATACAATCCGTCCATTTTCCTTGCCCATAAACTTTCAAAAATTTTCCATGTTTCAATTGAAGAATTATTTTTATTTGAGGATGATGAGTGATGGATTTATTGGTTCTTCTGGTTGGTGTGGTTTTATTAATATCCAGTGCTGTTTTCAAACTGGATGCTTTGTTTGCGGTCGCATTTTTGGTAGCAATCTTCAATGACTTTATCCGGACGGCTATCATTCGTAAGAGGTCGGACGAACGGGCAGTTCTTATCAAATCGAAATCGGATAGCCTTACATATTTCGTTATTTACTGTTTGCTTATCGCCACACTGGGGGTAGCTGTGAAACAGCCGCAAGTTTTTCAGAGCGTGCCACAAATGTTATTTATGATTTTAACGGCTATCTGTTTAATCCACTCGCTGATGCTTTCCATATTTCAGAGAAAATTATAAGGAGTAAATTATAAATGGGAAATTTCTTTGACGAGCTGTCCGATACATTCAGCACAACAAATTCGAACAGTTTGAAAAGGGCTGCCGCTCAAATTGGCGGACAGTATGAAAGCGCAGGCGCACTAAAAGGCCAGCGAATCTCTGTTGTTTACGGTGGAACAAACATTCTTTATGATATTGTCGTTTTCAGCAGAGGCGGTACGATTTATACCAGAACAAGAGCTGAATTCAAATCGCACGCTCAGTACCATCTTGTCATGAACACAAAGGTTAGGCTGAACTTTTATCTCAATATCTACGGTTGGAAAGCCGCCGCAAAAATTCGTAAATATAACAAAATCGCATTCAGCGATGAATTGGCAGGAAAGTTCAATATTCACGGAACCGATGAAGCAGTTACTTCCAGTCTGTTAGATGAGAAAGCAGTTAAAACTCTGGGCCATTTTAAGACTCATACCTTTCAGATTCACTGTGATGGAGAAACGGGGGAAATTTATTCCATGATATTTGGATGCATTAACGACCCGGAGGACTTCCAAAGAATTCACCACATGGTCTGTTCGCTGATTGACCGGATGAAAGAGCAGAAAATGATTGACACGAACTGATTCTCTGGTCCTATGTCAAGATTTCGGACAGTTAAAATGAGTTTTTTCCGGGTTCAGCCATTCCCGCTTAATGAGGGCATGAAAAGATGCAATGCAGGTGTTATCTCATGGGAAGGCTTTCTTTGAATAACTGAGCTGCATTCTTTTGGTCGCATTCCTGTAAGCAGAAGAAATATACTGGCTGTCACGGTCACTGTGAATGACCAGCGGCAGGTTTGTATTTCTCCTTGCCATCGCTTTATGAATCGTATCAACCTTTATTTTATACAGGTTCCCGAGTTTGTCGTTATAAACACTCGTACCACCTAAAAACCCGCATGGATACAAAATTCGTGCGGGTTTTCGTTATAGTTCTGCAAAGCAGCAACCTTACTATTTATTGTACTACAGCAATTGCATATAAGATGATGTATGGTGATAGGAAAATCATCATTGATGGGAGATGTTCTTACCAGACACACCATAGCCCTTATAGATCGGGTCTAAAAACAATGAAATGTGTGGTGGATAAAACGTGAATATTGCAAAACACACAACCAGCAGAAAAGCTACGATTATCGCCACAAACTGAGAAGTCATGCCAGCATTCGCCTGGTGAATCGCTCTCCAACTATACACGTAGGCAACGACAACCCCCAAAATAAATGTTAAAATATCCACCCAGAGGAAGTGCTTCCCCACGATTCCGGTATAAGTATAAAAGAAAACGACAATGGTCAACAGCCCAAATACGATTCCCAATATTTTGGCTGCAAGAAAGTTTGAAAAATGGTCTCCTATTACGAAATATTCGACAATGCTATAAAGCAGCATCGGTATAAAAAGCAACTTCAAGTGTTCCCAAGTGCTTTCATTTACTGGACTGAAAAGCCCGGCAATGCAATTTTGCCCCGTCCAATGATAGACGAAATGCAATATAGTTCCGGCAATGATAACAAAAATAAAGCCTGCAATTTCCCAATAAAAAAGTCCATTTTCCATAGTAGCACCTCTTTCCTTGAATTGTATTCAACTAACCCAAAAATAAGAAGCCAAAATTAAAACTTTTTTACGAGAATCGGCTGGTGGAGAAATTCACTAGAGAAAAATAATCATGCTGCAATTCAGCTAAATTCGAATCTTCTTTCATACATTTTACTGAAATGATTGGTAGGAGGAGTTCGAATGAAATGGATAGTCTCGAAACAAGTTAAAAAGCTGATTGGTCTTATGCTCGTTGTCTGCCTGATTATCGTTGCACTTTTTAATGTGGCAGGCTATTTTCTGAATTGCAAATACATCAGTGTTGTTGCAGCAGTGGCACAGGCGGACAAATATGAGGTTAGGAATGGCCTCCTACTGCATACGATGGATAAATTGGGGGTGTGCACTCCGGATGCTGCTATTCAAGTCTGGGTGGAAGGAATGGAAAACAGAAATGGAGCTATGCAGTATTCAGTAATGAGTTCGGACCTGAAAAAAGAGTATCTGAGTCAGCTTAATCGATACAATCAATATTGGGTGACCGGGATGTCCAGTCCTTGGATTGTCAGCTATAAAATCACAAGCAAAACACAGACGGGAGATACGCAGTATGTATTTCTGCTCTCTCTCCCCACCGCAACATCAGCAGGCCCCGCTGAAAAACTCCGTGCGAAGGTGACGGTTGAACGGCAGAACAATTTTTGGCAGATTACCAAAATAGCGGCAGACAAGGGGCTGGGCCCTTATATGGGTTGGATTCAATAAAAGCTGACTGGGGAACCGCTAGACGCGACTCATTCGGGCGGATGCTGTCAATGATAATTTCACAAATTCGATTGATCGACATCGTCAACAACATAGGTTATACAAAGCCAAACAATAACTGCATCAATTTTTTTTGAAAGTAAACGAAAGCATTGTAAAAATGGTAATCGGAAATTGGGTACGCAAGCGCGTTTGGAAGTTGATCTCTCCATCGAGCAACAAAGGAAAACCGATGAGGAAACGAACTTAATCACACATTTGATGAAAGGCAAATGTGCTCGCACAGTTCGCCAACCTGAGAATGCAAGAGCATATCCACAGAATTATGGCTATCACTCTGCGCCATATGGCTGATGGTAATCTGCGGCGGTCTGATGTCGCATTTGCAATTCGCCCCTGAGAGGGAGGTAGCGGCGTTCCCGCTGATAATATTGGCCATTTCCCCAAGCATAGAAGTTGCAAAATCATCCAAGCGGTCTGCTTCCATACCGGAAAGTGTTTTTACAATATTCAGTGTTGTGGATTTTGGAAAATTATAAACGACGGAACCTGAGAGGTCCCCCACCATAGCAATTTCAATTCTTACGTTTTCTTCCTGCTTCGGATTTTCATCACCCGGCAGCGAATCTATGTCCATGTCCAGCATACTCTTAAAGACGCTTTTGGTCGCATCCAAAAACGGTTTTTCTGGTAATTGTTGTTTTTCCATCATAAAGCACCTTCTTTTTTGACATAGTCGCTCATTTTCAAATCCGTTGCAACAACGTGATTAATCAGCCACGCCAGCAGTTTCCCCGCAAATTTCTGGACGGACTGCTCCGGATAGCCTTCTTTTTCAAAGTCATGGGCACACTGCATCACATAATCTGTAAATTCCTTATGAATCAAGTGGTGCTGCTGCAAATCCGGGTATCCGATTTTTTTCTGATAAACCTCTTCCGCATCAAAATGAACCACAACATAATTCTGCATAAACAAAAGTGTTTTCTTGATTTCGGGCAGCTTTTCCTGCCAATCTCCTTCTTTTCTCAGTGCGGTAAGGAATTGTTCCACCCGGTCAAAGAGCTCTTTATGTTGCTTGTCAATTTGTGGGATTCCTATTTTGTACTTCTCTTTCCACATCATAATGATTGCCCCTAAATAATAATTGTTGTCGTTAATTTTACTTGTTGTTTTGGCGCTCCTGCCCGATTTGACTTTTGAACGGCAGGGCTGAAACTTGCTAAAAATTAAGAAAAGCCCAATGGGAGGTATCCCAAAGGACTTGCTGCTTCGTATACTTCCGTCAATCTCTATTTTTTCAGAGTTGCCGCATATTTTCCAATCCGTTTATCCATGTTGGTGATATGAGAGGTCAGCCAGCCAACTACAAGTTGATTTGCGTTAATGATAACCAAAATGTTACCGCCAGATTCAGAATATTCCTTTTTGAGTT
This sequence comes from Oscillospiraceae bacterium, assembly GCA_022487055.1. GTDB lineage: Bacteria > Bacillota > Clostridia > Oscillospirales > Acutalibacteraceae > Caproicibacterium. The sequence goes on from JAKVJJ010000019.1 coordinate 13,637, forward strand.
TCTTCAGCTGTTCAATAAAGTCGGTATGGGCTTTTTTTTGCGCATTGAATTCTGGATAATGGATTTTCATCATGTATTGCTCTTCATCATGGAAATGCTTTTTCGTGTAGTCATCAAGGAAATTAAGCAATTGCCCAATATATTCACTTGCCTGATGTTTTTGTCCAGCTTCAAAAAGGTCATTTGCTTTTTTAAACCAAATTTTATGCTGCTCGTCTATCGCTGATACGCCAACTGACAAATCCGGTGTCCATTCCATCATACAGCCTTCTTTTCTTTTATTTATATTTTTAATTTGAATTTATTCTTCCGAAAATTCATCTTTGCCGACACCACAAAGCGGGCAAACCCAGTTATCGGGAAGATCTTCGAATTTTGTTCCAGGGGCAATTCCGTTATCCGGGTCGCCCAGCTCAGGATCGTAAACATAACCACAAACAGAACACATATACTTTTTCATTGCAATTTCCTCCATGCTATTATTGTTGTTGGCCTTCATAATCAATAATGATTATTATTTTTGATTTCTGCATAATAATATCACAGTTGAACTGTGATGTCAATAGTGTTTTTGATAATTATTCGATTATATCACGGTTTCCAGATAAATGTGCGCTTTCCAGTGCAAGTATTTGTCTGAGCCAAATCATCCGGTGAAAAATCGGCTTATGCCTATAAAAGAACAGCAGCTCAGTCAATAACTGAACTGCTGTTCTCTATCTGCACGCAATTTCGGCAATTTCCAGAACATCATCCACTCTGTAGTCTGCGAGCGGTGAATGTCTGGCATCACTCACACCAACCGCTGTCATGTGCCCCGCTTTAGCCGCTTCGATTCCCGCCGCGGCATCTTCAATAACAATGCAGTCTTCCGGTTTTACACCCAACTTATTGGCCGCCGCAAGGAAAACTTCTGGATTTGGCTTGGAATGTTTGATTTCTGTTCCATCAACGACAGCATCAAATGCCGTGCTCAGCCCTATTTGCTTTAATGTCATCTGTGCGTTTTTGCTGCTGCTTCCTATAGCTATTTTGATTCCACATTCCTTCAGCTTTTTTAAAAGCTCTGTTATATGCGGTAAAATATCTGTGCTGGAAAGGTTTTCAAGTTCTTTAACAAAGACAGCATTCTTATATGCCAGCATCTCCTCTTTTTGCTGTTCCGTATAATGTTTTGCTGCCCGCTCTAAAATGACTTCCAGCGATGCCGCCCTTGAAATGCCACGCAGCCGGTTGTTGATTTCTCTGGTAAAATAAATTTCCTCCCGGTCAGTCAAGCACTTCCACGCATGAAACTGCAGGTCATCTGTGCAGACGATGACACCATCTAAATCAAAAATTACAGCTTTCATTTTATCCTCCTCTAGCTTTTCTGCAGACAGTTTATAAATTGATTTTCAGCGGATACCGGTTTTTACCCGAAAAAAGAGTCTGTCTTTCCATCAGAAAAGGCAGACTCTTTCCGCTATGGCTTTGGAAAGCATTGTAATTGCTTTATTGCATTTCATTTTGAAAATCGGTCATTTTCACAGGCTTAAAATACCTGTTTCCGCTAAAAAGGTTTTCAGCTCTCCTGCCCCCTGAAAACGATGGGCATGCAGACCACACTTTTTCGCCGCATTGATATTTCCCTGCACATCGTCTATAAAGAGGCATTCCTCCGGTTTCAGATGATACCGGCTACACAGCAGATGATAAATCTCCGGATCCGGCTTCAGCATTTTTTCTGCCGCCGAAATAATCTTACCGTCAAAATACTCAAAGACTTTATAATCCTTTGAAAATTCGTAAAACCTCAGGCTTGTGTTGGAAAGCAGAAACAGACTGTAATTTGTATCATCCTTCAGCCTTTTCACCAGTTCTTCCATTCCGGGCATTTCGCTCAAGCACTCTGTCCAGCCCGCCATAATGGGTTTTAAATATTTTTCAAATTGTGGGATGCGCTTACCCACCAAAGAAACGCATTCCTCCTCCGTCAGTTCACCGCCATCCACCTGCACCCATTCATTCCCGCAAAAGAGGTTTGCATACACCGCTTCTGCCGCTTTCGGGTCTTCTGCTACCTTCAGGCAGTATTCCTGCGGGCAAAACTTCAAAAGGACCATTCCCATATCGAAAACTATGTTTTTTATTTCACCGGTCAATTATGACATATCCTTTCAGCAACAGGGCAATCTCTAAAATCTTTTGCTGCCATGCCCTCTGAGACTTTCCTTCTTCAGTGCGTGCACCATGATGTAACTGTTAGCAATTCCTACAGCCCCGCCAGCTATCAGCGCCAGATACCAAAGGCCATGAAAAATTATATACGGAACGGCAATACTCACAGCCAGTGCCAGCAAGCTCCATGGCCAGCTCCGTACCGCATATTGCGCGGATTCTATGAGCGTTTCCTTTACCGTGTTTTGGTAAAGCGCTGTAAGAGGATAAGCATAGCAGAAAATGATGATAACCGCCGCCAGCACACAGACCGTAAAGACCGCCAGGAAAGCGCCGCTTGCTTTTTGACCGGAAATTCGTGCATAGTAATACAAATCCAATCCCAGCACCGCGAAAAGCAGTAATTGTATTGTCCACAAAATGGTTGATTGCTTAAAACACTGCCGAAATGCTGTGAAAAACGGCTTAACATACTCTTTTTGGTTTTTGTCGCGAATCCGGCGCAGGAAAACTGTGTACATTGCTGTTGTCGATGCGCCAATCGTCACAATCGGAATACTGCACACCAGCCATAACATGCCCAAGATGCAAACGCTCGCCAAGCCTTCGCCGAATTTCCAGAGATTGTCTGGGTCACTGACTGCCGCATTGCCATACATTCCTTTATGCCTCCTTTAAAGCAACGGCAGTTTCCTCTTTGCTGCAGAGAAAAGCTGCCGTTTAGACTGTTGGTTAATCAGGCTTTCATAATTTTCAGGCTGCCCTGTGCAATTAGTCTGCCAGTTTTGCGGCTAAAAAGGAGAATGCTGTCTCCGCTTGTATGCAGCTTCATCCGCTGACCAATCTTATAAAGAATACCGCCGAACATAATGCCTGTCAGCAGGTAGTTTCCAATCCGAACTTTCACCATTGTTTCCATGCCGGTGGGCATTGAAGCATAGATTTCACACTCCACATCGCCTTCATCGGCAAGGTCAAGGAATTCCGGACGGATACCGATCACAAAGTCGTCATCGGTCACAGTCTGCTCCTGCTCAGCGCCTTGAAGCGTATCGACCTTTGCAATAATGTATTTGAATAATGTATCCCGGTTGCTCTTTTCAACCTTGGTTGGGACAGTTTTTGCCTCCTCCGTATCTGCCGTGGCACACCATTCACGAAGATTGACCGGTTCGTTTGGCGTAAAAACAACCTTCATACCGTCAAAAATTGTAAGCGGAATGGAGCCATCCTGCGCCTGACTTCCCTTGCCTTCAATAAAGTTAATTGATGGGTTTCCGACGAAGTCTGCTGCGAAAAGGTTTGCCGGTCTCTTGTAAACTTCCAGCGGCGCGTCATGCTGCTGCAAAACGCCATTGTTAATCAGGCAGATTTTTGTTGCAAGAGTCATCGCTTCCAACTGGTCATGGGTAACATAAATGAATGTGCTGCCGGTGTCAATATGCAAGCGCTGCAGCTCTGAGCGCATCTCTATGCGCAGCTTTGCGTCCAGATTGGAAAGTGGCTCATCCATGAACAGCACCTTTGGATTCGGTGCCAGAGTACGAGCTATCGCAACACGCTGCTGCTGGCCGCCGGAAAGCTCACTTGGATAACGATCCATAAACATACCAATCTTTACGATTCGGGACACTCTGCGAACCTGAAGGTCGATTTCTTCTTTGCTCAGCTTGCGCACAGTTTTAACCGGACTGCCGTTTTTCACAACTTCAAATTTTCCGTTCAATTCGCAGCCATCTGCTTTATACTTGTCCTGAATTTCCTGCAGCTTTGTCTGCAGTTTACCGGACTCCGCCTCTGTAATCGATACATAGTCCGATGTATCCTGCAGATGATAGCCGACAAGTTTTTCAGCGGTCTGCATGGAAATGTCATATTCATCAATCAGGCGCAAATTTGCACGGTCTTTATCAAACTTGCCATCCTTGTTCCTGCATTCCTCCAGCGCTTTTTTCAGCTTCTCCGGTTTGGAAAGGATCTGAATCATTGCGGCTGTCTGCATAGCGGTACAATCCACTTTTGCCATTTCCTCATGGATATTAGAAAGGCCAAAAGCAATATTCTGATAGACTGTCATGTTCGGCCACAGCGCATAGTTTTGGAAAAGGAATCCGACTTTGCGCTTGTTGGCCGGGATATTGATGCCGCGCTCGCTGTCAAACACTGTGACGCCGTCAATCGTAATCTGGCCGCTTGTCGGTGTTTCAAGTCCGGCAATCATACGGAGCGTGGTCGTTTTGCCGCAGCCGGAAGGGCCAAGCAGTGTAACAAACGCGTTATCTTCAATGACAAGGTTCAAATCATCGACCGCATAAAATTTATCAAATCGCTTTGTAATGTTTTTCAGTACTATTTCCGGCATACTTAATTTCCTCCAATTCCCTTGTCAATGCTGGCACCTGTCAGCTTATTGACCACTGCGTTGCAAATGAGTATGGTTACAATCAAAATCAGGTTAATGCCACTTGAGAATGCGTACAAACCCATTTCATCAAAGTAGTCAAGCAGTGTCGTCAGAATCTTTGTCTGTGAGCACAGCAGCATAAACAGGGTCAATTCTCTCAGGGTAGACATAAACGGCAGCATATAGCCGCTGATAATGGAAGATTTCTGAATCGGGATGATGATGCGCAGCATTCGTTTATACCATGGAATATTCTGGATAACAGCCGCTTCTTCAATCTCACCGCTCAGCTGCAGCATGGAGTTAAGTGCGCTTCGGCTTGCAAATGGTATATATTTCACTGTGCCGGCTATGATGAGCAGGAGGTAAGTATTATAGATACCGAGATTGGAGCCAAAGACATAGAAAGCAACACCAACAGAAAGCGCCGGAAGCAGATATGGAAGGAATGCCATGCTGTTCACATAGTTGGACCATTTACTGTGGCGATTCTTGCTGCAGCTATAGCCAACCAACGTGCCGATGGTGCCTGCAAGCAGTGAGCAGCACACAGCCACAAAGAGAATACCGAAATAAGCATTCCAGATGGTCGTGTTGTAAAGGATACCTCGCTGGCCAAACAAGCTGGAATCTGTGTTCTGTGAAGAAGTCCACCATTTCAGAGTCAGGCTGCTCCAGTTGCCCTTTGTTAGGAAGCTATAGTCACCGGGGTTGGGCAGGAATGTTTCAATAGCAAATGAAATGATTGGGTAAATGCTGGTAAACAGCGTCATCACAAGGAAGATGGCAGCAATGATATATTTTCCGAAGCGGCCCAGATTGACCTTGCTAATCTGGCCGGATTTGCCCGTAACAGTCGTGTAGCTCTTTCGCCCGCTTGTTGCGGCAAGGTTCAGCATCAATATTGCAACGCCAAAGGCCATCATAAGTACCGCAAGGATGCTGGCCTCACCTGCACGGCCGACACTCATTTCAACATACTTGGTGGCAAGTGTGCTGTAAGTCAAATAGTAAGGGACCGGGAAGCTGCCCATGGCGCTGCTGAATACCAGCAAAACAGTGGAAAGGATTGCCGGCATGACCATTGGCAGAGTCACACGGAAAAATATTCTGTGCTTGGGTGTGTTGAGAATTGTTGCCGCTTCTTCAAGATTTGCATCCATATTGCGGAAGATGCCGCCAATCAAGATGTAAGCAAACGGTGCATAGTGGATTGCAAGGACCATTGCACTTGGGAAAAGACCTTTGCACCACCAGAGCGGCATTGAGATGCCGGTAAGGGAAACGAGCAGACCGTTGGAACCACCTGTCACAGCAGAACTGTTGAACAAGTTTTTCCACACAACCGCGAGTGTCCACTGCGGCATGATATACGGAAAGATGAAGATAGAGCTTAGAAATTTTTTGCATTTAAGATTCGTGCGGGTCACCAGATAGGCGAAAATTCCGCCATATAGGACAGCGCCCATGCAGGTGAATACCGCAAGCAGTATTGTGTTTCCAAGCGGTGTAAGCAGATTGGTGTTCCGCAGTTTGCCCACGAACAAGTCAATCCAGTTATATAATGTATACCCGGAAATCAAGCCTGTGTTTGTAGAATCCACCGAGCCGGTGTGTACCGTAACCGTATCTGCAAAAATCGAGATAATCGGCGAGATGGTGGTAATAGAAAGTACGATGCCAAGTATGAGCAGAACCAGGTTTTGCGGTTTGGAAAGATAGGTCAGTACCTTGTTCAGGCCCACTTTGAATTTGCTTGGCGTTTGCATTTCAGCTTGTTCCATGCTTCCTCCAAAGGCCGTATGAGGGTTTCCGTTCTAATTCTCATGACGGCGGCAGTCATTGTTCAATTCTTATTCGTCCGTGCTTCAGCCTTTGCCATTCGTGTTGGAGTCAATCCAGTCACTCATCTGGCCTGCAACCTTTGCACAGTAGGCCGGATCTTCAATAACTAAGCGGCCGCCGTTATCAGAAGACCACCAGCTGAAGGGCTTATCATTTTTAACAGGGAAAGTGTCCACGCCCTTCACATAGCCATCTTTGGAATGGTCCTGCATGATGCTCGGATTAGAACAGTAGCTGCCCATATCTTTGCCCCATGCGACATAACCGTCTTTATCCGTTGTCATATAAGAGATAAACGCACAGGCTGTCCACGGAAGCGGAGAAGTTTTCAGAACCTGCAGATAATGTTTGTAGGAATAGCCACCAATGCCCTTATAGTTATCCTGATAAACAGCAACGGTGCAGTTCTTTTTGGAGGACGTTGCAGATTCTTCAACGGAACGGAACTTGGAGTTGACGAGCAGTGCGCACTGTCCGGCGGCACCCTTTGTGACAAGCTGTGTGCAGACAGGGCCGTCATCGGTCTGTTTGTTATACTGCTGGCACCACAGCTTAATCCATGCAAGGGAGTACTTCGCGTTCGGTGAACTCAGACCAAGTGTGGAAGCTTCATTCTCAACGGAATCAACCGTTTTCTGGAAATATGCTTTTTTGTCATTCGGAAGTGCATCAAACGCACTCTTCATCAAGTCGCAGTATTTACTGTCCGTCAGCATATAAAGGAAGTTTTTGCCCACCGGCTCAGAGTTGACGCCCATGAACAGCGGATGAGTGTTCTGAGAAACAAAGTCCCAGCAGTTTGTGTAGCTTGCACCGCCGAGATTGTTGAATGCGAATACCTTTGCCTGTGCCTGCAGGGCAAACGGCTTGCTGTCTTTTGCAGCGTCAACCCCCTGAGCGCTTGCCCAGTCTTTCGGAATAAAGTTTCTGAGGTAGCCGGTGTTCAGCATTTTGGACTGAATCTGGTTGCCGTCCTGAATCAGTGTCATGGAATAAGTATGCTGCTGGCTTTGAATATCGGATGTCAGCAATGTGAAAATGGAATTATTCTTCGGCTGTGACCATTCAACCTTGCCTGTGTAGGAAGAATCGATTGACTTCAGTTTATTAACGAAATTTGTGCCTGCAGTGGCACCGCGGCTGGAGTTGCCAATACCGTACATCGTTTTCCCATTTGATTCGGCAATCGCCTTTTTAAACAGTTCGTCGTTTGACATCTTTTCAGCCTGCGCTATAATGTTGTCTACCGAATTGGAGCCGCTGGCTGCGCCATTCCGCGGTGAAGCATTGTTGTTATTGCCGCATCCAGTGAAAGAAGCGCCAATCATCACAACAGTCAATATGGAAGCTACAAACCTTTTCATACAAATCCGCCTTTCAAATTTTGTGATTCAGTTTTGTCCTGTCCCAAAAGCAGGGCGTCTGTCTAATCCTCCCTTGGTCTCTCTGCCTTAGCCTCCTTTGTCTTTATCGTTAATTAAAAGTTAACGAAAGATTAAGATATGATTAAGTTTTCATAATAATATCACCATTGTATTCCGTTGTCAATGATATTTTTAAATTTAAATTTAGTTTTTTATGGAATATCACAACTAGTTGTTTCAAATTAGTTAACTAGTTTGAATAATTTGTTACAGCCAGGTTAATGTGCCTTCATTCCTAATAAAACAGGTCAAAACAGTGTCGCGGGCAGGCAGTGTCCCAGCTTCTTCCTTTTGCTCTCCGCTCATAAAGTTAGGATACTTTCCTTTGGCGTCTGGGATTGCCTTGTTTATTTTTAAAAAAGCAGGGTGTATAATAAGAGGAAGATTTTGAAAGGCAGTCCGTTGTGCCGAGGATAAAAAGTTATAAGAATATAGGTTGGTGTTCACTGTGATAAAAAAGATACTGGTTGTAGACGATGAAGAATATATAGTTGAACTGCTGCGTATTAACCTCAAAGAACAGGGGTATATACCTATATGTGCCTACTCCGGCACAGAAGCACTTGAAAAGGCGCAAGAAATGCGCCCGGATCTTATCCTCCTGGATATTATGATGCCGGATATGGATGGGCTGGAAACCTGCCGAAAGCTGCGGGAAAACCAACTGATGAAAAAGGTTCCGATTATCATCCTTTCCGCAAGAAGTGAAGAAACCGATAAAGTGATTGGTCTGGGTGTAGGCGCCGACGACTATATGACAAAGCCATTTGGAATCCGTGAACTGATGGCGCGGATTTCCGCTCTCCTCAGACGGACAGAGCAAAGTGATCCAGACAATGAAATCATCCATGTCGGAAATTTGTGTATTGATTCTTCCGCCCATGCAGTCAGTGTGGATGAAAAAGCGGTGAATCTGACGCTGACGGAATATCAGATTCTGATTTATATGGCCCAAAATGTTGGGCATGTAATTACGCGGGAAGCGCTTGTTTCCGCTCTGAGTGGAACCACATCCATTGAAATAGGTTCCATTAATGTCCATATGCTCAATCTGCGGCGGAAAATTGGCGAACAATACTTTATGACAGTTCGTGGGCTGGGCTATAAGCTCATCGTACCGGAAGAACAATAAGTCTGTGCTTTTCTTGATTTCAAAGCTGCAGTGTCGCAGCATTCTGCGCGGAGGACGCTATGAAGCATTTTATCCTTTCCGTCTTTTTGTTCGCCTGCAGTTTCATTCTGCTGGTTGTTCTGTCCGTCCGGGGAAACAGCCTGTATCTGGGCAGCATGCAAAATCAGGCGGGTCATTTCATGCAATTTGCAAATGAATACATTCTTGAATCAAAGCGTGAGGGAAGCAGCGTCATTTCGGATGATTCCGCAAAGCGGATTTCCACTATGGCCGGCTGCCGCATCTGCTTCTTTTCTTCTGACGGAAACCTGCTTGCAGATTCCGATTCCACCGGTCAGAAACCGCCGGAGCTGTATTTCCCAGTCAGCAACATCAATATAGCGGGCAAAACCGTTTCCAGTTCGATTGCAAATATAAACGGTCAATATGAGCTGAATGAATTTTCCACGGTACAGTTAAGCAATACAGATTATGTAGTTATATGTGTCAGCCTGCCGCTAAACGGCTATGACAAGCTACTGCTTTTGCAAAAATCCATAATTGTAGCAGGACTTGTTATCTTTGTCATGTCTGTCATATGCAGTGTCATCCAGAAAAAAGCGCTTCAGAAAAAAGAGAGTGCAGCGCCAACAGTTGACCTCAAGCTGAAAGACCGAATCGACCAGATAAATTTCTATTCCAACGAGCGTATCAGTCTGCTGAGCACTGTCCTTTCCAATATGGACAGCGGCATCATCTTTTTCAGTCCGAACTGTTCCATCCTGCTGATGAACCCGAAAGCACAGCAGTTGACTGGCGCAAAAAGCAGCCTGTTCTTTCCGAAAGATGAAATGGCACAGGATGACTTCCCCCCTGTCCTCGCTGATGTGCGTGCCATGGTGCAGAAAAGTATGAGCACAAAAGAATCCGAAAAAAAAGACCTGCAGACGGCGGACGGAAAAGTTCTTTCCATTCGCACGACTGTGGTCTATAGCAAATATATTCCCTTTACTTTTTACGGAGTGCAGACATTCATCACCGATGTTACGGAAAAGCGCAGGATGGAACGGATACGAGATGAGTTCGTATCCAATGTATCCCATGAACTTCGCACGCCGCTTACGCTGATTTGCGGCTTTTCAGAAACACTTCAAAGCTGGAAGAAACTTGACAGTGAAGACTGCCAGCACGCACTGGAAATCATCAGCATTGAGTCCAATCGCCTGAAACATATGATTTCACAGCTTCTTGACCTTTCACACATAGAAAGCCGCATTGATACGGGAACGCTTCGTCCCATCAATCCCATTGAGCCGGTTCGTACCATCGGTTCTTCTCTGGAGGCACTTGCCAAAGCGCATAATATTACTTTCACCATAAATCTGCCGGAAGAAAGTGCTGAAATTCTTGGGGATAAAACTTCTGTTGTACAGATTGTCTCCAATCTCTGCGAAAATGCAATCAAATACACTTCTGCAGGAGGAGCGGTTTCACTCACTGCCGGAATTGACAAAGACCGTCTGTTTTTTAAAGTGCGGGACAATGGTATTGGAATTGCCGAATCGGAAATTCCACATATTTTTGAGCGATTTTATCGAGTGGAAAAGTCTCGCAATACAAAGCGCGGCGGTTCCGGCCTTGGCCTGTCCATTACAAAAGCTCTGGTGGATGAACTCGGCGGCAGCATCACTGTAAAAAGCAAACTGCACAAAGGCAGCGTTTTCTCTGTTTGCTTTCCATTGCTGCAGCAAGGAAAAGTTCCCGCTGAAAGAGGACCGAAAACGACTGTCAAACCGGCATAAAAGATTTATTACACAGCTTCAATTTTGCCCAAAGCGATTCTCTCTCCCGTTTTTGCGTCAAACAGAGGGTAACAACTGTCTTTAAAATTTATGGCAACGGATTCGCCAATTTTATAATCTATCCTCCCGAAAAGGACACAGTTGATTTTTAGGGAACCAATCAAAATGCAGACCACCGTTTCCATGCCGGAAGGCAAAGTGGAATATACTTTACCTTCTATTGGGCCGCCGTCCATGATAAAAACGTCCTCCGGTCGAATACCAAGAATAAGGTTGCTGTCTTTCGTAATGGCAACACCACCGCTGACGGGCGTATAAATAAACCGCATTTCCGCTCTGGACAGGGCAATTTCATCCAGATTAACATTTTCCCCGTGAAAAGGAATGAGATTGTTTGCCGGGCTTCCGATAAAGTCAGCGGCAAACAGATTTGCTGGCTCACTGTAAATTTCCAGCGGCGTGCCAAACTGCTGCAGGACACCGGCTTTTAAAAGCGCTATCTTTGTTGACATTGTCATGGCTTCCAACTGGTCGTGCGTCACATAAATAATGGTAATGTGCGTCTGTGCATGCAGATTCTTTAATTCCATACGCATGCCCATGCGAAGCTTTGCATCCAAATTCGAGAGCGGTTCATCCATCAGAAGAATTTTTGGACTTGTCGCAAGCGTTCTGGCAATCGCGACACGCTGCTGCTGTCCGCCGGAGAGCTCCGAGGGATAGCGGTTTTCATAGCCATCTAGCTGCATCATTTTTAGCAAAGAGTTCACGCGCTCTTTGATTCTTTCATACTTCCAGTGCTGATTTTCCAGTCCAAACGCAATGTTTTTATAAACCGTCATCTGCGGCCATAGCGCATAATTCTGAAAAATGAATCCGATATTGCGCTTTTCCGGAGGTACATCAATGCCTTGTGACGAAGAAAACACCAGCTTGCCATCAATAGAAATTTCGCCGCTGGTGGGGTGTTCCAGTCCGGCAATCATGCGCAGGGTGGTTGTCTTTCCGCATCCGGACGGTCCCAGCAACGTAATAAAATCATTCCCATGTATTTCAAAGTTGAGATTGCTGACTGCCGTATTGAATTTGTCATACCTTTTCACAACATTCCGAAGCACTATTTCCGGCATTTTTACCCCTCCCGTGTTTTACCGGTTTCCATGAAACTTTACAGATACACTTCTTTCACACCAGTAAAATAATTTTATTGTAATCCTACCTCACACTGCTGTCAACATCCGCATCGATTTAGCAGCAAAAAAGGCACAGGGGAATTTCCTTTAAATCAAGGAACTCTCCTGCGCCTTTTTTCATATGTTATTTCAAATCTGACACCAAGCCAAAGGTGTATCCCATCTGTTTCCACTTGGTCAGCAATTCATCCAGTATCTCCGAATTTGTTTTGGATGTCAAATGCAGCAGCACAATCGCGCCGGGATGTGTCCTCGGTATCAGTTTCTGAAAAGCTTCCTCTTTGCTCGGCTGTTTGTCTTTATACCAGTCTACATAGGCAAGACTCCAGAAAAACGTTTTATATCCAAGCGCCTGCGCCTGCTTTAAATTGGATTCCCGATACTTTCCTTGCGGCGGACGATAGACTCTGGTCATATCTTTGCCGGTAATTTCCTTAAACTTTGTCTCGACACTGCGCAGCTCTTTTTCCAACACAGCCTTGTCAGAAATTTTAGACATATCATAGTGGTGCCATGTATGATTTCCAACCGTATGCCCATCTGCCACCATGCGCTTGACCAAGTCCGGACTGGTATTCAGGTAATTTCCCACCACAAAGAAAGTCGCCTTCACCTTGTGCTTCTTCAGGGTATCCAAAATTTTCGGAGTATACCCTGCCTCATACCCCGCGTCAAAGGTCAAATACAGCTTCTTCTCGCTGGTGTTGCCCAAATAAAAGGCATTAAACTGTTTTAAATAAGCAGGCGTTGCATTGCCGACCGGCGGCTTTCCGGGCTCCTGAAATCCTAATCCCCAATTTGGATTTGCCGCCTTTGCAGTTGTCTGCACACTTGCCCGGTAACCATTGCCAACCAGCAAAACCGCGGCAATGGCAGCGATTACCGCCACAAATGTGACAATATGTTTTTTCCTTAAAATAAAATACAAAGCCGCCCCTCCTCTACTCTTTTTTTATTCCTATGCAAAGAGTGAGCGGCATATTCGTGTCTGCTTTTATAGAACTGCCTTGACCGTTTGAAACATAACTTTTATATCATTCCATACGGAAATGGAATCCAAATAATCAAGATTGAGTTTCATTTTTGTCGGCAGTATCTGCTCAATATATGTTTTTTCCGGGTCATCCGTCGATGCCGCCAAAATCTCGTCTTCATTGCGGAAATGGATGCTGCTGGGAGCTGTCACACCGGGGCGCACCAGCAGTGTTGCCAAATAGGCATCTGTATAGGCATCCACATATTTCGGAACTTCCGGACGCGGGCCAACAAAGCTCATGGTACCATTGAGCACATTGAGAAGCTGCGCAAATTCATCCAGCCGGCATTTGCGGATGGCACGCCCAACGCGGGTAATGCGTGGGTCTTCTCCCACAGTGATGGCAAGGCCCTTTTTATCCGCATCTTGTACCATGGTGCGGAACTTAAAGATACGGAAATCCTGCCCATACCGGCCGACACGCACCTGACGATAAAAGACCGGCCCATGGGAATCCAGCTTAACCGCGGCTGCCGTAACCAGCAAAACCGGAGAAAGCAGAATCAGCATGACCAGCGATACAGCAACATCAAATATACGTTTCCCCGCAAGTGTGCCGCGGTGTTTTTGCAGCATTTCAAAATAGCCTCTGGTTTCCGGATTCTGCATTCTGGGAGGTAAATCTTCAAAACGCAAGGATATTCCTCATTTCGTCTGGGAAGCACTGCCTCGCTGGTATACTTCCGATTTTTTCGCTCATCAGCCTAAAGTTGCATTAATCTTTGTTATTATATCACATCGCGCGAAAGCAATGCAATTTTTTCGTTTTCTTTGGCACAATCATTTACAATTTCAGGTGGAAACGGTATACTTGACTAGAATAGATTTGCTCTGTAAAGTGCAAATAACAAGGAGGAAAAACAAAATGTATCTTGGAATTGACCTTGGCGGCACCAACATTGCGGTCGGTGTGGTTAATGACAATTATCAGATCATCGCACGCGCAAAGAACCACACCAAAGTGCCCTGCCCGGAAGAAGAAATGACCGAGCAGCTTGCCACAGCCACTCTGCAGGCACTGCAGACTGCAAACCTGACACTGGATGATGTGCCGTGGATTGGTGTCGGTTCCCCCGGCAGCATTGACAGCAAGCACGGAATCGTCGGGTTTGCCGGAAATCTTGGCCTGCGCAGTTATACCCTTGCCGACCAGCTCAGCAAACGGCTGAACGGCAAAAAGGTCTTTCTGGAAAACGATGCCAATGCGGCGGCATTCGGCGAATATCAGGCCGGTGCACTGAAAGGTGCCAATGATGCACTTGCCATCACACTTGGAACTGGCATCGGCGGCGGTGTCATTATTAACGGCAAAATTTACTCCGGCTGCAATGGTGCTGCGGGGGAACTTGGACATATCGTTATTCAGATGGACGGCCGTCCCTGCTCCTGCGGTCGCCGTGGCTGCTGGGAGGCCTATGCTTCTGCCACCGGCCTGGTGAAAACCACACAGGAAATTATGGAAGCAAATCCGGACAAGAATGCACCTATCTGGGAAATTGCCAAAGGTGACCTTGCCAATGTCGATGGCCGCACCGCTTTTGACGCCATGCGTGCCGGAGACCCGCTTGGCCAGCAGGCCGTTGACCGCTTTATCCATGACCTTGGCACCGGCATTGCAAACTGCATCAATACGTTTCAACCGGATATTCTCTGCATTGGCGGCGGCATCTGCAATGAAAAGGAAAATTTGCTGCGCCCGCTTCGTGCTTTCCTGAAGCATGAAGTGTTCCTTGTGCCAAACGGCAAACAGACAGAACTGCGCACGGCATCTCTCGGCAATGACGCGGGAATTATCGGTGCGGCGCTGCTCGGAAATTCCTAAAAAATCAATTTATTGGAAAGGTCCATCAATTATGAGCATTCTTGAAAAAGAATTTGGTACTCTGCGTGACGGAACGATTATCAGTTCCTACACATTGAAAAATGGCTCCGGCGCCACAATGACAGTCCTGTCATACGGCGCGCGCATTCAGTCCATCCGGATGCCCGACCGCACCGGAAAACTTGGGGATGTTGTTCTCGGTCATAAAACGCTGGAGGAATACACGCACCCCGGTGACTGCCTGGGTACAGTTGTCGGCCGCTACGCAAACCGAATTGCCGGTGCATCGTTTGAAATTGACGGTACCGCCTATTCCCTGACGCCAAATGAGAATGGCAATACCCTGCATGGCGGCCCCACCGGCTTTTCCTCACGCGTCTGGAAATGTAAACGCCGCGATAACGACGACGACGCGCCCTCCATTGCCCTTACATATCAAAGTGCAGATGGAGAAGAGGGCTTCCCCGGCAACTGCACCGTAACGGTTACTTATTGCCTAAGCACAGACAATTCCGTTATTATCGACTACCAGGCTGTGACAGACAAACCAACTTACCTGAATCTGACAAACCATAGCTACTTTAACCTGACTGGCGACAGCAGCCGTGACATTCTCTCCACAGAACTAAAAATCAATGCTGACACCATAACTGAAGTTGACAGCGAACTGCTGCCAACCGGAAAGCTGCTGCCGGTTGCCGGAACCGCTGAGGACTTCCGCAACAGCAAAACGATTGGGCAGGACATTGACTGCATGGAGCGCACCCTACACGCCTGCGGCGGTTACGACCACAACTTTGTCCTCAATGGGAAAGGCCGCCAAAAAGCAGCAGAAGCTTATGATGCTTCCACTGGACGTAAGATGCTCGTCTTTACCGACCAGCCTGCGGTGCAACTTTACTCAGCAAACAGCTTCGGTGCCAATGACAAGAATCGAGACGGCTCACCGATGAAGTCGCACACTGCTTTCTGCTTGGAAACCCAGCACTTTCCGGACTCCCCACATCACAAAGATTTCCCTTCCACCCTGCTCAAGCCGGGCGAAACTTTCCACAGCAATACGACATTTAAATTTGAAGTCGTAAAATAAAGACACAGCAAAAAAGGAATCCGATGCTCACCTTGAAGGCAGGTATCGGATTCCTTTTGTTTGTCAGCGTTTATAAAACTGAACGCTTATTCTTCAGCGGAAACAGCCGGTTTAGAACCGCTCCCCGCTTTATTTTGTTTCGCTTTGTGCTCATTCCAACCAACATACAGCGGGCCGGCAATACACACAGAAGAATAGCAGCCGGAAACCACACCGACCATCATCGGCACGGCCAATGTAATCACACTGTCAAGCTGGAAGTACACGGATGCGACGATCAGGCACGCAATGACCATGACCACACACAACACCGTGTAAATGGAACGAGTCAGTGTCTGGTTAATGCTCAAATCAACCAGCTCGCCAACCGGTGTCTTGGATGGCAGAATTCCACGGTTCTCCCGGATACGGTCATAAACAACGATGGTATCATTCAGTGAATAACCGAGAATCATCAAAACCACCGCAATGAAGTTGCCATTGATAGGCAGGCGGAAAATGATGAAAGTGAAGTAAACCATTATCAGGTCATGCACCAGTGCGATAATTGCTGTTACGCCAGCGCACATACCACCAATCTTGCGAAACCGAAGTGAAATGTAAAGCACCAGCAGAACGACTGTGATTGCAACTGCCACAAGGCACTTCACAAAGAAACGCTGTCCCATAGTAGGATTGATGGAGTTTGACTCCACCAGAGAGAATTTGCAGCCGCTGAACTTTGCGCCAAGATTTTTAGCAAGTTGCTGCTGCATATCCACTGTAATTGCATCAGAACCGGAAAGTTCAATCGTAATGCTGTTTGTGGAAGTCTTTACATCTTTGCTCAGCAGAATGGAAGAATCACGCTTCACTGTATCCTTTACAACTTTGGACACATCCTGCTGTGTCACCGCGCCGGAGCTGCCAGTATAAGAATACTTAATCTGTGTGCCGCCGCGGAACTCAATGTCCAGCTTCGCACCAAAAGCTATGTTGAAAATCAGACCGATAATCATAATGCCAATGGAGATGCAGTAATAAATCTTTCGGTTTTTGCTAAAATGAATGTTAAACTTTTTCATGCATTGCACCTCCGTACAGCCACTTTTTGCGCAGGGGCTTGTATGCTGAAAGCGACCTTGTCATCACACGGCTGGTATAAATACCGAAGATGAAGTTTCCGATATTGCCAATCAGTAAGGTGTATCCGAAAGAATAAATGGAGCCGGTTGTACTTGCGCCAAAAATGTTGGAAAGGATATTCGTCGGGCCAAAGACCAGCATCAGGATAACCGCAACCAAAATAGTTGTGATGTTACCATCAAAGATGGCCCAGAAGCTGTTGTCGTCGCCCGCTTTGATTGCAGCGTCGATTCCTTTGCCCGCGTAAATTTCCTCTTTGATACGAGTAGCGGTAATGATGTTTGCATCCACACCCATGCCAATGGAGAGGATGATACCGGCAATGCCGGGCAGTGTCATCGTAAAGCTCTTCATGAACGGGAAGAACCCGGAAACTGCCGCAAAGCACAGTGCCATCTGGCCACACAGGGAGATAATCGCCACGAAGCCCGGCAAACGGAACACCAGCAACATGAAGATGCAGACGAGAATGAAACCAACAATGCCTGCCAATGCCATTGCCTGCAGGGAGGATGTACCCAAAGTTGGGCTGATGCTGCTGAAACTGCTGGTTGTCAGTTTGAACGGCAGTGCGCCGGAGTTAATCTGGTTTGCCAGCTTGGTTGCTGATTCCGAGGTGAAATTGCCGCTGATTTCCGCTTTGCCACCCGTGATGCCGGTGGCTCCGAATTTGGCTTTGTCAACCGTTGCGGAGGAAATCATCGTGTCATCCATCCAAATGGAAATCGTGCTGTTTTCATTGGCGACTTTCTTGGTGGCATCCGCAAATTTCTTTGCGCCGTCATTGGTCAGCTCCAGCTCAACCACATATTCGGAAGCACCTGTGGACTGATTCTGTGAAACACCCGCACGGGCGGATTTCACATCTTTGCCCTGTAGAAAGACGCTCTTAGCGGTGGTGCCTTTCGGCGTTGTCTGAATCTGCTGACCATCGCTGCCATTTGTGACATTGGTGTACTCGCTGCCTTCCCGGAAAGTCAGGACAGAAGTCGCGGACAACTCCTTGATTGCCGTTTCCGGGTTAAAATCCGTTTCGCCGCTCTGCCACGGAAAACGAGTGATAATTCGGTTCTGGCTGTAATCCGCGTAAAGCTCATAATCTGTAATGTTATTTTGCACCATACGCGTTTCAATAACGGACTTGGCAGCGTCCAACTGGTCTTTGGTCACCTTTGCCCCGTTTGACTCCGGAGCGAAGGTCGCTTCCACGCCGCCTTTGATGTCAATGCCCCATCTGATATCCCCGACACCTTTCACATAGGTCGTCTTGGTATCGCCTTTATAGGAATAAACGCCCGAAATGGACACGAACGTAAAGGCCAAGATGAGGATTGCAACAATGAAAAAGATGGGTTTTCGTGCTCGCTTCATGCGCAAGTCCTCCAATGCGATTTCTTTTCTGCGAAAATATGCAGATTCGCAGACGTAACATAGCCTATTATAGTTTTTTTGTACAGGAAAGTCAATGTTTCCAGTTGATTTCCCACAGCAGCAAAAAAGGCTGCCACACCGGCAGCCCAGACAATTCAGGAGGAAAAGTCTTATTTGTTTTTCAGTAGCTTTTCACACGCCGCAAGCTGTGCACAAAGGCAGAAAAGTTCTGCCGCCGTCTTAACTTCCCTGAGCGGCGGGTAGGTCGGCGCCACACGGATATTGCTGTCATTCGGGTCCTTCTTATAAGGATAAGTGGAACCGGCACCGGTCAGCGTAACACCTGCTTGCCCACACAGTTCAACGGTGCGCTTTGCACAGCCCGGCAGCACATCTGCGCTGATGAAATAACCGCCGTTTGGCTCTGTCCATTTGGCAACCCCTTTACCGGCAAGTTCTCGGCGGAATGTGCTCTCCACCGCCTCAAACTTCGGCTGAATGAGTGCGCGGTGCTTTCTCATCTGTGCGTGCACACCATCTATATCCTTTAAAAATGCCAGATGGCGCATCTGATTGAGTTTATCCGGTCCAATCGTCTGATGTTGGAAATGTTTACGGAAAGCACCCAAATTCCGCTCGCTGGCACCCATAGCGGCAACCCCTGCACCCGGGAAAGTAATCTTGCTGGTGGAAGCGAAGAAAATAGGCAGGTCTGTGCTGCCGGCCTTTTTGCATTCGTCCCACAGGCTCAGCAGTGTGTCCGGC
>JAKVJJ010000020.1 GCA_022487055.1 Oscillospiraceae bacterium
CTAATCTGTCATCTGGCAGCGAAATCAGGCGCCGGCGGCTGTTAATTTATCGTCCGCACTCTGCTGTTCCTTATCGTTCACCCGCTTCTTTGCCGGTTCATAATATTTGTCCAAAATGTCATCGTCCACACGGTCTAGTTCACCGCGCGGCAGTGTGGCCAGTAGCTCCCAGCCCAGGTCAAGACTCTGCTCGATAGTGCGGTTATCATTGAAGCCCTGATTGATAAACTTGGACTCAAACAGTCTGCCGAATGTCAGATACTGCTTGTCAACCGGAGAAAGTTCTTCTTCACCGATAACAGAGGCGAGGGAGCGGGCATCCATTACCTTGGAGTACGCTGCAAAGAGCTGGTTGGAAACTGCAGAGTGATCTTCACGCGTGAAGCCTTTGCCGATGCCGTCTTTCATCAGACGAGACAGGGATGGCAGCACACTGACCGGCGGATAAACACCCGCTGCATCAAGACTACGGTCAAGCTGAATCTGGCCTTCTGTGATGTAACCGGTCAGGTCAGGCACCGGGTGGGTAACATCATCGTTCGGCATGGTCAGGATAGGCAGCTGTGTAACACTGCCGTGCTTGCCGCGGACAATGCCTGCACGTTCATACAGGGAAGCAAGGTCACTGTAGAGATAGCCCGGATAACCTTTTCGTCCCGGAATCTCGCCTTTGCTGGAGGAGAATTCACGCAGCGCCTCGCAGTAACTCGTCATATCGGACATAATGACCAAGACGTGCTTACCAAGCTCAAACGCAAGGTATTCAGCGGCAGTCAGAGCACAGCGCGGTGTCAAAATACGCTCGATGATTGGGTCGTTTGCAAGGTTCAGGAACATAACGACACGGCCGAGTACGCCGCTTTCATCAAAGCTGCGGCAGAAGTAATCCGCAACATCCTGCTTTACACCCATGGCAGCGAAAACAATACAGAAATCATTTTTCCCGTTTTCATCGCTGATTTTGGCCTGACGGGCAATTTGCACAGCCAGTTCGTTGTGCTTCATGCCGGAGCCAGAGAATATCGGTAGCTTCTGACCACGGATAAGTGTCATCAGCACATCAATAGTGGAAATACCGGTATTGATGAAGTTTTGCGGATAAACACGGGAAACCGGATTGATTGGGGTACCATTGATGTCCGCTTTTTTAACCGGGAAAATATCGCCCAGTCCGTCAATCGGTTTGCCGGCGCCATCGAACACACGGCCGAGAATCTCAGGGGAAAGCGGCAGTTCCATGGGATGGCCCATCAGGCGGGTTTCTGTATTCGCCAGTGAAATATCACGGGTGCCCTCAAAGACCTGAATGACAACACGGTTGCCTTCCATCTGCACAATACGTCCCTGCCGGGTTGTACCGTTGTCCAGACGAATCGTCACCATTTCCTCAGAGGAGGCGTTCGGCACGTTATCTAGGACAATGAGGGAACCGTTGATTTCTTTTACACCTACATAATCCAGAATCATATGCGCACCTCCTTATGCAGTCACGATGCCGGCCATGGCTTCGTCAATTTCTTTGATATAATCATCAAACATATCCAGCCGGTCATTCGGGACATCATATTTAATTTTAATGAGCTTGTCAAAAAGTCCGGTTGCCAAGATGCCAGAAATCGGCACACTGGCACTGACAAGCTGTTTTGCTTTATGATAAAGGTGCAGGATAACCTTCATCATCAGTTCCTGCTTTTTCAGTGGAACATAAGTGTCTTCCTTATGGAAAGCATTTTGCTGCAGGAAACCGACACGAATGACACGCGCTGTTTCAATCACAAGTTTCTGGTCATCCGGCAGAACATCCGCACCAATCAGCTTGACAATTTCCATCAGGGAGTTTTCTTCCTGCAGGATGCCGTTGATTTCCTTGCGGTATTTGCTGAAGTCCGGCCCGAGGTTCTGACTGTACCAGTCCTGCAGCTCTGGCAGATATTCACTGTAACTCTCCATCCAGTTGATAGCTGGATAGTGGCGGGCATAGGCGAGTCCTTTGTCCAGTGCCCAGAAACAGCGGGTGAAACGCTTGGTGTTCTGTGTAACAGGTTCGGAGAAGTCGCTGCCTGCCGGAGAAACAGCACCAATCAGAGTGATGGAACCGGTCTTGCCGCTCATGGTTGTCACCATGCCGGCGCGTTCATAGAATTCCGCCAGACGGCTGGGCAGATAAGCCGGGAAGCCTTCTTCGGCGGGCATTTCCTCCAGACGGCCGCTGATTTCACGCAGAGCCTCAGCCCAGCGGGAAGTGGAGTCGGCCATCATTGCCACATGGTAGCCCATATCGCGGTAATATTCCGCCAGTGTAACACCGGTGTAAATGGAAGCTTCACGAGCAGCCACAGGCATATTACTGGTATTGGCAATCAGCACGGTGCGGTCTGTCATGGGACGGCCGCTCTTTGGGTCAATCAATTCACTAAATTCATCCAAGACCTGACTCATTTCGTTGCCGCGTTCACCACAGCCAACGTAAATGATAATATCTGCATCACACCATTTTGCAAGCTGATGCTGTGTCATGGTTTTGCCAGTACCGAAACCGCCAGGGATAGCAGCAGCGCCGCCTTTGGCAATCGGGAACATGGTGTCAATGACACGCTGGCCGGTAATCAGCGGAATGCTGATAGGCAGATGTGCTTTAACCGGACGCGGCGTGCGGATTGGCCAGTGCTGGCAGAGCGTCAGCGGATGGACTGTACCATCGGCGTCAGTCAACTCTGCCACAGTGTCATCTACCCGATAACTGCCGTTTGGTTTCACCATAGTAATCGTGCCGGAAAGAATAGGCGACACCATGCAACGATGCTCAATAATCTGTGTCTCCTGGCAAGTGGCATAAATGTCGCCTGCCTGCAGTTTGTCGCCTTCTTTGACAGTCAGCGTCACGTTCCACAGGCGGTCGGTGTCCAGCGAAGGCACAGAGCAGCCGCGAGCAATAAAGGAACCGGATTGTTCTGCCACTTTTTTCAGCGGACGCTCGATACCGTCAAAGATGTTGTCCAGAATGCCGGGGCCGAGTGTCACGTTCATGGAAGCGCCGGTGCCGGTAACAGGTTCTCCGGGACACAGCCCGGTGGTTTCTTCATAGCACTGAATGGTAGTCAGGCGGTCGGTCACGCCGATAATTTCACCGACCAGCCGTTCTTTGCCAACATAGACCATTTCGCCCATGGCAAAGCTCTGCGTATTTTTAACGGTGATGACCGGGCCGTTGATGCCAAAGATTACGTCTTTATTCATTTGAACACCCCTCATCAAACTACGGCCAGGCCGGAATGTGTTTCAAACCAGTCGCGTTGGTCTTCCAGCAGGGCATCCAGCGTCTGGTCAGCAGTCAGGCCGAGCTTTTTGCTCTGCACCCGCAGCCCGCCCAGATGGATGGTGTTGTCCTGCGCAAATGTACATTTTTTACCGAATGCGGTCTGTACGGCAGCCTGATGGGATTCATCCCCCGGCTTCATGAAAATGACCACATCCTCCGCATCAAACAGCGGAGCAGCTTCTTTTACAGATTTTGCAAGGAAACTGTCATACTGTGCAGATGCGGTGATATCCTTCAAAGCCGCCGCCGCCCGTGCAAACACGTCGCTGGCAATTTCCTGCCGGCGTGTCAGCAGCTCACGACGTGACTTCTGTTCCCGCAAAGCAATCTCGCGGGCAATCTTATTACGCATATCGGCCATTTCCGCCTGAATCAGACGGTAGGCTTCATTCAGCACTTCTTTTTCTGCATTTTCCAGTTCGCGTGCCTTATAATCAGCCACTTCCTGCTCAATTTTATTGCGCTGCTCGGTGGCATAGTGGTTAATGGCGTCATGGAATTTGCTGACTTTTTCGTCACTGTGGAAGCCTTTTTCTTCAGTCATATCCAATTACAGCCTCCCCGATTAGATTTTAACACCGATTGCCTCACGGACATATTCGGTGATGGAGTCTTTGGTACGTCCATTGCCATGTCGGTCAGGAATCTCAACAATAAGCGGGCGCTTCATTTTCAGCTTCAGGTCATAGACCATCTCAGGGCAGAGCGCAAGCAGAGTTGCTGTAATCAGGACAACCGCAACATCATCCATGGCGGTTGCCTTTTTCAGCGCGTCCTTTACTTCCTCTGGAGTGTGCACCACGACACCATCGATGCCCGCAAGCCGCATACCGACCTGTGTGTCAACGTTATCACTGATGAGATAAAAACGCATAATTATCACGCCTTTGTGAAAATGAGCAGGGCAACCAACAGACCATACAGTGCAATGCCTTCACCAAGGGCAACCATGATGATGGATTTGCCGAAGTTTTTAGCATCCTCACTGCAGGCACCGATGGCTGCTGCTGCAGACGGGCCAACTGCAATGCCGCTGCCAATGCCGGAAATGCCAACAGCCAAAGCCATGGCAAGGAACAGTGTCGGGTTTGTGGCGACACCTGTGGCAGCATGTACACCAAGCGGAAGTGCAAAGCAAAGTGCGCCAACCAGCAGGCAGGAGAAAATCTGTGCGGTCAGGGCTGTCTTTGGCTTTCGGCCATGATTAACAGCGCGAATGGAGAGCGCGACGGAAGCAACCAGAAATACTACCGGAACGGCGAGAAGAATTGCATTAAATAGCATGATAGATTCCTCCAATAATAAAGAAAAATAAATTATGAAATAAAGCACAGCCATTGCAGGCTTATGCTTTGACCAGACCTTTAACGTGAATTGGTGTAAATGCGCGGCCGTCACCGTCATAGAAACGGCTGAACATTTCATAAAAGTTAAGGCGCAGCACATGAATGCTGACGAGCAGAGCTTCCAGTACACCGACAAAGATATTGCCGCCCGCCATGACTGCATACCAGCCAAAGCCAAATGTCGGGTCGACGATTTGTGCCAATGTGGTGACCATAATCATCATGCCGGCATGAACCAGCACAAAGGCAGCCACACGCAGGAAAGAAATGGTGTTGCTCATCAGGGAGAGCAAAAACTCAAAGCACTCGAAGAAGCTTTCGGTGAAGAACAACCCTACACTGTCCGGCTGGAATTTTTCGTGCCGAATAGGACAGGCGAGAAAATCGCCCAGAAACACAATGACCAGCGGCAAAACAATCAGCAGCAGCACATACGGCACAGTCAGAACTTTTTTGCCAGTAGAGAGCTGAATCGTGGCGCCGAGTACCAGTGCAATGTAAAAAATTAATGCGGCAACGCCATTTTGTCCTACCAGCGCGCGTGCGTAATCTTTGCGTTTGCAGCTGGAGTAGATATTGAGAATCATGGCAAGAGAAATGCAGAAGAACCCGATAGCAGCGGAAATCATAATGATTTTAATGGTTGTGCTGCCCTCCATGACGCTGACCGGCTTACCCGGCAGACCAACCGCATGGTAGAGCGGATTCAGAAATTCTTCATTGCCAAACCATGAGCCAAACACAAAGCCCCAGATGGTGGCCATAATGCCGCAGGGAAGAAGTATCTTGCCAATCGGCATTTTGCGGTGCTTCCACATATAGAAGTAACCGAAAAATGCAAGGCAAAGTCCCTGTCCAACATCACCAAACATGATGCCAAACAGTAGGGTAAAGAGAATAGCAACCAGCGGAGTCGGGTCAATTTCCTTGTAGTTCGGCAGGCCATACATATTGACAAAGAATTCATATGGTCGGGCCGGCGCCTTGTTCTTCAGCTTAATCGGCGGAGAATGTGCCAGCACATCATCCGCGTCGGTCAGACTGTATTCCACACTCTTCAGGGAATCCAGCAGCACTATGAAAGAAGATTCACACTCTGCGGGAATCCACCCGGTCAGAATAAAACTGTCGTGGTAGCGCGCGGCATAATGACGTATGCCAAAATAAGTGCTGCACTTTGCCAGATAGGAATAGACTTCCGTAAAACGTTTCTTTTCTCTTTCCCAGAGCTGTGCTTCCTGTTTGTGCAGGTCTGCCAAGTCTGCCTGCAGTTCTTGATTCTTTTTCTGCAGGGATTGTACCAAATCTTCCGGCGTTTTTTTGATTTCCCGCAGGCGCAGACGCTGAAAATACAGCTTTGCGAAAATTTTGTCGACTTCCTCAATCTGGTCGATGGGGCAAATGTAAACGCCCCACAGGTGGAGCTGGTCACTGGTGCAGGGGAAAAAGGTAACGTAAGGGTTATCCGCATAAGTCGTTTTCAGCAGTTCTGCGCTTTCCTTTGGTATG
Source organism: Oscillospiraceae bacterium (assembly GCA_022487055.1). GTDB lineage: Bacteria > Bacillota > Clostridia > Oscillospirales > Acutalibacteraceae > Caproicibacterium. Next base: position 6,175 of record JAKVJJ010000020.1, read on the forward strand.
GAACCGAAACGGACTTTGATGAATTTGCATTCACGGATTTCATCCAGATTCAGATTCAGCCCAACAAAATGGGACATATCCTCTGCTTCCTGTGAGCAGGACTCCATGGCTTTTTGCGTCTGCACGATTTTTTCCTGCAGGCTGCCGATACTTTCTGTGAAGCGGTCAACATAATCCGTGGCTTCTTCTGTAGTTATCTGCAGCCTGCGAATTTGCTCCTCCGGCAGCAGCACCGATGACTGACCAATGCTGCTCATGGAATCATACAGCTTTTGCAGGAAGCCGGAAAATGGATTGTCTTCATTGAGCGGGGTGAATTTTTCTGTGTCTTTGTAAAAGTCAAGCGCATGGTCGGGATGAAAGATGCCGCTGCGTCCGCAGATTTCTGTTACGCGGTTCAACTCATCCATTCGACCAATGATGCTTGCCACTTTGACTTTAATGACAGCCAAATTCCGCTCCTCCTTTCATCCGAATTTATAGGGACTGAGCAGACGCTTAATTTCAGCCTTTGGTACGCCATAGCGCAGTCCCTCAATCAAGTTAACCAGTGCGCTCAGCTCTGTTTCCATCAGGAAGATGTAGGAAAGCATGACGACACTGGACTCAGCACTGTAAAGCATATTCTTCCAGCTTTGCCAGTACCGAATCTGCTTGGAAAGATTGCCAGGCAGATCATAGGGCATCTGCAGAGCACGCTTCCCAATGCGGGTGGAGTTCATTACGGATGTGACCAGCGACGGCGTGACGGCTGTAATCATCTGCTCCATTTTGTCCTTGGGAATGGTTCCAAATGGAAGCAGACAGGCGCGCACTTGTGCATCGGTTACATGATAATAGGACTTCAGACGAAAAATTCTGGCGTAGTTCCGCAGATCAATCTCATTGTCAAACATTTCGTGCAGCGCTTGGCGTTCTTTACCGTGCGTTTCATGATCGATTACCTGATACAGCCGTGTATAAAGGTCTGTCAGCAAGGCAGTTTCCAACCCGGCATAATCCTTCATACCGCCGTCCGGCGTGCGGAAAGGCTGCATGAGCTTGGCATAATGGGTATTCTGCAATGCTTCCAGCAACTGGTCATAGGTGACGGCTCTGTCCACAGCGCGTTGGTCAAAGCGCGTGTGACTATTTAGATAGGCACTCGGCTCCGTGGCCTCTGCGTCTTCATGGGAATTGATGCGGATAACCGCGTGCAGGATACGGTCTATCTCAATCTGACCGATAAGGTAATTAGCGGTGTGCTCGCCAATATCAAAGTCATATCGGCTTAAACGCAGCACTTCCTGCATTAATCGCTGATGCAGCAAATCTTCCAGTACACCGCGGTGTGTGCTGCGCTCACTGAGACTGCTGAGTACGGTGTGATAAGCGGTGTTGGACTTTAGATAAGCTGCCGCTTCTGCCACTGAGGAGCAGCTGATAAGTGCTTCCCAGTCGCTTGGCTTTAGCCGCCGACCATACATGGCGTGGGCTTTGCCGACGATAGCTGTGTTCGGCATACTCTCACGCTCCCAGTACGCGGCTGACAAGCGCTTTTACCCACTCGTCACCGTGTGCAGTGTAATTTGATTCCATTTTCTGGCGGACTTCGGAATAGTGTTTTTCGGTTGCTGCCCAATTTTTTTCGGCGGCTGCACGTTCCACCGGTTCATTCTTTGCGATTCGTTTGCGTGCGCGACTGAGATAAGTAGCACGTATTTCCTCGCGCCGCTTTGCCACTTCTTCGGTGGAGTTCAGCTTTTCCTGCTGCGCTTCATCGGTGATTTGCTGTGCTTCGCGGTCGATGTCCACAATCTCTTTGATCATATCTTTCATATATAGCGCCTCCTGACTGGCATGAGATGAATTCATAGGATAGGTCACGCTTATCCACAAATTATAGCATGCATGCTGACGAAATTGTTTCCAAACTATGAACGCGGGAGCAATTCGGTTGAATGCCTAGTTATTATTGACTTTGGTTCATGAATTTCGGTATGAGAAGATTATAGTAATGATTATTATTTATACCGATATAAATATAAGTTATGTAATGCTCCCGGAATTATCCTGCTTAAATGATAGTTTGACAGGATATTACAAAAAAACAGCCATCCGGGAAAAGACCAGATGAGCTGCCCGTAGATAAATTCAATTTTTTAAACTTTGCATTGGTGCAGGCAGACGTCCGCCGCGGTCGATGAATTTTTTCGGTGACCAGCGGTTGACTTCCATCACCGGGCTGTGACCAAACAGTCCGCCGAAGTTCAGGTCATCGCCTGCCTTTTTGCCGATTGCCGGAATGACACGCACAGCAGTTGTCTTGGTATTGACCATGCCGATGGCAGCTTCATCCGCAATGATAGCGGAGATGATTTCCGGCGGTGTGTCACCGGGAATTGCAATCATGTCCAGACCGACGCTGCATACAGAAGTCATTGCTTCCAGTTTGGTGATGGAGAGAGCACCGCATTTTGCCGCGTCAATCATGCCGGCATCCTCTGACACCGGAATGAAAGCGCCGGACAGCCCGCCAACGTGGGAACTTGCCATGATGCCGCCTTTTTTCACGGCGTCATTCAGCAGAGCAAGGCAGGCGGTTGTGCCATGCGCGCCGCAGCTTTCCAGTCCCATTTCCTCCAAAATATGCGCGACCGAATCGCCAACCGCGGGTGTCGGCGCAAGGGACAAGTCAACAATCCCGAAAGGAACGCACAGCCGCCGGCTCGCTTCTTGTGCCACAAGCTGTCCCATACGGGTAATTTTAAAGGCAGTCTTTTTGATGATGTCCGCCACTTCACTCAAGTCGCCGTCCGGACACTTTTTCAGTGCAGCCCGCACCACGCCCGGTCCGGATACGCCTACATTAATCACGCAGTCCGGTTCACCGATGCCGTGCATAGCACCTGCCATGAAGGGGTTGTCCTCCGGTGCGTTGCAGAAAACGACCAACTTGGATGGCCCAATGCAACCCTGATCAACAGTAGCTTCCGCTGTTTTCAGTACAATCTGGCCCATTTTTTTTACGGCATCCATGTTGATACCGGCTTTGGTGGTGCCAACGTTTACACTGGAACAAACGTATTTGGTCTCAGCCAGCGCGCGGGGGATGCTTTCAATCAGTGCGTAATCGCCCGGTGCAAAGCCTTTGTGTACCAGTGCAGAATAACCGCCGATGAGATTCACGCCGATTGCTTCTGCCGCGCGGTCAAGCGTTTTTGCAAAGCGCACCGGGTCACGGTCCTGACAGGCGCCGGCTACCAGCGCGATGGGGGTGACAGCAACACGTTTGTGAATAATCGGAATGCCATATTCCTTGCTGATGTCCTCTCCGGTTTTCACAAGGTTTCCGGCATAGCGGCAGATTTTGTCATAAATTTTGTCGCAGGCGCGGTCGGGATCACTGTCGATACAGTCCAGCAGCGAGATGCCCATGGTGATTGTTCGGACATCCAGATTTTCATTATCAATCATCTGGATGGTTTCCAGTATGTCGCGGGTATCAATCAATGTTTACACCATCCTTATATATAACCTCATACAGCCTTGATTTAAACAAGTTAGATCTTGTGCATGGAATTAAAGATTTCCTCGTGCATCACATGGATGGTGAGGCCCTCTTTTTCGCCAAGCTCGGAAAAGCGGTCGGCAAGCTGGCTAAAAGGAATTTTGATGTTTGAAATGTCAACCAGCATAATCATGGCAAAAAGGTCCTGCATGACGGACTGGGTAACATCCATTACATTAACGCTGTTGTCAGCACAGATAGCAGACACTTTCGCCAGAATTCCAACCATATCTTTGCCGAGGACGGTTATGACAGCACGCATATCGTTTTCCTCCGATTCTGTTGCGCTTTAACGCGAAAAATTATTTTAAACTTATTATGAACGAGAAAGGCCCACTTGTCAATGCCTACCGGCTGAAATTGAGGCAGGGAGCCGCTTCGTCCGGCATAAATTAGCAATGTGTTTAAAATATTCTCTGGCACCGCACAGCGAAACGGTAACCTTGGCTGTATGATTTCACAGGGCATTATGCTACAATGTAAATGCGTATTCTGTCCGCCTGTCATTGGCGGGAGTCGATGGAAAACGCAGAGGAGGGAATAAATGCGCTACAGATATATGTCAGATTCCCACTGCCACACGGACTGCAGCTTTGACGGGCACGATTCTGCCATGATGCTGTGTGACAGCGCTGTGCGGCAGGGGCTGTATTCTCTGACGGTTACAGACCACTGCGAATGTCAGGATTACCGGACCAAAGGCTACCGCAAGGCAGTTCTGCAGTCCTATTTTGAGGCACGGAAGGCTGCGGCGGCTTTTCGCGGCAAACTGCACGTCCGCGCCGGAGTCGAACTTGGTCAGCCACTGCAGGATCAGGCCGCGGCGGAAGAAGTTCTCTCAATGTGCAGCTTCGATTTCATACTGGCAAGTCTGCACAATGTTGCCGGTCAGCCGGACTTTTATGACCTCGATTACACCAAATGCGATATTGACCAGTTGCTTCATCAGTATTTTTCACAAATGCTGGAAATGGTGAAATGGGGAAGATTTGATTCCCTTGCCCATATGACTTATCCATGGAGATATGCCTGCAGCGGAGAACATCCCATCCGGCTTACGTATGCTCCTTACCAGGCGGAAATTGATGCCATCCTGCAGGAACTTATCCGGCAGGGCAAGAGTCTGGAAGTCAACACCAGCGGTCTGCGGCAGGCCATTGGCACCACGCTGCCCGACCAGCCTATCCTTGAGCGTTATCATGAGCTTGGCGGTAAGCGGATAACATTGGGCAGCGATGCACACCGCTGGGGCGATATCGGCAGCGGCATTGAGGACGGGATGCATCTGCTCGAAAAAATCGGCTTCACACACTTTGCAGTTTACACGGCACACAAGCCGGCGATGCTCCCAATTTCCTGACTGCACGGAAAAATATGTGATAAAATCCAAAAAAGCACCCCGCTTTGCGGGGTTTTGTGCTATTATTGTGCTGTTATGATTTTGAATACATAAATATTATCCGTGCAGTATCTGCCGGACAAAGATACCAGAGGAGTGAACATCATGGATAGACTGTTAACACTGTTGAATGAAAACGCGCGCCTGACCACCGAGCAACTTGCTGTGATGCTGAATGAAACGGAAGAAAATGTTAACAACGCCATTATGAAATATGAGCGTGAAGGCGTTATCCGCGGCTATAAGGCAATCATTAACTGGGAAAAAGTGGACTGCAATAACGCCATCGCAATTATTGAACTGCGCGTTTCCCCAAAGAGGGAACGCGGCTTTGATGAAATTGCCAATAAGATTATGAGCTTGCCGGAGGTGGACAGCGTCTATCTGGTGTCCGGCGGCTATGACCTTGCCGTGATTATTCATGGCAGTACGATGCAGGAAATTGCCATGTTTGTTATGCGGCGGCTTTCCACTCTGGACAGCGTGCTTTCCACAACCACACATTTCATCCTGACGCGCTACAAAGCAGACGGCATCATCATGAACGCTGCTGAGGAAACGGACGGGAGGAGGGACCTTTCCTGTGATTGATTATTCTCAGCGGCTGAATCCGGAGGTGCAGGCGCTGCAGCCTTCCGGTATCCGCAAATTTTTTGATATAGCCAATGAAATGGAGGACGTTATTTCCCTCTCCATTGGCGAACCGGATTTCGTAACGCCGTGGCATATCCGGCAAGCGGGTATCCGCTCCCTGGAGGACGGCAAAACATGGTACAGCCCGAATCGCGGCTTCATTGAGTTGCGCGAGGGTATCTGCAAATGGTTCATGCGCCATTATCATGTGCATTATGAACCGAAAACAGAGTGCTTGGTGACGGTTGGCGGCAGTGAGGCAATCGACGGCTGCATCCGCTGTATGGTACAGCCGGGGGATGAGGTGCTGATTCCGCAGCCGAGCTTTGTGTGCTATCAGCCTTTAACAGAAATGGCGGGCGGTGTGCCGGTCATTATTGAAACGAAAGCGGAACATGGATTTCGCCTGACACCGGAGGAACTGAAAGCGGCAATTACGCCAAAGACCAAACTGCTTATCCTGCCGTATCCGAACAATCCAACCGGCGCAGTTATGCGGCGGGAACATCTGGAGGCCATTGCAAATGTTTTGCATGGCACAGACGTCATGGTGCTGTCTGACGAGATTTACAGTGAGCTGACCTATGGCGATACCCGTCATGTAACTTTTTCAGAGATTCCGGAAATGAGAGAACGCACGATTGTTATCAATGGCTTCTCCAAAGCATTTGCCATGACCGGCTGGCGGCTTGGTTTTGCGCTTGGCCCGGCACCTATTATTAAGCAGATGACCAAACTGCATCAGTATGCCATTATGAGTGCGCCAACCATGAGCCAGCTTGCTGCTGTGGAAGCAATGAATAATGGAGATGGTGACAGCGCTTATATGCGGGAGCAGTATGATATGCGCCGCCGCTTGATTGTGGATGGTTTCAATGCGCTTGGGCTGACTTGCTTTGAGCCGGAGGGCGCTTTCTATATCTTTCCGTGCATTCGCTCCACGGGGCTTTCCAGCGATGATTTCTGTGAAAAGCTGATTCAGGAGGAACACGTTGCTGTGGTACCGGGCACTGCATTCGGAAAGTGCGGCGAAGGATTTGTCCGTGTATCGTATTCCTATAGTATTAAACATATTACAGAAGCGCTGTCCCGTATTGGGCACTTCATGCAAAGCCACCACGCGGATACATTGTGAAGGGAGAATGTGCAATGCTGACAGAACCGGCTTATGCAAAACTGAACCTTTCCCTGGATGTGACCGGACACAGAAAAGACGGCTATCATTTGCTTTCGATGGCCAATGTATGTGTTTCTCTGCAGGATACACTGGAATTTGAGCATGCACCTGATGTCTTGCAAGTTTCCTGCATTGCTGAGAAGGAACTGCCACCAGTGCCGGATGGAAAAGACAACTTGGTTTATCGCGCGGCGGAAACATTCTTTGAATCCACCGGAGAGCCGGACCACAATGTGCGGATTACTGTGCACAAGCGTATCCCCAGTGAAGCAGGGTTGGGCGGAGGCAGTGCCGATGCCGCTGCTGCTCTGCGCGGACTGTGCCGATTTTATGATTACGCGGTTTCCATAAAAGCACTTTGCCGCATGGCGGAAACAATCGGTGCCGATGTACCGTTTTGTGTGCAGGGTGGCACAGCATTGGCAGAAGGTATTGGTGAAGAACTGACACCGCTGCCGCCGGTGCCGGACTGCTGGTTTGTTGTGTGTAAGCCGGAAGTCGGGGTGAGCACAGCGGATGCCTACCGCCGGCTGGATGAGGACACTCTGGCACAGCAAAAGTTTACTCCGGCGGTGGTGGAGGCATTGCGGCAAGGCAGTTTGTCATTGCTGGGCGGCGCGCTCGGAAATGCTTTTGAAGCGGTGATTTCGTTGCCGGAAGTTCGGGATATCAAGTGCCGCCTGCTGCAGGACGGTGCATTGGGTGCCTGCATGACTGGCTCCGGTTCGGCTGTGTTCGGCATCTTTGATGCAATGCAGAAAGCAAAGACTGCCTGCATGAATCTTCATAGGGACTATCCCTATACTTTTCAGTGTGTGCCGCAGCGTTCCTGCTTTCCTCAGGAAGTGCAATAACAGAACAGAAGTGTCAATAAAGTGCTTCAGCCGAGGGCGAAACCAGAAGGACATTCATACGAATATTTGACAATCAATTAGCTTTACATAAGACTGCTTTATAGGCCAAAAGTCCGGAAACACCTGAAACGATGCGAATTCCTAGATAAGATAAAAAAATCAGGCAATGCAGATATGTAATGGAAATTTACTTTACACGTCTGTATTGCCTGATTTATTGTATTTTGGGTTTATTCGAACAAACGCTGGCTATTTCGCCCATCCGCGCCGTGGATGGCGACACTTTCTACTAAACCAAAGCCGAAGTAGAGACACATAACGGAGGAACCGCCGTAACTGAAGAACGGTAGGGTAACACCCATAACCGGCAGCAGGTTCAAGCACATTCCCAGATTAAAAAGCATCTGAGAAAGAATCATGGCAAAGAAACCAATGCAGATGCTGCTGCCCGTCAGGTCGCTGGCACGGCGTGCATTGTGTACACAGCGCAGCAGCAGGAAAGTCAGCAGTGCAATGATGGCAATGCAGCCTATAAATCCAAGCTGTTCTCCGGCGGCAGAGAAGATATAATCGCTTTCCTGCACAGGCACGTTGCTGGCATTTACCCGCGGAGAAACGAACAGGCCGCGGCCTTTAAACTGCCCGCTGGAAATGCTCAACTTGCCCTGCAGTTGCTGAAATCCATAGCCATGCGGGTCAGTCTCCGGATGACGGAAAATCAGCATCCGCTTTTTCTGGTAATCTTCCAGTATAAAATTCCATGCAATCGGCAGGAGCGCAGCGATGGCGCCGGCCAGCACCGCAAAATAACGAAGCTGGACTCCGGCAAAGAACGCCATGAACAGAAACATAAATCCAAAAATGATGGCGGTGCCGGTGTCACCCTCTTTATAGACCAGCAGCATTGGCACTGCTGCGTGCACTGTCAGCAGCAGAATGCTGGGCAAGCTGCGGAGCTTGTCCTCCTCCTGCAGCAAATCGAGGTGCTTGCCGAAAGTGACCAGAAAACCGATTTTTACCAGCTCGCTGGTCTGAAAGGTCATCCCGCCCGGCATTGCCAGCCATGCCTTTGCATTTACACCGCCGGCACCGGTGATGGTGACACCTTTAAATAAAGTGAGGAGGATAATGAATACACAAAAAGCCGCGATCAGATACCAGTAGTTTCCAATCGTCCGGTAGTCAATCATTGTCAGCAGGATGGCACCGATGTAACCGATGACAGTAGCCATGAGCTGCACCGTGAAATAGCTGCGGCCGCCGCCTGGCTTTGGGATGGTTTTCAGCAGGAGCAGGCTGTAAAGCGAGATGGCCAGCATAATCATCCACAGTAGCTTGTCTGTTCGTCGGAAGTATTCGGACGCCCGTGAACCAAAGTTATGCATTGCACACGTCCTTTCACCGCAGAAGCAGCCTTCCGCGGCACAATTTCTATGTTATTATAACACAAAACCGCTGCCTACACTACCCTAAAATGAAGAATCCGGACGGTGCGGGGCAGCATACCGTCCGAGAATTTTTTTGAGGTGCCGTTTCTGCTGCACAGAATCTGCTCTTTCGCAACCGGTTCGGTTGTGCTATACTGTAAAATAAAAATATACAAGTATAAGGAGGGACCGTATCGTGACAGATATTGAAATCGCGCAACAGGCGAAAATGAAACCTATCACGGCGATTGCAGAGGGGCTTGGTATCCGCGAGGAGGAGCTGGAGCCTTACGGGCGCTGCAAAGCAAAGCTGAATCAATCCTTATTTGACCGCTTGTCTGATGCACCGGATGGAAAACTGGTGTTGGTGACGGCGATTAACCCCACTCCGGCGGGGGAAGGAAAGACAACGACCAGTGTCGGCCTTGGGGAAGCAATGGCCAAAATTGGGAAAAAGGCAGTAGTTACTTTGCGTGAACCGAGCCTTGGACCGGTATTTGGCATCAAGGGCGGCGCGGCTGGCGGCGGCTGGGCGCAGGTGGTGCCGATGGAGGACATCAACCTGCACTTTACCGGAGATATGCACGCGATTACTGCGGCAAACAATCTGCTTTGTGCTATGCTGGACAACCAGATTCATCAGGGCAATGCGCTGCATGTTGATACACGCCGCATCCTGATTTCCCGCTGCATGGATATGAATGACCGTGCTCTGCGCAATGTTGTCATTGGTCTGGGCGGCAAGCCGAATGGCTTTGTGCGGGAGGACGGCTTCTGCATTACTGTAGCAAGTGAAGTCATGGCAATTTTCTGCCTTGCGAAAAACCTCCATGACCTCAAGGAGCGTCTGGGCAACATTTTGGTTGCTTATTCCACAGAAGGCACACCAGTTTATGCAAAAGACCTGCACGCACAGGGAGCAATGGCAGCGCTGCTCAAGGATGCCATCAATCCGAATTTGGTGCAGACGCTGGAAAACACACCGGCAATTATGCACGGCGGCCCGTTTGCCAATATTGCGCATGGCTGCAACAGTGTCCGCGCCACCCGCATTGCGCTGAAGCTTTCGGATTACTGCATTACAGAGGCAGGCTTCGGCAGTGACCTCGGTGCGGAGAAATTTATGGATATCAAGTGCCGTCTTGCCGGGTTGCATCCGTCCGCAATCGTTTTGGTGGCCACTGACCGTGCGCTGAAGTATAACGGCGGTGTGCCAAAGGCCGATACAGCAAAACCAAATCTGGAAGCGCTCAAAAAGGGCATTGTTAACCTTGGCGCGCATATCGAAAATATGCGCGGCTATGGGGTGCCGGTCGTGGTGGCTATCAATCGTTTTGCAACCGATGCGGCGGAAGAACTGGAGTATATCGAAAATTACTGCAGAGAGCTCGGCGCTGATTTCGCTTTGTCAGAGGTCTTTGCAAAAGGTGGAGAGGGCGGCACAGAGCTGGCACGGAAAGTCGTGGCTGCCTGTGAGAAACCGAACAACTTCCATTACTTGTATCAAGACGACTGCACCATTGAAGAAAAAATTAACGCGATTGCTACGCACATCTATGGTGCTGCGGATGTCGCTTATTCCAAGAAGGCAAAAAAAGCGCTGAAAGAAATTCAGGCATTGGGTGGGGACAGGCTGCCTGTCTGTATTGCCAAAACGCAGTACAGCTTATCAGACGATGCCTCTCTGCTGGGACGTCCGCAGGGCTTCACACTGCATATCCGCAACCTGAAGATTTCCAATGGCGCTGGTTTCGTCGTTGCTTATGCCGGCGACGTTATGGTGATGCCCGGTCTGCCGAAAGTACCCTCTGCTGAAAAAATTGACGTGACTGACGACGGGCGCATTACGGGGCTGTTCTGATGGCAGAAGGAAAGAATGTGCAGCAGGTGCGGACACATTCCGCCGCTGAAACCGAAGCGCTGGGCAGAGAAATTGCGCAGAAGCTGAAAGGCGGAGAAGTGCTGGCACTTTTTGGCCCGATGGGCATGGGAAAGACTGCTTTCACCCGCGGGATTGCTGCCGGACTTGGCACAGGCGGGGTTTCCAGCCCAACTTTTGCGCTGGTGCACGTTTATGACGGAGGCCGTTTGCCGTTGTACCACTTTGATATGTACCGTGTAAACGGGTGGGATGACCTTTCCACAACCGGATATTTTGACTATCTGGAGGATGGCGGTGTGATGGTGGTTGAGTGGAGCGAAAACATTGAAGAAGCTCTGCCGCCGGAAGCTGTGCACATTACTTTTTCACGCGGCGAAAAAGAGGATGACCGGCTGATTACGATTGAAACCGGAGCGCAAATACACTGAATTCTCTGTAAAAGGAAGTTACTATGAATATATTAGCAATAGACTGTTCTGCCAGCGCGGCTTCCGCCTGTGTCTGGCAGGACGGAAAGGTGCTGGGGGAATGCTACACCAATGTGAAACTGACGCACAGCCAGACACTAATGCCTATGCTCTGCGGAATTTTGGAATATGCCAAAGTTGCCCTTGAGCAGATTGATGTGTTTGCGGTGACTGCCGGGCCGGGCTCCTTCACCGGTGTCCGTATTGGTGCCGCCAGTATCAAAGGCATGGCATTTGCACAGAATAAACCATGTGCCGCCGTTTCCACACTGGAAGCCATGGCAGAGAATTTGCGGGTAGTGGACTGTACCGCCTGCTGTGTTATGGATGCCCGCTGTGGTCAGGTCTACAGCGCTGTTTTTCAAATAAGGGACGGCGAAATTCATCGGCTGACACCCGACCGCGCGTTGTCGATTGAAGATTTGGCGCAGGAATGCAGGCAGTATGAAACACCGCTGATTTTAATTGGCGACGGTGCGGAATTGTGCGCAAAATCCAAAGCGTTTGAGCCGGTTCACGCACGTCTTGCACCGGAACCGATACGGTTTCAGCGTGCTTATGGCGCGGCGGCTTGTGCGGCTCGTGCTGTGAAAGAGGGCAAACTGGTTTCCGCTGCGGAACTGATGCCGGTCTATCTGCGTCCGGCACAGGCACAGCGCTCTCTTAAAAGGAAAAAAGCATGACGATTCGTGAGTATACACCGCAGGATGAAACCGGCTGGGTGCGCTGCCGCCTGATTTCTTTTTTGGACTGCTCATATTATGATGATGTCATGCGCCAAAAAGAAACTTATCAGAACCCGTCTGTCTGTGCGGTGGCAGAGGAGAATGGCAAAATCGTCGGTTTGCTGGATGCCGAGTATGAATTGGAAACAGGAGCCGTCTGCCATTTTCCGGGTGGCAAGGGTGCTGTCATTTGGCATCTTGGCGTGCTGCCGGAATATCGCAAAATTGGGACGGCCTCAAAATTGTGGGAGTTCGTCAGGCAGAAACTACTTGCGCTTGGAATCACCCGTGTGGAAGTCTGGACGCAGGATGATGAGCCGGCAAACCGCTGGTATCAGAAGCAGGGATTTGTGCTGAAGGAATCCTATCTGAATGCCTATGTTCGCGGAACATCTAAAGACAATTCTGCCATTCAGAAATATGTGAATCTCCAAAATATCGGGGATATTTTTGGAGTTAGATGTTTGAATTTTGAAGCGCCGCTGGAAAGAAAAGCGGAACTTGCGCCTCTCTGTTATCGCCTTTATGAAGTTCGAGGCTATGAAATGCAGTTATGAAGGGAATGGCCGCCAATGAAACATCTTGGAACAAAAGAAATTCGGACAGAGCGGCTGATTCTGCGCCGGTTTACCTTGGAAGATGCAGAACCGATGTACCATAATTGGGCGTCTGACGGAGAGGTCACCAAATATTTAACATGGGCGGCGCACTCTGACATAGAAACAACACGAAAAGTGCTGAAGCTCTGGCTTGCGGGTTATGAAAAGCCGGCATTCTATCAATGGGCGATTGTGCCGAAAAATTTTGGAGAACCGATTGGCACTATCAGCGCGGTCGATGTAAATGACAAAAAGCAGTCGGTGGAAATTGGCTACTGCATCGGCAGACAGTGGTGGCATCAAGGGATTGTTTCAGAAGCACTGGCGGCGGTTTTGGACTATTTTCTGAATCAGGTTGGTGCGAACCGCGTCGCTGCCCGCCATGATACAGCAAATCCCCACTCCGGCATGGTGATGCAAAAATGCGGGATGCAGTATGAGGGAACGCTGCGGCAGGCAGACTGGAACAATCAGGGCATCTGCGATTGTGCTTATTATTCGGTGCTGGCGGCTGATTAATGGTAGCGTTCGTCCGATTTAGGATTGCATTCTCAGCATTCTGTACTATAATAATCACTTAGAAGCTATTCTATTGGAGACCTTGGACTATATTTCCCGATTATAAAATTTACGGAGGAAATGTGTATGTTAGCAATCGGTTGTGACCATGGTGGATTTCAACTGAAGGAAGTAATTGAAAGTTATCTTGACAGCCGCCAAATCGAATATCAAGATTTTGGCACGGACAGCGAGGAAAGCGTGGACTATCCGCCGATTGCTGCAAAAGTTGCGCACAGCATAGCGGATGGCAAAAATGAACGTGGCATTTTGTGCTGCGGCACCGGTATTGGAATGTGCATCGCGGCCAATAAAGTCAAGGGAATCCGTGCGGCAGTGGTGTCAGATGCCTACAGCACCGAAATGGCACGCCGTCACAATAACAGCAACTGCCTGTGCATAGGCGGACGTGTGCTGAATGCGAAGGACGCATTGGAATTGGTGCAGATTTATTTGGACACCCCATATGAGGGCGGCCGGCACCAGCGCAGACTGGATGAAATTACTGCGATCGAGAACGGAGAGCTGTAAAGACCTTGTTGGGAGGACAGGAAAATGGAGTATCGGAATGTTTTTATAATGGACCATCCGCTGATTCAGCATAAGCTGACTTATCTGCGCGATAAAAATACCGGCAGCCGCGATTTTCGCCAGCTTGTGAGCGAGATTGCCATGTTGGAATGCTATGAAGCCACCCGGGATTTGCCACTGAAAGAAGTACAGACAGAAACACCGGTTGCCACAGCGACAACCAAGGTGATTGCCGGGCGGAAGCTTGCTTTCGTGCCGATTCTGCGTGCGGGCATGGGCATGGTGGATGGTGTGCTTTCCATGGTGCCGGCTGCCAAAGTCGGGCATATTGGACTTTACCGCAATCCGGAAACACTGGAGCCGGTGGAGTATTACAGCAAACTGCCGAGCGATATTGAGAAACGTGAAGTGATTGTACTGGACCCGATGCTTGCAACCGGCGGTTCCGGTATCGATGCGGTGACAATTATTAAACGCAGCCATCCAAAGTGCATTAAGTTTATGTGTATCATTGCCGCGCCGGAGGGCATCAAAGCTTTCACAGCGGTTCACCCGGATGTGAAGCTCTACTGTGCTGCGGTGGATGACCACCTGAATGAGCATGGCTATATTGTGCCGGGCCTTGGTGATGCGGGTGACCGTATTTTCGGCACACTTTGACAATTTACGCATTAAAAATGGTGACTGCTTTTTTCGGAGAAGCAGTCACCATTTTTAATTTATTAAGGTTATTTTTTATGCACGTTCGTCTTGCAGCAAAAAAATATTTTCAAGGAAATACAGCGTAGCTTTCTGATGTCATGCAGAAGGAGTGCGGCGTCAAATTTTTCGCAGAATTGTCTGCAGCTTTGCAAAGTTCGCCGGTATTCCGTCATTTCGGTCAAAAGCAGGTGGATGCGCAGCAAGCGTCTGCAGCAATTTTTCTTCCGGGGAAAGCACTGCCAAAAAACGCAGGGCTTCTTTCAGATTGCTGTGATAATAGAGCAGCGCGGGTTTTCCACAAACAGTCTGCCAGTAAATCGGCCGTTTGCGGTAGGTCTGGCAGTGTGCACGGAAGAAAGTGCGGGTGAACCAGCGCTTCAGTACATAGGCGGATGTGCCTTTGCCAAGGTACGGTGTCAGTTCTTCAGCGGCACCGGAACCAAAGCGTGCCTCCAGAAATTCAGTGAAAAGCTGCGGCGCTTCCTCCAGCAATAGAACCGGTTTTTGCTCGACAGGCTGCCAGAAGTCACACGGAAAACGTCTGAAATAGACACCGACGAAATAGGAGAGCAGGCTCTGCGCATCTTTTTCTCTGTCAGCCGGATGAATGGAAATATCCCGCATATCTGCTTCAATCGGTGCGCCAGTGCCGTAAAGTGTGGCAAAGTGGCGGTTGATGGCTTCTTCATTTGCTTTCATTTTGGCACAGTGTCGTGCCACTGTTTGTTCCCAATTTTCCTGTGCTTGTGCCAGCGTGCGACCTTCTGCCCGAAAAAGCGGATGACCGTGAAAATTCCAGCTCGTTTCAAAGTCGTCCCAGTCCTGCCGGGCAAGCGCAATATTTTCGGTGACCAAGTTCTCAATGCCGGAGCGGTCACCGGCTTCCAGTATCGGTAGGCGGGCTATGTCGCCGGCCTGACAGTTCAGCGTCGGGTTGAGCACCTGTAAAAGCTGATAAGCGGTGGAGCTGCCGAGAAAGCCAAGACGGTAAAGCTTGTTTTCCGGTTTCGGAAACAGGGAAGAACCGGCAATGTCAAAGACAAATCCGGAGGGATAGGCACGTACGCCGAATTTACTGGAACTGACGAATCCCCAGCTCAGACTCTCCTCAAAATAATGCCTGCGCCCGGGTAGTACACCACTTTGCCCGCTTTTCACACGATATTGCTGAATATCCGCGCCAAAATCTGCAAAGTCGACTACCCAGTCTTGATTGCCGTACCATTTGCGGTAAGCTCCGCCTTTATTATAAGGAAACCACCGGCACAGACTCCTGCGGCAGTCCTGCTCATTTTTGCAGGAAAAATCGATATTGCTTAAGTCCACTTCCCACCACAGGCGGAGAAAACGCTGATTACTGCAGGTGAAAAGTCCATTGCAGATTTCCGCAGAGCTGCCAAGCGGTGTGCCCTGACGAAATACACGTGCAATGCTGCCGCCTGCCCAATAAGCAAACGGGCTGCCCGGTATCTGGCGGAAGTCGGACAGGCGTGCCTCATAGTCCCACGCGTTTCCGGGATGGGCAGCGGCCTCTGTCACCCGGCGTCCCATTTCTGCCATGCCGCCTGTGAATTCCGTCAGTTTGAGATACCGTCCGGCATCCTCCTCTTTCCGGTTTTGCAGGACAAAGGTGCATACCGGCACCGTAGCTTCCTCAAATGCGGAGTATTCCATTTGCACCAGAGAGGATAGGGATTTTTCATCTGCCAAAAACTCACGCAAATGCACGTAACTTTTAATAAACATCCATACAAAGGGAGTCATAAAGCCGCAGTAACCGTCCGGCTTGCAGAAGTCAAAGTTTCGCACCATAAAAACGGCGAATAAGTCATTATTGCATTTTGGCCAATGCTTGTCCACATAGCGGCGCAAAGGTTTTGCCATATGGTTCAGGTATGGCGGATTGGTGACCACCGCATCATATTTCTGTGAGAGAATCTCTGTTTGCCGGACAAGCGGCAGAAGTGTTTCCAATGACTGGCGGCGGGCTTCCGTCCAAAAGAAGTTTCCTGTCCACTGCTCTTGTTTGATTTCGTCAAAACGCTTTTCCAGCCGTTCTGTGTCTGCTTTCGGTGCATAAACAAGGGAGCCGTAAAGCTGTGCATTTCGGTAATTCATTATCATCCGGCGCAGGTCGTCATCCATGATTTCATCCTGACCGGCGGCAAAATGAAGCGCTTCCCGGGTAACGGATGCGCTGCCTTGCACGACACTCAGATGCAGCAGCGGGTGCTTTTCCAGAATATCGGTATCCTGCCGGTGTGCTTTCATCAGCAGGGCAAAAGCGGTGAGCTGCCGGCTGTGGACATCAATATCCAGTCCCCAGAGATTTTGTGTTAAAATCGGATATGCGGCATCTTTGGGGGAAATACCGCATTCCTGATAAATTTTTAAAAGCAGGTCAAAAGCGTAAACGAAGATGTGACCGCTGCCCATACACGGGTCGAGCAGACGGAGTTCCTGCGGAGCGGCAGGAGCGCGTGTTGTCTTTTGCGGGGTGTCCAGAAAATAAGGCATCTGTTCCCGCAGAGCGCTGTCAGGGTGTCCCTCCAGCCAGACACGGCCGAGGGTATTCTGCACCATGTACTGCACAACCCAGTCGGTGGTGAAAAACTGGGTGGCAGCAGGCACATCCCGCATATTGACAGCACCGCGGTAAACATTGATGGCACTGTCTTTTTCCTCCAGATGATAATACTGATAAAGCCAGCCGATGATTTCCACATTGTCCTGCCAGTCAGTTTCCGGCAGAGTGCCGCCAAAAAGTACCGCCGCACCGTGTCGTGTGCTCAGGGAAAGAAGCAGGTCGACACAGTCCGGTTCGGGGAAAAAATCCGGCAGAAGCTGGTGCAGACGGGCACATTCCTGCCGAAAAAGACGGGTATAGAGTGCATCACGGTCAAGTGTGTCCTCATGTGCTTGCAGCCAGATATCGAGAATTTCCGGCAAAGTGCCGCCGGGAGCAGGGGTGAGCACCCGACGCGGCAGACAGCCGTTTGCTTCCATATAGCGGATGCCGGCAAGTTGCATGAAAAAGCGGAAGGCAGATTCCCGGCACAGGCGCTCGTCTCCCAGATGCAGGGCCTTCTGCAGAAGCTGGTCCTGCTGCAGTCCGGCATTACCCGGCAGCTGAGGTCCGCGCAAAGCTTTCAGGCACAGATGCGCCGAGTATTCCAGTTCCCGGCGTGCCTTTTGCGCCAGTGTGCAGACGTCTGCTTTGTTCACGCTGATTCCCCCTGTTCATAATCCATAAACAATTTAATATTATAATCGAAAATACACGGATTGTCACGCGAAAAGCCATCCGTTTGCCGTTTCCATCCCCACCCGCATATTAAAAAATCCCGCAGGGAAAAAATATGCTGATAATTCTCATTGACAGATGCGGCTTTCTTTGTTTATAATGGAAACCGCTTGTGTTCACAGAAAACCTGCAGCTGCTCAGTTTTGAAAGGAATATCCTGAATATGAAAAAAAATTATGATGTAATTGTAATTGGTGCCGGCCCGGCGGGCATCTTTACTGCACTGGAGCTTGACCGTCTTGCACCGGGGAAATCGGTGCTGGTGGTTGACAGCGGCAGCGCCATTGCAGAACGTCGGTGCCCTGCCCGCACGCAGGGGCGCTGCATGCACTGCAAAACCTGCAGCATTATGAATGGCTGGGCAGGTGCCGGTGCTTTTTCAGATGGCAAACTGTCTCTGTGCGAGGATGTGGGCGGCAATCTGATTGACTATATGCCGCGGGAAAAAGCGCAGGAGTTGATTCATTATTGTGACAGCATTTATCTGCATTTCGGCGCGCCGGAGAAAGTCTTTGGTGTTGGCAGCAGTGATGCAGACCAAATTGCTTATGAAGCGAAACGGCACAATATTCAGCTGATTCGCTGCCCAGTGCGCCATATGGGCACGGAATACAGCTATCAGGTGCTGAAAGCAATGTATGATTATCTGGCGGAGAGGCCTCAGTTCACTTTCTTGCCGCATACCACAGCGGAGAGTATCCTTGTGAAGGATGGCCATGCCACAGGGGTGGTGCTGAAGCTGCAGGACGGCACCACCGCCAATGTGGAGGCCGAAAATATCGTAGCGGCACCGGGACGCGGCGGTGCGGCATGGCTTTCCCGCATTGCAAAGGAAACCGGCCTGCAGACTGCCAACAATGAAGTGGACATCGGCGTGCGTGTGGAAGTTCCAAATGGCGTGATGGACCGCCTGACGAAAAATCTTTATGAGGCAAAGCTGGTTTATTATTCGGATACATTTGAAAACAAGGTGCGCACTTTTTGCATGAACCCGGGCGGCATTGTCAGTGAGGAACATTATGATGGTCCGAACGGTGGCCTTGCCGTGGTCAACGGACATTCCTATGCGGAAGATGACCGCCATAGCGACAATACCAATTTTGCGCTGTTGGTTTCCACCAAGTTTACGCAGCCGTTTGACCAGCCTATTGAATACGGCCGTTATATCGCAAAACTCGGCAATATGCTGACGGGTGGCGGCATTATGGTTCAGCGGCTGGGTGACCTGCTGCTGGGACGGCGCAGTGATGCTGCCCGCCTTGCTAAGTCCACAACTGTGCCGACGCTTAAAAATGCGGTGCCGGGTGACCTTTCCTTTGTCCTGCCACATCGTCATCTGACTTCCATTGTGGAGGCCCTCAAGGCGTTTGATGTGCTGGCACCAGGTCTTTACAGCAAAAACACGCTGCTTTATGGTGTGGAGGTTAAGTTCTACTCCTCCAAAGTGGAAGTGAATGACCGGTTTTCCACAGTCATCCCCGGCCTGTATGCCATTGGCGACGGAGCAGGTATTACCCGCGGCCTGATGCAGGCCTCTGCGACCGGCGTGATGGTTGCCCGTGCGATTGCCGGAACCGACGGTGGCGCGGTAGTAGAATCATAAAATAAGCAAATAAGAATCCGCTTGCCTTCATTCCCGCAGGAAACAAAAGGCAGGCGGATTTTTGCTGTGCATTTTTATTCTGCAAAAAGCTGCGGCGTGTTCTGCTGCAGATATTTTCCAACATATTCTGTAACTTTATAACCGCCGTTGTAATTGACGTGGGAGGCATTGTTCATCATTGTGGGAAAATCAAAGTCCATTGCTTCCATTTTGTCCGGCCGGTTCAGATCAAGGAACAGCACACCGGCGGCATTGGCTTCTTTTTGTATTTGATTCAGCTTGCCCGGGGCATCGCCTGCCCATTTTGTCAGGTCGTCACTTTTCATTTCACAGGGGAAGTTGATGAGCACCAACTGAAAATTTTCTTCGGACGCGAGTTGAAAGAACTTTTGCAGATATTCCTCCTGCTTTTCTGCCAGCGGTGTGCAAACGGAATAGTCCCAGTTGTCATAGACCATTTTCTTGCCGTATTGCAGGGGGCCGCCGCCGAAACCGAGTGCGCCGGTGTATGGTCCGGTGTAGCCGTTCCAGTCCTGCATCAGTGTATCATAATTGTCCCACCGGCTGTGATACAAAATGAAAGGGAAATAGTATGCCAGCCGTTTTCCCTGTGGGACGGATGCTTGCACAGCTTCCACTTTATTGAGATTCAGATGAATGGGGTCCAGCGCATTGTGGGTGAAGCTTTCTGCACCATAGGGCGAACTGTTCAGTGCATAGTAAACGTCCAGTACCACCACTTTCGGATTCTGCCGCTTCAATGTTTCTTTCAGCAGATAGTAGGTGTCATAGAATTCCTGTCCGCCGGAGGAAGAATTGAAACTGCTGATGCCGAATTCCTTTTTGAAGTGAACCGGGTTAACCGCACCGTTCATATGACTTCCGCCCGCAAAGATGAGGGAATAGGTATTCGCCGCGTCCGTATAAAGAATCCGTTTCAAGTCGCGGTAATGTCCCTTGTCCACAAAAAATTCATTTAGGAAGCCGAGCAGCAGAGAAACACACAGCAGCAGCGCAGTCAATCCTGCACAGCGGCGCAGAACGGTTCTTTTCTTCATGGATGATTCCCTCCTCAGAACTTGGCGTAAATAAAGGACTGCGCATCAAAACCAGGGCCATAAACGCCGCAGACCAGCACCAGCATGAGCAGTGCAAAGACGCATATCCATTGTGCGGCAGGATACCAGTGCAGCCATTTGGGATAAAGGCGCCCGTAATGGTGCTGCAGGCATTCCAGTATCATTACTCCTAAAATACTGATGAGCAGCAGTCTGAATCCGGGAACACCGTTTATGAACTGTGCCTGCACAAGTTCCATCAGGGAATTGCCGCCGCTGTAGGTCATGGCGTGAATGACGGAAAGTGCTTGTCGCACAGAACCGCAGCGGAAGAAAATCCATGCGAAATCAACCAGACAAAATGTGAAAAGCGTGCTCAGTACGATACGCAGCTTATTTTGCGGTTTCCAATGCAGCAGAGTATTTATCTTTTCCTTCACCGGAGTCAAAATACCACCGGCAACCTGATAGAAGCCGTGCAGTAGGCCCCAGAGGATAAAATTCAGACCGGCACCGTGCCAGAAACCGCTGACCGCAAAAGTAACCATGACATTGAAGTATTTGCGCTTTTTAGAGCAGTGGCTGCCTCCGAGTGGAATATAAATGTAGTCCCGCAGCCATGTTGAAAAGGAAATATGCCAGCGCCGCCAGAATTCGCGCATACTGAGGGAAAGATACGGCAGGTTGAAATTCTGTGGCAGGCGGATGCCGAAAAGCTCAGCGGCACCGAGCGCAATATGTGTATATCCGGCGAAGTCCGCATAAATTTCAAAGCTGTAAAGCAGCACAGCGCTCCACACGGGCAGTCCGGCATAAGCATGAACGTCGCTGTAAATAAAAGTAACCCACGGGGCAATGCGGTCTGCAATGACGAGCTTGAGAAAAAAGCCCCAGAGCATTTGCAGGCAGCCGTGCTTGATCATACGGTAGTCTGCTTTCTGCTTGGTGTGAAACTGCGGCAAAAGGTCTGGAGCGCGGCAAATTGGTCCGGAAGTGACAGATGGGAAGAAGCTCATAAACAACAGATAGCAGAGAAAATTTTTCTCTGCCGGAAGCTTTCCGGATGCCACATCCACCAAATAGGACACTGCCTGCAGGGTGAAAAACGAAATGCCGATGGGCAGCAGAAAAGCAGGCGCGGTAAGGGAAACACCGCTGCCGAAATGATGTAGCAGCTGGTTAATGCAGGAAATGAAAAAGGCAGTGTATTTGCACACCAGCAGGCAGGCAAGTGTCAGCGCAAGGAAGCAGGCCAGCACGGACTTTACTGCCTTTTTTTGTGCCAGATGCTGCTGCAGTATCCGACCGCCAAGGTAGGAGACCAATGTGACACCCAGCAGAATGGGCAATGCCTGCGGAGTCCAGCTCGCATAATAATACAGGCATGCTGCCAATAGCCCCCATGTGCACAGATGCTTTGGCAGCAGCCGGTAAAGCAGGGCACACACCGGCACAAAAGCGAGATATTGAAAAGAAGATATGGCGATGGTGCTCGCCTTCTTTCAAAAGATAATAGTTTTTAGGAAATAATACATAATTATCCAACTATTTATTTATAAAATGTATAATTATATAAAAGTATAACATCTCTCTTTTTTTGCGTCAACTTTTAAAATGGAGAAAAAATGGATGCTTGTAAATCCTTAAAATGGATGATATAATAATCAGGCTATATAAAATTCGGAATTGTTCTGTATTATTTTAATAAATTTTACAGAAATTCCAAAATAGGAGGAATGTCCATGATGCATATGAAACGAACCGGTGCAGTGCTGGACGTGCTGTTCTTTGGAGCAGCGGCGGCACTGTTTCTCGTTTCCGTCCTCATGCGATGGATGGGAAGCGGCTATGTTCCCGGCGCGTTTTATTTGATGGTAATTGGCACATTAGTACTGGATGCAGGTATCCTTTTTCATTCCATTTTTCATATATACAGGGATATGCCCTTTCTGTTGTTTGCAGTAGCCTATACGATTCTGCTGCTTGGGCGGGTGTATTACAACAGTGTTTATTATTCACATAAGATTTTGACTGCGTTGGAAGCAGCCAACTGGGAAAACCTGTATACGGCCATGTCGATTATCACAGCCGGGCTGGTGGTGCTCACGGCAGCTTATTATGCCTGTGGGCCACTTTTTGAAAAGCGGGAAAAACAAACGCAGACGCAGAAAAAGCTGCAGAAACAGCCGTATCTTCCGGTTTTGCGTCAGCTTTCTCAGGCAGCGTTGTATATTTCCTCTGTCCCGTATTTTTATACGCTGGCTTTAAAAGTAATGGCAGTGATGAAAGACGGCTATACGGCGTCTTTTACAAAGACAGTGGAGATACCTGGTGTCATCAGCCGGCTTGCCGCGTTGTTTGTACCATCTTTTGCAGTTTTTTTGGGTACATTGCCGTCCATTCGCCAAATGAAACTGCCACTGCTGGTTTATGGCGTTTATATGTTTGCTTCTCTGCTTACCGGCAGGCGCAATACGCTGGTAACAGAAGCGCTGATGCTTTTTGTCTATTTCGTTATGCGAGACAGCCGCAGAGCAAAAAACAGACGTTATTTCACCAGAAAGGTAATTTTTTTCTGCATTCTGTTTGGCATTGCGGCGGCCTACCTGCTGCAGATGATGGCAATTAAGCGGGCGGGCGGTTCCATGCACAACCGGTCATTTTTCAGTATGCTGTTCGGCTTTGTGGATTCTCAGGGCGCCAGTTTCCGTGTGGTGGTGCAGACGGTCAACCATATGTCCTTTTTTAATCAAAATGTGACATGGCTGTACTTATTGTATCCGTTTGAATTGTTTACACACAACAACAAAGTCATCAGCAGTCTGTTTGGTCTGCAGCCGATTGTTGAGGTGCAGAATGAAGGTTTTGCCAAGTCAACACATAACTTTGCACATGTTTTGACTTATCAGGTAGACCCGCAGCGTTATGAGGGCGGCGGCGGTTTTGGCACTTCTTTTGTGGCGGAGACCTATGTTGCAGGAGGGATTGCGGCAGTGATTCTGGCGGCACTTATCCTTGCAGTGCTGCTGCGCTTTTTCGCCTCTGTGCTGACACACGGCTGGGCAGTCATTGCCTTTGCCATGCTGGCTTTCCGGCAGATTATCTACCTGCCGCGCAGCTTTGCTTTCACATGGGTGACGGAAACATTCAGCATCACGAATATGGTTTATTTTGCGGCACTGTATGTACTGGCACTGCTGATTGTGCAGGTTAGTTCCAAGCTGCGTACCGGGAAAAGCGGTGCCGGAAAACAAGCGGCGTCTGACATACCATCCCCAGTTACAGAAACAATCGGAGGTTAAAGATATGGAAATTAGCGTGAGCTTTTCAGATATTTGGAATTTCATCAAACGAAACTTGTGGAAGCTGCTCATTGTGGTGATTTTGTTTGGTCTTGTGGGGGCATATATGTCCCTGCAGGCACTGGCACCAACTTATTATTCGGATTCCACAGTCGTTATTTCCTGCGCAATTCCGCAGGACGCGGATAAAGATTATCGAATGCAGTACAATGGTATCCTTGGCACCCGTGTCAGCAGCGGATTGGCGATTGCCAATGCAAGCCAGCTCAAGCAGGATATTGCGGACAAGCTGCAGATTCCGGTTGCACAGATTATCAATATTAATGCGGTGCAGAATCAGAATGCACCGAGCATTAAAATTACCACTTCCACGAAGGATGCAGAGCAGTGCGCTGCAATCTCCAACACTGCGTGTGAAATTGTTGGACAAAAGCTGCAGCAGATGTTTCCAACTCCAGCGCTGACGGTTACGATGGTTGATGCCGGCAAGCAGGCGGTGGCGGTTTCTCGTAAAATGGCTGCCGCGAAAGGTGCAATCCTCGGCGGTGCGTTTGCTGTGGTGCTCTGCTTTATCTTTGCAGTGCTCAAGGTGATTCTGGACAAGCACGTCCGCAACAGTGCTTCTGCCGCGGAAGCCTTGAAGTTGGAATTCCTTGGAGAAACAGGTACCGGAAAGCGCAGCAAGGATGATATTCGCCGCATTCGTTCTGCAGCAGTTTTGCAGGCAGGCGGCGGACGGAGCCTTTTGTTTGCGCCGGTCAGCCACAGCAGTATGGAGCAGGAACTCATCAGCGGTGTGGCGGGCAGTATGGCAGGCAGCCGGAAAAAGGTACTGCTGATGGATACGGATATGGAAAATCCGACGCTGGCGGCAAAGATGGAAGTCCAGCCGAAAGCAACCATTTATGATGTGCTCAACGGCAGTGCTTCTCTGCAGGAAGCAGCAATCCCGACAAAGGTGGAGAACCTTTCTTTCCTTGGCTGTGCGGCTGCGGCAGGTGCTGAAAATGCGGCTGACCTGCTTGGCTCCTTTGCTTTTACAAAGCTGATGGAAGAGGCAAAGGAACAGTACGATTATGTTTTGCTGAGTGCGCCTGCTGAAACTGACAGCGCAGATGCAGATGCTGCAGCGGCTGTTTGTGATGCGATTGTTATGGTGATACGCTACGGTGTCACACCAATGCACGCATTCCGTACCAGCCTTGAGCGTATTCGGACTTCCGGCGGTAAAGTCATTGGTTTTGTAACCACAGATGCCGGCTGATTCTTAAATTTTGAAATAAAAAGCACAGGATTGATTCCTGTGCTTTTTTCTGTTTTAAAGGAAAAATGTACAAATGCGAAAATCCATATTGACAATCCGAAGTGCTTGGCATATAATAAACACAAGAAGATAGCATATGCTAACTACAAGTAGCCGGAGCTAACAAAGGAGGAAGCAATGACACTGGATAAACTTCCAATCGGAAAGTCAGCCGTAATCAGGCAAGTGAGCGGAGAGGGGGCTTTACGCCGGCATATGCTGGAGATGGGTTTAACCCCCCATACCCATGTTTCTGTGCGTAAAGTTGCCCCTATGGGAGACCCTATTCAGCTTGAACTGCGCGGATATGAACTGACGCTGCGCCTTGAGGATGCAAAAAATATTATGCTGGAGGGTGAAAAATGATTTTTGCTTTG
>JAKVJJ010000021.1 GCA_022487055.1 Oscillospiraceae bacterium
GAGCGCTTGTCAGGCAGTGCGGTTGGGCGGCGTCTTGACGTATTCCACCTGCACATTTTCCCCGGAGGAAAACGAGGGTGTTGTCACGGAATTTTTGAAGCGGCATCAGGATTTTATTCTTATAGACGCTGGCCTGACCGGTGGACGTCCAGCATTGGGAAAAGCGCGGCGAATTTATCCGATGGACGGCGGAGAGGGCCACTTTGTCGCAGTCATGCGGCGGAATGGGGAAAACTCAGGTTTGTCTTCAAAATATGTTTCGCCTGCGCCGGACAACGAAGCACAGGCACTTGCGGCAGAAATTTACACACAGCCGCCGGCAGGAATTCCATACCGAAAAGGGGACAGACTTTATTTGCTGCCGGAAAACTTGCCGCCATTTCATGGCCTTGGTGTGCTGCGTGCTGGTGTGCTGCTTGGCACGGTCAAACCATCTCACCGAAAAGGAGCGCCGCCGCGTTTGGAGCCGGAGCACGCGGCATATATGGCTGCGCGTCCCGAACAGCTTTGCCAGTGTGTGCAGCTTTCCCATGAAGACAGCCGGGTAACGGCTTTTCTGCGCGGCGAGGAAATTGAAGTGCCGGAAACGTTTCACGGTTATTGCGGCATTGCGGTGGCAGGGGCAGTTATGGGTTTTGGCAAGTGCAGCGGCGGACGCATGAAAAATCATTATCCCAAAGGACTGCGCTTGCTGAAATGACAGCGGCCGATGACGGACTTTCATTTTTTCTGTCTGGTATGTCTGAAAGTGCAGTATAAGTGTAACATCCTTTACATTTTTCTGCAGGAAAACATGAGATAATAATCAAAGGCAAATTGCTTGCCACAAAACACTTTGCGTGCTAAAATAGAAAGCAATCTATAGAAAGAGGGCATTTCAAATGCAGGAAATCCGCTATGAGCTGACAAAAACGCCAAAGAAAAAACCGGCACCGGGTGACCCACTCCCGTTTGGTACTATTTTTACGGACCATATGTTTGTCATGGACTACCAGACCGGTAAGGGATGGTATGACCCGCGCATTGTACCGCGTGTGCCGCTGGAACTGGACCCTGCAGCAATCGTCCTGCATTATGCGCAGGAATCTTTTGAAGGCATGAAAGCTTATCGCACGGCTGACGGAAGTATCCAGCTTTTCCGCCCGGATAGAAATGCCGCCCGCTTCCATTCCACCCATGACCGGATTTGTATGCCGCCTGTGCCGGAGGACGATTTTGTCACAGCAGTGAAGGCGTTGGTCAAAACAGAAAAGGATTGGGTGCCGCATCAGGACGGCGAGTCTCTTTACATCCGTCCTTTCTGCATTGCGACAGAGCCGCATTTGGGCGTGAAAGCTTCTGATACATATAAATTCATCATCATCTGCTGCCCGGTTGGTGCCTATTATCCCACAGGGCTGAATCCGGTGAAGATTTATGTGGAGGACAAATATGTTCGTGCAACTCCCGGCGGAACTGGCTACATCAAGTGCGGCGGCAACTATGCAGCTTCCCTGATTTCACAGGAAACCGCAGAGAAGCTCGGCTACAGTCAGACACTTTGGCTGGATGGTGTGGAGCGCAAGTATGTGGAAGAAGTTGGCTCTATGAACTGCTTCTTCAAGATTGACGGCACTATTTATACAGCGCCGACCGTGGGCACGGTGCTTCCGGGTGTCACCCGTATGTCCTGCATCGCTCTGCTGAAAAAGTGGGGCTATACGGTTTCCGAAGAACGTCTGCCGATTGTGGATGTTATGAAGGCATCCAAGGAAGGCAAGCTGGAGGAGGTCTTTGGCACAGGCACAGCAGCGGTCATTTCCCCGGTTGGTGAGTTGCGCTATGAGGGTGAAGTTGCGCATATCAATGATGGCAAAATCGGTGAAGTCACACAGAAGCTGTATGATACGCTGACAGGGATTCAGTGGGGCCGTCTGCCGGATGACATGGGCTGGACAGTCAAGGTTTGCTGAGCATTTTTAAACCAGAATTTTAAAATCAATGCCACTCTGCGGTGCGGGGTGGCATTTTTTGCGGAGGAAACTTATGCGGGAATATTCCTTTAAAGTGCCGGAACGCTATGACGGTGTGCGTGTGCGTGGTTTTCTGCGCGGGGCATGCCGGGTTTCCGCGCGCCTGCTGGCACAGTGCAAGCGGGTGGAGCATGGCATTACGGCAGGCGGCACCCAGCGCATTGCCACCGATTATCTTCATGCCGGAGAAGTGTTGAAGCTTCGTCTGCCGGAGGAGCAGGAGCATTTACCGGTACATCCAAACGGAGCGC
This sequence comes from Oscillospiraceae bacterium, assembly GCA_022487055.1. Classification (GTDB taxonomy): domain Bacteria; phylum Bacillota; class Clostridia; order Oscillospirales; family Acutalibacteraceae; genus Caproicibacterium. The sequence goes on from JAKVJJ010000021.1 coordinate 2,264, forward strand.
CGCCGCTTTCCGTGCTGTATGAGGATGCTTCTGTGCTGGCGGCAGACAAACCAAGCCAGATGATTATTTACGCGCGGGCGGGGCAACTGACCGGCACACTGCGGGATGTGGCACTGACTTATTTTGCGGAGCATGGAGAAACTTCAGCATTTCATCCGTTGTATCGGCTTGACCGGGATACAACCGGAGTCATGCTGCTGGCAAAGGACTGCTATGCTGCTTCGGCAATTCCGCCGACGGTGCGGAAAACTTATCTTGCTGTGTGTGAAGGCACTTTTACCGGGCAGGGCACCGTGGACAAGCCCATCGGCCCGGCAGAAGGCAATAAAGTGCGGCAGTGCATTCATGCGGAAGGCCGTCCGGCTGTCACACATTGGCAGGTTTTGGCTACTTCTGAGGGACATACGCTGGTTCGGTGCATTTTGGAAACCGGCAGAACACACCAGATTCGTGTGCACATGGCATCACTCGGGCATCCTCTGGCAGGGGATGATTTTTATGGCGGCAGCCGCTGTCTGACTGGCAGGCAAGCGTTGCACTGCCGGTCGGCACAGTTCTGTTCCCCATGCGGCGGGGAGCAGATGGTGACAGCACCGCTGCCTGCTGATTTCCTGCAGCTTCTGCATACCTTAAAAATCAATCCGGAAAAAATTGACGAACTGAAATCGGAAATTTATGGTACAATAGAATCAAATCGTTTGTGAAAAAGGAAAGCGAGGAACCAGATATGAAACGTATCGCAAGTTTTTGTGTAAACCATGACAAGCTGACTCCCGGCATTTACACTTCCCGCATTGACGGGGACATCACCACTTATGATATCCGGATGCGTACACCAAACAAACCGCCGTTTTTGGAGCAGGCGGCACTGCACACAATCGAGCATCTGTTTGCCACAGCCGCCCGCAACAGCCGCTTTGCCGACCATGTCATTTATTTTGGCCCGATGGGCTGCCGCACAGGATTCTATCTTCTCGTGCGGGATATGGAACCAGCGGATGCCATCACGCTGATTGTGGAAACTTTCCGGCAGGTTGCACAGTGGAGCGGAGAAATTCCGGGCGCAAAACGGCAGGAGTGCGGAAACTATAAAGAGCATGACCTTGACGGCGCTGTGCGGGAAGCAAAGGCATTTTTGCCGGTTATCGCTGACTGGACACCGGAAAAACTGAAATATGCAGAGTAAAGATTCATTGGTCGAATGCCGGGAAATAGTGTCGATGAAAAATAGTTGCAATTTTGTAACCTCTGGTTTATAATGAATCCTGTACCAAAAATTTAACTTAAAAAGAAAGCCAGAAGGGACATTATATGCAGTCTAATAATCATCAGCACCCCTGCAGTGCTCCCGGACGAGCAGTGCTGCCGGAGGGCGAAAAACAGGAAAGTACTCTGCGTCGTACAGCCAGAGTTGCGCTTCCGGCACTTGCAATGGTGTTGGTAGCGGGTTCTGCTTATATGGCGCATGCATGGACGAATGAAGCACATCAGGCAGAAGTGAAACTCCGTCAGGCGGCTTATTTTCAGTCAACTGCAGCCATGAAGACAAACCAGCAGCCGACACTTCGCTTTACTTTTGCGGATGGGCCTGTCTCTGAAAAGACGGACGCGACATCTCTGCTGCTTGCGGTGAATACACCGTCGGTGAAGCAGAGAGCTGCCGGCCTTTATGTGGACGACAAATTTGTCGGTGCTGTGCAGGATGCGGACAAACTGAAGGAAATGCTGAACAATCTCCTTGTCAGTGCCCAAAACGGCGACAGCAGTGTACAGGCAGCTTTTTTGAATAAAATTCAGATTGTCACGAAAGACTATGAAACGGCTTCGATTGTTTCGGATGATGCTATGATGGTTCTGCTGTCCGGTGATTATGGCCCGGTAAAAACCTATACGGTGGTAAACGGCGACACGGTGGGAAGCATTGCTTCCAAAAACAGCATATCCCAGCAGAAACTGGCACAGGCGAATCCTGACCTTTCTCTGCAGAGCCTGCATCCCGGAGATGAAATCAGGCTGGAACCTGCTCGAAAGATTCTGTCTGTGCAGACTGTGCAGATGGTACCTGAAGTAACTAATATTCCGTACCAGAAGAAGGTTGTTAAGAGCAACCAACTTTATTTAGGTACCAAGTTTGTTAAAACGAAAGGTACAAATGGACAAAAGACCGCCACTTACGAAGTTACCCGCGTGAATGGCCAAGAGATTTCCCGCACGAAACTGACGGAGGGACAGAACAAAGCACCGGTTACAGAAGTAACGGAAGTTGGCACAAAGGCACAGTCCGGCACAGCCACTGGATGCTTTCTCTGGCCGACACCAACGCTGACGGATATCACTTCCGGTTATGGTGCAAGGTGGGGCACTTTCCATTATGGACTTGACCTTTCCGGTCCGGATGCAATGGGACAGCCCATTTATGCGGCAGACGGCGGCACCGTGATTTTCTCCGCATTTGATGACAGCGGTTACGGCAATCATGTGGTCATTGACCATGGTAACGGCTTCATCAGCATCTATGGCCACGCCAGCAAGCTGATGGTCAAGAGCGGTCAAAAGGTTGCGCAGGGACAGCTCATTGCATTGGTTGGCAGCACAGGATTTTCCACCGGTGCACACTGCCACTTTGAAGTACGCAAAGATGGTAACAGAATCGATCCAACCAACCTAATTTGCCCAGATACTTCCAAACTGGTGGCCTATACCGGAGCAAAAGTTACTGCTGAGCAGATTGAGGCAATGAACGATGCGGCAGGTGTAGCCCGCCAGACCAGCATGGCGGCTTACCAGAAATTGCAGGCACACTGAAACGACAAATTCTCTGACAAGGGATTCCCTTTCCACCCTGAAAATTTAAAAGACATTTTTCTCTGTTAATTCAGAAAAAAGTGCCTTTTTTTATAACCAAAAATGTGCGGTACCGGTTCATTTTCGGTTGACAAGAAGCTATTATTGAGGTATTATCAAAGATGTATTTTACATAATACCTGAATAATCAACTTCGGAGCCGGATTTCGTTTCCACTGCATAAAATGCAGCGTGCATACAAATGAACGAACCATCCGTTCAGCGGTCGAAGTTTGGAACTATTATAAACCTGTTTCGGAATAAATTGGCAGAAAGTCCTGTCCGATTTTCTGTATCATGAAGGTAATACTAATTCCGGCGGGATGTACTTTGCGGCAGATAATAGGAAATGGAGTGGCAGAATTTGGATAAGTTTTTCATCAGCGGAGGACAGCAGCTGCAGGGAGAAGTCAGAATCAGCGGCGCCAAAAACGCGGCGCTTGCGATAATCCCTGCGGTGCTTCTGTCAGATGATGCCTGCAGGATTGAAAATGTGCCAAATATTACAGATGTGCGGGCGATGATACGCATTCTGCGGGATATGGGGGCGAATGTCCGCTGGATGAATCGCTCGACATTGCTGGTTGACCCGTGCCCATTGGGTACTTATGTGGCTTCCGATGAGCTTGCTGGACAGATGCGCGGTTCCTACTATCTGATGGGTGCTATGCTTGGCCGCTGTCATCATGCGGTGGTTCCCATGCCGGGTGGATGCAACTTTGGTGTGCGCCCAATCGACTTGCACCTGAAGGGATTTTCCGCGTTAGGAGCTTCCTACTCGCTGGAAGGCGGCATGGTGAACGTTTCTGCAACGGAACTGCATGGCAGCAGCATTTATCTGGACGTCGTTTCTGTTGGGGCAACCATCAATATCATGCTGGCGGCTGTAAAGGCTGATGGCATGACAGTGATTGAAAATGCCGCGAAAGAGCCGCATATTGTTGACCTCGCCAACTTCCTGAATTCCATGGGTGCAGACATCCGCGGTGCCGGTACAGATGTGATTAAGGTTCATGGTGTGGAACATCTGCATGGTGTCACTTATTCCATTATCCCGGATCAGATTGAGGCAGGCACCTACATGGTTGCGGGTGCTGCCACACACGGCGATGTAACCGTGACTAACGTGATTCCGAAGCACTTGGAGTCCATTATGGCCAAGCTGGAGGAAATGGGGCTGGAGATTACCGAATTTGATGAAGCAGTGCGTGTCCGCTATGCAGGCAAGCTGAATAAGTGCAACATTAAAACAATGCCGCACCCCGGATTTCCGACCGATATGCAACCGCAAATTACGACTCTGCTCTCCATCGCCAATGGAACCAGCATTGTCAATGAAAGCGTGTGGGATAACCGTTTTCGCTATGTGGATGAGCTGAAGCGTATGGGCGCACAGATTTCTGTCAATGGAAAATTGGCTGTGGTGGAGGGAGTTGACCACCTCACGGCAGCGCCTGTCAAGGCAACAGATTTGCGTGCCGGTGCGGCAATGATTATCGCGGCTCTGGCGGCACAGGGCACAACGGAGATTTCACAGATTCGCAACATTGAACGCGGCTATGAAAATGTTGTGGAAAAGCTGCAGAAAATCGGTGCGGACATTCGCCGTGTCACTGTGCAGAAAGATGAAGAAGCGCAGGCAGTTTAACGGAATATATTATGACAGCGGGGCGGGCGGATTTTCGCACGTTCCCGCTCTTTTGTATCTGGAAACGGAGGATAGGCGGGAATATGGCAAGGTTTTGCCCATTGTTCAGCGGCAGCAGCGGAAACAGTTATTACATAGGTTCGGCTGAGGAAGGAATTTTAATTGATGCGGGGCGTAGTGCGAAGCAGATCACAGAAAAGCTGAATGCCTGCGAGATTCCGCAGAAGGCGATTCAGGCTATCTTTGTGACACACGAGCATTCTGACCATGTCAGCGGACTGCGAGTGTTGGCGGGCCGTCTGGGCGTGCCGGTCTATGCTTCTGCCGGTACGATGCAGGCACTGGAGCACATGGGCATTCTAACGGAGAAATTTCCTGCTTCTGTTCTCAGCATGGAGGGAATTGTGTGTGCCGGAATGCGGATTCATCCGTTTCACACATCCCATGACTGTGCAGAGGGTTACGGCTACTGTGTCCGAACAGCGGATGACCGCAGTGTAGCATTCGCAACCGATTTGGGCTATTTTTCCGAAGAAGTGCAGGAAAACATCACCGGTTCCGACTTGGTGGTGCTGGAGTCTAATCATGATGTTGGAATGCTGGAAAACGGCCCTTATCCTTATCCACTGAAACGCCGAATTCTTTCCAACCGCGGGCACCTTTCCAATGCAGCCTGTTCAGAAGCGGCAGTCGGATTAGTGCAAAGCGGTACCGCGCGGATTTTTCTTGCACACCTGAGCAAAGAAAACAATACGCCGGAGTTAGCGCGTGAAACCAGCCTGTGTGCATTGAAACAGATGGGTGCGCAGGACGGCAAAGATTTCCTGCTGGAAGTGGTGCCGCGGGAAAATCCGGGAAAGGTGACGGTCTTTTAATGCAGAAAGTGCAGATTGTCTGTGTCGGAAAGCTGAAGGAAGCTTACTGGCGGCAGGCGTGTGAGGAGTATGAAAAGCGGCTGCGCCCTTTTGCGGATTTTAGAATTGTGGAGCTACCGGAATGCCGTCTGCCGGATACACCGTCGCAGGCACAGATTGATGCAGCACTGGAGGAGGAAGGTAGGCACATCCTCTCCATATGCGGCAGCGGTGAAAAAATCCCACTGTGCATTGAGGGAAAAGAGATTGACTCTCCTGCATTGGCAAGGCATCTGCAGCAGGCGGCGGTGCAGGGAGCCGGGCAGGTGTCGTTCATCATCGGCAGCAGTTTTGGTCTTGCCCCGGTGGTCAAACAAGCGGGCAGGCTGCGGCTCTCCATGTCTCCCATGACGTTTCCGCACCAACTTGCCAGAGTGATGCTGTGCGAGCAGATTTACCGTGCCTTTCAGATTCTTAACCACGGGAAATATCATAAGTGAGGGCACAATATGTTGAAAATAAAGCCAATCATTTTATGATGCTGTACACTGGAATGCGGAAACCGTGAAAAATAGAATATGCGGATAAGAAAAGGTGCTCCCGGCAATCCCGGAAGCACCTTTTCTGTCTTTCAATACACTTCTCTATTTTACCCCCAAAAGACAAGTCAGGGGAGGGATATGTTTAATCAGACTGCACCCTGCGCGAGCATTGCATTTGCAACTTTAATAAAGCCGGCAATGTTTGCGCCGCTCACATAGTTGCGTGGTTTACCGTATTCTTTGGCAGCCTCATCGATGTTTGCAAAGATATTTTCCATGATGCCTTTCAGCTTCTGGTCAACTTCCTCGAAAGTCCAGCTGTAACGCATACTGTTCTGGCTCATTTCCAGAGCACTGGTTGCCACGCCGCCTGCATTGGCAGCTTTTGCCGGCCCAAAGAGGATGCCGTTTTTCTGCAGATACTGGGTTGCTTCCAGCGTGCTTGGCATATTTGCACCTTCGCAGACGACAGTGCAGCCGTTTTTGACCAGTGCCTCGGCGTCCTCCAGATGCAGTTCGTTTTGTGTTGCACAGGGCAGGGCAATGTCGCATGGAATCGTCCACACACCGCGCCCCTCGTGATATTCAGCATTCGGACGGTACTTTATGTATTCGCTCATGCGGCCGCGGCGGATTTCCTTAATTTCTTTAACAGCTTTGAGGTCAATTCCATCCGCGTCATGCACCCAACCAGTGGAATCGCTCATCGTGACAGGCTTTGCACCCAGCGCAATGGCTTTTTCCGCCGCATAAATGGCAACATTGCCGGCGCCGGAGATGTCCACAGTTTTGCCTGCAATGGATTTTTCATTTGCTTTGAGCAGAGCATCGGTGAAGTACAGCAGACCGTAACCGGTGGCCTGTGTGCGTGCCAGACTGCCGCCATAGGGCAGGCCTTTGCCAGTCAGCACACCGGAAAATTCGTTTCGCAGGCGCTTGTACTGTCCGAAGAGATAGCCGATTTCACGTCCGCCCACGCCGATGTCACCGGCAGGAACGTCGGTGTCCGGGCCGATATGGCGATAAAGTTCGGTCATGAAGGACTGGCAGAAAGCCATGACTTCCCGGTCGGATTTGCCTTTCGGGTCAAAGTCAGAGCCGCCCTTGCCGCCGCCGATTGGCAGACCGGTCAGACTGTTCTTGAAAACCTGCTCAAAGCCAAGAAATTTCAGAATTCCAAAGTTGACACTGGGACGGAAGCGCAGACCGCCTTTATAAGGCCCGATCGCGTTGTTGAACTGCACGCGGTAGCCGCGGTTGACCTGCACACGTCCAGCATCATCCACCCATGTTACCCGAAAGCGGATAGCACGGTCAGGTTCTGTGATACGCTCAAGAATACCTGCCTGTTCATATTCCGGGTGCTTTTCCAGCACAGGCTCCAGCGACTGGAGCACTTCCGTTACGGCCTGATGAAACTCCGGCTCTCCGGGGTTTTTTTGCAGGACGGTTTCCAGCGTTTCACTAACATACGACATCTTTAGTGCCTCCTGTTTCTATATTATGCATAGCCAATGCACTTTTCTTACATACTTAGTTTAACACATAAAAGCGATTTTGACAATGAAATATTTTCTGTATTCCCTATTTTTGTCTCTCATAAGCTACAGAATTCTATATAATTTTATCATTCCGCACCAATCATGCAGGAACTATGCATATTCTGCACAAAATATGCAGGCAGGCGGGGCAGCTTTTCTGCAGTGTGAAGCATGAAGCAACATACTTTCCTGCAAAAAATCCGTTAATTCCTGCCGGGATGGTTCGCTGCTGGCTCTGCTTTGGGCACACAGATGAATTTTCATGCAAAAATATTTGACAGCGCCCCCAAAATAGAATAGAATAAGAAAAGTGTTCGAAAGACAGTAATACGAAAACTTTTGCGGCAAGGAGGTGCAGTTTTATAACAGCAGCCTTGCCGCATTCTTTATTTTTGCAGGTGGAGGGCAGAGCATGGAATTCACGAAGATGCAGGGTATCGGCAACGACTATATCTACATCAACTGCTTTAAGGAAAAAGTGAAAAATCCGGCGGAACTGAGTGTCCGGCTGAGCGACCGCCACTTTGGCATCGGTTCGGACGGCATTATCCTGATTAAACCGAGCAGCAAAGCCGACTGTGAGATGGATATATATAATGCGGATGGTTCCCGCGCCATGATGTGCGGCAACGGTATTCGCTGTGTCGGAAAATATGTCTATGACCGCGGCATCTGCCGAAAGAATCCGTTGCGGGTGGACACGCAGAGCGGTGTGAAAACTTTATATCTAAATATCAAGGACGCCGCCGTGCAGAGTGTGCGGGTCGACATGGGCGCGCCAATTTTGAATCCTGCCGAGATACCGGTGAAACTGCCCGGTGAGCGCGCGGTGGATGTGCCTTACTCTGTGAATGGCAAAGAGGAACGCATCACCTGTGTCTCAATGGGGAACCCGCACTGCGTCCTGTTCGTGCAGAATGTGGATGCGCTGGACTTGGAGAAAATCGGTCCGTCCTTTGAGAATGCGCCCATTTTTCCGCAGCGTGTCAATACGGAATTCATTCAGGTTATCAATGATAAAGAAGTGAAAATGCGGGTCTGGGAGCGCGGCTCCGGTGAAACTTGGGCCTGCGGCACAGGCGCGTGTGCCTCTGCTGTGGCGTGTGCGCTCAACCACAAAACCGGCCGCAAGGTTCTGCTGCATTTGCGAGGCGGCAATTTGACGGTTACTTGGGATGAAGCGAGCGGCAGTGTCTTTATGGAAGGCCCCGCTGCATTTGTTTTTGATGGTACGGTTACACTGTAAAGCAGCACCGAATTTATTGAAGGGGGAACGGAACAGATGGTGAAGGTCAATGAAAATTTTGCAAAACTGCCGGCAAGTTACCTATTTGTGGAAATCGATAATCGTGTCAAGGCATTCCAGAAGGCACATCCGGAGCAGGAAGTCCTGCGCTTGGGAATTGGTGATGTGACGCGTCCGCTGGTAAAGCCGGTGGTGGATGCCATGAAGAAAGCCGCCGACGAAATGGGCCATGCCGAAACTTTCCGCGGTTATGCGCCGGAAAACGGCTATGCTTTTCTGCGGGAGGCAATCGCCGCGCATGATTACAAGGGACTTGGCATCGATGCGGATGACATTTTTGTCAGCGATGGTGCCAAGAGTGACACCGCCTCTATTGGCGACATTTTTGGTTTGGACAATGCCGTGGCTGTCTGTGACCCGGTTTATCCCGTTTATGTGGATACCAATGTCATGGCCGGCCGTGCCGGTGACTTTGTGGAAGGCAAAGGCTGGAGCAAAATTGTTTATATGCCCTGTCTGGAAGAAAACTGCTTCCTGCCTTCTTTCCCGGAGCAGGTGCCTGACCTTATTTACTTGTGTTTCCCGAACAATCCTTCCGGCGTGAGTATGCCAAAAACGCAGCTTCAGGCGTGGGTGGACTATGCAAATAAAAACGGCAGCATCATTCTTTATGACGCCGCTTATGAGTCATTCATTGTAACGCCGGGTGTGCCGCACAGTATTTTTGAGTGCGAAGGCGCTGAAAACTGCGCGATTGAATTCCGCAGCTTTTCCAAGACCGCTGGATTCACCGGTGTGCGCTGCGCATTTACCGCCGTTCCGAAGAAGCTGCAAGTTGGGGGCGTGTCTCTGAATCAGATGTGGGCGCGGCATCAGTCCACCAAAATGAATGGTGTCAGCTATCCGGTGCAGCGTGCGGCAGAAGCAGTTTACTCTGATGAGGGACAAAAACTGATTCGTGAAAACATTGATTATTATCACAACAATGCCCGCATTATTTTGGAAGGACTAAAGCAGGCCGGATTCACCGTTTACGGCGGGGTGGACTCTCCGTATGTATGGATGAAGGTGCCTGCCGGTATGACAAGCTGGCAGTTCTTTGATGAATTGCTGACGAAGTGTGCAGTTGTTGGAACGCCCGGCTCCGGATTTGGTATCCACGGAGAGGGCTACTTCCGCCTTACTTCCTTTAATACAACTGAAAATACAACAAAAGCCGTTCAGCGGATTATTGAGCGGTTCCAATAAGCAAACAATGAATCCCTCAGACCGCCAGATGAATCTTTTCGCGACTGGGGGAATCATTCTGTCCGCATAAAATTTCAGATGCGGTGAGAAAACACAGATAGCATGAAAAGCTGAGAACAGAATCTTAGAGAATGGCTGGTGATTGATTTTTATGAAAGCATTGCTGATGCTTGAGAACGGTGCGGAATTTGTCGGCACCGGGTTTGGCGACGAACATGATGTGCTGTGTGAAGTTGTATTCAACAGCGCTATGTGCGGCTATCCGGAACTGCTGACAGACCCCTCCTATGCCGGACAGGGCGTGGTAATGACCTATCCGATGATTGGTAATTACGGTATTTGCTATGAGGATGCCGAGTCCTCCAAACCGTGGCTGCGTGCCTATATTGTTCGTTCCGTTTCCAATGTGGCGAGCAATTTCCGCTGCGATGTTGATTTGGACTCCTATTTGAAGATGCACCATGTGCCGGGAATGCAGGGAATCGATACGCGCGCGCTCACCCGGGTACTGCGGGAAAGCGGCACCATGCGTGGCATGATTGCTTACGGTGACCATCCGGACCAGGCGGAAATGAAGCGCAAGATAGCAGCGTATCAGCTGACTTCCTGCGTACCGGAAGTCAGTGTTCGCGGCGGAAATGTCTATGGCGATGGTTCCGTTAAAGTCGCATTGATGGATTATGGAACAAAAAGCAATATCATCCGCAGCCTGGTGGCCCGCGGGTGCACGGTGAAATGCTTCCCGTGGGACGCTTCTTTTGAAAATGTGATGGAATGGAAACCGGATGGCATTATGCTGAGTAACGGCCCCGGTGACCCGAAAGACTGCGGCAAGGCGATTGCGGAATTGAAAAAGGTTTACGCTGCGGGTGTGCCGACTTTTGCCATTTGCCTTGGACACCAGCTTATGGCGCTGGCACAGGGCTTTGATACTTACAAGCTGAAATACGGTCACCGCGGCATCAATCATCCGGTGAAAGACCTTTCCACAAATCGCGTTTACATTTCTTCTCAGAACCATGGTTATGTGGTGGATGAAAAGACGATTGACCCCGCTGTGGCAGAGGTCAGCTTCATCAGTATGAATGACGGAAGTGTGGAGGGCATGAACTATAAAAACGGCAAATGCTTCTCGGTGCAGTTTCATCCGGAAGCGTGTGGCGGCCCGCATGACACCCGTTTCCTGTTTGACCGTTTTCTGAAAATCATTGGAGGTGAGCAGCTTTGAGCAGACGTCCTGAGATAAAGAAAGTTATCATTATTGGTTCCGGCCCGATTATCATTGGACAGGCTGCCGAGTTTGACTATGCCGGCACACAGGCCTGTCGTGCACTGCGTGAGGAAGGAGTCGAGGTTATCCTCATTAATTCCAACCCGGCGACAATTATGACAGACAAGCAAATTGCAGACAAGGTTTATATTGAGCCGCTGACAACGGAAACGGTTAAGAAAGTCATTATTAAGGAAAAGCCGGACAGTATCCTGCCGACACTGGGTGGCCAGAACGCGCTGAACCTTGCGGTGGAACTGGAGGAATCCGGATTTCTGAAAGAGCACAATGTGGAGATGATTGGCACCAGCGCCGACACCATCCGTATGGCAGAGGATCGCGAACTCTTTAAAGAAGCGATGGAGCGCATTCATCAGCCATGTGCTGACAGTGCTGTGGCAGAGGATCTTGACACTTGCTTTAAGATTGCGGAAAAGATTGGATATCCGGTAGTCGTACGTCCGGCTTATACACTTGGCGGCAGCGGCGGCGGCATTGCGGCGGATAAAGCGCAGCTTGAGGAAATTGCAACACTCGGTCTGCAGCGCAGCCGTGTGCATCAGGTACTGATTGAGCGCAGTATTGCCGGATGGAAAGAAATTGAGTATGAAGTTATCCGTGACCACAACGGCAACTGCATCACGGTCTGCAATATGGAGAATATGGACCCGGTCGGTGTGCATACGGGTGATTCGATTGTTGTGGCGCCGTGCCAGACGTTGGCGGACAAAGAAACCCAGATGCTTCGCACCGCCTCTCTGGACATCATCACAGAGCTTGGGGTAGAGGGCGGCTGCAATGTGCAGTTTGCGCTGAATCCGAACAGCTTTGAATACTGTGTCATTGAAGTCAATCCGCGTGTCAGCCGCTCCTCTGCACTGGCGAGCAAAGCGACCGGTTACCCGATTGCCAAAGTTGCCAGCAAGATAGCGCTTGGCTATACGCTGGATGAAATTAAGAACGCCATTACGAAAAAGACCTATGCCTGCTTTGAACCGACACTGGATTACTGTGTGGTAAAAATCCCGAAATGGCCGTTTGACAAATTCATCGGTGCAGGGCATACGCTTGGCACACAGATGAAGGCAACCGGAGAAGTGATGGGGATTGCGCCAAACTTTGAGATGGCACTGATGAAGGCAGTCCGCTGTCTGGAACAGAATCTTTTTGGCCTGATAGATTCGTCGCTGGCTTCTCTGCCAGATGAGGAAATTATCAATCGACTGCACAATATTGATGACCATCGCCTGTGGATTTGTGCGGAGGCAATTCGCCGCGGTGTGAAAGCGGAAAAGATACATGAAATCACAAAGATTGATATGTGGTTCCTCGGCAAGCTCTCCGCCATTGTCGATACGGAAAAGGCACTGCAAAAGGAGCCGCTCACTCCGGAACTGCTGCTGCACGCAAAGAACTTCGGCTTCCTTGACAAGACCATTGGAACATTGTGCGGCAAATCACAGGAAGAAATTCGCACAGCGGAAGACGAATGGAAGATTCATCCGGTTTACAAAATGGTAGATACCTGTGCCGCCGAGTTTGATGCAGAAACCCCGTATTACTATTCCTGCTACGGTACGCAGAATGAATCGGAACCAACGTCTGACAGAAAGAAAGTCATGGTTATCGGTTCCGGTCCGATTCGCATTGGGCAGGGCATAGAATTTGATTTCTGCTCCGTGCACAGTGTCTGGGCGCTGAAAGACCTTGGTTATGAAACAATTATTGTCAACAACAATCCGGAAACGGTTTCCACCGACTTTGACATTGCGGATAAGCTGTATTTTGAACCGCTGACCGAAGAAGATGTGCTGCACATTGTTCAGCTTGAAAAGCCGGATGGCGCTGTGTGTCAGTTTGGCGGGCAGACGGCAATCAAACTGGCGGCCGCCATTGAGCAGATGGGTGTGCCGGTGCTGGGAACCTCCAGCGACAGTATTGACCTTGCGGAAGACCGTGAGCGCTTTGATGAAATTCTGAATGCCTGTGAAATTCCGCGTGCGGCGGGGCGGACAGTCTTTACCTGTGAGGAAGCCATTTCCGCTGCCCATGAACTGGGCTATCCGGTGTTGGTGCGTCCTTCCTATGTGTTGGGTGGGCAGGGAATGCAGATTGCTTATGAGGATTCCGACATTGTGAATCAGATTGGCATTATCAACCGGATTGCGCAGGAACACCCGATTCTTGTGGATAAATATATCATGGGCACTGAAGTGGAAGTGGACGCGGTTTGTGATGGCATTGATTCGGTAATTCCGGGTATTATGCAGCACGTTGAGCGCGCCGGCATTCATTCCGGCGACAGCATTTCTGTCTATCCGCCGCAGTCACTCAGTGAGGAAGTGCAGGAAACCATTATTTCTTATACCCGCCAGCTTGCAAAAGCTTTAAAAGTGAAGGGCCTGCTGAATATTCAGTTTATCGTGAAGGACGAAAAAGTTTACATCATCGAGGCTAACCCGCGTTCTTCCCGCACTGTTCCGTATATCAGCAAAGTAACGGGCATTCCGATTGTCCCGCTGGCGGTGAACACTTTCTTTGGCAAGACGCTGCCGGAGATGGGATATTCCTACGGCCTGCAGAAAACGCATGACTATGTGGCCATCAAGATGCCGGTGTTCTCCTTTGAGAAAATCAGCGGCGCTGAGATTAACCTCGGGCCGGAGATGAAGTCGACCGGTGAAGTTCTCGGCATTGCCCGCACTTTTGATGAGGCGCTGATTAAGGCTTTCTATGGTGCAGGCGTTCATATGATTCAGCACGGGCGTGTGGTCATCACAGTGAAAAACAGCGACAAAGAAGAAGTGTTGCCGATAGCCAAGGGACTGCATGACCTTGGCTGGACAATTTACGCGACACAGGGCACTTCCGATTTCCTCAATGATCATGATATTCCAACAATTCGTGTTTGTAAGATTGGCAAAGGCGAGCGCGACACGCTTTCACTGGTGACATCCGGCAGCATTGATTTGATTATCAATACGCCGACCACTACCGCACAGCACAGCCGTGACGGATTTGCCATTCGCCGCGCCGCAGTGGAATGCGGTGTGACCTGCCTGACTTCTCTGGACACAGCGAATGCGTTCCTGACCTGTGCGCGGCAGGTGCAGACCACACAGCTTAGTGTAGTTGACATTGCCAATGTAAATACATTTCTGAACTTGGTCTGACCCGACTGAGTCTGGACGCAGTCTGCGGGACTCCTATATTTACCGGTTTTCGGCCTGACAACATTTAATCTGTCTGTTCATTGATTCATCATATAAAAAATAGCGACGGAGGTATTTTTTCATGGAAAAGAAAGAACAGCTTTATGAAGGCAAGGCAAAAAAGGTTTTTGCAACAGAGGACCCCAATCTTTGCATCGTTTCTTATAAAGATGATGCGACAGCCTTTAACGGCAAGAAAAAAGGCACGATTACCGGCAAAGGCGTTGTGAACAACAAGATGAGCAACTTCATGTTTCAAATGCTGGAGAAAGACGGCATCCCCACGCATTATGTGGAGGAACTGAATGACCGCGAGACACTGGTGAAAAAAGTGCAGATTGTTCCGTTGGAGGTCATCGTACGCAACGTTGCCGCCGGTTCTTTCTCCAAGCGCCTTGGCGTGCCGGAGGGAACTGCTCTGCGTTGCCCGGTGCTGGAGTTCTGCTACAAATGTGACGCACTGGATGACCCGATGGTGAATACTTCCCATGTGCTGGCTATGGGCTGGGCAACACAGGAGGAAATTGATACCATTAAGAAAATGACACTGCGCATTGATGAACTGATGAAGAAGTTTTTCCTCTCCGTCAATATTGACCTTATCGACTTTAAGCTGGAGTTCGGCCGCTATCAGGGCAAAATCCTGCTGGCGGATGAAATCAGCCCGGACACCTGCCGCTTCTGGGATGTCAAGACACATGAAAAGCTGGACAAAGACCGTTTCCGTCGTGACCTTGGCGGAGTGGAAGAAGCCTATGCGGAGGTTATGAAGCGCATCGGACTGTAAGCACACCGATTCTGCAGAAATGAGGAAGGTGAACTTTTTGCTCAGTGAATTTGCATATGAAAACAAGCCGCACGAGGAATGCGGTGTGTTCGGCATCTGCTGTCCGGATGGTTCCGTAAATGTCGCCTATGCTTCCTATAATGCGCTGCTGGCTCAGCAGCACCGTGGACAGGAAAGCTGCGGCATTGTGGTCAATAACCGCGGTGTCATGGCTTATTCTAAGGAAATGGGTTTGGTCAGCGAGGCATTCAATCAGAAAGTGCTGGACAGTCTGCCGGGTCAAATGGCCTGTGCCCATGTGCGTTATTCCACTGCCGGAGCCAGTGTGCGGGAGAATGCACAGCCACTGGTTATGCGTTATGTGAAAGGCACGCTTGCTCTTGCGCATAACGGCAGCCTGACAAATGCTTATGAGCTGCATGAAGAACTGGTACAGAAGGGCTGTATTTTTCAAACAACCATCGACACAGAAGCGATTGCCTATATTATTGCACAGGAGCGTGTGCATGCGCCGTCTATCGAAGAAGCGGTGCGCCGTGCCCTGCCGCAAATCGAAGGTTCTTACTCACTGGTGATTATGAGTCCTCAAAAACTGATTGCGGCGCGTGATCCGAATGGCTTCCGTCCGCTGGTCATTGGAAAAATCGGTGAGAACACTTATGCTTTTGCCTCCGAAACCTGTGCACTGGATGCCTGCGGCGCTTCTTTTGTGCGGGATGTGGAGCCGGGCGAAATTGTGATGGCTGACCAAGCCGGACTTCATGTGGTGCAAAAGCCGACCAATCAGCGCAAGTCCTTATGCGTGTTTGAGTATATTTATTTCTCACGGCCGGACAGCATCATTGATGGAATCAATGTTTATGAAGCACGCAAACGTGCCGGAAAGCTGCTGTGGGAGCAAAGCCCTGTGGATGCCGATGTGGTCATTGGTGTGCCGGAATCCGGCATTGATGCGGCCATCGGTTATGCGGAAGCGAGCGGCATTCCCTATCAGAAGGGGATTGTCAAGAATACCTATATCGGGCGTACTTTCATTAAGCCGACGCAGGGTGAACGCGAAAAAAGTGTCCGGCTGAAGCTGAACCTCATTCCGGGGGCTTTCCGCGGTAAGCGTGTTGTATTGCTAGACGATTCCATTGTCCGCGGGACCACCTGCTCTTACATTGTCACTATGCTGCGGGATGCCGGTGCAAAAGAAGTGCATCTGCGCATCAGCTCTCCGCCATTTATGTGGCCATGCTACTACGGCACCGATATTCCGGACAAGGAGAACCTGATTGCCTGCCACCACACAGTGGAGGAAATCGGCAAACTGAGTTTTGCGGATTCCATTGATTATCTGCACGTTGAGAATCTTGCGCCCATGCTTGGGATGAAGGGTGGCTTCTGTGATGCCTGCTTTACAGGGCATTATCCGGCGCCTATCCCGCGGGTTTCCGTGGCTGATAAAAAATTTGATTATTCTATGCCAATACAGCGTGTTTAGCATTCAACTGAAACTGGAGGGACTTTTGCTTGAAAGACTCTTACGAATCTCCGCTTTCTTCCCGCTATGCGGACAAGAAAATGAAGTATCTGTTTTCACCGGATAAAAAATTCCGCACATGGCGCCGGCTGTGGATTGCTTTGGCAGAGTCAGAAAAAGAACTCGGACTGAACATCACGCAGGAACAGATTGATGAAATGAAAGCTTATCAGGACGATATCAATTATGATGTGGCAGAGGCGCGTGAGAAAGAAGTCCGGCACGACGTGATGAGCCATGTTTATGCTTTTGGGGTGCAGTGCCCGAAAGCAGAGCCGATTATCCACCTTGGGGCTACTTCCTGCTATGTTGGCGATAATACGGACATTATCATTATGACAGAAGCTATGCAGGAAGTGGAGAAGAAGCTGGTGAGTGTATTGCGTGTGCTGGCAAAATTTGCGGATGCGCAGAAAGACCAGCCAACGCTTGCTTTCACACATTTTCAGCCTGCGCAGCCGACTACGGTAGGTAAGCGTGCCACTCTGTGGATGCAGGACTTGCTGATGGACCTTGAGGATGTGCGTTATCAACTCAGCAAGGCAAAACTTCTCGGCAGCAAAGGAACCACCGGCACACAGGCGAGCTTTTTGGAACTTTTTGACGGTGACCATGAGAAAGTGAAAAAGCTGGACAAAAAGATTGCGGAAAAGATGGGTTACCCGGGAGTCTTTCCGATTTCCGGCCAGACCTATTCCCGCAAACTGGATAGCCAGATGCTTAATGTCCTTTCCGGCATTGCACAGAGTGCCGCAAAATTCAGCAATGACATTCGCCTGCTGCAGCATCTGAAGGAAGTGGAGGAGCCATTTGAAAAGAAGCAGATTGGTTCCTCGGCAATGGCTTATAAGCGTAATCCAATGCGCAGCGAGCGAATTGCGTCTTTGTCCCGTTATGTGATTGCCGACGCGCTGAATCCGGCGATGACCGCTTCCACACAGTGGTTTGAGCGGACACTGGATGACTCCGCGAACAAACGTATTTCTGTGCCGGAAGCATTCCTTGCGGTGGATGGGATTCTCAATCTTTACCGCAACGTTGCCGATGGGCTCGTTGTTTATCCGAAAGTGATTATGCAGCATTTGGAGCGGGAACTGCCCTTTATGGCAACGGAAAACATTATGATGGACGCCGTGAAGCGTGGCGGCGACCGTCAACAGCTTCATGAGCATATTCGTCAGCACTCTATGGCAGCCAGCAAGGTTGTCAAGGAGGAGGGCGGTGAAAACGATTTGCTGCAGCGCATTGCGGATGATAAAATTTTTGGTGTCACCATGCAGGAACTGAAGGAAGTTGTTAAGCCTGAGAAGTATGTCGGCCGTGCTCCGCAGCAGGTGACCGAGTTTCTGGAGGAAACCGTGCAGCCGGTTCTTGCGCAGTATGCCGGTGTGGCGGACGACGCTGTTTCCATCAATGTGTAAGCGGAAACCGGGTTCACCGTTTACTTCCGGTTTTATTTGTGTTAAAATGTTCAGGTAAAAAAGGGAGCTGCCTAAATCCAGCCGCATGGCAGTTTTCAGCAGTCATTCCTGCAGAAAGTGTGGGGAACTGCTTTATTTAGTCAGACAGATAGCCCGCAGCGGCACGGCAAAATATGGAGTAACTATGATTAAAGCAATTGTAGGTGCAAACTGGGGCGACGAAGGAAAAGGTAAGATTACGGATGTTGAAGCACAGAAAGCTGATTTTGTCGTCCGTTTTCAGGGTGGATGCAACGCCGGTCACACCATTGTGAACCAATATGGAAAATTTGCTCTGCATCAGCTTCCGTCCGGTGTCTTTTATCAGCATATCACCAATGTCATTGGCAATGGTGTGGCGCTCAGCCCGGAAAAACTGGTGGAAGAAATTAACGAGCTGGTTTCCCGCGGTGTGCCGAAGCCGCACGTTGTGGTTTCTGACCGTGCACAGCTTGTGATGCCGTATCACATTCAGCTTGATACATTTGAGGAAGCACGTTTAGCGGGAAAATCCTTTGGTTCCACTAAGAGCGGTATTGCGCCATTCTATTCGGACAAATATGCAAAAATTGGTTTTCAGGTAGCGGAGCTGTTTGACGATGAAGCAAGTATCCGTGAGAAGATTGACCATGTGCTTTCCATTAAAAATGTCTTGTTCCGTGAGCTGTATCATCAGCCGGAACTCAAGGCAGACGATGTTTATAACAAACTGATGGAATATAAGGAAATGCTGACGCCTTATGTGGCAGATACCTTTACCCTGCTGCACAACGCGGTCAAAGAAGGCAAGACAATTTTGCTGGAGGGTCAGCTTGGCTCTCTGAAAGACCCGGACTGGGGCATTTATCCGATGGTGACTTCCAGTTCCACATTGGCAGGTTATGGCGCTGTGGGTGCTGGTGTGCCGCCATATGAAATTAAGGAAATCATCACTGTGGTCAAGGCATATTCCAGTGCTGTGGGTGCTGGTGAATTTGTCAGCGAGATTTTTGGTGAGGAAGCCGATGAACTTCGCCGCCGCGGTGGTGACGGGGGAGAATTCGGTGCGACCACAGGCCGTCCGCGCCGCATGGGCTGGCTTGATTTGGTTGCTACCCGTTATGGTTGTGCGGCTCAGGGTGCCACACAGGTTGCTTTCACCGTTTTGGATGCTCTTGGCTATCTGGATGAGATTCCGGTTTGCGTTGCTTATGAATTGGACGGCAAACGCATTGATTACTTCCCGCCGACTCCGCAACTCAAGCGCTGCAAGCCAATCTTTGAAAAGCTGCCCGGCTGGAAGTGCGACATCCGCGGGATTAAGACTTATGAAGAACTGCCGGAAAACTGCCGCAAGTATATTGATTTTGCTGAGAAGGCAGTCGGCGTGCCATTTAAGATTCTTTCCAATGGGCCGAAACGCAGTGACATCATTTTCCGTTAAAATCAAACGCAGCGCCAACACTCCTATGGGCGTGCTGACGCTTTTTTATTTGATGAAAGTGGGGTATCGGAATGGTAAATAACGAAACAGTGCTGGTGCTGGATTTTGGTGGCCAGTATTGTCAGCTCATTGCGCGACGGGTGCGCGAGTGCAGTGTTTACTGTGAAATCAAGAGTTATAAAACACCGATTGCGGAGCTGGAGAAAAAGCACTATAAAGCCATTATTTTGACCGGCGGCCCCAATTCTGTTTATGATGAAAAGTCGCCACATTATGATAAAGCACTGTTTTCGCTTGGTGTGCCGATACTTGGCATCTGCTATGGCGCACAGCTCATGGCATATATGCTTGGCGGCAAGGTTAGCAGCAGTGAGGTGCGGGAATATGGCAAGACGCCGTTTCATGTGACTGATGCAAAGAGCTTGATTTTTGCTGATGTGCCGGAGTCATCTGTTTGTTGGATGAGCCACACAGATTACATTAGCGCCGTGCCGGAAGGATTCCAGTCCGCCGCTGTTTCGGATGCCTGCCCTGTGGCTGCCATGGAGTGCCAGGAAAGGAAGCTGTATGCTGTGCAGTTCCATCCGGAAGTGCAGCATACGGAGTATGGACAGCAGATTCTGAAGAATTTTCTGTTTAAAGTTTGCGGCTGTAAAGGGGACTGGGTAATGTCCTCCTTTATTGAACAGACAATCGCGGAAATTCGCCAAAAAGTCGGCAATAAAAAAGTGTTGTGCGGTTTGTCCGGCGGTGTAGACAGTTCTGTTGCAGCCGTGCTGATGCATAAGGCAATCGGCAAAAATCTGACTTGTATTTTTGTTGACCATGGAATGCTGCGCAAAGAGGAAGGCGACCAAGTTGAAACGGTTTTTCGCAAGCAGTTTGACATGAATCTGATTCGTGTAAACGCGGGAGAACAGTTTCTGCAGAAGCTTCAAGGTGTTACGGACCCGGAGCAGAAACGCAAGATCATTGGCGAAGGGTTTATCCGCACCTTTGAGGCGGAGTCCCGGAAGCTGGGGAAAGTCGAGTTTCTCTGTCAGGGTACTATTTATCCGGATGTGGTGGAAAGCGGCACCGGCAATGCGGCTGTGATTAAGAGTCATCATAATGTAGGCGGTCTGCCGAAAGACATCGGATTTGAAGGTATCATTGAACCTCTGCGCGACTTGTTTAAGGATGAAGTTCGGGAAGTCGGCACGCAGCTCGGTATTCCGGAAGACTTGGTCTGGCGCCAGCCGTTCCCGGGACCGGGCCTTGGCATTCGAATTTTGGGGGAGGTTACCGCAGAAAAGGTTGCTGTCCTGCAGGAAGCGGATGCTATTTTCCGTGAGGAGGTAGCCAATGCAGGCTTGCGCAAAAAAATCAGTCAGTACTTTGCCGTGTTGACGAATATGCGCAGTGTGGGTGTCATGGGGGATGGGCGAACCTATGATTACACGGTTGCCCTGCGCGGTGTGACGACCAGCGACTTTATGACGGCTGACTGGGCGCGCATTCCGTATGATGTACTTGAGAAATCGTCTGAACGCATTATTAATGAAGTGCACGGTGTGAACCGGGTAGTTTATGATATTACATCCAAACCCCCGGCCACAATCGAGTGGGAGTGAATTTTTGTATAGTATAGCTAAATAATCCTTAAAAATAGCTTTATTATTAGTACATGGTGTACTAACTTTGGAGCAAAAAAGGTTAGTAGAAATAGGAATAGATGACTATGTTTTGCCTACTTAGGTGACATCATAGCCATCTATTTTTTTATTTTTAGGAGGTCTTCCCTGTGAAAAACGTTATAAAAGAACCTACTGTAAAACGCCGTAAAAATCTACTAGCCAGTAAGGTTTCAGACATTCCTTATCATGACCTATACTTGCTGTATGAGAATGAATGTAAATTAAAAAATTTGTCAGACACAACTATCAGAGGATATTTTTTTGCAGACAAATATTTTCGGCAATTTGCTGGTGATGATCTAATGTGCAGTGAGGTGACACAGGACTTAATTAATGAGTATATTCTATACCTAAAAGATAAATTCAAACCGCAAACGGTTAACTCCTATATTTTTAAAGTTTCTCCAGTTGTCAAATACGGCATTAAGCGTGGTTATATCAAAGATAATATTACCTTTACTCATTTAGTTGAGCAAGAGCATATCAAAGAGATATACACGCCTGACGAATTGAAAAAACTACTTGCAAGGCCAAAAGAGGATTCCTTTGCTCAATATCGAACATGGGTAATAATCAACTTGTTGTTGGCAACAGGTATCAGGGCATTAGAATTAAGAAATTTACAAATTGGAGATATTGATTTAGCAAATGGCATTATCACGCTACAACACACAAAGAATAGAAAGCCTAGAATTATTCCAATTCCGTCATCGCTAAGTATCATATTGTCTGAATATCTTAGAATAAGAAATGGGGCAAAGGATGACGTTCTATTTTGCAATATATATGGAGAACCATTGCCAAGAACAACTCTTCAGATAAGTGTCACGAAATATTGCAAGAAACGAGGAGTTGAGAAACATAGCTTGCATTTGTTCAGGCATACTTTTATCACGTTAAGTATAAGGAAAGGTATGTCACCGATCTTATTGAAGCGAATCACTGGCCACAGCAATTTCAAAATACTTGAAAATTATTATAATTGTAATCCAACAGATTTAGTTAATGTCGTTGACGAATATAATCCGCTGGAAGATTTCAAGAAAAAAGAGAAAAAGTTTTAAATAACAGAATAGGGAAAGGGTGTCATCTACAAACAGGTGATACCCATTTATATAGCTTTACGGTTTGCTACAGCGGTTTTGCAGCCCCAATAGGTGAAGAATCCCATTAATATTAATAATCTTCTAGTTCCGTTGGCTTTAAACATAAAAATATGGTATAATTAAATAATCGAATTATGTAATAAGGCAAACAGTAAATTTAACAAAAATTAGGAATTTTATTCCGTCTGAGTATTTTAATGGGGGGGAAAAAGTAATGTCAAAACCAAGATTACTAAATGCATACAATCGAAAAAACGATGAATTTTTTACACTTTTTGAGGATATTGCAGCAGAAATAACAAATTATAAAGATCAATTAAGGGGTAAAAGAATTTTATGCCCATGTGATTGGGACGAATCACTTACTGGCGAGTTAGTGTATAGTGAGGGGGATTATGTTTATCCCGGTAATTTACTTGAACAGGGTGGTACAGTTAAAAAAGTCGACTTAGGAAAATCCAAAAGAGTAATAAAGGATATCAATGTTGTTAAATGTAACTTCGTAAAATTTCTAGTTGCACATGCTGAAAGTTATGGAATTAAATCAGTTTATGTGTCCGGATATAATCCAACAACAGGTGAAGGTGTGAAGTTCCAGAATGTTGATTATTCAAAATACGATGTGGTTATTACAAATCCACCATTTTCTGCTTTCAGAGAATTTATTGATATTATGATCTCTAATCGAATGCAATTTATTGTCATTGGCCCACAAAATGCAATTACATATAAAGAGACTTTTCATTACATTAAGGAAAATCAGCTTTGGCTTGGATATCATTATCATCTATCTGGATTTAGGTTACCTAATGGAACAATCATTCCGAAGAATGATTCGTTACCTAGATGTTGTTGTTGGTTCACAAACATGGACGTTAAGTACCGTCACGATAAAATGATCCTTACAGAAGAATATAGCCCTGAAAAATTTCCACATTATTACAATTATGATGGTATTGATGTTAATCGAACACTCAAAATTCCCTTTGATTATGACGGCGTTATGGGCGTTCCAATAACCTTCTTGCAAAAATATAATCCTGAGCAGTTTGAGATTATTACGAAAGGTATAGATGCGAAAAAGACAAGGCGCTTCCAAGGTGATAAAGCCGCCCTCTGGATTGAAAAAGATGGTAGACCTTTCAGAGAGCCTTTTGAGAGAATTTTGATCAGAAACAAAGAGGTGTATCGCGATGAAAATTAGAGAATTATATGAACAGGTAAATAGTGGTCATATTATCTCAGATATTGATCTACAACGAGAAATAATCTATGATGCTGAAAAACAGTCGCTTGTAATTGATAGTATAGTTAATGATATACCGCTTCCGGCTTTCTATTTTTGGAAAAACAATGATGGTATTCTTGAAGTATTGGATGGAAAACAAAGGATTGAGGCAATTAAGAATTTTTATCAAAACAATATACAGTATAAGGGTAAATTGTACATGCAAACAGATTATACTCTTCAGCAGAAGATAGATGACACAGAAATTAAAGACATTATCTGTATAGGAACAGAAAAGCTTAAAAGAGAGATATTTAGGCGTATTAACACTTTAGGTGTACCTCTTTCGGAATATGAAGTGCTAAATGGTTTATTTAATGGCGAATACCTTAGAGGTTTGTCTATTTATTGTGAACAAGACAAAAAGGCAAAGAGAATATTAGGAAAATCTGCACGAGGCGCAGCTAAATTAACGCTTTTGCGCCTTCTTGGCAATATACGCAATTTTTCTAAAAGAGATGAAATTTACAAATATGTAAACGCTCATCAGAATGATTCATTCCAACAAGATCAAAGAGATTTAAAAAGATTTGTTGATTTTGTTGCTGAAATTTTTGATTCCTATGGCGGTCAGCTTCCAATATATTTTAATCTATCGGTTAAGTACATTAAAGATGTTACAATATGGAAGCAGCACAAAAAAGAAATAAATGAAAGGATTGGTAGGTATCTTAAAAGTGATGATGCAAAGCTAACTAATAAGGCTAAAGAAATTGAAGATATAATTAATGCTATTGTAAAAGATATTAGTGTTGATCCTAAACGATTATTCTCAAGAGATGACAAATTGGAATTTGCAAAACATCTGGTTTCGCATGATAGAAAATACCAATGTGCAAGTTGTAATAAATATTTCTTTTTAGATGAACTGACAATGGATCATATTGATCCTTGGAGCAAAGGAGGAAGAACAGAACTTTCTAATGCTCAGTTATTGTGTCGTTCTTGTAATAGTAAAAAAGGAAATAAATAGCTTATATAAATTTAAAATATAGCAGCTTATCGTCAAGTAGAGGGTAGGCTGCTATATTTTTGTGCAGTTAACTTTTAATAAGTTTAGGATTGATCGGAATCGTCTGAGTCAGTATTGAAATCTTGAGGGTCTTCAGTACCAGAGGTTGATGAATTGACTTTTGATTTATCGTCCTCATTTTTCTTTCGCTCATCCATATGTTCTTTAGAAAGAATGGCATATTTTTTAAAAATATCTGATACATCATTTAGAAATTGCTGCCTTCCATCATGATCTAAACCTTTAAGAGCAAAATATGGAATGTGAAATAACGCCATCATAAAACCTAAATCAAAATGCATTGATGTAACAAGATATTTTAATGTGGAAACAGTAAATTCGGCATCAACTTTTTGTATGGTTTCAAATCCCACTTTCATATTTTGTATTAAGTCATCTAACGCTTCAGTATTTGTGGGAGTTTCTACAGTATTGTATTTTTTTATATTATCCTGAGAAAATTGGTTATTAGATGTGTCCAAGTCAACGGATTCTTTTAAATTAATATTTGTAGTACTAATAGTATCTGAATCTATTATATTCTTTTTTATAATGTTTTCTGCTTTAATATCATCACAGTCGAATAGTTTCTCAATTATATTTTTTAATGCTTCTAAAGACATTTTTTTTATTCTTCCATTTTCAACAGCGGATATATAACTTGATTTTTGATCAATCAGCTGTGATAAAGTAGTGCCACTTATTCCTAACGCTTTACGTTTTGTTCTAATTAATTTACGAATATTCTCATCTATAGTAATTTTTACAGGTAACATATAAATACACCTCATATTTTTAGTATCTATATTATACAGTAATCATATTAATATGTCAATTATTAATAATATATTGATTTAAAAATAATAATTATTACTTAATATTATAATATGAAATTGTTTAAATGTTGCAATTTAGTAATGTAGTAATTTTCTGAGAGCACAAAAAGCTTTAAATTTTATCAAAACGCTATTGACTTATTATTACTGGTGGTCTATAATGGGATTATGCAGTAAGGAAAGCACAATGTGGTAATTATGATACACAGCAGGGGGAGGACAACAAATAAACTTTCCTCTTTCCCTTATAATGCAGCAAGGTCGCATCCATATGACGTAAACAATACTCATCAAAAAAAGGAGCAAAAAAAATGAAACAGACAGTTGAAACAGAAGAAACCATCATTTGCCCAGAAATCACATTTGGAAATCTGGACATATCTAAGGTGGACAAGTCAAGCATTGTTAATGATTTTTGTGACTGTTTAGAAATTCCGTTGGTTCCTGCATCCAATGAAACACTTGCTTATGAATTCATGTTTTGTCACCTTGTAGATAAGATAGCGTCTAATTTCAATGATATACTTGAACAGCCACATAACTTATACTTATTGGTTGATGATGATGACGGTGAACGCAAATATTATATTGGAGCAGACATTCAATTAGAAGATTGTGGAGAAAAATCAACGGAAGTATCTATAGAAGAAGTTTCGCTGACAGATGAAGAACAGGCAGTAGTTGAATTGGCACTTCTAAAAATTACAAATCCAGAACAGTTTTTCTGACGGCGTTGAAAGCATTATAAGGTACAATGATGCTGATGTGCTGAATGGTCTGGATATGTCATTGTATGCCTTTATGACCAAAATGCAATGGAAGGGCAACGATGATACCAAAACGCTTATGTTTGTGAGAACTGACTTATCAGAAGATAACAGCTATTCTCTTTCAGTCTGGTGCAAGCCTATTCCATATGAAGCAAACGATTTTGACGAGGAACACAGACAAAACATGCTTAGAAGAAAACGCTGATATGCTTGAAGATTTGGAAGATAATGGCGGCTATGAAATAACTACTTTTGATTTGGAACTTTCTGATGCAGAAAAAGTAGACTTGCTTGAAATGTTAGTGTTTCATTCTTCATGTCAAGCGGCTTAAAAGAAAGGGAGATAAAAAAATGGAAGATAAAATGAAAGCCATCCGTGATGATGTTATGCTATCATTATATCACGATTTAACAACGGAACAATATATGCAGTTTGTAGGTCTGAGTTTAATCAAAGAATCGCTGGAGCAGAAAACCTATAAGTCGATTTGGGCAACACCTGATTTCTCTAAAACTGCATTAATTCTTATAAAAGATTGTACAATTCCTGATTATCCAATGCAAATTAAAGTTACAGGTATGGCGGGATTTTCAGCAGCTTAATAAAAAACAGGGTAGGGATAAAACTCTACTCTGTTTGCATCTAAAAAGATTCGTAAAATTTTTTTGCCCAAAAGTATTGACTGAGTAAATATATGTGTTATAATAGCATTACAATATTGACTCAGTAAATATTTATGGGGTGAAAAAATGATTGGATTAGAATACATTTTACAATTAGAAGGGATGCAAAAAAAAGACCTTGCAGAAAAATTAGGTATAAATAAGCAAAATATAACTCTTTGGATTAAAGGAAAACAAAATATTTCTCAGAAGTATCTACCGATTTTATCTAACATATTTGGACTTGAACAATCGTATTTTCAAGAGGAATTAACTGAAACAGATAAATTAGCAATACAGAATAATTTACTATTTTTAAAAATCAAAGGGTCTTTTGCATGTGAACCAATAGATGATGAAGAAGATGAGATGGTCGATGGTCATCCAATAATAAGAGTTACTCCAAAAAATTTTGATACTGATCCAAGGTTTGCTAAAATGTATCGAAATCAACTTGAAATTGAATTACTACAAAATCTTGAATCAATAAAAGATAGGTTTATATCAATAAGTCAAATAAATATGGCAGATGAAGTTAAACTTAATCAAATACTAAAAATATATTGTAATGTCATTGACGAATTAGATTCAATGATGTTTAACACTTTCCTTAATAAGGATGAGGATTGCGCTAAACTCATTGAAGCTTTAAATCAGTATAAAAAAACTTTTGGATAATATCATCTTTATTTTAGGAAGGGGTGATTCCAATGTCTTATTTTGGGCAAAAAGAAAAAGCCTTATCATGTTGGAGCATGATAGACTTTCTCTAATGCCAGTATTGGTTGTTCGTATGCGCCTTAATCAGCAGCACATAGAAAATATTTACAAATATAGTTTAGCTGATAACGGTACAATTATAAACCTAAATATGAAATATAGAAAGAGGTCATATTATGACAGACGAAGAAATTAGGAAAAAGGCAATCAAGCTGATTAATCAGGGTGACGAAAAGTTGTTGTTCGATTTGATTCAGTATAACCGTAAGCATGGGACAAAGAGTGATGAAGAAATAGTTGATATGTGGAACAGAGGTTATAAATCTCTCAACAAATATCGAAATTCGGATGGCAATTATGATGTTCAACATGCTCTGTCGGTATTAAGTAAAGATTAACTAACATACGCTTTCCAATTAAGGACGGTGGCATATGCTGCCGCCCTTTAGTATCATCATTATAAAATGAAGTACCAGATTATTTAAACAAAGGGAATAGTTTACATTTTCGAAGCACTTTCATTTTTAAGAATTGCCATATAGCAG
>JAKVJJ010000022.1 GCA_022487055.1 Oscillospiraceae bacterium
TAAGCAACTTTTGTTGAACATGCTTGACATCAGTCTTCTCCACAACCACTATGTTAAATAGCTCAAAAAATATATTGCGTTTCAAAAGTTCCTACAACAACGTCTAGTAACTCTACTATTACAAAACCCACTTCAAAATCTCCATCTACTTCACAAAACCAAACAAAGCAGCCTGCAAAAAAAACATTACAATCAAACCAGTCAAACCAATGGAACTATTCAGGCTCTTCTAATAATATTCAAAATAATAGTCAATCACAACAAATAACTCAGACTGGAGGATTACAATATCCGCAACATCCATCCTCAGTTTCAAAAAATTTAGGTGTTTTATTCGCAGATGTACATTGCAAAATCATAACAATCCGAGCAACTTCTTTGAGCACTGGACCTGGAACCCCAAACGCTGCAACAGGATATGGTACATATATGTCAGTTCCAAAAAACTCCATTATAGTCTGCACTGGTATCGGCAGAAATGGATATGACCGTGTATCTGTAAATAGCCATGTCCTGTTTGTTCAAAACTCAACAGTAAAATTATACTCATAAAACTCCATATTTTATTTTTATATTTTAAAGTAAAAATATAAAATATAAATATCAGTAAAATAAAATAAGTAAAATATAAAGTAAAAAGGAGCAAATTGAAATGTCAACAGATATTATGTATAATAAGCTTAGCCTACAAGTCGCAGACAACTGTATCCTGCCACTTGTTCTTTCTGGTCCAAGCAACGTTTATGAACCTAGCTGGGTAGGAAAAGGACGTGAGCATAGAGCACGTAGTTGGAATCTTGCAATGCCTATCAATAAAGATTCCAACTTTAAAATTTTATTTTCGAAAGAAGAAATAATTTATGATTCAAAAAAATATGTAGCAGACCTGATGGCTACACAACAAAGTTATGAGCCAGATTTTCCTATCACTTTAGATAGTTACTGTAACATGGGACTCTCTTTAAGAAGTATCACTGCTAATAGATATTCTGAGCTATTAAGCTTCTTATTGGGAAGGACTCATACTATCCCAATAGAAAGTTTTTATGCTGAATATTCGAATTACTTAACAGTTGATATGTCTAGTAACAATGAAAAACAATACTATATTCAAAATCCAAATTATCGTAAACTTTTTGATTGGTTACAGCCTGCAGATCCTTGTAGCCATCCGCTTGAGCCAATTGTGCTTTAAGACCAGTCGGGCAGAAAATCAACTGCGGATTTGCGCGTTTCAACGCGGTAATGTCCATCTTATTTCCTTTACTGTCACCGGCGACATTTGTAATACCAGCAGCAGTCAGAAGAGTTCCGGCCAACGTATCTCCTGTAGCTGCACCACCGTTCGTATCGTATAAATAAACGCCGGTCGTCACGGTATTTTTCTTAGGAACAAGCCGAGTAATGGAGTCAATTGTTAACATTGCACTTTGAGCTGCTTTTTTACCACGCTGTGTGCCGGTCACTTTTCCTTCCATGGCAGCCCCTACCGCCGTGTAAAGCGTTTCCAACTGGGCACGACTGGATGCCGCGGGAATCATAACCACCTGCACGCCGGCATTGTCCAGTGCATTTTGCTGCGCTTCGGTTGGTTTTCGGTCTGTCAGCACTAATGTTGCACCCTGCTTTTTAATCTGCTGGGCATCATCCAGTGTAATATCTGCCAATGTAGACAGAGAATCTTGCGTACAGTCCTTACTTTTTCCTTTCAGCTGCAAATCATACCCAAGAGATAGGACAACATCTGCAAGATTCGGTGAAACAGCAGCAACACCCGCAGGTTTTTTGCTAATGGTAACGCCATTGACCGTTACCGGCCAATCATCTGCATTGACTGTTTGTGAAGCTGTATTGTTTTTCTGAAAGCCGCAGCCAGTAAATGTGGTAAGCATTAAGGCAGCACACAGAAATGCTGCCGTGATTTTTTTTATCATTTTAGGCACTCCTTCCTGAAAATGCGCTCTGTCACAAACGTTTGCCCTTACGGAATTACTACAATGGATCCAAAGACTGCCCCAGACGGATTTTTGCTTCTGCATCCCGAATATACTGCTGTGCCACGCGAGGAGAACGACCTCCATGGACGGTCGCCCAACGTTCCGCACCGGCCTCCATTTGCGGCAGGAAATCGTCCAGCCCACGCTGATGAGCCAGTTGAGAAACAATATCCAAAAAATGCGCTTTATCCGGATTGACAAAACCAATAGTCAGTCCAAAGCGGTCTGACAACGAAAGCGATTCCTGCAAGGTATCGTTGTGGTGAATATCATCCCCCTCTCGGTCAGAAAAATTCTCTCGCAGCAGGTGGCGTCGATTCGAGGTTGCATAAATAAGGGAATTGGCTGGTTTTGACGCCAACCCACCCTGCAAAACAGACTTGAGTGCAGCATAGGTGCTGTCCTCCCGCGAGAAGGAAAGATCATCGATAAAGATAATAAAATGCATAGGGATTGCCGCAATCTGGTCCACAAGATAGGGAAAATCCATCAGAAATTCCTTGGGCATTTCAATGACACGGAGTCCTTCCGAATAATATTCATTCAGCAAGGCTTTTACAGTGGAAGATTTTCCCGTACCGCGGTCTCCATAAAGCAGACAGTTATTTGCCGGCAGATTGCGAAGGAATGCAACGGTATTGCCAATTGCTAAATTTCGCTGAACTTCATAGCCTTTAAGGTCGGACATGCGCTGTGGATCCGGATGAACAACCGGCAGAATTTTTTTATCACGCCAAATGAATGCACGGTAACGTGCGTACATACCGCATCCATTTTTACGATAGTATTTTGCCATTTGTGAAAGATACTCGCCCGGCGTACCAGAAAGCACCTTAACCGGCTTTCCACACTTCCAGCGTGGAAGTGGCGGCAGATCGTCAAATCCACAACTTTCCAGTAGGCTGTCCGGCGTCAGTTGTGCAAGTTTTACAATAATTTGCAAATCCCGTTGTACCGCATCCCTCATTGCCGACGCAAAAGCGGTTTTTCCGGCCGCCGCTGCCAGCGAAAAACCATTTTCATCATAAAGGGCTGTGCTTGTAAAATGTTCTGCAAAATTTTCGCTGCTGGCACGTTCACAAAGGGCTGCAAAAAAATCACCCCATGCACGTAAAAAAGTTTCGCGGTTCTCCGCCCACAGCAACCGATAAAAAGCTTTTGGAACCGTGCGCTGCAGAATACCCTTATAGATAGACAACGATGCCATCGCCTCTGCCGCACGTTTCATTCGATTCATGCCCAGTCCTCCATTTCTCATTGGCCCGAATAATTTACATTGTACATAAATCCTTGGAAATCGTCAAGTTTTTGCTGAACTCACCTTGACATTCAGCTTCTTTTTCTATAAAATAAGTATTTGCATAATGTAATTTGTAGGAGCGCGATTTTTCATCTCATTCAGCTACATGAAAAGAGTTATTGTGCCCTGCAAGTTTTCCCTTTTCTGAAAGTAAAAGGAAAATTTAGGGAGAGGTATCGAAGTGGTCATAACGGGGCTGACTCGAAATCAGTTTGGCGGCAACGTCACATGGGTTCGAATCCCATCCTCTCCGCCAAAGTCCGCACAAACCCTGCGTTTGTGCGGACTTCTTTTTAGGATACCGTAAAAAATGTCAATTCCTCATAAAAGGAGAAGCAATACCGATAAGGTACCGCTTCTCCTTTTGGTTCGATAGTAAATTTTGATATGAGGAATCTCCCATATTCGCAATGCTGATTCGCTACTTTTATCTGCCAATCATTTCATGACGTATCTTTTCTATGCATAGTTAAAATATCCAAAGCAAATGGATCTGCACTGCTTTTTAGTGCTGATTTAGCCCCCAGCGCCGCCAAACTTTCCGTTCCAATCTTCCAAACAAAAGTCGATCAACTGCCAGTCCAATAACAATAATGATAATCATCATGGCCACGACCTGACTGATGTCACCAAAGTCACGCCCCTGCATCAGCATCACACCCAAACCATGTGTAGACGACATCATCTCACCTGCCATAAGTGCACGCCATGCAAACGACCAGCCTTGTTTTAATCCAGTCACTAAGTTGGGGAGTGCTGCCGGAATCATTACGTCCCGATACAGCATAATACCCTGAACCCCCATTGTTTTTGCTGCATGTATATACAGCGGATTAATATTTTTGATCCCGCTGATAACAGCAAGTGAAATAGCAAACGTTGAACCAATAGTTGTCACAAACAATACTGAACTTTCATTGATACCAAACCAAAGAACCGCAAACGGCAGCCAACAAATACTGGGCAGCGACTGCAACCCGAGGATAAAAGCGTTAAACTGGCTGCCAAAATGTTGCATTTGGGACACCAGTAGTCCCAGCGTCACCCCCAACACAGCGGAAAGCAGATAGCCGATAACCATGCGCTTCATTGAAACTAAGACCGCAAGTTCGAGTGAGCCGCCCTGTCCCAATGAAACCAATGTCTGAAAAACACTGAGTGGAGACGGGAACGCATAGGATTTCCACCAATGCAGTACTCCGACGCCAAGTTTATAGATAAGCTCCCATATCGCTATCAGGATTATATAAAACAGTATCGTCTTCAAAAGACCAGTTATCGCCGTATTCTTTTTTCGCAACTTTTTCGACCTCCTCTGCCAAATCTTTCATGACCGACTTGACATAGAAAGTCAGGTCGATGCTGCCACGCTGACGTGGTCTGGCCAGTTCAATTTTAATGACTTTTTTCACATGACCGGGATGCGCCGAAAACACAATGACACGGTCTGCCAGCATGACAGCTTCTTCCACATTATGTGTCACAAAAAAAATTGTCTTCTTCGTTTCCATCCAAATATGCTGCAGCTCCAGTTGAAGAATATTTCTTGTTTGGCTGTCCAATGCTGCAAACGGTTCATCCATCAGAAGGACCTTAGAATCCAAAGTCAGCGCCCGTGCCAGCGCAACACGCTGCCGCATCCCGCCGGAAAGTTCATGCGGGTAGGCCTGCGCAAAACTTTTTAACCGAACCAGATCAAGATACTTCATGGCACGCTGATGACGCTCCTGTGGGGGTACACCGGCTGCCTTCATACCAAATTCCACATTTTCTACCGCGCGCATCCACGGGTAAAGGGCCGCCTCCTGAAACATAACGGCACGGTCAGGCCCAGGGGCGGTAATGCGCTGTCCATCTAACAAGACCTCACCGTCTGTTGCATGTTCCAGTCCAGCAATGATGTTGAGCAATGTAGACTTACCGCAACCGGACGGCCCCACCACGCAGATAAACTCGCCGTCCCGAATCTGTAGATTCACTTGGTCGAGCGCCTGTATGTGGCCGCTTTCTGTTTCATACACCATGCCCACATTTTTAATGTCAAGACTCATTTGCATACCCCTTGCTTCCCAATTTCCTGTTCGTGCGAATACACAAACTAAATAGTGGTTTTGCTACCGACGATCTGCTGTGCCCTTTTTAAAAGTGTCAGGTTAAAAAGCGTTTTTAGGTCATTGTCCTCTTTAATGTAGCCGGCATCCTTTGAAAACTGATAAAAATCACGAACAGAGTCTTCAGCCGGGTCGGTAACAATCAGCATGCGCGGAAATGCCTTGGAAATAATTTGCGGCTGCAGTTGCTTCTGTGTAATGGACTGAATCTGTGCATTCACCTGTGTCTCGGCCTTTTGAGGATTGCTGTTCGCTTCATTGGTCAGTGCCACATGCGCCTGCAGGAAGTGCTGGATAAGATTCGCATGCCGCTGAACATAGTCACGCCGTGCAATAATCACTGTGGTGGCGTATTTCCCGCCGCGCCAGATGTTCTTTTCATTCAACACCACCTGAGCTCCGGTTTCATGCAACAAAGTGGTCCCCCATGGCTCTGGTACCAATGCCGCGTCCAGCTCATTCTTGTCAAAAAGGGACTTGACATCTGGGTTTTTCGCCTGCACAATTTCAACCGTGCCGCCTTGCGTAGTGGGTTTGAGACCATTTGCCTGCAGCAAATGAAGCAGTGTCAAATGCTGTGTGTTGCCAAATTGCGGCACCCCGACCTTTTTACCTGCCAGCTCTTTCACGCTTGTGATATGCTCCCCTTTGCGGGAAACCAGCAATTCCCCCGCATCCGTCGCACCGGCGATAATCTGTACATCGCCGTGTGACTTCACATAAGCATTCACGGCCGGACCCGGCCCAATGTATCCAATGTCCTCAGAGCCGGAAAGGAACGCCTGAATTTCGTCAGAACCGGCATTATAAGTGGTCCAGATAATTTTGGTCCCCGCACCGACCGCTTTTTGAAAAGCACCGCTTTCCTTACCCATCAAGCCCTGCACATGTGTGATGTTGGGAAAGACCGCCACACGCAGACTGCCCGCACCCGCATCCACATTGGCATCAGCTGCACCACAGCCAGTCAGCACCCCACTTGTTAGTAACGTTGTCAGCAACAATGCCAGCACTTTCTTTCCTTTTGCCAGCACTTTCTTTCCTTTGTGGTTTCCTTTATTCCGTATATTCATAGTTTGACTCCTTCGTCTCTCCCCCGTCCGTGCAACAAAGGCTGCACGGAACAACCGCTGCTGTCATTCTTTACCGGGCTGCTTTTTCTCTGCTGCCCTGATGTAAACAAGAGCCGACAGGTCATTTGCCACCCGCCGGCTCTCTGTATATCCGTTGTGCTAACACACAATAAAGATACTCATGATTGCACCGCAGCAGGTCCGAATCATTCTGCACATCTTTTCACAGTCCAACTAGCATTTTTCTGTCGTTTTTGTCAGCGTAAAGAGTCCTTCTCTTTTATATTATATTAAGTATATATGATATATAATATTGTATATACTATATTATACTATTCATATTGTTTTTGTCAAGTATTATGCAAAATTTTCCCTATCACATGTGACATAAAAAATTCAGAATGTATCCGTAAACGCTGCTCTGCGAAAATTGCCAAAGCTAAGCCATTGGTTGCGCAGAGATGCCAGTTTCTTTTTGTCTGCCATTTGATAGGCAGTAAGAAAACGCTTAAACTCCTCCTGTGAGGCAATGTTAACCGTCAGACCACGCTCATCTAACACTGGTTGACCCGTGTAGAGGTAGTCCGCCAGCGGCAGGATGCGCGCAACTGCACCGTTGCGAATGAAAACTGCTGTCTGAGCTGCCGCAGACAGGACATCATAATTTGCTGGATAGTGAAAACTGTCTCCATTGTCAGGTACCCGGTCCCCTATGTGATAAGTAACTTTCTGGGAAGGATTGCAGGACAGCAACACCGTTTCCGGATTAAAGTAAAGCTCATCATACAGATAGCCGCCCACCTGTAGACTGCCATCCGCAAATACCGGCTTTTCGGTATTGCTGTTGACATGCTCCACCACACCGCAGGCAGAGGTCATATGGCTCACACGATCAATTAGAATCAGCTCACCCAGCGTCTTGTTCCTGCGAAACTCATCGACCACAATTTTTTCTGTAAATTCTAATTCGCAGACCACAAGTTCATTTTTGGACGCTGTCTGTGTAGGTATCTGCTCGCCGGAATTCACATCAATTTTATACTGAATATTTTTGACAACAGCCGGGATCCGTTTGGTGCCAAGCTTCGCAAGATACTCCCGGCCAACAGTCAGCGTTTCATCGTCCATCCATAACAGTGTCGCCGTAATTCTGCGGCTCACCGGCAGGTGTACATCCGATGTCAACACACAGCCGCGGCTAACATCCACCTCACGGTCTAACTGGATAGTCACCGCCTGACCAGCATAGGCTCTGTCCGCTTGTTTGTCACCGACCAGCAGAGATTGTACCGTTGCTGTCTCACGACTAGGCAGAGTCACCAACCGCTGACCAAATTTCACCACGCCGCTCTCTACCTGACCGGCAAAACCCCGAAAAGTGTGGTTCGGGCGGCAGACACGCTGTACCGGCAGATAAAATTCCGTATTTTCGTTATTTTCCGAGACATCCACATTTTCCAAATAATCCAACAATGTGCTGCCTGTGTACCACTTCATGTTTTCTGACCGACGGGTAATGTTGTCACCCTCCGTCGCACTGACTGGTATAACCATAACATTTTTTAAACCAAGCTGCTTTGCCAACTTTTGAATGTCACAGACAATGCTTTGGAAGCGTTTTTCACTGTACTGCACCAAATCCATTTTATTGACAGCAAAAACAAAGTAATGAATGCCCATCAATGCACAAATACGAGAGTGCCGCCGTGTCTGCACCAAAATACCTTGGGTGGCATCTACCAAAATGACCGCCAGCTGTGCAAATGAGGCACCAACCGCCATGTTGCGAGTATATTCTTCATGTCCAGGCGTGTCAGCCACAATGAAACTGCGTCGGTCGGTAGTGAAGTAGCGATAAGCCACATCAATTGTAATTCCCTGCTCACGTTCGGCCATCAGTCCATCAAGCAGCAAAGAGTAATCAATATCTCCCCCGCGGGAGCCGACCTTGCTGTCCAGAAGCAGTGCCTTTTTCTGGTCAGCATACAGCAGTTTGGAATCATAGAGCATATGCCCAATTAAGGTCGATTTTCCATCGTCCACACTGCCGCAGGTAATAAATTTAAGCAATCCACTCATTAGAAGTATCCCTCTCTCTTTCTCTTTTCCATGCTGGCTTCCCCACCGTCATTGTCAATGACACGGCTGGTTCTCTCCGATTCAACAGAGCTCAGAGTCTCAGCGATAATCTTATCCAGCGTATCAGCCTCTGACTCAATGGCACCTGTGAGCGGATAACAGCCCAATGTACGAAAACGGACTTTCTTCATTTCCGGCACCTCGCCGGGGTTGAGACGCATCCGGTCATCATCCACCATGATAAGGTTGTTGCCGCGGTGTACTACCGGTCGCTCCTTGGCAAAATACAGAGATACGATAGGGATGTTCTCCCGCTTGATGTATTCCCAAATATCCGTTTCCGTCCAGTTGGAGATAGGAAACACACGCATACTCTCGCCCTGATTGATTTCCGTATTGTAAAGCTTCCACATTTCCGGACGCTGATTTTTGGGGTCCCATGCCTGCGCCTCATTTCGAAAAGAGAAAATACGCTCCTTAGCCCGGCTTTTCTCTTCATCTCGGCGGCCGCCGCCAAAGGCAGCCGTGAATCCATATTTTTTCAGTGCCTGCTTAAGGGCCTGCGTTTTCATAATGTCGGTGTAGGAGGAACCATAGTCAAACGGATTGACACCACGCGCAGCGCCCTCTTTGTTAATGTACTCAATCATGTTGATGCCCAGTTCTTTAGCCGTCTGATCACGAAAAGCAATCATTTCCTTAAACTTCCACGTTGTGTTCACATGCAGAAAAGGAAACGGCGGCTTTTCCGGGTAAAAAGCCTTCATGGCCAAATGCAGCATGACGGAACTGTCTTTACCGATAGAATACAGCATGACCGGCTTTTCACACTCCGCTGCCACTTCCCGGATGATGTAAATGGCCTCTGCCTCCAGTTCATCCAAATGTGACAATTCGCTCATATTCATCTCTCCCTAATATTGATTTGCGTTTTTACGATCCACATCAATAACTTTCACGGTGCCGTCCCAGCAGTGAATTTTCCAATGCAAAACGTCCCCGCTTTCGGACACTGTCATCGTGCTCCCGCTGCCGCCAATGTCAGCTCCAAGGAAAAAGGCAATGGCCTCTGCCGGACATTCCTTCACACATGAAGCACACCCCCAACAGTCCCGGGGATACTTCATGACTGCTTTACCTGCCTGCATTTCAATCAAACTGCCTGGACAAACGACCGTACACCGTTGGCAGCCCACGCATCTGTCCCGGTCAATCTTTATGCTCATAGGATGCTCCCTTCACAAGGTCTCTGAAAAGAATCTGCAGTTTTCCCCCGATCATTCGGGAATTGACATAGCCAAGATAACGGTCATTGGTGTTTGGGTAGTCGAGGTTTTCATTGAAAGCATGCCATCGGGTTTCTTTCCGGCTCATCAGGTGTGCAATTAACACCTTACATACGGTCAGTCGGTCTTTCAGCTCATAGGCAAACAGCAACTCATGCATATTCTCCGCAGCCACATAGCTGGACAAAGCTGTGAGCCGGTCGATTTTGTCAGCTGCTATGCTTAACTGCTTCTCATTGAACTGATAGTTGCTGGAAATGCCGCCGGCATACACATCCATGACTTTCTGCATGGCTTCCTCCAATTCTTCAGTAGAATAGACAGGAGTTTGTTCCTTCAATATCGTCTCATAAGCTGCAGCGATACACTGGACTTGTACGTCCAAAGCGGATGGCTGCTTCACTTTCCGATATTTTCGGATGATATCTTCGGCAGCAATTTCGCCCTCGGCTAAAGCGCCGGTTACATACTTTTGCGGACATCCACCGGCCACATCGCCTGCGGCATAAAGCGCATGGATCGTGCTTTCCCGCTGTGTATTTACCCAATAGCCGCTGGCTGTGTGACCGCCGACGATGTATGGTTCGGTACCTTCAATCTCCACGTCTTGTCTGCCGGGCAAGCAGCCGCTTTCCACCCATTTTAGTGTCTGACTGGGTGCCATATTCAAGTAGGCTTTCAGCAGATCCCGTTCCTGCTCTGGTGAAATGCCGCTTGTCTGCAGGTAACAGGGACCATGACCCAGCTGGTTTTCCCGCACAGTGCCATAGACACGCTCACTCGTGGTTCGGCCATATTGTTTTTCATAGACATCCCCGCGGGCGTTCACCTGTCGAGCATGCACCCCCTGCGCAATGGTACCTGTCGGTGCAATCGTGTCTTTACAGCGCAGGGCAATGAAACGCATCTCAAAAGTCGTCATTTCAGCACCCGCACGAATTCCCATGGCATATCCGGCACCTGTATTAAAAGGTGGATACCACATTTTATGACGGGAAAATCCGGGGTTGTTCGGTCGGTAAAGACCGGCGGCCCCGCCGGTTGCTATCAGTACGGCACCAGCGCGAATATCATACAGGACCGCATCCTGTAGAGAAAAGCCGACCGCACCGAAGACACGCCCGTCTTGTACCAGTAAATCAGTCATATTGACATGGTTGAGCACCTGCACATTCGAGGCCTGCTGCACAGCCTTTGCCAACAATGGTTTCAGATTTTCTCCATTGATTTTGATGTTGCGGTTCCCACGTGCCGCATAACTACCATCTTTATTTTTCAAGATGACAAGGCCCAGCTTTTCAAGGTCTGCGGTCACGGCATTAAAGCGCTCGGCCGCCGTCAGCAACAGGTCCGGCCGAACAATGCCATTGGCATCATTCGCGGCATAGCGGACATAATCCTGCGGCGTGTGTCCCGGAACTATGTAAGCATTAATGGCATTGACGCCGGCTGCCAGACAGCCACTGCGCCAGATATTTGCTTTTTCGGCAATCAGCACAGACAAACCGGAACGGCGGCTGACAGTCAGCGCAGCGTAACATCCGGCCGTACCGCCGCCGATAATGAGCACATCCGTGTAAAGCTTGATGGTACACAGCTTTTTGCTCATGGATTTCCCAACCTTTCCCTGAATTACAGGATTTCTTGTCGTTTGTATGGGAATATCATAGTCATTCCCACTTACATATTAGTAAAGTATGTTTATATAATTCGTTTTATTCCGCATAATAAACAGAGTTGCTGT
Source organism: Oscillospiraceae bacterium (assembly GCA_022487055.1). Classification (GTDB taxonomy): domain Bacteria; phylum Bacillota; class Clostridia; order Oscillospirales; family Acutalibacteraceae; genus Caproicibacterium. The sequence goes on from JAKVJJ010000022.1 coordinate 11,591, forward strand.
GCTTCACAGCGGCTCTGTCATCATCCTCTAGGATACTTCCGAATAATTCGGCAAGTTTTTTCAACATCCTCATCTGTGTGTGCATAGGACACAAACATAGATTCAAACTGAGACGGTGCCAGATAAATACCATGGTCAAGCATATAATTAAAGTAATCGGCAAATTGTTCAGTGTCTGACCGTCTCGCCGACACATAATCAGTGACCGGTCCGTCATTAAAGAAAACACACATAAGGGAACCAATACGGTTGACACATACGTGACTGCCCAAGCTCTCCTGTACGGCAGCCGCTAATCGGCCTGTAATCCGGTCAAGCCGCTCATACAAGCCCTTTTGCTCCCGTAGAATTTGCAGAGTTGCAATACCCGCAGCTGTGGCAACTGGATTGCCAGACAACGTTCCCGCCTGATACACGCCCCCCAGCGGCGCAATCATCTGCATGACATCTCTGCGGCCTCCATAAGCGGCCATCGGCATACCGCCGCCGACGATTTTCCCCAGCGTGGTCAGGTCCGGTCGAACATGGTAATACGCCTGTGCGCCACCCAGCGCCACACGAAAACCCGTGATGACTTCATCAAAGATGAGCAGTGCATGGTACCGATCGGCAATCTCCCGCAGGTCCTGCAGAAAATGTGCCCGCGGCAGCACCACACCCATATTGGCGGCAACCGGCTCGACAATGATAGCCGCAATATCGTTACCATCCTGCTCAAACAGTTTCTCCACTGAGTCCGTATCGTTATACTCTGCCACCAATGTGTTTCGGGTAAAGTCAGCCGGCACACCAAGACTGTCCGGTACAGACTGTGTCATCGCGCCCGAACCAGCCTTTACCAACAGCCCATCCGAATGCCCGTGGTAACAGCCGCGGAATTTCACAATCTTGTTCCGGCCGGTAAAACCGCGTGCCGCACGGATTGCACTCATGACCGCCTCTGTACCGGAGTTGACCAAGCGCATCATTTCCATGGATGGCATTAGTTCCTGCACTAATTCAGCAAGGATATATTCCTTCTCGGTCGGCGCGCCAAATGTCAGGCCTTTGCTGCAGGCTTCCTGCACGGCATGAATGACGCGGCCATCCGCATGGCCCAAGATTTCCGGTCCCCATGAACACACATAGTCAATGTATTCGTTCCCATCGACATCATAAATTTTGGAACCTTTAGCGTGATCAATAAAGACTGGACTGCGGTGTACGGCCTGATAAGCCCGCACAGGACTGTTCACACCGCCCGGCATCAGCCGCTTTGACTTTTCAAATAATTCGTCTGACCTACTGTACATAACAGTCTCCCTTTCACGTGGTGTTACAATTCCTCATCTAACCAATGCGCAACGTCCAATGCATGATAAGTAATGATGATTTTTGCCCCTGCGCGCTTGATAGCTGTCATATTTTCCATAACAATGCGTTTCTCATCAATCCAGCCCTTTTGCGCAGCAACTTTGACCATAGCATATTCTCCGCTGACATTATAGGCAGCAATCGGGTAATTTGTACGCAGTGACACGGCCTTGACCACATCCAAATAGGGAAGGGCCGGCTTTATCATGATGACATCGGCACCTTCCTCGATGTCCGCCTCACACTCCCGCACTGCTTCTTTGCCGTTGGCGGGATCCATCTGATAAGTCTGGCGGTCGCCAAACGAGGGAGCCGAGTGCGCCGCATCACGAAAGGGAGCATAGTATCCGGAAGCAAATTTGGCACTGTAGCCCATAATCATAGTATTGAGAAAGCCGTTGTCATCCAGTGCATCGCGGATATAGGCAACATGGCCATCCATCATGTCTGATGGAGCAATCACATCTGCACCCGCTTTCGCAAGACTGACTGCCGTCTTTCCCAGCAGTACCAGTGTCTCATCATTTAGAATCTCATGGCCGCGAATCAACCCGCAGTGACCATGGGAAGTATATTCACACAAGCAGACATCTGCAATCACCAACAGGTCAGGTGCCTTTACCTTAATCGCACGGATGGCCTGTTGTGTAACGCCCTCATCATTATATGCCTCACTGCCCACCTCGTCCTTGTGTGCAGGAATGCCAAAAATAAGAATTGTTTTGACACCAGCAGCCTGTATCCGCTTCAATTCTTCATCAAACCGGTCAATGGAATATTGGTAAATGCCGGGCATGGAATCAACCGGCCTCTTAATGTTGCTTCCCTCAATGATAAAAACCGGATAGACAAGGTCTGATTTACTTACGCTGGTTTCGCGGACCAGACTTCTCATTGTTTCATTTACACGCAGTCTTCTCATGCGTATCATGTTGCATTCCTCCTTGAATATCAATATTATATTGGCCGACGGCGCGAAGAAGTCCTTCCACACTATTTTCTGCAGCAACGATATCCGCATTGCAGTGCTCCTGTGCCAGTGCTGTGCATGTTACCTCTCCGATACAGGCTATATGAAGATGCGGCGGCAACTGTTGGTTAAACTGCCTCATCTGCGCAAAAAATGCACGCACACCAGAAGCACTCACAAATACCAGATAATCCAGCTCGTCCAAATGCTGTGCACCAACTGCCGGACAACCACAGACATCATAAATAGGTATTTCTGTGCAGGAAACGCCGGTTCGGCGCAGTGCAGCCGCCAATTGAGGGCTTCCTTGTACTGCCCGCGGCAGCAGCACGCGTTGTCCGCTTCTGCCGACCACTGGTGTGAGCTCTGTCGCCAGAGCAGCAACCGTGTAATTTGACGGTACAAAGTCTGCCTGAATGCCACGGGCACGCAGTGCCGCTGCTGTTCCACTTCCTAACACAGCGAAGTGTAAGTTACCCAGACAACGGATGTCTGTCTGCGTCTTGCGCATTTCTTCGAAAAAAATACGCACTGTATTCTGACTGGTAAATACCACCCATCCATATTGTTCCAAATGAGTCAGTTCATCATCCAACTGTTGCAGGTCATCGGTTGGCTGCACCTGCATGGTGCAAACCGGTTCGGCCCGCATTCCCAACTGTGCAAAGCCGCGCGCCAACTTCACCTGCAGCGGGTGCGTCGCCGTCAGGCCGACTTTCGGGACATGCTCTGCAAGAAAAACATCCTGCATAGCGGCAGTCGCCCCGACCACAATCACTGCTGGAGAGGGCAGTTCACTCTCATACACCCGCTGTGCAATCCGCCCCAGCGGTGCCCGAACGGTGTGCTGACGGTCCGTTGTACCATCCGCAATGACGGCAGCAGGCGTATCCGGTGATTTGCCGGCCTGTATGAGTCCATCTGCAATGTCCTGCAGGTGCGACAAACCCATAAGGAACACCAGTGTACCCTCACTTTCAGCGAGATTGCGGTAGTTACACACCGGCTCACCAGACAAGGTGTTAGTATGACCGGTAATCACATGAAAACTGCGGCTGACACCCCGATGAGTCACCGGAATGCCCGCGCTCTCTGGCACCGCACAGGCCGAGGTCACCCCCGGAATAACTGCATAAGGGATATTATACTGCCGCAGAGCTTCAATTTCTTCGCTGCCCCTTCCAAAAACAAATGGGTCGCCCCCCTTGAGCCGAACAACAGTTGCACAGGTCTGGGCACACTCCACCAGAATTTGATTGATTTCCCCCTGTTGAAAGCTGTGATGACCCGCCTGCTTGCCGACATAAATCTTTTTACAGTCCGGTCGAATGGTACTTAGCAGTTCCACACAGGCAAGGTGGTCATAGACAACTGCATCACACTCTTTCAGCTTTTCTGCGCCTTTCACAGTAATGAGTCCGGCGTCCCCCGGTCCTGCGCCAATTAAATAGACGATTCCCATATTTTCCCCTCCGCTGCGATGTCTTCTGCCAGTTTTTCAGCGAGCTGCAACCGTTCCCCGACAGGGGCGCTGTCCTGCCGAAACAGCACTCGGCCCTCCAGTGCCCGTTTAACGGTCAACTGAATGTCCGATCCCTGTACTTGTGCAAAGGCACCAATTGCTTCGTGACAGCCGGCGTTCAGCAAACTCAGCACACGGCGTTCTGTCTCCAGTTCGTCCATTGTACGGCGGTCTGAAACGACACGCATCCGCGCAGCCGCTTCACTGTCAGCACAGCATTCGACCGCAATGACACCCTGCCCACCTGCTGGCAGCATTTGTTCCGTGTTAAAGTTATGAAAGCAAAAGCGTGTGTCTTTCTCAAAATGCAGCCGCTGCACTCCTGCTGCCGCAAGGATAATACCGTCATAAGCACCGTCCAGCAGTTTCTGTAAACGAGTCGGTATATTCCCGCGCATATCGGCAAAGGATGCGGTGGGAAACAACGTTTCTGCCTGAAACTGCCGCCGTGGGCTTCCGGTCCCGATCACCGGATTCGTCCATGCACCAAGGTCAGTACTCCGCCGCACTGCCAGCAAATCATGGGGATCTCCACGCGGCAGCACACCGGCAATCTCCATGCCATCCCCTAATTTCATGGGCATATCTTTGGCACTGTGCACAGCAAGGTCGATGCGGCCGTCACGCAAAGCATCCTCAAACTCTGCCACAAAGATACCTTGTCCCCCAAAGGCCGCCAACGGTTTGTTGTGGACTCTATCGCCTATTGTGCACAGCACAACCTTTTCCGCCACCATATGAGGAAAACTGCGTTGCAGTGCCTGAATGACCATTTCTGTTTGTGCAAGAGCCAATTGACTGCCGCGAGTACCAATTCTAATGGTTCTATGTTCTGTCATATGCAACGCTCCTTTTCCACTTTTTGTGCGTGCACAGCCATCTTCACAACTGTCTGCGGCAGTTCACCGCCGTGGCGGTCCGCATAGTCCAGCAGATCATAATAAATCTGTTTGCGCCGTGCGGCACTGGGAACGTTCTGCCGGATATAACCGCGGCAGACACCGAGCGATTGCACCATTTTTTCGTAATATATCGGCACATTTTGCTGAATTTTCCGTTTTGCATAAGCTGCTGCCGCCGGACTGTCGCCGCCGGACGAAACTGCAATGAGCAAGTCGCCACGCCGCACGATGGCCGGAAAGATAAAGGAGCATGCTTCACGCTGGTCAACAGCATTTACTGGTATACCAATTTGTTGACACAGGCGGGAAACATGTATATTTTTGGACTGATCGTCTGTGGCAGCTACCACAAAGTCCATACCGAACACATCACTGTCACAGAAGCTGCGCTGTATCAATTGTAATTTATCCGTATTGAATGCCATCTCCCAGAGAGCATCGCAAATCTTCGGCGCCACTAAACAAATATGTACCTGAAATGGCAGCAACGTCTGCACCTTGCGCAGAGCTACCTGCCCACCGCCCACGATCAAGCACTGCTGGCCGCTGATATCCACCATAAAAGGGAAATAGGCCATTATATTGCTCCTCTTTTGTCCGCATCTGTGTCAATTTTACTTAGTACCTGGCTCAGTTGTCTGCTGTCCAATACATCGTGCAGATAGCCAACCATCTGTGCAAACCATGGTTGAACCTGTCTGCGGTCATGTTTTGCCCAGAAGTCACGGATGTTCAGCTTTTTCAGTGTGTCCTCCACACAATCGCTCAAAATCTGCTCTGCTTTCTGCAGCTCGTCCTGTTTAATGCTTCGGTTTTCCTGTGAAAGTTGTTGAAAGTAATCAATGTCCAACAGAGTAACACCTGCTACACGGCCAAGGGCTTGGTCAATATCATACGGCACCGCCAGATCAATCAACAGTCGCGGCCGACTGTCAACCGCATGGGCAAGATAGTTCCGCTGTGTAATGGTGTAATGCGGACTGGTTGTGGCACTCACAACAGCATCAACTTGCTGCATAGCAATGTAGCGATCTTCAAAACGGATAAACCGGCCACAGCAGTTGCTCAGCAGAGCAATATTGCTGTGGTGACTGCGGACTGTACCGCAGGTGCCAATCCCCTTAGCTGCAAGGTCTTTTACTACAATAGAGCCAATCTTTCCGGTAGCACCGATGACCAGTACTGTGCAATCCGCATTTTGTTTACCGCAATTGATCTGCAAATACCGTTCAATTGTATTGGCCGTCAGTGTACCGACTGAAACCGGTGTGGTAGACAATCGGGTTGTCGACTTAATCTGTTTTGCACAGTTAAATGCACCCTGAAACAAAATATTCAGTTCGCTGTTAGTATAACCAAGGTCGAACGAACGCAGATAGCCCTCTTTCACCTGATGCAAAATCTCATCCTCTCCGAGGACCATTGAGTCAAGGCCGCAAACCACTCGAAACAGATGCTGCACCGCTTGTGTACCGCCGTAAAACATGCCATATGTTTTGAATGTCTCAACGTCAAAATGTTTGAGGTCTGCCAACAACTGTCCGACTGCCTCCATGTGTGCCTTGTCACCGGAAAAATACACTTCACTACGATTACAAGTAGAGACAATGACACCACCGGAAATCTCTCTCCTGTAAGTCAGACGCTGCAAAGCAGTAATCTGTTCCTCCGCAGAAATTGCAAATTGCTGCCGCACCTGCAACGGCGTTTTTCGATAGCTGATGCTGATACAAAACATTGTGTACTCCTCGTCTGTCAACTGAAATTATACGTTCTCAACCTTCATCTTTGTCCAATAAAAAGAACACCTATCAAAGCTCTTGTAAATTTCGCGTCTTTTTTCGCTGTGCCAGTATTGGAAATTATATAAAATGCACCTCATGAACTGTAACATTCTTGTCAGTGTCAATGCCAAAAGCTCTCAATACTGGATTATCCCTTTCCTGCAGGGAAAGAATCAAATAATCAATCGATGGATCATATGCCAGACGCTTATCCTCCTCAGACGGACGGGAAGGTGATGCCGGGTGCGAGTGAAAATTGCCGATAAGTACAAACCCATTTGCGCGTGCATCTTTTACCGCAGCCAGTTGTTCTTTTGGGTCCATGGAGAAATGCTCAGGGCTGTGGTCTGTGTTTGTCAGCAAATAAATTTTCTGCACAGTCTTCATTTCACCACTTACGCTGCCTGCCAGCAGCCCACATGATTCATTAGGCAGACCACTGCGGCAATGCATCAGCATAGTATTATAATCTCGTTTGGAAATATTGATTTTCATGATAATGCCCCCACACTTATTTTTTCATGTCGCACTCAGCCTGCTCATAATCAATGAGCTTTGTAATAGTTGGGTGAGCACTGCATACTGCACAGTGTTCATCACGCGGCAGCTTAATCGTGTGAAATTCCATCTTCAGAGCATCGTAAGTAAGTAGGCGGCCGGTCAAGAGCTTCCCTTGACCGATAATGTACTTGATGGCTTCCATGGCCTGCAAACTGCCGATAACGCCGCCCATGGCACCAATGACCCCGGCTTGCTTGCAAGTAGGTACCGCGTCTTTCGGCGGTGGATTTTTGAACACACAGCGATAGCACGGCCCTTGTCCCGGCACATAGGTCATGAGTTGTCCGCGGAATCGAATGATTCCCGCATGCGAAAACGGTTTCTTTGCCATAACGCAAGCATCATTGATGAGAAACTTGGCTGGAAAATTATCGGTACCGTCCAAAATAAAATCATAACCCGCAATCAGGTTCATAATGTTCTGTGATGTGACAAAGGTGCGATATGTATTTACTTTGACATCCGGATTAATTGCAGTCATAGTTTCCGCAGCAGACTTGACTTTTGCTTTACCGAGATCTGCGGTAGTGTGAATAACTTGCCGCTGCAGATTGGATAAATCGACTTCATCGGCATCTGCAATCCCAATGGTACCTACACCGGCTGCTGCCAGATACAAAGCCGCTGGCGCACCCAAACCGCCTGCACCGATAATGAGCACTTTGGCATTCAGCAGCTTTTTCTGACCCTTTATGCCTACCTCTTTGAGAATGATATGGCGGGAGTAGCGCTCAAGCTGCTCATTGGTGAATGGCATCAGACAGTTCCTCCTCCCATGAAGTACAGAAATTCAACCGTATCTCCATCCTTCAATATCGTTTGTGCAAAGTCGCCGCGTTCCACAAATGCGTCATTGATAGTTACGGTAACATAATCCGGATTTTCCACTGCTTCCTGCTCAATTAGCGCAGGCAGTGTGAGCCTCTCTGGGTAATTCTTCTTTTTTCCAGCCACTGTCAATATCATCATTCTCATTTCCCTTCTGCTTGCTTGGCTTGTACATCCATATGCAGCATCTGTATCAGTGCTTTTTTGGGCACCGCCCCCTTGGTGCGGCCGACTTCTTTTCCACTGCGGAAAAGGATAATCGTTGGTACTGCCATAACTGCACACTGCTCCGTCAACTTTTCTTCATAATTAATATTGACTTTATAAATTTGTAACTCACCTGCATATTCTTCTTCAAGTTCACCTAACACGCATGACATGACCTTGCAAGGTACACAGGTGTCCGAATAAAAATCCACCAGCACCGGCTGTGTCACCTGCAGCACCAGCTTGTCAAAGTTTTCTGCATTCACTCGCTGTGCCAATTCAGTCCCCCACCTTCCGCACCAAAAGGGTGTAGGTGCCGTCATTATTCGCGTTCAATTTCAGCACCTGGTGGCCTTCTTCCTTCATACTGCGAGGCACATTCTGCACAGGCTCACCGTCATTCATGCGAATCGCAAGTACCTGTCCTTCATCCATCTCTTCCAATGCGACCTTTGCTTTCACAAAAGTGACTGGGCACACCACATCGGTGATATCCACAGTTTCGTCTGCCTGATAAGTGTCAGCCATGATATGCCTCCTTCAGCTTTTGATAAAACATTTCTCTGCCAACACGGTCCAGTGTAAATTTAAAACGCTCGCCCGGTTGCGCATGATCAGCAAAAAACTGGATAGCCGCATCGGCTACGCGAAACAACTGCTCCTCCGAGGTCACAAGCGGCAGCGGTGACTCCCCTTTACTCACAGTGTTTCCAAATGTACCGCCGAATGACATAATATATGCTGGCTGTGTGTCCCACGCATCTGTCGGGCAGGACTTAGCACACCTGCCGCAGTAATTGCACTTCTCATTGTTTACCGACACGCGTCCATCTACATCCGCAATTGTGACAGCATGAGTGCGGCAGGCTTTAACACATACACCGCAATGAATACATTTGTCGGCAAGCCACTTGACAGTCAATGCACCTTTGATACCAACATCATTTTCCTCAGCTTTCAGACAATTATTTTGACAGCCGGTTACACCAAACTTAAACTTATGCGGCAGTTCCCGCCCAAAGTAACGGTCACTGAGCTGCTTTGCAATGTGGTAAGTTTCGATGTTGCCGCTGGGACACACCTTGCAGCCCTGACAGGCAGTCACCGTGCGGACTCTGGGACCGCAGACACCCGGACGGCAGCCGCCTTCCGCCAGTTCAGCCTTGACAGTATCAATGTCCTTAAGCTGAATGAATGGAATCTCCACCCCTTGACGGGAGGTTAGATGCACTGTCCCATTGCCGAATGTTTCCGCAACTTCGGCAATCTTTTTTAGGTTCTCTGTTGTCAGTGCTCCACCAACGGTCTGCAGACGCAGAGAAAAACAGTCTTTCTGTATCTGCCGCATGAATCCGCCCTTCTTTAGGGTCGCATAATCAACTTTACTCATATGGTTCTGCTCCTTTCACAGCGCGCTGAAAGTCCCGTGTAAGATCCTCTATGTCCTCAATGCCAACGCTGATGCGTATCATATCTTCATAAACACCAGCTGCCTGCTGTTCTGCCTGATCAAGATGTACCGCAATCGTTGACGCAGGGTGAATGACCAGTGTTTTCGTGTCACCAATATTGGATACAATGCTGGGAAGAGTCAGTGCATCCAATATCTGAAAAGCACGTGCCCGACTGCCCGTACGCAGCGTGATAATGGCACCAAATCCACCCTGAAACTGCCGCTGAGCAAGGTCGTAATAGGCGCTGGTCGGCAGACCCGGATAATTGACCGTGATACCATCCATACCGTCAAGACAATGTGCCAGTGCCAACGCATTGGCACATTGTCGTTCCATGCGCAGGCCCAGTGTCTCCAAGCCCAAATTATTGAGAAATGCATTCTGCGGAGACAAGCAGGCACCCATTGCAGGGAAAAACGTATTCCTGAGCTTCACGGCATAAGCCATATTGCCAAACTTGGCAAATGGCTTCATGCCGGGGTAGTGCTCCGCATCCCAATGAAACCTGCTTGCGCAGGTAATGACACCGCTGATGGCATCGCTGTTTCCATTGATATATTTTGAGGAGGAATTCACAACAATATCTGCCCCAAGTTTCAGCGGCTGCACCAAATAGGCCGTTGCAACTGTGTTGTCAATAATGAGTGGTACACCATGTCGGTGAGCAACATCGGCCACGCCGTGGATGTCCGTCACATCCAGTCTGGGGTTTCCAATTGTTTCGGCAAAGAGAACGCGTGTCCTGTCTGTAATTTGCTTTTCAAAATCCCCCGGTGTGTTGCGCAGAACATAGTGCGTATGAATACCAAATGCCTCCAACATATTGAACAGCTCCACCGTACCGCCATAAAGGCCCGCTGCCGCCACAACTTCATCGCCGCTCTGCAGCAGATTCATTAGGGAAATGGTCAGTGCGCCCATTCCGGAAGCACACGCCACGCTCGTCACACCACCCTCCAGTTGAGTCATGCGCCGCTCAAATGCCTGCACGGTCGGATTGTTGATTCGAGTATAAGAGAAACCGGGTTTTCGGTTTGCAAAAATCTGCTCCAGCTCTTCCGCATTTTTATGTTGAAATGCACTGCACTGATAAATCGGCGTCAGCGTTGCCCCTTGTGGGTCGTCACTTGCTGCGCTGTGCAGCAGTGCTGTATTAAAACCACATTCTGTCATATGTCTGCCCCATTCTTTTTGAACTATTAATACAACGAAGTGGAAAGATAGCGCTCACCACTGTCAGCCAATAACAGCACAATCGTTTTGCCGAGGTTCTCTGGGCGCTGCGCCAAACGAACGCCCGCATCTATTGCTGCACCGGAGGAAATACCTACGAGCAGTCCATCTGACTTTGCCACTTCCCGTGAACGGTCGAACGCCGCCTGATTCTCCACTGTCATAATTTCATCAAGGATGGAGAGGTCAAGAACTTTAGGAATAAAACCGGCTCCAATGCCCTGGATGGCGTGCGGTCCCGGCCGACCGCCGGAGAGAACCGGCGACCCCGCCGGTTCTACTGCAATAATCTGCACTGCCTTGTTCTTCTTTTTCAGACCCTGCGCCGTGCCGGTGACGGTACCACCCGTTCCAACTGCGGAAACAAAGAGATCCACATTTCCCTCCGTATCTTCCCAAATCTCCTGCGCAGTGGTGCATCGATGTACTTCCGGATTTGCAGGATTTTCAAATTGCTGCAGAATAACAGCATTTCCATACTGTTTTTGCAGTTCCTGGGCTTTGTGAATCGCTCCGGCCATACCTTCATGTCCGGGTGTCAGCACAACTTCTGCCCCCAATGCATGAACAATTTTCCGCCGCTCAACGCTCATGGTCTCTGGCATGGTCAGCACCAAATGCAGACGCCGACATGCCGCCGCAAAGGCTAGTCCAATACCTGTGTTACCACTGGTTGGTTCAATGAGAATCGTGTCACGGTCAATTTTACCATCACGGATGCCCTGCTCAATCATCGCATCTGCCACACGGTCTTTGACACTGCCCAGCGGATTAAAATACTCCAATTTTGCCAGCAGGCGGGCTTTCAAATGTAAGTCTTCTTCATAATTTGTCAGTTCCAGCAACGGCGTATGCCCAATCAGCTCTGTCAAATGTTTAGCGATCCTGTGCACGGTGACCACTCACCTTTCAACCCTTATGTAAAATATTTTATATTATACTACTCCTATATACATACTTTGTCAATATGTTTATATGGGGTTCGAAGTTTTTTACAAAAAATTGGTCTCTTTTCCCATCAATCTGTTTTAAGTCAGCTTTTGCTTAACCAAGTCTTCGACGGTAATTCCACCAAAATAGTCTTCCGTCATCTTTTGGAATCCTTTCCACATTTTCAGGGTCAAACATTTGGGAGCACGCTTGCATGGATTGGGGGTTTTCTCCAAACAAGCCACTGGTGCAAAAGATCCCTCTACCAGTTTCAAAATACTAGCAACTGTGTAACTGGCAGCCGGGCGTGCCAGTTTGTAGCCGCCTCCCTTACCACGCAACGAAAGCAAAAAGTTATTTTTGCTCAAGATAGACACAATTGCCTCCAGATATTTTTCGGAAATTTCCTGCCGCTTCGCAATATCCATTAAGGGAACGTAGCTACCAGTATCATGCTGAGCCAAATCAATCATAACCCGAACCGCATAACGTCCCCGTGTAGAAATCTTCATTTTAATCACCTCTATAAACATACTTTATCATAGTTTTAATATGTTTTTCAAGTTTTATGAAAATTCCTAAATATTTTCTAAAGCAATATTTAATTTGCCCAACTGGGAACCACTTAGAAAATGTGCTTCTCCCCTTTGCTTTTTTTGCTGTCAGTCAAATTGCAGAAAGTACCAAAAGTAATTGTTTAAAACGTCACTATTAACTTTACTATTAACAATTTTCAAGCAAAACACAAACAAGTCGTGAATATATGCCCAATATATTATAATAAAAAGATTTTAGCCTGATCTCTAATCACAGAATCGCCCAAACCATGCATCATACAAAATGGAATGATTAGGAAATAGCGGGAGGAATTTTCATGGTCATTATATTAGTAGTGGAAGACGACACAAAATTGAATCAAATCGTCTGTGCCTATCTAAATGACAGCGGCTATGAGGCAAAAGGCTGTCTGAATGCAAATGATGCCTATGACCTGATGTATAACAGTTTGTATGACCTAATTATTTCGGACATTATGATGCTGAAGATTGATGATTTTGAGTTTGCCGGCACCGTGAGGCAAATTAATAAAACCATCCCTATCCTGTTCATGACCGCAAAGGATGATATTTTTTCCAAACAAAAGGGATTTCAACTCGGCATTGACGATTATATGGTCAAGCCAATGAATCTGGACGAGCTGGTCATACGCGTAGGCACATTACTGCGCCGTGCAAACATCACAGAAGAACGAAAAATGACGGTGGGCAACCTTTCAATGGATGCCGACGCCGTGACTGCAACTGTCAACAATGAGGAAATATCCCTGACTTTGCGGGAATTTAATATTCTCTATGTATAGTTTAAAATGATATGAACCAATAAAAGAGGAAGTCCATCCCTCCATGTGATAGAATGAGTTCACCACAAACCATTCCACAGGAGGAAAGGAACTTCCCATGAAAAGATTAGCACAGGAAGCACGAATCCGTCAAGGCGTCGTTCACTACGCAGAAAAGCATGGCAAAAGTGCGGCTGCACGGCAGTATGGCGTAAGTCTGTCGATCGTGAAGCGCTGGAGTAAACGGTACGATGGTACATGGAAGTCACTGCAAGAGCGTTCACACCGACCAAACAGGCATCCCAGACAGCATTCCCCAATGGAGGAAGCAGCTATACAGCAGGCATTTGTCAAAACGTATGCCCGGTATGGCTGGTACGGAGTCTATGCTGAACTGCTGAAACATCACGGTTACACACGAAGCTTCAGCGGGATGTATCATGCCGCCACTCGCATGGGATTAGGCTGGGGGAAGAAACGAAAACGGCCTTCAACAGCTTCAAACTGTCTAGACAGACAACGGAACCGAGTTTACTTACAAATTCATCAGTCAGACAGAAAAAAGTCCATTTGAGAAGGCACTGTTAGCCAAAAGAATTACGCACAAACTGATTCCACCGCGTACCCCGTGGCATAATGGCAAGGTAGAGCGCAGTCATTGCAATGACCAGTGTTATTTTTATGACTGGGAAAAGTTCGCCAATGTTCATGAGCTCAATCAAAAATTAAAAACTCATTTATCTTGGAGCAGCAACAAGGCTATGCGTACTCTTGGATGGAAGAGTCCTCTGCAGCTTCTTGCTGCCGCTCTTGGTTTATATCATTGACAAACACAGAACACTAAAAATATTTTAAGTCTCAGTCACTTGACATTAAAAAGTGAATATGATAGCATATCAATTATCTCTTTGCGCTGCATTTGATCTACAGTACAAACTGAGCAGGCGATGAACCTCAAAAGAGGTTGATAGGGCTGGGCCTCACGGCAACAGGAAACAACAAACCTGTGGGACAGTGTATTGTTCCACAGGTATTTTTATACCTATTTTCGTGGAATGAAGACTGTTTATCTCTGCAATGCCATAGAGCTGTGGCACAAATGCCAAAAGACATGAAGGAGGTAACTTTTATGGCAGGACAAAAAATAACTGCAAATCTAACAGGACTGACAGCAGAGGAAGTTGTACAGCGTCAGAAGCAATTTGGTAAAAATGAATTAAGCCCCCCAAAAAAGAAAAATATTTTTTCGAAGATACTTCAGGCTCTGTCGGAGCCAATGTTCCTGCTCCTTATTGCAACAGCGGTCATCTACTTCTTCCTGGGCCAGCCGCGTGATGGAATCATTATGCTGATTTTTGTGCTTGGCATGATTGGCATCGACGTCATCCAAGGTTGGAAAGCTGATAAAACCCTGAGTGCATTAAAAGATCTTTCCACACCGCGCATTTCAGTACTGCGTGACGGAAGAAGGCAGGAAGTTGACAGCACAACTCTCGTCCCGGGCGACATTATGCTGATTGCAGAAGGCGACAAAATACCAGCCGACGGAGAAATCCTTCAGGCAAACGACTTATGCGTCAATGAGTCATCCCTGACAGGAGAAGCAGAAGGCATTTGGAAATCCGCTTCTGGAACTGAAAAAGACAAGGGCCGGTGGCGCCGCGATGCTTGCTATGCAGGTACGCTTGTCACACAAGGCAGCGCAACTGTCTGTGTGAATCGAATCGGCAAAGCAACAGAAATTGGAAAAATCGGCCTGAATATTTCTCATGCGCCGGAATCTCCTTCTCCTTTACAAAAACAAACAAGAAGTCTTGTGAAACTGTGTGCGGTGATTGCGGCTGTCCTGTTTGTCTTAGTTGAATGTTTCACTTGGTTCAATCTTCTGGATCATAGCTTTGTAGACCGGCTGGTGGAAAGCATCCTTTCCGGAGTTACACTTGCCATGGCGATGATTCCCGAAGAATTTCCGGTCATTTTAACCGTATTTCTTTCCATGGGTGCATGGAGACTCGCGAAAAGGCATTCACTTGTCAGAAAGCTTTCCTCGGTGGAAACATTGGGTGCGGTCTCTGTCCTTTGCGTCGACAAAACCGGTACCCTTACAGAAAACCAGATGACCGTCTGCAAAACATGGGCGGAGCAGAATCAGGAACAAACTTTTTGCACAATTTTGGGAATGGCCTGTGAACCGGACACCTATGATCCGATGGAAAAAGCCATGCTTTCTTATTGCGAAAATAAAGGCCTGTCAAAGGATTTTCTGTTTGGCGGCAAACTAATACGGGAATATTCCTTTACCCATGAAGCCAAGATGATGGGTCACGTCTGGCAGCATGGAAATGAAATTACGGTTGCAGCAAAAGGCTCGCCGGAGAAAATTTTTGCTTTGTGCAAAATAAGTCCGGAAGAACTTGACAAGGTGCAAAAGGTAGCCACCGATATGGCGGCAGAGGGGCTGCGCGTGATTGCCGTTGGACAGATGAAGATACCGACAGTTGATAATATTCCGGCAGCTTTATCGGAATGTCATCTCCGCCTCTGCGGTTTGGTCGGCCTTGCCGATCCGCCAAGGAGATCCGTAGAAACAGATATCTGCCGCTGCAGAAAGGCTGGCGTTCGGGTGATGATGATTACCGGCGACAATGGCGTCACGGCAAAAGCGATTGCCAAAAAGGTCGGCATTCCGAACTGTGAACAAACAATTACCGGCGATGAAATAGACCGGATGACTGAGAAAGAACTGCAAAACTGTGTCCGTACCGTTAATATTTTTTCCCGTGTCATACCGGAACATAAAATGAAGATTGTGAAAGCACTGAAAGCCAATGGAGAAATTGTTGCCATGACGGGAGACGGCGTTAATGATGCTCCTGCCCTTAAATATGCCGATATAGGAGTCGCCATGGGCAAAAGGGGATCTGAAGTATCACGTGAAGCGGCAGACCTGATTCTTCTTGACGATAATTTTTCTACCATTGTGAATACCATTCGGGACGGCAGAAGAATCTATGACAACATTAAAAAGGCAATCGGCTACGTTTTTACCATTCATATTCCAATTGCGTTTTCCTGTCTGCTGGCTCCACTGCTAAAAGTGAATCCGAAAAATTTAATGCTGCTTCCGCTTCATGTCGTCCTGCTGGAGCTGATTATTGACCCAACCTGTTCTATCGTTTTTGAACGACAGCCGGCGGAAAAGGATATCATGAAACGCGCGCCCCGCAGTCCGCAGGAAAAACTTGTTGGCGCAAAGAATCTTTTCAAAAGTGTTTTGCAGGGCATTGCCATTTTTGCTGCTTCTTTCGGAACTTATTATACCGTTCTGCAGAGGAATCCGGCTGAAAATGCAGCGACAGCCCGCGCCATGGGACTTTCCATTCTGTTTATCAGTAATATTTTTTTGGTTCTGGTCAACAGCTCCCAGACAGATTTCGCATTTCAATCGCTTCGTTCTCTGGTGAAGGATAAAGTAATATGGGCATCTGTCATAGGAATTATTCTGATGCTTATCTTAGCTTTGTATACACCGCTTTCTTCTTTCCTAAAGCTGACTTCTTTAACTGGGACAGAGGTATTGACTGTTATCGGCATATCTGCAGCTGCGGTGCTATGGTTTGAAGTGGTAAAACTGTTTTGGGCTTTAAGAAAGCGCCCTCGTTAAAAAGACATATAAAAGATGCACTTTGATTTGGCCTGTAAAGTCCATTTCAAAGTGCATTTTTTAATAAGCAATAAAATCTGTCTAAGAATGCAATCCAAAAGGATACGAATCATGACCATTTTATCTCTCCCGACATTTGACGTTTGCAATCGTACGTTTCAATCCCAAAATTTCTATTGACAAATCATATAGAACTGAATATCATATAGATGAATGTTAATATGATTTATGCTCGTCTATGTTAGGAGAATTCCATGAAAAACGACTATGTCGATTTTGCCTTACTGTTCAAGGCCTTGGCAGATGAAACGCGGCTGAAAATCATTGATATGCTCTCCTGCGGTGGACTTTGTGCCTGCGATATTTTAAAGTCTTTCAATATTACACAGCCAACACTTTCTTACCATATGAAAATTCTTACTCAATGTGGAATTGTCAATGCCAATCGCGAGGGTGCCTGGATGCATTACACCCTCAATCATAAAACAATTCAAAGAATATCCGAATACTGGAATGAGAGCACCAGCAATAAAGACGACTGCATCTGTAATAAATGCAAAAGGGAAACGGACAGCTGCCAATAAACATGATAAAATGATATCTTATCAAAGAAGCTGTTTATTTTTTAAATTTTTCTAAAAAATAAATTTAGGGAACAAAGGCCAAGTTCTATTCATAATTTAAATATAGAGCTTTTTCAATCATATAGAAGTTATTCAATAAGAAAAGATCTTTAAATTTGTATCGATCAAAAGCAAGCAGGGTAATTATCCCTGCCTTTGACATAGATACTTATCTATGACTTTTTATAAATTTTATTTTAAGGAGTTGTTCGCCATGAGCAAAATGGAAATTTACAATCCTGCCATGTGTTGTTCCACAGGAGTATGCGGCCCATCCGTAAACCCTGAATTGATTCGGGTTGCTGCCGTAATGGAAAGCCTCAGCAAAAACGGTATTGAAGTCAAACGGTATAACCTTTCTTCCAATCCGCAGGCATTTTTAAACAATCCCATAGTGAACAAAGAACTCAATACGAAAGGTGTAAAGGTCCTGCCCGTCACGATTGTGGACGGAAAAATCGTAAAAGAGTCCGGCTATTTGACGAACAAAGAATTCGCTGTTTATCTGGGAGTAAATCTTGACAAAATCCAATCGACTCCGGTCAAGGCAAAGGTTCACAAATGTAATTGCGGCCGAAAAGGCTGCTAAAGGAGATTATTGGCATGCGGAATATAAAATTATTTGACCCACTCCAATCAGCCAAAACAAAATATTTGTTTTTTACTGGAAAAGGCGGTGTGGGTAAAACCTCGATTGCATGCGCCACGGCTGTTGCACTTGCAGATGCCGGTCAAAAAGTTCTGCTTGTTAGTACAGACCCGGCTTCCAACCTTCAGGATGTTTTTGGTCTAGCGTTAAACGATAAGGGGAGTGAAATCAAAGAAGTTCCGGGGCTTGTTGTTGCGAACCTTGATCCCTTGGCGGCGGCTGCCGAATACCGCGAATCGGTGATTGGCCCTTACCGCGGAAAATTACCCGAGTCTGCCATCCAAAATATGGAGGAACAGCTTTCCGGCTCCTGCACAGTAGAAATTGCGGCATTCAACGAATTTTCCAATTTCCTGACCGACAGCAGAAAAGCTGAAAATTATGACCATATTCTCTTTGATACTGCTCCAACCGGTCATACTCTCCGGATGCTTCAGCTCCCCTCCGCATGGAGTGGTTTTATCAGCGAAAGCAAACATGGTGCTTCCTGTCTTGGGCAGTTATCAGGCTTGGAAAATAAAAAAGCAGTATATAAAAAAGCTGCCGAAACTCTCGCCGATGGCAGCCAGACAACACTCATCCTTGTTACCAGACCGGAGATGTTGAATGATAAATAATAACGGACTCGACTAATAAAATATAACGGACTGAGACCGATGCTTTTTCACACTTTACTCGGAGTTTCTGCACTTTTTCGT
>JAKVJJ010000023.1 GCA_022487055.1 Oscillospiraceae bacterium
GCGGAGTCGGGGTCGGCTGCGGCGCCGGTACTGCCTGCGGAGTCGGGGTCGGCTGCGGCGCCGGTACTGCCTGCGGAGTCGGGGTCGGCTGCGGCGCTGGTACTGCCTGCGATGTCGGTGACGATTCTTCATCCTTGTTGAAGTCCATCAGTATATCTACAATTTCTTTTGCAAAACTTGTAGGCAGCATACTGATAAAGTTGCTGTTCATCACGCCGTTAATAATCAGGTCAAAAGAAATTCCAACCATGTTTTCCACAGTATCGCTGCCAAAAACGGTTTGATTGATGCTCTCTCCCGCTTTGGTAACAAAAGCACTTGGTGTAGAAATATTCACGGAGCAGTTAAAGACTTCTGACAATGCGGTCGCGGCTGAACCCATCATTTGGTTTGCCACTTCACACGCCGCACTCATGCTGAGGTCGTCAAATTCAAAGGCTTCATCCTCGTCCGGCACATCGTCATTGCCCATCAGCAGGTTGAGAATAATCTGCATATCCCGCCGACGGAAAACCATAACATTGGTACCAAAAACGCCTTCAACAAACTCTATCTTAACGACCATGGCTGGTTCCAGCGCATTATAGTCTTGGTCGGTAATTTCCTTGACGCTCATCTTTGGAATTGTGATTACGACCTGCCGGTCCAGCATGGAAGACAGCGATGTTGCCGCCGAACCCATGCCGATGTTCATAACCTCGCCTAAGGTATCCAGTTCATCAGATGTAAACTGGTGATTGTTCGGTTTCGTGTTATCGTCCTGGCTGTTGCTCATTTATATCCCCCATTTCTATACAGCGACTACGTCAATGAGTTTGACTGATTTTTTCAGTTTGGAAACACCAAGTTTTGCACTGTACCACAGCTGGTCATCAACCATCACACTAATATCGCTGTTAATATTTTTATTCAGAGCAATCACATCCTGCACCTGAAGCTGCAGGATTTCTCCCAGCGGCATTTGAAACTGGTCCAGAACGGCTTTGATTTCGATGTCGGTCTTTTTGATGGAGTCCATGATGATCTCGCGCTTTTCCCTATCTTTTTCCGGGTCCTGCTGCTTTGTGGTGCGCGAATACCGATTTTTGAAACTGTCCACCACTTCTTCAATACTTTCCGCCGGCAAACAGATGGTGATGGTGCCGGAGTAATTGTCCATCTTAACACTCATTGCAACAATGACCACAACATCCTGCGGCGAAAATGCCTGCAGCAAACGGGCATTGGTTTCTATGCTGGCCAATGTGGTCTTGACCGATACATAGGAATTCCACGACTCCTGCAAGTACTTTGTCACTTGCTCAAAGACTCCATTGAGCAGCGTCAGCTCAATTTCGGTAAAATCACGTTGCGGAATATAGGTGTGGCTGCCATGGCTTGTGCCGCCGAGCATCCGCTCCACCAGTAAGTACCCCAGGCTGGTGCTCATATCGAGAATCAGAGAAGTTTCTTCATAATGCTGTTCATCTTCCGGCTTGAAATCAATAATCCCTGTTAATGAACTATCGGGCAGAGCATTATTAAACTCAAAATAACGTTCCTCCTCAATCTGCACCACCTCCACTTCACAAACATCGCGCAGCATACTGGTGAAATAGGAGGACAGGACGCGGGCGAAATTGTCATGCAGACCATTGAGTGACTTTAGCTGTTCCTTAGTGAATTTCTTAGGAGAACTGAAATCATATTCCTTGATTTTGGGCTTCTTTTCAACCTCTGTGTCCACATCGCCGGAATGCATCCGCTTCATAAGCTCATCAATTTGACTTTGTGACAGATTATCTGGCATATATCACGTTCACTCCTTTTGCCGCTTTCAGCAGGAATCATTCTTTATTTGGGCGATACTGCAGACTGAGTGGAAGCCTGCGAAGAGGCTGTCTTAGACTTGGCTGCAGCAGAAGCCGTTTTGCTGGAGATCTTGGGAGAAGGTTTCGCACTGCCGCCATCCGATGTGGGATACCTATTCTTATCATATGTTCCATTCAGTGCACCATTGTCACTTTTTAGGTCTGCCTCAGTACCATAAATTTTAATTTCCACACGCCGGTTTTTCACGCGGCCCGCTTCTGTGTCATTGCTGGCAATCGGCTGTGTTTTGCCGCATCCAATTGATATAAACAGCCCATTTTTAATCTTCTTGTTTTCATTCAGATAAGTAACCACACTGGCGGCACGCTCACCGGAAAGGCGCCAGTCATTCACCGGATAATCTGGAATCTGGGTGTCGGCTGTGTGCCCTTCCACCTGAATGCGCTGCACCTTGGATTCCATATGTTTTAGACCTTTTCCCAAAAAGTCAAGGTTTTCCTTAGCATCTGAGGTTAAAACGTAATCATCCGGCTTGAACATCATGGAGTTACTAAACTTAATGTAAACCGTTCCGGGGCCGTTTTTGGTGACCTCCACATCGGCTTCCTTTTTGTTTTCTTTCACATAGCTTGCAAGATACTGGTAAAGTTCATCCATTGTACTGGGCAGCGCGTTTCCTTTTGCATTTGGGTCATTGATATAGCCCGAGTTGGAATTTGAGCCTGTTCCGCTTGTATTGTTGATGACCACCAGTTGCTTCGCATTGGGGTCATTTCCGGTCATAGTCTTTACCATGGCCTGAAACTTTGTCTGATTGACGCTAGACATACTGTAAAGCACAATAAAGAAAGTCAGCAGCAAAGTCACCATATCAGAATATGTATTCAGCCATGAGCCGGCACTATCTTCATCCTCGCTCTTTTTTCGCAGGCTCATATTTTCGCCTCCCCTGAGCTACTTGAAAAAGCGCTCATCATTTTTTCTTTCCTTTTTTCGCTTTTGGCGCACTTTCTCCGCCGCCTTCTCCAGATACATACTGTCCATCCGGCAGCAGCTCCGCCAAACGTGTTTCAATATACTTCGGGTTTTCGCCCGCCTGAATGCCCTGCACGCCTTCATAAATAATCGTCTTGCACAGCATTTCTTCTTCATGGCGAATCTTCAGTTTATTGGAAATTGGAATAAAAACCATATTGGAAAGCAAAGAACCATAGAAAGTAGTAACCAGTGCCACTGCCATATTGGGACCAACTGCCGCGGAGTCATTCAGGTTGTGCATCAAATTAATTAGTCCAATTAAAGTACCAATCATACCAAACCCCGGAGCAAACGCTGCGCCTTTGTCATACAGTACCCGCGCTCGTGCGTGCCTGTCTTCCAAGTAATCCAACTCTGTTTCCATTTGCTGCTTCACTTTTTCCGGGTCAACAGAGTCGACCACCATCATCAGGCTGCTCTTCATAAACGGGTCTGAAACATTTTCAATGTCTTCTTCCAGTGCGAGCAAACCGCTGATACGGGCTTTTTTGGCAAATTCCACAATCTTTGCGATGTAAGCTGCCGGGTCATACTTATTAGGCGAGAAGATGATCTTCATATGCTTGCCGATCTGAGCAAACTGACTCATTGGGAAAGCAACCATCAGGCAAGCCACTGTGCCGCCCACCACAATCAGAACGCTTGGCACATCCCAAAAGTTGATGAGGTATGGACCCGGATTAGCAAAATGATTCCCAACAGTGTGTGTGGTTGGATTCGTACTGGTCAGAATGCCCATGACAATCATAGCAAGGCCGATAATTGGGCCTAAAATGGAGTTGAAATCCATATCGTTCGCTTCCCTTCCGCAGCTAACTTACTGCATCTTTGTCAGCCCGCGGAAAACTTCTCTGCGGAAATCGATAATTTTATCTATGACTTCTTTTGTGCCTTCCTGCACAATGTACAGATTCTTATTGGTCATGGTAATGGTGGTGTCCGGCATCTCGGAAATTGTTTCTATCAATTCATCATTCAGGGCAAATTCAACCCCATTCAACTTCGTAAGCATTATCATAAATTTTACTTCCTCCATTCGTCTATTTTCGCCGCTATGGGCAAACAGGAAAGCTGCCTTTCCAGCTTGCCCATAGCGGCAGCAAAGCTAACTGCCGCTATATCATTCCTAAAACTCAGCGTTTCAGGTTAATCAGTTCCTCCATCATGGAATCGGAAACGGTAATTGTACGGGAATTTGCCTGAAATCCTCTTTGTGTCAAAATCATCTCCGAGAACTCAGTTGCCAAGTCAACATTAGACATCTCCAGCGCACTGCTCTTGAGCTTGCCAGCGCTGTCCTGCCCGGGGATGGACACGACCGGGTTGCCGGAGTTCAAAGATGAGGTAAAGTAGTTGTTGCCGGATGCCTGCAAACCGGAAGGATTGGCAAAAGTGGCAATGCAGATACGCCCGACCTGCACCGTGCCTTTGTCGGCATTATGAACGGTTACCGCGCCGTCCGCACCAATGGCAATGTTGTCAATCTGGTTTAGGGAAACCGGGCCGCCTGCCGTGCCGCCTTCCATCACAAATGCCTTGGAAGTCAGGCCGAGGTTTTTGGACTTTTCTGTATTCTTGACCGCATAACCCGCTTTTGTGAGATCTGTCAGCTCGGAAGTCGGGTCTTTAAACAGGATACCGGTATCTACGTTATTTCCATCCTTCGGGCCTATGGCAGAACCAAAGAATTCTGCTTTCGAGGGCAGCGTTGCAGTAATCGTTTTTGTACCGTTTGTCAGAGAAACAGAACCCTTTGTAAAATCGGTGCTGGGGTTAATTGCATAAGTGAAGGTACCAATATCACCATCAGCCGATGGAGGTGTATAACCAGATATCCGATCGAGCTTGACATTAAGAGTTGCCTTTTTCGTACCAGCGTCATAGTGTACGTTCACATCTGTGACTTCCGTACCTGCTGCCATGCCGGAAAGTTTTAAACCACCCAGCACTTTACCATCGCTCAGTTTCTGAATAACATTATCTGCAGTTTTATATTCCGGAAAATCAGCATTCGTAATGTTAGCCGTATTCATGACCGTGGAATAATTTGGGTAGGACATGGTAATGGTATCCGTTGTGCTGCCGCCATTGGAAAGCTGCAGTTTGCCGGGAGTCTTCATCTGGCTTTTACTGACAGTACCGGTATACGTCTTTGTACCAATCTTGCAAGTCATGGTAAAGGAATCTTCGGCACCCGTTGCATCATCAACCGGTGTACGCGTAAGTTTAAAAACTGCACGCGCATTATCACCATTTTCAAATGCAGAACCGACACTGTCCAGTTTAAAGCCACCGAACATGCCACTGGACGGCAAATCATCAATGGAGCCGTAATCAAAGCCGGTGTTGGCTTCTGTAATCTGCTTGCCGGTCAGACCGCCCGCCGCAAAAGCACTCGATGTGTCTGTGGAAAGTGTAATGTTGCCGCAGTCAAGTGGTTTGCCGTCGTTGGCAACCATAATGGCACTGTTAACTTTATTATTCAAGTCATCCAATGAAGAAAACTTCTCGTTTGCATTCAACGTCACAACCACGGTGCCGTTTGAAATGCTTACATCCACCGCTTTGCCGATTGGAAGCTGGTCACTGGAAACATAGTTAACGGAAAGGTTGCCGTCTTTGGAAGCTTTCTGTGCAGCAACGGTGTAATTGACACCATCGATGTTCTCTGACTTGGAAGCGGATTTCGGTTGAACCGCACCGACATTGTCCAGCTTAATCTTCTGCATTCCGTCGCCCTTGGCTGTGCCCTGATCGCCAAGGACAAAGTTGCCGTTCATATCGACCAGATAACCAGTGTTGGCATCCCAGCCAAGCATACCGGCTTTGGTGTAAAAGACATTGCCGGAGCCATCCATTACCTGCAGATATCCTTCACCGGAAATGGCAACGTCCATGCCATAACCGGTTGTCTGCATGGCTGACTGCTTTGGTAGTGTCTGCACAGTCATCATTGTTGCGCCGACACCAACCGTGGAAGGATCCGTGCCGCCCTGTGTAGCGGTGCCTCGTGTTGCCGCGTTCAGTGTCTGATAATACACATCACTGAAAACAGCCCGCTGTGCTTTATAGCCATATGTATTGACGTTTGCGATATTGTTGCCGATAACATCCATTTTGGTTTGCTCGGCCTGCATACCTGCAACACCTGAAAACATTGCTCTGCTCATGAGAATCCAATCCTCCTGAATTGTGGGAACCGCTGTGCTCGTCTGTCATTCGGGGCGCAGAAAAACTTCCCTTTCGGGTCCGGTTTAAATAATTACGGTTCCATCAATATTCGTAAATACATTGCCTGCTAACTCATTCCCGTTCACTGCAGTGATAACGGTTTTATTCCGCGCACTGACCACAAACGCATTTTTATCCATCAGAATCAGAGCATCATCAAGCCCTTTGCTGCGGGCAAGCTCCACTCCTTTGTTCAGGCGCTCCAACCCAGTGGGACTCAGGCTGATGCTGCGCTGTTCCATGCGTGCTGCGGCGTGCTTTGAAAATGTGACACTGCTGGAACCATCCATGTTCTGCAGTGCCTGACTGAGCAATGAACCGAAAGCACTTTCGTCCTGCTGTGAATCGGCCGGACTGCTGACAGGTGATGATGTAGCACCAATTCTAGGATTTCCGGTTACAATCGAAGCGGCACGATAAATATTCAGTTCGCTCAAGTTAAGTCGCCTCCTTGCGCTGTCAACACCTATGCTGACTTGGTCTTAAATGACTGGGACTTATAGATATTCTGGTTGCCGTTTGCATCCGTCACCAAAACATTGTAGTAATAAGTGGTATCCGGATTAAGGTTGGTGATGTCCATGGTCAGTTGAGATGCATCGGTAACCTTACTCACGCTGCCCGGCACTGCCGTTGCGGTTTTCACCTTATCAACGGTGTCCAGCGGGCCGCTTGTGGAGTAATAGACCTTATAGCTGAGTCCTTTCTGCACGGTGTCGTCCTCTGTGGACTTCTGCCAATAAATGGTTGCGCCCTTGCTTGTAACACCCTTGTAAAGCGGAGTCAGTCCTGTGGTGTCCACTGCGCATTCGCCCTTCACCGGTTCCGGCTGCACGGACATAATCTGACTCAGCTTATAGCTCTTGCCACCGTTGCCAACATAGACCAGATACTCGTTGTTGACCAGTGAAACTTTCTTTACCATGCCGGTGGTGGTGTCAAGGTCACCGCTGACTGTGGGACGGGATGCAGTCACTTCCTTGCCCACCAGTGACATGGCATAATTGTTCTTAGAATACACAGCGAATTCCTGCATTGCCTGCATGCTGGTAAACTGCGCTATTTGTGTGATGTACTGGGAATTGTCCATAGGACTCATAAAATCCTGATTTTTCAACTCTGCAACCATCAGATTTAAAAAGTCACCGGAATCCAGGTCGCTATTGTTCTTTTTGTCAGTAAATACGGCATTCCCGTAATTGACACCTTTAACACGGTTGGAATTACTGTAATTTTGGGAATTGTAAGGATCAACTATATTGGACATGGCTGCTGCCTCCTTTCCTCAGATGTAAGAGTCCAGTTCACTTTCATTCTGAATGGCTGCCTGTGCGGAAGTGTTATCCGCAGCGGCTGTATCCTCGGCAAACTGATAATGATAATGGCTGTGGCGGCCGCCGTGCTGCTGGTCAAACATATTGTACTGCTGCTGTTGGCCAAACTGCTGGCCGGTCTGTTCCGTGCCATTCCCTGTCTGCTGGGACTGTGCAGATTCCACAACCACCTGCAGCGGTTTCATGGCATCTCGCAGAGCATCCAAATCATTGTTAATCAGACGTGCAGTTTCTGAGTTGGCAGTCATCAAATGCAAGGTCGTTGCTTCGCCTGCCTTTTCTGAGAGCTTCACAGTAATCTCACCCAATCCATCCGGCTTCAATTTAATAATGAAGTCCTGCTTGCCCTGCAAAAGGTTATCGGCAATTCCCGCTTTAATCTGAGAAGTCAGGTTTGCTGTCTGCTCCTGTGTCTGTCCTGCTGCTTTCAGCGCCGCCGCACTGATTTCCGGCTGGAAAGTACGCGCATGACTCTGCAGCGCATCCACATCCACCGTGCCCGGCTTGGTATCCTGTCCCTGCTGTTTCTGCATTCCATCCATCATCTTTTTCGCAGCACGCACATTCTGCAGGAACTGATTGCCTGCCTGAAGCGGTGCCGTTTCCTCTGCGGCACTGCCGTCTTTTACAACAGCGCCTGTTACAGATGTATTTTGTCCATTACCGGGAGTTGTGTCGTTCTTCTTGTCTGTCAGGACGGTTTCGGCTGCTGCCTGCTGCTGTCCTGCAGGGCTTCCCTCCTGAATGGCGGCAGTGGCGGTATCATTCTGCTGCGCAGTCTGTGTTCCTGCGGTGGCATTCGTTGCTGTAGCTACTGTCTGGGTGGCATCATTTTTCAGAAGGGCAGTGCGCATATTCATTAGCATCTGCTGCACATCTGCCGGAAGCTGCAGATTGGAAATCATCTGCTGCGCAGTCTTGTCATCCGCCTGCACAAACGCCGCGAACTGCGGATTCTGTGCCAGAAGCGCACCTGCAAGCTGTTCCATCAGCGTTTTCCCTTTGCCAACGATGCTACCTGTCTGCTGTGTGCCCGCTGTCTGTCCCGCAACCATTCCCGTGGCATTCTGTGTGGAAGCACCACCTGGCTGAAGGGGCTGCGCCAACAATGCAAAAATTTGCGCGAAAGCATCTCCGGCCTGAACGGCGTTATTTACTGCATTGCCGCTGTCTTTACCATAATAAACACGAATCGGCTGATTTGCGGGCTGACTGTTCTGTACTGGTTCTGCTGGCATTTTGTATCACCTCCTTTCGCTCTAATTCGTCATGCGCTGGTCTTTGCCTGACGCACCAATTTACCGGTTACAAATTCAAGCACTTCTTCTTCTTCGGCACGCTTGGCCTCATACTTGAATTCCTCAAACTGCTTGTCCCGCAGTTTCTCCAAACTGCTTACTTCCTGTGAAGCCTTAACCACCACGGTCTGCTGCCGGAGAAGTTCCTGCTGCATAGCTTCCTGTTCCACATAAAGCTGTTTCAGGCACTTGCGCGCATTCTCAACCTGCATACTGGAAAAGCGAAGTTCCTCCACGGTTGTGCCATCCTGCTGCTTCTGCAGAATGGACTCCGTGATAGCCCGGATTGCATTTTTGTACCGCTCGATTTTCTGGTCAATTTCGTTTTTCTTTTGGCGGATTGTACCAAGCAGGTCTTTTTCCCTGTCAAGAATCTGATTTTTGAATTCCATCATGCGCGCCAGCGTAAAATGAAACTGCTTCATAATTTTGCTCCTCCGCTTTAACTGACTGCCTTTTTCAGTAACTTCACGGTTTCTTCAAAGCTGAACTTTTCATCGGTCTTTTGACAAAGAAATTCATTGATTTTTTTAACGTGCCGCAGTGCATCATCCAGTGCCGGATTCGTTCCCGGCTTATAAGCACCGATGGAAATCAAATCCTCATGGTCACGGTAAACTGCCATCATGTTCCGCAGCTTGCCCGCTGCGTCTTTCTGCTCCGGGGAATCAATTTCGCTCATCAGTCGGCTGACACTATTGAGCACATCGATTGCGGGATAATGGTTCTGCGCGGCAATCTTTCTAGAAAGCATGATATGTCCATCGATAATGCTTCGCACTGTATCGGCAACCGGTTCGTTGGTATCGTCACCTTCAACCAGCACAGTGTAAATACCGGTGATAGAACCTTTTTCAAAGTTTCCGGAGCGCTCCAAAAGCTTCGGCAGTGCCGTGTAAATGGAGGGCGTGTATCCTCGTGCCACCGGTGCTTCGCCGATGCTCAGCCCTATTTCACGCTGTGCCATGGCAAAACGGGTAAGGGAATCCATCATCAGCAGGACGTGCATACCCTGGTCACGAAAATATTCGGCTATCGTTGTGGCAGTCAATGCACATTTATGACGCATCATTGCAGGTTGGTCAGAAGTGGCAACCACCAGGACGGACCGTCTGGCACCTTCCTCACCCAAGTCCTTATTGATAAACTCCACAACTTCACGGCCACGTTCGCCGACCAGAGCAATCACATTAATGTCCGCTTTTACGTTTCTGGCAATCATGCCCATCAGGGTACTCTTGCCCACGCCGCTGCCGGCAAAAATGCCCATTCTCTGTCCCTTACCAATCGTCATCAGGCCGTCAATGCACTTGACACCAAGCTCCATGCTCTCTGAAATTGGCGGGCGCTCCATTGGATTACAAGGAACACCATTAATGGGATAGTACGCATCTTTCGGGATTGGCGGGCCGCCGTCGATTGGTTTGCCAAGCGCATCCACCGAGCGGCCCAGCATTTCACGGCTCACGCCAATCATCAGCTTGCGGTCGGTATTGACAACCGGACTGCCAAATCCGATGCCGTCGGTGTCCTGGTAAGGCATCAGAAAGACTTTATGGCCGGAAATACCGACTGCCTCCGCCAAAACAACATTATCGCCTTCGCCTCTGCCAATTCGGCAGACATCTCCGATTTTGCACACAAGGCCGGTTGCCTCGATGGTCAGCCCGGAAATACGGATGATTTTACCATAATGGGTATATGGTTCTGACAGGCGCAGCGCCTGCTCATACGCATCTGTTTTCCAAAAGTTGCGTTCCATTCCATCACCCCCTGCCTGTGCATTTCTCTTAGATCACTTGACCTGCTCAAAATCCGCGCGGATATTTTTGATCTGCTCCGGCACAGACGCATCAATGGTGCCATTTGGAGACTCAATCATGCAGGTCCCTTTCGGATAGTTTCCTGCATCGATTGTAACATTTGCGTACTCCGGTTTTTTCATCTCTCTGGTCAGTGACTGCACCAACCCGCTGAGTTCATCTGAAACTTTTATGGAAACCCATTCTTCTTTTCTTGCAGCATTCACATTCTGCATAATCAGCTGTTTCAGGCATTCGTCATCCGCATCTATCTGGTGCATCACGACTTTTTCCGCAATAGCCAGCGCGAGTTCCGAGAGACTATCCCGGTAGCTGTTCATAAATGCCACATGCTCTGTGTCCATTTCTGTCAGGATGCGATCAACTTTTTGCAGTATATCCTCTATGCGCTGCTTTTCAGAGGAAACAACGTCACGGTATGCCTGCTGTTTCAGCTCCGCGGTAATCTGCGTGCGCGCCTGTGCAACTGCTGTCTGGAAGTCGCTTTCCGTGTAGCAAAGCGGATCGTTTTCTTCTTCTGGTTCGGAATAGTCCATGTCGCTTTCTTCCGCTTCAGGCTCCTCATCTTCAGCCGTTATCCGGTCTGCGTCCTCATCCACCGGCTGCTGTTCTGCATCTGACTGTTTCTCATCCGCTGCCGGTATGTCTGGAATCATTACAACTTCTTCCTGGCTTTCATGGTACTGTGGGTTTCTATAAATATCAGGCAATTATCTCGTCATCTCCTCCTCTGGAAATTACAATCTCATTGCTTTCCTCCAGCTTACGGATAACATCCACAATCTTCTGCTGTGCTTCTTCCACATCACGCATACGCACATTGTGCAGATACTCGATGTCGCTGAGAATAGTTTCCTGAGAACGTTTGGACATATTGTTGAGGATGGCTTCCTTGACATCGTCGTTGGCGCCCTTGAGTGCCACTGCCAAATCCTGTGTATTGATATCCCGCAGGAAGCGCTGAATCGAAATATTGTCCAGCTCTGTAATATCCTCGAAGACGAACATACGCTTGCGGATATCGTCGGAAAGCTGCGGGTCGCGTTCGTTGAGTCCATCGAAAATGTTCTTTTCGGTGGCGCGGTCCGTGTGGTTCATCACATCGGCCACATAATTGATACCGCCGATTTCCGTCATATCCACAGAAACCACAGACGAGAAGCGCTTCTCCATAACCGTTTCAACTGTGGAAACCACTGCCGGGCTGACACTTTCCAAGTTTGCCATCCGCCACAAAACATCTATCTGCAGGTCTTTCGGCAACTCACTGAGTACCTGAGAAGCCTGCTCAGCCCTCGCATAAGAAAGGACAAAAGCAATCGTCTGCGGGTGTTCATTCTGAAGCATCATCAGCATATTCTTATAATTCGCCTTGCGGATGAATTCAAAGGCTCTTGTCTGCAAGGATTTGGACACGCGGTTCATATATTCCGTCGCTTTATCGGGGCCAAAGGCTTTTTCAAGAATGTCTTTCGCATAAAGCACGCCGCCGTCCGCCACAACCTTTTTGGTCACACAGAGTCCATAAAAGTCCTCCATGATTCCCTGCATAGTGTCAGTCGGAATGTGGTCAAGTTTCGCTACTTCATAACTGAGTGTTTCGATTTCTTCATCGTTAAGATATTTGTAGACTTCTGCAGCTTCATCCGTGCCGAGGGAAATGATAACAGCGGCAGCCTTGGCGGCAGAAGTGACTTTTTTTTGGGATCTCGATGCCATTACTGCCCATCCCCCTTCAGCCATGAACGAAGAAGTTCAGCTGTAATCTGTGGATTCTGCTTGGCAAAGTCACGCACCTCATCCGCGGCAATCTGGTCTTTCTCGTTGACTTTTGCCCTTGCATTGTCCTCAAGCTGATGTTTATAAGCTTCCAGCTCGCTGCGCATTTTATCAGTGCTGCTGGCCGCCTCATCCACTGCCTGAGCGGCTATCTTCTCAGCCTGCACCTTTGCGCGGCGCTTAGAGCGTGCCATCAGCACCACCACAATAATAATGAACAGTGCCGCAATGACTGCAAGCAGGAGCAGCATTTGCTGAGTGGTAAGTTGATTTGCACCAGAAGCCTGAGAAGATACCGCCGGAGCCGCACCTGGGTTGATGGCGTCGACGCTAATGCTGGCGGCCGGGATATTGGTGCTCTTGGAAACCAAATCGACTAGTCCCGCCTTATTGGCACCCATATTTGTATCATTTACCAGCACCGAAATGGAAGCGGCCTTCACATCCGGCTGGCCTTTTTCAATCTGTGTTTTTATGTAACCGTAATCAATATCTTTAGAATATGTATAATTGGTAGTTCCGGCACTGGAAGTCGGGTTCTTGCTGTTGACATATTTGGGGACATCCGTGTTACTTTCCTCCCCAGCAATGCCGGAAGCAGCACCGGGCTGCTGTCCATTGAGGGAATAACTGTGCTGCTCATGCGTCACCGCGTCTTTGCTATCGGCTGCACGAGTGAGGTCTTTCTTTTCCTGCATCATCTTGTCAAAATCAAGCGTAACCTTTGCGGATACGGCAACACCCGTGCTGCCATAACGCGCCTGCAAAAGTTTCTTCACGTTTTGTTCCAGCTTTTTCTGATAAAGCTGTTCGCACTCCAATGCCGTAACGCCATTGGTTTCCATTGAACTGGAACTATCTTTTCCGCTCAATTCCTGTCCGGACTTGGCATCTACAACAGAGACATCGTCTGCCGCCAGATTAGACAGGCTGTGTGAAACCAGATTCTTAATGGCTGTGACCTGTGCCGGCGCCAGCTCATGATTGCCTTCCATCGTCATTAGCACACTGGCAGAAGCCTTATCAGAACTGTTTGCCTGTTGCCACACATATTGGCTGTCATCTGTCGGTGTCAGAGTAACCTTGGCATTGCTGACATTGCTGATGCTTTTCAGGGTATCTTGAATTCGGTTCTGAAGCTGATACAGCAGATAAGTCTTTTTATCAGATTCCGTAGCAGTCATACCATTATTTTTGGTATAAACATCATAAGTAAGTGTGGATTTTGGATAACCCTCCGAAGCAAGTTCCAGCAATAGACTGTTATACTGGTCTGCTGGTACCATAACAGTTCCGTTTTCAATTTTTGGCATGACGCCTTTTTCTTTGACAGCGCTGTAAACATCATTGATTTCAGAAGATTCCAGACTCGGATACAATACAACATACCGGTCAGCATTGGCATTCATAGCCACGGTTAAAATGATTGCCACTGCCACAATCGCACCGATGACCGCTAGAATTACGACTTTATTTTTGGTGGATTGTTCTGTCCAAGCTGCCTTGATTTTGGTAACCGGTTCTTTAAAATTAATGCTGCCGGTATTTCCTTGATTTGTTTTGTCTCTTTTGTGTCCGCCAAATAAGGACTTTTTTCCCTTCTTAGACTTTTTATCTCCCGGTTTGGCAGGAGCAGATGCCTTACCGCCAGCAGGAGCGTCCTTTCCCAGCGTACCCGGTTGGGTGTCCTTCTGAGCGGGAATTTCCTGCGTTTCGTTATCCTTGTCGCTTGCACTCATCGGCTAACTCTTCCTTTCATGGCCTTAAAGCAATTCAGGTCTTAACGGGGACCAGTGCCGAATGATTTAAACCTGCATCTGCATAATCTCTTTGTAGGCATTCACCGCGCGGGTGCATAATTCTGTAGTAAACTGCACCGCTGCCGTTTCCTTCGCTGAGTTAGTCATAATCTGTGCGAGGTTGTCTGTGTTACCGGTTGCAAGATTATAGGAATCCTGTGCAGAAGTCTGCTGCGTCTGCTGCAAGCTGCCGACAGCGTCCTTCAGAACGTCTGAAAAAGGAATACTTGCGCCTGTTGAAACGGGGTTAACGGTTTGTGCTTTTTCTGTTCCGAATTTCATTGGCTGAATTGGTGTAATGTTTGCAAATGTCATAATTAAAACACATCCTCTCATGTCTCTGAAGGACTCAGCGGAGTTTAAGCTCCGCTTTCACTTTTATTTTAAATATTTTAATTTTATTATCCAATCATGTCCCTTGCGCAGGGAATCGTAAACTACAATTTGAAAAATTTTCAAAAATTTCAGGTTTACACGCTTAAAAACATTGCGAGCGGCGTGGCATCCTTTAGTTTTATTGGAATTATACCATATTTTCTAGAAAAAGTCTACTATATTTTGGCTATAATTTACGCATTAAAGGATTTAATGTATAAAATTCATCATTTAATGACGCGGATGAGAACGAACTTGTATTACCGCATGAACAAGTGCCGCCAGAATTTCTTTGGTTGGCACCTGCTTCACCAGTTCCTCGATATGCTCTCGTTCTCCCACAACATATTTCGGCGGCAGTTCATTCAGCGTAATGGCAATAATATCACTGCGACACTGGTCACACCGGCAGCAGTTGAATTTCGTTATTGTATCATCCAAGTGCTGCATAACCACTTCTTCCATCAAATTGATGACATGGATTCCGTTCATGGCGGAAGCAATTTCATCACTGTGTGCAAAAATGCGGGAATGTAGGCTAGTGTCTGCTTCGTTGTCCTCGTCAGGCTGGATGCTGCGGCTGGTGGACGGCATGATTTTTTGAAACATCAGGTCTTTATCCAATGCATTCTTGGACTGTGACATCTTTACAGCCCTCCCTTGAGAAGTTCTTCAGTTAATTGCATATAATCCATTACCGCATGGTTGTTTGGTGCAAGACGAATCATATCTTGCTGCATAGCCTGTGCTTTCGCAATCATCACACTGGAACGGATATGCGTTTTCAGCAGGGGAATATGCAGACTCTGACTAACCATCTCCGCCGTGGCCAGTACGGTTCGGCTGAGCTCCTCTCTTGCGTTGTAGCGGACAAGAATCATCCCGCCAAATTTAAGGCCTGCATTAAGCGTTTTGCGGATATGTTCCAAAGTATCGAAAAGTCTTGTGATGCCCTGCAGGCTGTAAATGTCGGTCTGCACTGGAACGAAGACAACATCCGCCGCTGTAAAAGCATTGACTGTCAGCACACCAAGCTCCGGCGGAGAATCAATTAAGATATAATCATACATTGGCGAGACCTGCTTAATGCAATCCCGCAACAGGAATTCACGTCCCTTGCCGGTAAACTCGACTTCCACACTGCTCAGCAGCAGGTTGGAAGGGATAATGTCAATCAAATCCGTGTGCCTGATGGCAAAGCGGCATTTCACTTTGCGTTTGACAACATCATAAATCGTGGGTGCCTCCGTGTCGGCATTCATGCTGAAACTGAGGTTTCCCTGAGGGTCAAAGTCAATGCACAGCACACGGTAGCCCTTGTGCTTCAGCCCCATTGCCAGCGCGTTTGTGGAGGTAGTCTTTCCCACACCGCCTTTCTGGTTTGCGAAGCAGATAACTTTAGCCATTATTACACCCCTTCTTTAGCAGACAGCTGATAAACTGCGCTGCCCTTTATCCCCATTGGGGCCTGCCGAAGAAGCTTGTGAAATAGATACATCGTTTTATCGTATCGCCTCATTGCTATTTTGCCACATGAGCACAGCTAATTCGACATTTTTCTATTTTAATTATAAGTCGTCACAATATATAAATCAAGTATTAGGAATAAAATCGGGATAAAAGAAGGAATTATATTTATCGTTTGGGCTTCATGCTTTCGGAAGTATTTGCTAAATAATTTCCATCGTGATATGAATAGATGTGCAGTTTGTCTATTCCTTGTAAAAAAATAAGCTTGAATGCGCTTTCAACGCTTTTTGACATTTTACACAATATAATTGCTTTTTATTTTACTAATTTAAAGCGATTATATTTTGTCGAAGTTTGAACTTTTTTTAGATATATTATCAATTTCGGTCTAAATAATACCACATATATCCTTTTAAGTCAACACAAAATACCGCTTTCATGAATTTTCAACGGAATTGATTCATTGTATATTTAAAAGTCGATGTATCATTCTTCGTTTTCTGTTGCTGACATCCAAATATCATGTCATATATTCCAAATTAGTAAGAACTCCTCCTATAAATTTGAAGAACTTTTTTGTTTCATCAGCGTTGAGTTTTTTTAGTATTGCCGCGATAATGAATTTAGTATCTAAAGGAATGACTTTAATTTGAGCAGCAGTGCTTCTTTTATCGCTTTGTCGCTCATTTGTTTTCCCCGAAAAGCCTTTGAATTCAATTTGCAAAGGAGCTGTTAAACAATGATTGGTCCCACTTCATTGGAAAATGTATGTCGGCTGACATACACAAAGAATACCTATTCAGCCGCAAAAGCCGCCTATCAACAGCCTGCACAAGAGTCTGCCGCTCCAACCGCATCTGACTGTATCTGCATCAGCGCGGAGGGTTCCCTGCAGCAGGCCGCTGCACGGGCAACTGCAGCGGCCGGCACCATTCCTTCTGCTTCCCCAGAAAGGCTTCATGCACTGCGTGAACAAATTCAGGCAGGTACTTACCATGTTTCATCATCGGACATTGCCGCTAGTATGCTCAGCCGCAGCGCTGTATTCTCAGTGGAGGCGTAAAAATGGATAAAATTGATGAGTTAGTCCTTGCAACGGATAGCTGTACTGAGCAGCTCAGCAAAATGATTCCTATGGAACAGGAAAAACAAAAAGCACTAATTTCAGGAAATATGCAGATGATGGAAAAAATGGTCAGTGACCAGCAAGCTGTTATTATGCAGCTTGAGAACCTGGAAAATCACCGTCTGCTGGTTCAGAAAGAAGCCGGTTTTTCCGGAATGAATGCCACCCAAGTTTTGCAGCAGGCACAACCGGGGGCACGCAGCAGACTGGAAAAAAGTTTTCAGTCACTGCGGGAAACCGCCCAAAAATTAAAGCTCTATAATGAAGAAGCCAATAAGTTTGCCAAAGCTACGCTTCAGTTCCTGCAGGGCACATCCGGAAAGCGCTCACAGGCTGCACAGCGCACCACTTATCATACGGATGGAACACAAGACAGTGGCTGGAATAGTGGTTCTTCCCTAAAAATCAAAATTTAGTCCGTCACAGTCCGCAGCCTTTAAAGGAGGAGTTCATCTTGCGTCCTACATTTATCGGATTCGAAACTGCCCGCTCTGCTTTAAATTTGAATCAGAAAGCCCTTGACATTGTTGGTCACAACATTGCCAATATCAATACCGCCGGATATACCCGCCAAAGAGTCGACAGTGCCGCTGTGGCTACGGATACTTATGCAGCGCGTGTGGCACAGTCACGCACAGACACTGCCGGCGCAGGTGTGGAATTGACCGGTATTGGACAGACGCGCGATGCTTTCCTTGACAAGCGTTTCCGCGATGAATATTCCAGCTCTAGTTATTACATTCAAACTTCCGATATGCTCTCTGATATTGAAGGTTCCCTTGGTGATGCAAATGATATCAGTGAAGGCGGCAATATGGTTGCCACTTCTCTGCAGGACATTTTTTCTTCGCTGGATACATCTGCCAATGAGCCTACCTCTCCGGAGCACGCAAATCTGGTTCTGAGTTCTTTCACCAATTTCACACAGATTCTGCAAAAGATCAACAGTGACTTGGATAGTGTTGCCGGGCAGCAGAAGTATAACATGGATTCGGCGATTGAAGATGTGAATACATCCCTGCAAAAAATAGCAGACCTGAACAAAGAAATTAGCAGTGACGCCGCCAACGCTTTGAAAGAAGGCAACAAGGACACACCAAATGACCTGCTGGACCAGCGGAACTTACAGATTGATAATCTGGCGAGTTACGGAAATATCGACCTCACCTATGAAGCGGACGGCTCTGTTACCGTCGAAATGGGCGGACATATTGCTGTTAATGGCAGCAGTTTTGACAAGCTGCGTTCCAAGGAGGACAATCAAACCGGAATTGTTTCCCTCCTCTGGAATTCCGGCAGCGGAGAAAAAGATGTTCCGCAGACAGAAGATTCCCAAAAAGAGCCGCTTCTGGCGAATTTCTCTACTGGTGCGCTAAGAGCTTACACAGATGTGCTGAACGGCCGCGGTAAAAATGCCGGTCAGGTGAACGGTTCCACTCCTCTGCAGGGCATTCCTTATTATAAAGAACGCCTGAATGCAATGGCCCGCACTTTTGCAAGCACAGTCAATCAGATTATCCCGGTCATTGAGGACCCGAAGAATCCGGGCCATGCACTGAAAGCGGAAGACTTCAGCAAATACACACCGGATGAGCAGTCTAAATTTCATCAGCTTCATGATAAAAACGGCAACTTAGTTTATAAACAACTGATTTCCGCAAAAGTCTATGAGGATCCCCAGCATTCCGGTCAGGCACTCAGTGCAAATGATTATAATCACCTTTCCGCTGAAGAAAAATCCAATTTGAAACAAAAGAGTGACGAGCACGGCAACTATGAAACCGACAGCAGCGCAATCGTTACAGCCGATAATATCACCATCGACAAGGAATGGGCCGTCGGCAAGGCGAACTATTTCTTCAGCAATCCTGGCAGCAAGACCAATGCTTCCTATGCAAAGGAACTACAGCAGGCCATTACCAAGGATAATAATAATTTCACCTCCTTCGGTGAAACTTTCACCGGTTCCTTTGAAGATTACCTGATGGATTATACTTCAAAAGTTGGTACTGATACTGCTTACTATGGTAACTTGAAAGACGTTTCCTCTGCTCTGTCAAACAACCTGATGGATAAGCGGGATGCAACTTCCGGTGTGCAGATGGATGAGGAAACAACCAACATGTTGACTTATCAAAAATCTTACAATGCTGCGGCACGTCTGATGACAGTGCTGGACCAAATGCTGGATAAACTGATTAACGGTACTGGCACTGTAGGCCTTTAATCTGTGAATTTGATTGAGAGGAAATGAATAAAAATGAGTATGCGTGTGACAAACCGTGCATCCACTCGTAATTATCTGCGCTACCTGAACAATGCGCTGTATAATCAGCAGAACACAATGGGACAAGTTCAGTCCGGTTATCGCTTCCGCAAAATTTCTGATAATGTATCGAACGGCATGAAGAATATGCGGACAAAAGCCGAAATGTACAAGACCAATATCTACAAAGACAATGTGGACAGTATAAAGGATAAGTTGGATACTGTGGACACGACCATGGACAGCATCTATGGAATTTTCACCAATCTCGGAACAATGATTAACAAGGCAGTTTCCGATACTTCCGCTCCTGAGCGCGGTGTTTATGCGCAGGCATCTGAAAGTGCTCAGTCACAGGTTCTGCAGCTACTGAATACTCAGTATGACAATCAGTACTTATTCGGTGGTTCCAATAACTATACCGCTCCTTTCACGCAGGATGCCAAAACAGGTGAACTGCTCTATAATCATGTTCCAGTCGACCAGATTCAGCAGAGAGATGACGGTTCTTATTATTATAAGGATGCAAAGAATGGCGGTCAGGTAACAGATGTTCCGATGAATGAAAAAGTTTATATGGACATTGGACTTGGTCTGCGCATGAGCGGTCCGAATGTGGACCCTTCCAGTGGCTTTGATGTCACTTATTCCGGACCGGATATGCTTGGCTTCGGAAAAGATAAGGATGGTCAAACCAACAATATCTTTAATGTCATCAATGACCTTACCACAACACTGAAAAGCTCCCCAGGTGTGCCTTCCTCTGCGGAAGGCACTCATCTGTCAGAATTAGGGAAAAAGCTTCAGGACATGAGCAAATCCTTTATGACACAGCGCACACAAGTCGGCGCAAAGGCAAACTTTCTCGGCACACTTTCTGACCGTCTGAACAGTACAGCGGATATGCTGAATCAGCGGATGAGTTCATTGGTCGGTACGGATACCGCAAAAGCTTCCACAGAAGAAGCCACCGATGTGTCCATTACCAATGCGCTTTACCGGATGGGAAGCTCTATCATTCCAACTTCTTTAATGGACTTTTTGAAATAATCTTACAATGTGAAATGAGCAAAACCGGATATGCGTTTTGCAGAAAGGACAGAAGGTCATTGCCATGCAACAACTTCTTGAAATCCATACAACTCCCTTAAAATATGAATTGCATTCCGAGCGGGCGCACTTGGAAATGAATCATGCTGCTGATGCGCCGGTTGGTCAAGTTGAAAAGCAGGATGCGAAACTCACACAGCACACAACCCCATCTAAAATATACATGGATGCCTACAATATGCGCAAGGCCTTCCATATGCTGAATGCAACTGATTTTGCCCGCAGCGCTGCAGAAAAAGGTGAAGAACATATTGCCGAACTGACACAGGAGTATGTCGATGTGGGAGAACAGCTCTCGCACATCGAGCGGAATGTTTCTATCGGCGATATTATCAGGCAAAAGATGGCCGAACAGCCATCCTATTACACCGTGTTCCTGCCAAACGGCGGTACAGAAATTTCATGGACGCCCGCACAGGTTGATATGGAGTATCAGCCCTCCCAGTGTTCTTATACTTGGCGTATGCCAGATGTCAAATATGACTACGTTCCGGGTTCTGTTACATTTAGAATCACGCAACAGCCGCGTGTGGAAATTCGTTATCTGGGCGGGTTCAATTATTTCCCCCCGTCTGCAAATCCAAATCAATCCAAATAGAAAAAGAGCAGCTGAATGTTTTCAAGCTGCTCTTTTTTGGAATTGCCCACAGGATAAATTGTGATTTGACAAAGAAAGATGTATAATATTGACGAATCGGACAAGCAATTCCGATTCTCCCGGCAGGATAAACTCTAGGAGGTCAAACCAATGGAAGCATTGACAAGAGATTTTGGAACAGTTACTTATCAAGAAAATGATATTATCCACTTTATAGAACCGATTTATGGTTTTAACCAATATCGTAGCTTTCTGCTGCTTTGTGACAAAGACATCGGAGCGCAGTTTGCATGGCTGCAATCCCTGGATGAACCGGAATTATGCTTCATTTTGACCAACCCAGACATCGTTGACAGCGGCTACAAAGCTGCCATTCCAGAAAGCTCCTGCTTAGTAACCGGAAACAGTCAGTGCGAATGCTGGTGCATGACAGTCATTCCGGAAAGTTTTTCTGATGCTACTATCAACCTGAAAAGCCCGATTCTTATTAATCAAGACAATCATCAGGCTGCGCAGGTCATTCTGGATGCGGACTACCCGATTCGCTGCCCGCTGAAAAAAGGAACGCGTAAGGAGGCCGAATCATGCTGATCCTTTCCCGCAGACCAAATGAATCTTTGATTATCGAAACTGCAGACGGCCCTATTGAAATCATTATAACAGAAATCACACCTGGGCAGGCGCATCTTGGCATTCAGGCACCCAAAAGCTGCCGCATTCTGCGCAAAGAGTTGGTGCAGACCATGCAGCACAACCGGCAGGCAGCCGCAAAGATTTCCTCGGCAGACCTGCGCCGGGCAATTTCAGAATTCAGCACTCAGGGCTGAGAAGCAGGATCGTTGTCTGGGAAAAAGCTGTTCTCCTGCTGATTCATGCTGCGTACAAGTGTATCCAATTCTGTACGTTTGTCAGCTTCCATTTTGTCAAATGTGCAGCGATACATACAACCCTTGCCAAAAGCAAATGCCTGACTAATATAAAGCGGCAGTTCTTTTAACTCTTTATCCGCAAGCTGAAGCGTCACCACAAACTGGTCGCCAATATCAAAAATTTGATTCACTGTGAACTCAAGCTGCCTGCCGGAAAGTGCGCTTACCGTGATGGAATGGATCTGTGGTGTTGTTTCCGGCACAGGCACCTCTTTGTGGTGAAACAGCGAAAAATGCCTTTTCTTTGGCACCAGTTCCTTGTGCCGCTGAACCAACCGCAGCACAGCCGGTATCTTGGTTTCAGAAAAATAGACATCCTCCGAACCGGGCAGCAGCCGGTCTGTGATAGACACCAACCGCAGCAGGTTTTTATCCGAAATAAAGACTGTGCCGATAAAAAGATGAATTTCTTTTCCCTCAAAGATTCTCGCAATCTGCAGTTGGGTTCCCATGCGGTACATCGGCACAAAGTCACCGGTAAAATCAATCGACCGATTTTCCGCATAAACCGTTGCTGCTCCCTGTGCCAGCTGTTTGCCACTCATATCTTTCAGGACAGCGGGAAATCCGCGCCTTCCTTTCGTTTCGTGCATGATATAAAGTCCCCCTCTGATTTGGTATGATTTTCACCATACCAACCCTTTTTATTATAATACAAGTTCCAGCTTTTGAATAGGGATATTCCGTAATTTCGACTTAGAGTTTTGCAATGGAGGTTATGCTATGCAGACTGACAAAATTACTCACATCTTAGAACAAAAATACAGCCTTTTCTGCCGTTTCTTTCAAATCACCGAAAAAATGTGTCAGGAACCTGCTGACGCACTTGCTGCTGACATGGACGAACGCATGAAACTGCAGGCAGAAATTGAAAAACTCGATGAACAGCTTCGTCCCCTGTATGAGCAGTCACCAGAAGCTGCCAAAGCCTCTCATAACCGCTGCAATTTTTCAGAGCTGTCACCGGAAAATCAGCAGGTTTACAATGCTGCTATGAAAGTGCGCGGCGTTCTTTGCCAGATTCAGCAGCGCGATGTGGTGGTGAAAAAACGGATGCTAAAAGAACGCAGCCGTCTGCTGAAAAAGCTGGAAGAATCCAAAAGAAGTTCCGCATCCACTGCCAGCCGATATTATCGCTCTGCGCATCTCGAAAGTCCGGCAGAACTGCGAAATTCAGGTTTCGGAAAAGCATAGGTGCTGCCGCATGACAAATTGACAGTTTTTTCTGGGAAATCGTTTCAATTAGCTGCAAAGGCTGCGATAATAGGATTAAGGGTATAGAAAATCGGTTATGTTCTTTGAACGGATGCAAAGGAGAATGACTTATGAGCGATATAACAACTTCCAGTACCTATAGTGTTGGAACAAAAAGCTACAGCAACAATGGCTTTTCCGGTATGGTTTCCGGCATGGACACAGATTCCATGGTAAAGAAGCTGCTTTCCGGAACACAGACAAAAATTGATAAACAAAACCAGACAAAGCAGGTGCTCGAATGGAAACAGGATATGTACCGCAATGTCATTTCCACCATTAATGAATTTAAGGGTAAGTATCTGGACAATGCGTTTGATTCCAGTTTGAAAACAAATCTGTCCAATGCTGATTTCTTCAATTCCATGGTGTCAACCGTAACCAGCGGCTCAGACTGTGTAAGAGTCAGTGGTGCTTCTCCAGAGGCCAGTACAGGAGACATCAGTGTTGCTGTTGACCATTTAGCTTCTGCGTCAACGCTTTCCGGCACAGCAAAGCTCAGCTCAGACACAGCTGTGAGTGGCACTTTGGATGTTTCTAAATTTACTGCCCGCGTGGTCAAGTTAAAGGTTGGCAGTAATAACATTTCCATTGATCTTGCCGGCGTGTCCAGCAAAGAGGACCTGTTGAATCGGCTCAACGACCAATTAATCGGCAGCGCTACAGCAAGTTTCACCAGTGATAATAAGCTTGCTTTCACAACTAAGGATAGCAGTACTGCTATTCAAGTTGTCAGCGGCAGCCCAAATGCGCTGGCTACTCTCGGCTTGTCAGCAGGTGTCACTTCCAGTGCCCCCAGTACCCCCAGTACTCCCCCTACCGGACAGGTCTTGACCGGCACTGCTGAACCCAACTTTCAATCCAGCTGCACATTTAACGTCACTTTAAATGGTATTACAAAAGAGATTTCTGTT
Organism: Oscillospiraceae bacterium; assembly: GCA_022487055.1. GTDB lineage: Bacteria > Bacillota > Clostridia > Oscillospirales > Acutalibacteraceae > Caproicibacterium. The sequence continues at coordinate 24,157 of JAKVJJ010000023.1, forward strand.
GACCCAAAAGCTGATTTGGATGCTGACGGAAAGGTTAAATTGGACGAAAACGGCAATGCTTCCATTAATTTGGATTCAGTTGAAAAGGCTCTTAAGCAAGGCTTTTCCAATGCATTCGGCAGCTACATTACTCCAAACATTACGGACCCAGCAACGAGTGCAACAACCAACACATTTAAGCTCTCTACTTCCGACACTTCTTCTCAGTTCACCATTACCGGAGTCGACGCTCATAAAATTGGCATTACCCCCGGTACCAGCAACCGTCTTTCTCTCGACTCCAAACTTTCCACTATTTTAAGTTTCGATACCAATCCCCGCACCACGTTTAATATCAATGGTCATGATTTTAGCTTCGGTGCAACGGATTCCCTGCAGAATGTCTTGGACACAGTAAATAGCAGCACTGCCGGTGTCAAGATGACCTATTCCTCTTTGTCCGATACTTTTCAGATGGCCGCCACTTCTTCCGGCAGCGGTTATCATATCAATATTCAAAGTGACGACGGACTGCTGCATAAGTTGTTTAACAGCACTAATCCACCGATACCGACGATACCGACGGATATGCAGAATTATTCGGATGGTTCGCATGGTTATACTAATATTACTGGTCAGGATGCAAAAGCAACCGTCACGATGAACGGCATTACTACGGATGTCACCCGCAGCAGCAATAACTTTGCTTTAAATGGCGTGAACTTTGAACTGATAAAAGAAACGGCAGCAGGCACTCCCGCAACAATTTCCACTTCCCGCGATGTGGACTCTATTGTAAAAACCGTCAAATCCTTTGTGGACGACTACAATAAATTGGTGACCGGTCTGCGCGGTTACACAGACGCTGACCGCACCTACAAAGACTATCCTCCCCTGACCGATGAGCAAAAAGATCAGATGAAGGACAGCGAAATAACTTCATGGACCACAAAGGCACAGGAAGGTCTGCTCAACGGGGATGACACAGTTCTCACTTATCTGAGCAGTATGCGCAGTGCCCTGTACACCAAGCCTTCTAATTCTCAATATGCCTTATATGATATTGGCATTGAAACAGAATCTTTTGATTCTGACAGCAAGGCAACAGGTACTTTGACTTTTGATGAAAGTGCTTTCCGCACAGCTTTTAATGCAGACCCGCAGTCTGTTGTCAATCTCTTTACGGACAGCCAAAAAGGTGTGGCGCGTCAGCTCAGCGATATCTGCGATTCTGCCGCAAAAGTGAGCATAGTAAGCCCCGGCTCTTTGGTTCAGTTAGCTGGTGTCAGCAATAAATCATGGTCCAGCAAAAACAATGATTTGTATGACCAAATCAAAAACATCAATGACAAGATTTCTGACCTAAAAGAACAATATAATGATGAGCGCACACGTTACTGGAACAAATTCAATGCGATGGAAACTGCCCTCTCCAATTTCAATACCCAGTCAAGCTGGCTTACTTCTCAGTTTTCCTCCTGAAGAATTTTGAATTGAGGTGTCAATATGCCATTTAATCCTTATCAGGTATATCAGAAAAATTCCGTTATGACCATGACGCGCGGTGAAATGCTCTCGAAACTCTATGATAAAATCATTCAGGAACTGACCTCTTCCAAACTCAAAATGGAAAAAAAAGACGTCCATCTCTATAAAGAAATCGATGCTTCGCTGAAAAAGGCTGAAGCAATACTGAATTATTTGAAATCCACTTTAAATTTCAAATATGACGTTGCAAACAATCTGAATATGTTGTATGATTATTTTATTAGTCAAATCATGGCATCATATGTCAATAAAGACTCTGCACCGCTGGAGGAAATCATTCCGATGATTGCTGACCTGCAGAGCACCTATGAAAAAGCTGACAAGATGTCCCGCAGCGGCAGCGAAACAACCGCTTCACAGGCTTAATCTGTGATTGCCCATGAAGGAGGGATTTTTCATTGTTTGATTCAAAGGTTTTCCATGCATTGGAAGGCAGTATGAATGCTTCCTGGCTGCAGCAAAAAGCCATTCTTCAGAACCTTTCAAATGTGGAAACACCGAACTATAAATGCAAGAATGTAAAATTTGAAGATGTGCTTGGCTCCAATATGAATGGAAGCAGCACAACTACTGGCCCGTATGCTTTTCAAACCAGCACCGAAACTGAGGACAACACTGACAACCGCTTGGACGGCAACAATGTGGACACGGATGCACAAAGTTTGGAACTTTATAAAGGCTATGTCCAGTATTCCTATTTGACAAGTAAAATGAATGCGCAATTCAGTAACATGAAATACGTTATGACTAATTCCTTTAAGTAAGGCGGTGTTAAAATGGCTTTTCTGGGTTCTATGGATATTTCCGGCAGTGCATTAACTGCAGAGCGCTACCGCATGAATACAATTATGCAGAATATTTCCAATGCAAATGTGCCTGCAGAAAAGGGTGCTGAGCCTTACCGCAGGAAGCAACTTGTTTTTGAAGAGCGCCCGCTGTCTTTTCAGCAGACACTGCAAGATGCACAGAATACAGCGGACACCAGCAAAAGCGGCGGTGTCCGGGTAAAGAAGGTTGTGGAAAGCAACCGTGACTTTAAGCCGGTTTATGACCCGGACAGCCCAAATGCAAATGCTGAGGGGTATGTCATGTATCCAAATGTGGATACTACCGAGGAACGCGTTGATTTGCTGGCAGCCTCTAATGCTTATTCCGCTAACCTGACTGCTCTGAATGTGCTGAAGGCAACAGCTATGAAAGCACTGTCAATCGGTAATAACGGCTGATAAATTTGATAGAATCAATGGATGCAGGTGAGTTGGGTAAAGCCACTCGCCTGTTTTTCTTGCACTCAGCCTGTGGATAAATTTTGATGTAGAGAAAGAAGGTTTGCT
>JAKVJJ010000024.1 GCA_022487055.1 Oscillospiraceae bacterium
GTTGACAGCCAAAGTCAACCAGATTCAAGACGTTGGAAATGGAACCGAAATGTTGCTTCTTGAAATGAGCACCAATTCAAGTAATACATTAGATGGCTCTCTGTATGCTTTATACAGCCCTAAAAACGATAATGAAGAAAGAATTCTGGAAAACGATAAAGTCACGTTATACGGCGTTATGGATGGATTACAAACATATACCACAATAATGGGAAATTCAAGAAGTGTGCCAAAACTGACTATAGAGTACAGAAACATTGAAGCCACAAAAAAATAACTCTTTTGCCGTTAAAAACGAAAAAAATCCGTCCCATCTGTTGGCGCAGAAAGGACGGTTAACATAAATTGCCGGGTATGCCAGCACAATGTTTTGTAGCAAAAATATTGTAACTCTTTCCGGCTGCACAGTCAATAGGGCTGGTTTTTTTATGCCCTAAAAAAGGAGTAGAGAACACAATGACGAAAATAAAAAAAACAAAGACAGGGTTGTATACAACTCTCGCGTATGGAGGGAAAGACAGCAATGAGAAGAAAGTATATAAGCGGTTTTCTGGCTTATGCAGGCAAGATGTAGTGCTGGAAGCAGCACAGTATGAGGAAAAAGCCAAAAGTCAAAAGCGGGATATGGCCAACGGAGATATGACGTTCAAAGATGCTGCCAATGAATATATAAGCAGTAAAAGCAATATTCTATCACCGTCCACTATCCGCGGATATTACTGCATTTTGAATAATGCACTTTCTATGCTCATTGACAAGCCCATCAAAAATATTGTGTCCGGCGACTTAATACAGCGGCAAATCAATGTAAATACAAAGAAGTACAGCAGTAAATCCGTGCATAATCAAAATGGCTTTGTATCGGCTGTGCTAAAGCATTTCCGCATTCACACGGATGCTGTGTCATTGCCGCCAAAGCAATATGTTGGCATTCCAGTGCCTACAGAGACCGAAGCCAAAGCCATTTGTGCATATCTGCGAGAATGCCCTAGAATCGAGTGTCAGGCGCTTTTAGCTTTGACGTGTAGTTTAAGGCAGTCAGAGATTGCCGCGCTCACAGCAGCAGACGTGCATGGAAATGACGTGTTTATTCACGGTGCACGAATACCAAACAAAGACAATCATTTAGTGTATAACCCGTTTGGAAAGTCTGATGCTGCCACTCGCCATGTTCAAATGCCAAAATATCTCGAAGAACAAGTAGAAAAGTGGAAGAAAAGTCGTCCTAATGGATGGCTGTTCCCGACTAAGCCAGACCAAGTCCTGTATTATTTTGAAAAAATGGAGCGGTCTCATGGAATGCCTGCGTACACGATGCACAGTCTGCGGCACTGCTTCGCGGCTGTTATGCACGCGCTCAATGTGCCCGACCAGTATATAATGCAACTCGGTGGTTGGAAAAGTGACTTTGTCTTAAAGCGAGTATACAGATATGCACTCGCAGAAAAGACCGCAGAAGTAAAAAATAATGCAAACATTCACTTCTCAAAAATGATGTCAGAAACAAGCCAGACAACAAATCAGACAACAAGCACGAATGCGTATAAAAAATAAACCGCATAGGAATGCGCCCTACACGGTTTTTACCATGGTGCGAGGGGAGGGACTTGAACCCTCATGAAATTGCTTTCACATGGACCTGAACCATGCGCGTCTGCCAATTCCGCCACTCTCGCATATTTAATTTCTATCGTCCTTCATTGCTGCCGACGACTTATATATAATATCATAGTGAATATACTTTGTCAACTCTTTTCTGTGAGAAATTTGAAAATTTATGTCGGCAAATTCTTTTAACTTTTTTTTAAAAAAGCTTTACAAACACAAGGACCCGTGATATAGTATGGATAGTATTTTAAAGCACGATTTGATTCACATGTATTGTAGATCAAAGTTCGTTTTTGATTTACGGTTCATGTGTTTTTTTCTTTGCAGCGAAATACCACGCAGTTTTAATCATGTTCAATTTTTTCAAGGAGGTACCTACGATGGGTGCAAACACTGGTACAGTAAAATGGTTCAACGAAGCTAAGGGCTACGGTTTCATCTCCAATGATGACGGCAGCGGCGATGTATTCGTGCACTTCTCCAGCATTCTCGGCGAGGGCTTTAAAACCCTGGCTGAGGGCCAGAAGGTCACTTATGATGTCGAGCCTGACCCGAAGAACAGCAGCAAGTTCCGTGCTGCAAATGTTCAGGCTATCTGAGCTAAGCAAAATAGACGGCGGTGGGTTTCGACTCCCCGCTGTTTTTTTTTGTCTGTTTTTCAAAACTATCTTTTCATATAAAGAAAAAACAGCTATACTAGATAAACATGACACCAGTAATCGTTCTTTTTAGGTGGGAGGCAGACCAATGTTTGGGTCAATTCTCGGCGATATTGCCGGTTCCCGTTTTGAATTCAGCCGGCCAAAGGGATTTAATTGGCGCACAGAAGCACTTTTTGCTCCAAATTGCCGGTATACAGATGACACCGTGATGTCTATCGCCACCAAATATGCCATTTTGACTGAATGCAGTTACGAAAGTGCCTACCGCTCTTTTGGCCGCCGATATCCGCATGCCGGATATGGCTCCATGTTTCAGGAATGGCTCACTTCTGGCACCCGGCGGCCTTATCAAAGCTGTGGCAATGGTTCCGCTATGCGTGCCGGTGTCATTGGCGAGTATTTTGATACGCTGGAACAAGTGGAACAGGAAGCTGCAAAAAGTGCACGCTGCACACACAACCACCCAGAAGGAATCATTGGTGCTAAGGCTGCAGCTGCAGGTGTTTTTCTGGCACGCAGCGGTTTCAGCAAAAAAGAAATTCGCCGCACGATTGAAAAGCGCTATGGTTACTTTCTGATGATTCCACTGGCTGCACGCCGCCCATTCAGCCGCATCCGCTTAACCTGTCAGGAAACCATGCCGCTGGCTTTCACCTGCTTTTTAGAAAGTACTGACTTTGAAAGCTGCATCCGGAATGTTTTTAGCTGCCTATGCGATACAGACACGGTCGGATGTATTGCCGGCGCTGTGGCCGAAGCTTATTACCATGAAACTGGCTTTGATAACGATGCTTTGCTCAAACAATATCTTATCAAGCCGCTTGCTGTTGGGCAGGCAGATACTTTTTTATATGACTGGGCCACTGCCAAAAAAATTTCAACCAAAGAAAGAGGAGTTCCCATTGATTGTTAAGACCTACCAATCCAGTGCAGTCCTGCAGATTCTGCGTTCAGGAAAGACCTATTATGCCCGCAAAAATCTCGGCTTCAATATTGCCTACCAAGGGCTGATTCATTTGCTGGGTTTGCATTGCACTGCCCCTGTATTTGGTTATCTGAAAGGCCACAAAAGCTGTACCAATGGGAAAATCAGCAGCAGCGTTCTACTGACACTGGAAGTTCCGGCAAATTGTCTTTGGCTGACAGAATATGATGTTTGGGCAGATTATATGTACTGCATTGAGCATTACACAACTGCATTAAACCGCAGAAAAATCGTTACCAATGAAGAATGCACCCAGCGACATTTTGAGGAAATAGAATCTGACCTTCGGGAGCAAAGAAGTCCTTCCGATTATAAAATTCCACAGGTCGTCATGGAAAGGATCGCGCCGGAATGGCTGATTCATTATTCACTGCATCCCAATTCTTGGTTTCAGCGTCTGTCTGATTCCTTTCACAATTAGCCTTTCCCTATCGTTCATATCGAGTTGTGCTTCCAATAAAAATATAAAAAAGCACTCAGCCTGCATCAAATTGCAAGCTGAGTGCTGAAACGGAAAAGGCAATCCCGAAACGAGATTACTTCACCATATTTGCGATTTCTTCTGCAAAATTATCCTGACGCTTCTCAAGACCCTCGCCCTTAACAAAACGGATAAAGCCAGTTGCAGTAATCTTGCCGCCAAGTGTCTTACCGACGGAATCAATATACTGTCCAACGGACTGCTTGCCTTCCTTGACATATTCCTGATCGACTAAGCAAATTTCCTTGAGTGTCTTTTTAACCTTGCCAACGACCATCTTTTCGATGACATTCGCCGGTTTTCCGGAAGCTGCAGCCTGCTCAGATGCAATCTTCTTTTCACGCTCAACCACTTCCGCCGGAACATGAGCATCATCCAGATATTCAGGACTCATAGCAGCGACCTGCATACCGACATTTTTGCCCATCTCTGAGAACTCCGGCTTTGCGGCGATTTCATCTGTCGTATCAAAGTTGACCAGTGTGCAAATCTTGCCGCCTGCATGGATATAAGAAGCGACATGACCCTCGATGCGCTCAAAGCGGCGAATCTTGATATTCTCACCGATCGTCTGAATCTTCTCTTTCAGCAGAGCATCTACTGTTTTGTCAGTGCCGGAAGCTTTGCACTGCAGCAGAGCCTCAACATCAGCAGGATTCTGCTCCAAAACAGTGTCTGCACAAGTCTTGACAAAGTCTTTGAACTGAGCGTTCTCTGCAACGAAATCTGTTTCTGCATTGACTTCGATTGCCACACCAACTTTGCCGTCTGCACTGATTTCCGCATAAGCAACACCTTCAGCAGCAATGCGGCCTGCTTTCTTAGTGGCAGCAGCCAGTCCCTTTTCGCGCAGGAAATCCAGTGCTTTCTCCATATCGCCATCGGAAGCAGTAAGAGCCTTTTTGCAGTCCATCATGCCGCAACCAGTTTTCTCACGCAGTTCTTTCACGTCTTTTGCTGTAAAAGCCATTTATTTTTATCCTCCGATTGATTATTTCAAAAAGTAAAACTCAATTTCAGCCTTCGGCCTTTTCTGCAGCTTTGTCTGCTTCTGCGCCCTCGGCAGCACCCTGCTGGCCCTCATGACCCTCCAGAATAGCATTTGCCATCGTTGCAGAAATCAGGCGAACTGCACGGATAGCATCATCATTGCCCGGAATGACATAGTCGATCTCATCCGGGTCACAGTTCGTATCAACGATTGCGATAATCGGGATATGCAGTTTGCGTGCCTCGGTAACAGCAATGTGCTCTTTGCGCGGGTCAACGATGAACAGTGCGCCCGGCAGAGTCTTCATGTCTTTGATGCCGCCCATGAATTTCTCAAGCTTTTCAATCTCAAGATTGAGCTTGACAACTTCCTTCTTCGGCAGCAGATCAAAAGTGCCGTCTTCCTTCATGGTCTGAAGCTGTTTGAGACGGTCGATGCGGCGGCGAATTGTGCGGAAGTTGGTAAGCATACCGCCCAACCAACGTGCATTCACATAATAAGCACCGGCGCGCTCTGCTTCTTCGCGGATGGAATCCTGAGCCTGCTTCTTTGTGCCGACAAACAGAACACTCTTGCCGTCAGCGGAGAGATTACGGACGAAATTATAGGCTTCTTCCAGCTTACGGACTGTCTTCTGCAGATCAATGATATAAATACCATTGCGCTCTGTGAAGATATACTGCTTCATCTTTGGATTCCAGCGGCGTGTCTGGTGACCAAAATGGACACCAGCCTCAAGAAGCTGTTTCATGGATACAACTGACATAATGTTTCCTCCTTGGTTTTTCCTCCGCTGTGCTTTCCGTGCCGGCCATCCTTTTGGGACACCTGCCAGCACAAGCACAGCGTGTGAAATTAAACAATTAGATTCATGTGCGCACTCGCACACAATGAGTATTATACCAGTTACTTCACAAAAAAGCAAGCATTCTGTTGCAATTCACCTTGGAATCCTCATTTTATTGTAAGTAAGTGAATCATTTTCACAATTTCATGCTTTTTTAGCTCATCTGGTCATACTATTTACAGTGAGTGATTATGCGATTTTCTTCATGATAGCCCTAACGGAGGTGATGACAAAATGGAATCTGCGCTTCATCTCGGAAAGCAGCTTCAGACTCTGCGTATTAAAAACGGTTACACGCAAAGAGAAATCGGCCGGCTGCTTGGCATTGACCGTTCCACTTACGCTTACTATGAAACAAACCGCACCACACCGCCTTTGAGCACACTAAAAAAGCTGGCAGCAATTTTCAATGTCACAGTCAATTCTCTGCTGGACAATGAGGCAAATCAGCCAATCGTCTGTGACCCGGATTCCCTCTCTTTCACAGATTTTGACCATAATCTTTCTCACGTTTATGACCTGCAGCCCGAGGAACGTCAGCTTGTGGCACTTTTTCGGCTTGCTGACAAAAATTCACAAAAAGATTTTTTGTCCCTGCTTTTCCAATATGTTCATAAACAAAAAAGCAAGCATCCGGAATGTTGACTTTTTCGGCTTTCATTGCACTTTCTATTGCTTTTGTGCTAAAATGAAGTGCAATGGAGGTGTGTAATACAATGGCTTATGACGCTTTTACTGCGGGTGTTGAACCAGGCGGTCTGCGCACAAAGGACGAAATCCGAATTCTTCTCTGCTATCTGCTTTCCAGTGTGAATGGCTCCCTGTCCCGTGATGACATCCTGCAGAGCGTGCAAGGACTTGGGCTGGCAAATTATTTTGAACTGACCGATGCTCTGCAGGAGCTGACCGAAAACGGCAACCTTATTCTTCAGACCGATTGCTATACAGCCAGTCCGCAGGCGCGTGCCATTGCAGACCAGCTTGACACCGCCCTGCCGCTGAGTGTGCGTGACAAAGCTGTGCGTGCGGCCCTTGGGCTGCAGGCACAGGCGCGGCGGGAAAAGGAAAATATCGTCGAAATTGAAAAATCCCCCTCTGGTTACTGTGTTCAGTGCCACATTTCCGGCGGCAAGGAAGACCTAATGTCCTTCACCCTGACCGTGCCGGATATGCGGCAGGCAAAACTGATTAAGCATAACTTTCAGGAATCACCGGAAAAAATTTATCAAATGCTGTTGGCCATGTTGACAAATGACCGCGAAATGGCTGTGAATCTGCTGAAAGAATCAAAATGATTTTCTTTATACTTTATATTAGAATGCCCTGCCCGCTCAATGAAAAGCGGACAGGGCATTTTAAGTTCTACACAATTACAGGACAAGGTTCAGCAGCAGCATCGCCGTTACACCGGGAATGCCGAGAAAAGCTGAAGTGCCAACAGAGAGTGGGCTGATGGGCAGCATCACCCCGGTGAACGCACCCGTCAGATTGACTGCCAACAGTGCTGCCAACCCGGCAATGACACTACCGGCAGCTCCGACAAATGGTCTTTTGCTTTTTCCGGCAGCCAACAAAGCTGCACAAAGAAGGAACGATGCCAGAATAACTACTGCAAACAGAATGGTCCCTCACCCCCTTTGTTAACAGGTATATGGGGATGAGGGACAAATTATAACTCTTTACAGGTCATAACCGGCAGGAGCAAAATCGATTCGCCCGCTGGAAACATCCGCGGCAACGCTTTTCACCCGCATGGTATCGCCGATGGTCAAGTGCTCTCTGGTAGCGGAATCCACCTGAGAAACCTGACCGTCAAATTCAAAGTTCTTGTCCGTGAAAGCCGCCACGGGGACAAAACCTTCCACTGTATTCGCAAGCTGCACAAAGACACCGCGCATCGTTACACCGCTGATAATGCCTTCATATTCTTCACCCAAATGCTGTGCCATATATTCCGCGGAAAAACAGTCGTCTGCACTGCGCTCGGAATTCATTGCACAGATTTCACGCTCGCTGGAATGCTTTGCGGACTCTGCAGCAAATTCCGTATATTTCCGGTCGATTATCTCTTTGCTCTCCCCAGACAGGTAGGCACTCATAATACGATGAATTGAAGTATCCGGATAGCGGCGGATTGGTGAAGTGAAGTGGCAGTAATCCTCCAGCGCCAGACCAAAATGTCCCAGCGGTTTGGTGTCATAGCGTGCCTTTGCCATGGTGCGCAGCAACTGATGAGAAACCACTTTTTCCTTTGGTGTACCAGCCGCCTGCTCCATTACCTGAGCAAAGTTTTTCGCCGTGACATCCGCTGTATGAGAAAGACACGTCGGGTTCAAGCCAATAGCAACCAACAGGTCTTTCAGGGAATCCACACGGTCCGGGTCCGGATTCTCATGCACACGATAGACAAACGGCAGCTTCTTCTCTTTACCAAACTTTGCCGCCGCCTGATTCGCCGCAATCATCAGCTGCTCAATCATCTGCTCGGAGGGGCCGCTGTGCCGTGGAAGAACATCGATGCAGCGATTATTTTCATCCAGCACAAACTCTGACTCGGAACTGTCAATATCAAAGTTGCCGTTCGCATAGGCTTTCTTTTTAAGAAGGCCCGCAAGCTCCCGCCCAGCCGTCAGACTCTCCAACACCGGCGCGTATTTTTTCAAAAGCGCTTCGTCCGCACTGCCGTCAAAAATCTGGTTGACTTCATCGTAAACACCGCGCACTTTGCTGTCAATAATTGATTTGTGGAATTCATAGTGCAGCATATTCCCCTGCGCATCTAAGTCCATGATGCCGGAAAATGTGAGCTTGTCCGTGCCGGCATTCAAAGAACAGACACCGTTGCTGATTTCTTCCGGCAGCATAGGTACCACACGGTCCGGCAGGTAAACGGAAGTTGCACGCTGCTTTGCCTCGTCATCCAGTGCAGAGCCGGGACGGACATAATAGGAAACATCCGCAATGTGCACGCCAAGCCGATAACCATTTTCCGTGCGAACCACACTGATGGCATCGTCAAGGTCTCTCGCACTGGCACTGTCGATAGTACAAATAGGCCAGCTCCGGTAATCTTCTCTGCCGGCGAGGTCCTGTTCCGTAATCGGCTTGGAACCAATCGCCTTGGCTTCTTTGCGGGCAGCTTCCGGAAATTCCGTGTGCACCCCATTTGCATCGATAATCGCATCCGCACAGATAGAAGCACAGTCGGACAGGCCATAACGCTTGATAACCTTTGCAATAAAGCGGGAAGAATGTGGCAGGCGGGTGATCTCCGTCTGCACCTTGTCGCCGAGTTTTGCTCCACAGTGTGCGTAATCATCAATCTTAACATTAAAGCGAATGGCAGCATCCGGATGCAATTCCTCGCCGTAACCTTCATCCACAATGGTGCCGCTCACCGCTGTGGTGGCACGTCCGGTAATTTCCAGCACTTCACAACTCGGACCTTTCGGCCCCTGACGGATGTTTCCAAGGACAACGGAATCTCCCAGAAAAGCATTGTGCAGATCTTCCGCACGCAGGAACATATCTTCGCCGCCGTCATCCGGGCGGGCAAAGGCAAATCAGCGGGACATGGAAATAATCTTTGCTGGAATTCTGACAGAATCGTCTGTGTGCAGGCTAACCATGTGGCGGCTGTCCACACCGACCTTCTTTTCACTGCGCAGCTGATTAAGCGCCGTGTAAAACGTATCCTTATATTTTTCCGGCACACTCAGTTTGCGCATGAGAAAGCGTGAGGAAAGTGACTCTCCTGCTTTTCCAAGGGCATCCAGAATCCCGTTTTTGATATCTTCGACCATATTAGACCTCCATCGTCATTTTCGCTGATAATCTGCATGGTAACGTAAAAGAGCCCCGCACCTTGCGGGGCTCTGCTCATTCCTTACTTGTGCACAAAAAACATATAAACGTTAGTGCCAATGACCAAGGCAAAGAAAACAAGCGCAATAATCTTTGTCCAGCGCGCCAAGAAAGTATCAATAGACCGGGCACTATTCTGGCTCAAAAATGTATCTGCACCGCCGGTAACAACTCCCAAATCCTTTTCGTGGCCTTCCTGCAACAGGACAACAACGATAATCGCAAGTGAAGAAAGAATCAGAACGATTCCAAGAACAATCTCAGGAATAGACATGAATGGTACCTCCGCATAACCGGCAAATGCTGAAAACAGGCACAAAACCTGCTCAGCCGCCATAAACTTTCTCTATTTTAACACGGTGCACAAAAAAATGCAAGCTTTTTTCCATAGTGCAACGGTATATCTTTACGCATACCGCACAGAATATCGAATGGTGACCTCAGCGTATCGCGTTTGCATGCCGGGGAAAATCCCACCCCGGCGCAATCGCATCGGGGCGTTTTTTTATTCCGGCAGTTTGAGCTGCTCCCCCTCCATCTCCCGCACGGTGGGAAACGCTCCGGCAGCAGGAATGGATTTGCGGTAGCGTTCCGGCTTTTCCACATCACCGTCCTCAAAAATTTTAGCGGATAGCAGTCGTCCGTTTTTGCGCAGTGTCATCACCTGTAAACCCAGTGTGCTGCGGGTGGATTTCACTGTCACCAGACTGGTGTTCATCAGAAGCTTTCGGCCGCTGCTTGCTGTCAAAAGCACATCACAGTCCTGCGGCAAATAAAGGATACCCACCAGCGGACTTTTATCACTGTAAGCGTTCATCAGCTTATGCCGGTTCATCTTCGTCTGATAGGAAGAAAGTTCCACTTTGGCAGCTTTTCCGTTTTCAAAACAAAAGAGCATATAACCGCTGTAGTCAGCCGTTACCACCATCCATACCGTATTTTCGCCCTCATTCATCTGCAGCTTCGCCGGTACATATTCTCCAAGCACGCTGGCCTTCGTATCCTCAAAATCAGCTGCCTTTGTCTTATAGACCTGACATTTGTCTGTAAAGAAAAGCAGTTCCGCTGCATTCGTTGATTCAATGTGCTGGATGACCTTGTCGCCTTCCTTCAGCTTCTGGTCACTGCTCATACGCAAAGACTGCGGGGTGATTTTCTTAAAGTAACCTTCTTTGGTAAAGAACAGATTGACCGCATAGTCCGGCACTTCATCCAGTTCTTCTTCGGCGTCTGCCAGCGTATCCTGATACAGCAGAATGCTCTTTCGGGGCTGACCATACTGCTGAGCAACCCGCTTTAATTCGTTAATAATAATTCTTTTAATCTTTTTCGGGTCGTCCAGCACGGCATTCAATTCCGCAATCTCACTCTGCAGCTGCGTAATTTCTTCCGTGCGCTTCAGGATATATTCCCGATTCAGGTGTCTTAATTTAATTTCCGCTACATAGTCCGCCTGCACTTCATCAATGCCAAAACCAATCATCAGGTTCGGTACCACTTCCGCTTCTTCGTCGGTCTTGCGGATAATGGCGACTGCCTTGTCAATGTCCAGCAGGATGGCTTCCAGACCTTTGAGCAGATGCAGCTTGTCCATCTTTTTCTGCAGGTCAAATTCAGTACGGCGGCGCACACAGCTGATGCGGAACTTCGTCCATTCATTCAGAATCTCTCCGACGCCCATGACACGCGGCACACCATTGACCAGAATATTGAAATTGCAGGAAAAAGTGTCCTCCAGTGTTGTCAGGCGAAAGAGCTTCGCCATGAGCTTGTCAGGATCTGTTCCGCGCTTCAAATCAATCGTAACTTTCAGTCCGGCCAGTCCTGTTTCATCACGGATGTCGGAAACTTCCTTGACTCTGCCCTGCTTAACCAAGTCAATCACTTTCTCCACAATGACTTCCACGGTGGTGCTCGGCGGTATCTGTGTAATATCGATGCAGTTTGCAGAGGCATCATAAGTATAACGGCTGCGCACACGAATGCCGCCGCGCCCTGTTTTATAGATTTGTTCCATCTGACGGCGGTCATAGAGAATCTGCCCCCCGCCGGGAAAATCCGGTGCCTGCAGTGTGGAGAGAATATCATGCTCCGGGTGCTGAATACAGGCAGCGGCTGTTTCACACACTTCCCGCAGATTGAAGGAACAGATATTGCTCGCCATGCCCACCGCAATGCCAGTGTTGGCGTTGACCAGCACACTGGGAAAAGTTGCCGGAAGCAGTGTCGGTTCTTTCATTGTGCTGTCGTAGTTATCCACAAAATCTACAGTATTCTTATCAATATCGCAGAAAAGTTCACTGCAGATGGAGTCAAGTTTTGCCTCCGTATAACGAGAAGCTGCCCACGCCATGTCACGACTGTAAAATTTACCAAAGTTGCCCTTGCTGTCCACATAAGGGTGCAGCAGGGCCTCATATCCGCGGGACAGGCGCACCATCGTATCATAGATGGCCGCATCGCCGTGCGGATTCAGTCGCATAGTCTGACCGACGATATTGGCACTCTTGGTCCTTGTGCCGGTGAGCAGCCCCATTTTGTACATCGTATACAGCAGTTTGCGGTGGCTTGGCTTAAAGCCGTCTATCTCCGGAATTGCGCGGCTCATAATGACGCTCATCGCATAGGGCATATAATTCTTTTCCAGTGTGGAAACGATGGGCTGCTCCACCACGCTGCCCGCACCTTCTATGACGCCATGCGCTTTTGGCATAGGTACCTTGTGTTCTGGTTTCTTTTTCCTTGGCATAGAAAACCTGCCTTTCTGAGATTTGAAAAATACAGCACTGAATGTTCTGCTGCAAATCAGCTTACATCCAGTTCATCCACATACTCTCTGCCATGTTCGGCAATATATCTCTTTCTGCCGTTCAAATTGTCCCCCAACAAAAGGTCAAACGTCTTTCCGGTTTCTATCGCGTCAGACGGCATTACCTTAATCAGCCGGCGGGTGGCGGGATTCATTGTCGTCAGATTCATCATATCCGGCTCATTTTCACCCAGTCCTTTGCTGCGCTGAATGGTATATTTGCTGCCCGCAAGCTGCTTCATAAATTTATCTTTTTCCACTTCATCATAAGCAAAGTAGGTTTCATCTTTGCAGTGAAGCTCATACAGCGGTGACTCAGCAATAAAGACTTTGCCCTGCCGAATCAGCTCTGGCGTCAAGCGGTAAAGCATGGTAAGCAGCAGCGTGCGAATCTGGAAGCCGTCCACATCTGCATCGGTGCAGAGAATAATTTTGTTCCAGCGCAGACTATCCATATCAAAGGAACTGAGATTTTTATTGGACTTGCTTTTCACCTGCACGCCGCATCCCAGCACCTTAATTAAATCGGTGATGATGTCGCTCTTAAAAATGCGGTCATAGTCTGCTTTCAGGCAGTTCAGTATTTTCCCGCGTATCGGCATGATTGCCTGAAAATCCGGGTCACGCGCCTGTTTGCACGCACCAAGGGCAGAGTCGCCCTCCACAATAAAGATTTCCCGCTGAGAAACGTTCTTGCTTCGGCAGTCCACGAACTTGGCAACGCGGCTGGTGATGTCCATGTTGGAAGTGAGCTTCTTTTTCAGGTTCAGTCTGGTCTTTTCCGCGTCCTCTCTGCTGCGTTTGTTAATCAGCACCTGCGCGGCAATCTTGTCCGCATCCATCGGATTTTCGATGAAATAGATTTCAAGCTGATGCCGCAGCAACTCCGTAATGGCGTCCTGAATGCCCTTATTGGTAATCGCCTTTTTTGTCTGATTTTCATAGGAAGTCCGGTTGCTAAAAGACGAAATCACCAACAGCAGGCAGTCTTCCACATCCGCAAAAGTAATGCGGCTTTCACTTTTGTTATACTTTCCGTTCTGCTTCAGATAGGCGTCAATCTGATAAACAAAAGCGTTTCGGGCAGCTTTGTCAGGAGCGCCGCCATGCTCCAGCCAACTGGAGTTATGATAATATTCCGTCATGTGCTTTTTGTTGGAAAAGGCCAGCGCCACATTGATTTTTACATTGTATTCCGGCTTGTCGGCACGGTCACGCACCCGACGCTCACCCTGCCAAAACTGCACCGGGGTCAGTGAATCCTCGCCCGCTGCCTCCTTCATGTAGTCCTCAATGCCGTGCTCATACATGAATTCCTGCGTGTCAAAGCTGTTTCCGTTCTGGTTACGAAAGACAAACTTCAAGCTGTCATTCACGATAGCCTGCCGACGCAGAATGTCAGTGAAATACTCCACCGGCACAGCAATATCCGTGAATACCTGCAGGTCTGGTTTCCAGCGGATTTTAGTTCCGCTTTTTGCCGTGCTTGGCTCACTGTGCAGCCCGCCGACATTTTTGCCATGCTCGAAGTGCAGCGTATACTTGATTTCACCGGTGTGAATTTCCACATCCATATATTCAGCCGCATACTGAGTAGCACACAAACCAAGACCATTTAAACCAAGGCTGTATTCATAGCTGCCGCCCTCATCATTATTGTATTTTCCGCCGGCATACATCTCGCAAAAGACCAGTTCCCAGTTATAGCGTTTTTCCTTCGGATTGTAGTCCACCGGGCAGCCGCGACCATGGTCTTCCACCTGAACAGAATGGTCACTGTAACAGGTAATTACAATTTCTTTGCCGAACCCCTCACGCGCCTCATCAATGGAATTGGATATAATTTCAAAGATGGAGTGTTCACATCCTTCAATGCCGTCCGAACCAAAAATAACGGCCGGACGCAGGCGCACCCGGTCGGCGCCTTTCAACATGGATATGCTCTCATTATCATATTTCTGAACTTTTTTTGGCATTGTTAATCTCCTGTTACAAAAAATGCGCACTTTTCAGAGGCAGCCTGCACCGCTAAAAACAAGACTCAGGAGAATGGAAACATCCCCTGAGTTTGATTCCGTGCTGTTTGATTGATTGGAAGGAATTTGTCAGGTTTCCGGCAGCGGCTGCGGCACATCTGTACCCGGCAGTTCATTGCCCTCTCCATCCATTTTCCCTTCCATAACTTTCTTGAATTCTTCGCCGCTCATCTTTTCATGCAGGAACAGATAGCGTGCCACCTGATGCAGCTTATCCATGTGTTCTTTCAAGATTGCCTCGGTGTGATGGTAAGCATCCGTCATAATATTTTTGATTTCCTTATCAATCGCAGCGGCAGTCTGCTCAGAATAGTCGCGGACGTGCCCCATATCTCTGCCAAGGAACGGCTCGCTGTCATCCCTGCCGTAAGTGATGGGGCCAAGCTCCACAGACATCCCATATTTGGTCACCATGGCACGTGCAACTTTTGTGGCGCGCTCTATATCATTGCTGGCTCCTGTGGAAATATCGTTCATCGTGAGCGCCTCTGACACACGGCCGCCCAACAATACGACTAAGTCCTGTTCCATTTCCTTTTTGGACTTATAGGAGCGATCTTCCGTCGGAATCTGCATGGTAAATCCACCAGCCACACCGCGCGGAATAATGCTTATCTGATGAACCGGATCTTCCATCGGGCAATAATAGGTGGCAACTGCATGACCGCCCTCATGATAAGCAGTCAGCTTTTTCTCCCGCTCCGTCATCACATGGCTCTTTTTCTCGGTGCCGACCACCACTTTGATGGTTGCTTCCTCAATTTCTTTCATTGTGATGGCTTTCAAGTTTTTGCGTGCGGCCAACAGTGCAGATTCATTCAGCAAATTTTCAAGGTCAGCACCCGTGAAACCGGCAGTGGAACCAGCAATCACCTTTAAATCCACATCCGGAGCAAACGGCTTGCCTTTGGCATGCACATGCAGAATTGCCTCGCGGCCCTTAATGTCCGGATAACCAACGGCAACCTGCCTGTCAAAACGTCCCGGACGCATCAGCGCAGGGTCCAGAATATCCGGGCGGTTGGTAGCCGCAATCATAATGACCCCTTCGTTAGCACCAAAGCCGTCCATCTCGACCAGAAGCTGATTCAGTGTCTGCTCCCGCTCATCGTGTCCACCGCCAAGGCCTGCGCCACGCTGACGACCGACCGCGTCAATTTCATCGATAAAGATAATGCAGGGACTGTTCTTCTTCGCCTGCTCAAACAAATCACGCACACGGGAAGCGCCAACACCGACAAACATCTCCACAAAATCAGAACCGGAAATGGAGAAGAACGGCACGCCCGCCTCACCGGCCACCGCGCGTGCCAGCAGTGTTTTGCC
Source organism: Oscillospiraceae bacterium (assembly GCA_022487055.1). Taxonomy (GTDB): domain Bacteria; phylum Bacillota; class Clostridia; order Oscillospirales; family Acutalibacteraceae; genus Caproicibacterium. The sequence continues at coordinate 15,610 of JAKVJJ010000024.1, forward strand.
TGTGCCGGGAGGGCCGACAAGCAGTACGCCCTTTGGTATACGCGCACCAAGTGCGTTGTATTTACGCGGATTTTTCAGGAACTCAACAATTTCTTCAAGCTCCTCTTTTTCCTCATCGGCACCAGCCACATCCGCAAAAGTCGTCTTGCGCTTCTCATCCTCAAGATTCTTAACCTTTGCTTTTCCGAAATTTATTTGCTTGCCGGCATCCCCCATGCCTGCGTTTACTTTGCGCATCATCAGGTAGGCCACCAACAGCATCATCGCAAGGATAGCGATATACGGCAGCATGGACACCAGCCAGTTTGTTTCGCGCGGACGCTGCAGCTTCTGCACCATGTGACTTGTCGGATGGTCCTTATTGTACTTCTCCACATAGGGGTCAAGCCGCTCCTGCATATACTGTGAATTTGGTGCAACAAAAGAAACCGTATCGTTTTCTCCCTGAACTTTGATTGACATTTCCCCTGTGCCGAAATCCAGAGAATATTCCGTAACTTTTCCATTCTCAAAGTAGCTGACAATATCGGAAAAATTATAGGATTTGGCGGGGACGGTCGTGCTGCCGAAAAGCGCTGCCAGCAGGATAAACAGCACCACCGGAATCGCAATGGCCAGTATCAGGTTGCGCAATGATTTTTTATTCTCCAAGCCACTATCACTCCTTAGCCGCCGTAAACTTCCGGTTTAAGCACCCCAACAAATGGAAGGTTGCGGTATTTCTGAGCATAATCTAAGCCATAGCCCACAATGAAGTCATCCGGCACGATTGCACCGACATAGTCCGCCTTCACGTCCACTGTGCGGCGTTCCGGCTTATCAAACAGAGTGCACAGGCGGATGCTATTTGGATTGCGTGCCTGCATCATTTCCAAAATATAGCTGAGTGTCATGCCGCTGTCGAGAATATCTTCCACAACCAACAGGTCATAACCCTCCAGATTGATGTCGAGGTCTTTGGTAATCTTCACAACGCCGGATGTTTTGGTACCGTTGCCGTAACTGGAAACAGACATAAAATCCACTTCGCACGGAATTTTAATTGCGCGCATCAGGTCAGCCATAAAGACAACGGAACCTTTCAGCACACTCACCAGCAGCAGGTTTTTGCCCTGATAGTCTTCGCTGATTTGCTCTCCAATGCGCTCCACAATTTCCGCCAGCTTTTTTTCGCTGAAAAGGACTTCCTGAATATCCCCGAGCATCTGATTTTCCATTTTAAACGCACTCCTTTATTATCACTGCCGCAATATGCTGTGCAGTCTGTGTGACTTCCGCAGCTTTGCTGGGGCCGCAGCCCTCAATCCACAGAATTCCGTTACAGTCCGCAATCATAACAATACTAGGGCGCAGAGAAGCAGGAATTTTCTGTTCATTCATCAGTTTTTTAAGAGATTTCGTCACATTTCTGCCTGCCGGCGCGAAAGTATCGCCGCTTCTGCGTGTCCTAATAACGGTATCACAGGATATTGTATCATAATTCAGACAATTAGAAAAGATGATTTTCGGTTTTTCTTTTTCATATTCCCGCCTGCTCATAATTTTAAGGGTAAGGAGACGTCCGTCAGGCAGGCATGTCTGCGGCACACAGAGCGGTACACAGTAAGCCTCCTGTCGGTACTTTGGAAACAGCAGCCTCCCCTGTTCCACACGCGCAGAGCAACCGCCGGGCAATGTGCAGCCACCGCCGGAAAGGAGTGCGCTGTCCAACAAATCCAGATGTTTCTGTTCCAACTGTCCTGCACCTGAAGCTTCCGCTGCCATGGCAAGCACCCGCATCCGCACTGCACGCGGCTGTTCCGCAAGCGTCTGCGCCAGCCAGCCTTTTGAGCAGGCAGCCTTCTGCAGCGCCTGCTTTGCCAAGGTACACAGGCACTCCTCATCCTCCCGCAGAGAACGGGCAGCACGGCCTGCCGCCTGCTCAAAGTTCGCGTCTATCCTACAGAGCTGCGGCACCACATTCAGCCGTATCCGGTTTCTGGAATAAGCCGTATCATGATTGGTACTATCCGTTACATAAGAAAGTGCATGGTCATGACAGTACTGCTCTGTCTGCGCCCGTGTCACCGCCAAAAACGGTCGAATAATCTTTCCACGCACGGGCGGAATACCGGAAAGCCCTGCCAAACCGCATCCACGCGTCAAATTAAATAGCATTGTTTCAGCACAGTCCGAAAGTGTATGTGCCGTGGCAATGCACGCATTTTTGTATTGTTCACAGAGTTCCAAAAAAAATGCGTACCGCACACGACGGCCGCATTCCTCCAGTCCCTCCCCGGCCTTTTTTGCTTCTTTGGGGATGTCTGTATGCAGAATATGCAACGGAACATGAAGCTGTTCACAGATTTCGCGCACAAAAGATTCATCGCGGTCAGCCTCAGCACCGCGAATACCGTGATTCACATGTGCCGCCGCCACCCGAATGCTGAGTTCCTCCGCATGGCACGCAAGCCAATGCAGCAGAGCAGTAGAATCCGCTCCACCGGAAACGCCCACAATAACCGTCATGCCGGTCACAAGCATCCGGTATGTTTGAATTTCTGTCAACACTTTGTCCGTAAAATTATTCTTCTGCTCTGCCACGCTGCCTCCCCCTTTCCGTCAAGGTTCCTGCCGAACCAATTCCTGTGCGGTGAAACGTGTAAACTCGCCCTGCCAATGCAGCGGCACACTGCGCGTTTCGCCATGACGGTTCTTTGCCACAATACACTCGCCGCTGTTTTGGTCGTCATCCGGATTTGGCACATTGTCACCCGTATTCGCATAGTAGCCTTCTCGGTACAGAAACAGCACAATATCGGCGTCCTGCTCGATGGAACCAGAATCACGCAAATCACTCAACATTGGCTTATGCGTATTGCGCTTTTCACTTTCACGGGAAAGCTGAGAAAGACACAGCACCGGCACATTCAGTTCCTTTGCCATGATTTTCAGATTTCGGGTAATAGCAGAAATTTCCTGCACACGGTTGTCCGTTTTTCCGCCGGACATTAACTGCAGATAATCGATAACAACCAAATCCACATCGCGCAAACGGCGAAGCTTTGCTTTCATTTCCGGCACTGTAATCGCCGAGTCGTCATCAAAGTAAATTTCCGCTTTACCCAGCACATCGCCGGCCTCCACCAAGCGTGTCCATTCGTCATCTGCCAGTTTCCCGGTGCGCAGCTTGACACCGCTGACCTGCGCTTCTGTGGAAAGCAGCCGGGAAGCCAACTGTTCCCGCGTCATTTCCAATGAGAAAAATGCAACCCGGCGGTGACAGGTAACCGCAGCATGACGAGCAATATTCAGCGCAAAACTGGTCTTGCCCATGCCAGGACGTGCCGCCAGCAGAACTAGGTCGGTGCGATTCAGACCGGTAATCGTGTCATCCAGCGTGCGAATGCCCGTCGGGATTCCGCGGTATTGGTCGCCGTCCGGAGCCGTAATCTGGTCTAACCGGTCAAATGTTTCAATCAGCGTGCGATCAATCCGCTGCAGCCCCTGCATATTCTGGTCACGCCGGATATCAAAAATTTTCTGTTCCGCCGCATCCAGTAGGGTTGCCGCTTCCTGGGTTCCCTCTGAAGCTTCCTCCAGAATATGGCGGGAAGTGACAATTAGCATACGGATGTCATACTTGTCCCGCACGATTTTTGCATAGGTTTCCACATTGGAAATGGAGGGTACAATCTGCGCTAACTCCAACAGATAACTTTTTCCGTCGCTCTCCACAAAGCCCGGATTTCGGCGCAGACGGCTGAGTAGTGTAACAAAGTCGACTGTGCTGCCCTCATTGGAAAGTTCCAGCATGGCATCATAGATGACCGCATGGCTGCTCTGGTAAAAATACCGGGAGGAAGGCAGAATCTCCATCACGGCATCCAAGCAGGAAGAATCCAGCATCACCGCGCCCAGCACTGCCTGCTCCGCCTCAAGGTCAAATGGCATTCCCGCGCCGCTGTATGCAGAAGTATCGTCTGCCATGCCGCATCATCCTTTCCCATAAAATCAAAGTGCAGCCCTTCGCGCCTGCTGCGGCAGCGAAAGAGCTGCACTTTCCATCTGAAATAAAGTCGCCGGTCAGGCCTCCGTTACAACGACGGATACATTTGCGGTCACGCCATTGTAAAGCTTCACTTCACATTTATAAGTACCGAATGCCTTGATTTCAAGATTTAAGGACACCTTGCGTTTATCGACATTCACATTAAACTGTTTCTTAATCGCGGCAGCAACTTCCTTTGGTGTAACAGAACCAAAGAGTCTGCCAGCCTGCCCTGCTTTTGCTGTCATTTGCACGCTTTGCCCTTCCAAACGGGCGGCAGCGGCTTTTGCGGCAGCGGTTTCCGTCTGAATTTTATAGGCACGCGATTCCTCTGCATTTTTCAGTTCATTCATTGCCTGCGCATTTGCTTCTTTGGCAAGGCCGCGCGGCAACAGAAAATTGCGTGCATAGCCTTCGCTGACACTGACAAGTTCGCCCTTTTTTCCCTGGGCCTTTACATCCTGCAGTAATACGACTTTCATAGAAGTTACCTCCTTATTTGCTGCTGCCCGTCTGCTTTGGCGGACGTCCAACCCCCGATGCAAGCAGACTGAAAAGCTGATCTTTCGCCTGCTCCACTGTTACACCAGCAAGCTGTGCGCCTGCCATGGAAAGATGACCGCCTCCGCCCATCTTTTCCATTACAAGCTGCACATTCATGTCCCCAAGACTTCGCGCGGAGATATTCACCATGCCGCCTGATGGGAAAATGACAAACGACGCCGCAACTCCCTGAATGGAAAGTAGCTCATCCGCTGCCTGCGCACAGCTCAAACGAATATCCGGAAATTCCTTTTCAACGTAGGTAATCGCACAGTCATCCTGAATCTGTGCGCTGGAAACAATCCTGTATTTTGCCTTGTAAGTTTCGATATTGTCGGAAAACAGACGTTTCACTTCCACCGTATCGGCACCGCGGCGCTTTAAATAAGCGGCAGCTTCAAAGGTGCGCACACCTGTCTTGAGCACAAAATTCTTTGTGTCCAGCATAATGCCAGCAAGCAGTGCCTCGGCGTCTGTGCGGCTTAATGCCGTGTCACCAATATACTGAACCAGTTCCGCCACCAGTTCGGAGGCAGAACTTGCATACGGTTCATGATAAAATACGAGTGCATTTTCAATATGCTTTACCATCATGCGGTGGTGGTCAATCACAACCACACGCTGTGCCGCAGCGAGAAGTTCCGGACTTTCCACCACGTCCGGATTGTGTGTATCCACAACCACCAGCAAAGAATGGGAGGTCAGTTCCGGCAAAGCTTCCTGCGGAGAAATAAATATCTGTTCCCCAGCAGACTCCATATGGTCAATCAACGCTTTTGCCATACACTGATCACGGTTGACCACAACGCGCGCGGGACGATGCAGTGCGTTTGCCGCGGCACTCCAGACACCCACAGCCGCACCAATGCAATCAAGGTCACCGAATTTGTGCCCCATAATCAGCACACAGTCGCTTTGACGAATGTGGTCAGAAAGTGTTGCCGCAATGACACGGGTGCGCACCTTATCATGCTTTTCCACACCTTTGGAAAGTCCGCCGAAGAATTCATAGGTTTCATCCTTCTGCTTGAGCGCCACCTGGTCACCGCCACGGCCGAGCGCCATATCCAATGCTTTGCGTGCCCACTGTTCCCCTTCCTGCAGGGAACCCGCTCCGCGTGCAATGCCAATCGACAAAGTAGCGCTGCGGTTGTCAGCGGTTTTTACTTCGCGTACCTTATCCAAAATCTGGAATCGATGTTCCATAGCAGTGCGAACATGATGTTCGTCCGTCATAATCAGATACCGCCCGCCAGACAGCCGCTTGGAAAAACCACCCATCTGCTGTGCCCATTCACACAATGCATCTTCAACTTCAGAAGCAACACGGCTGTCCTCACTGCTGCTGACATCCCGCGCAAGCTCCTCACGATTATCAAAAAAGGCAAGACAGACCACCGACCGGCTTTCTGTATATTCACGGTTTATTTCTTTATAGTAGGTATCATCGATAAAATACAGAATCGTCCCGCCCTTGGCATGAGCACCAAAGACAGAATACTGGCGGCTGTCCACAGTAATATCTGTGCCGGAAGCCGCAATAATCTGATCCAGTGTTTTTGGATAGATAATGCGCTGCACATTTTCTCCGCGCACCTCATGCTGAGAAGAAACACGCTTTAAAAAAGCCTGATTCACCCAGATGATGTCGCCAGCCGCCCCCACCAGTGCCACTGGCATTGTGAAAGTTTCCAGCGATTCCGATTCCTCTGCTGTCAGCACACGTTTGGCAGTTTTAACCGACAGCGCCACATAATTTTTAAAGCGGCGCACAGAAATCGTTGTTGCCGCGACTGAAACCGCACAGACACCGAACTCCGCAAGTGCCAGCGGACGGCTGTACTGCAGAGAAGCGCACGCCATCAGCAGCATCACGCCGGACAGGATGAAAAACACCGGTGAAGCAGACCAGATTCTCTTTCTCACAGCAGGTTCCCTCATTCTTGCCAGACAAAATGTCTGTTCTCCATTTCACCCGCAAAAAGCGGGCAGGCCACCGCCGTTTTACCTCTCAGCACTGACCGCAGTATATTATACACTCATTTTCACTTTTCTGCAAACTTTGCACAAAAGCTCAGACTTCCATGATAATCGGCAAAATCATCGGGCTGCGGCGGGTGCGGTCATACAGCAGATGGGACAGGGAATCCTTGATATTTGTCTTCAGAGTGCCCCAGTCATGGACACCGCTGTCCGCGCACTGCTCCAGCACAGAATAGACTAGCTGTTTCGCGTCGTCCATCAGATTTTCGCTCTCCCGCACATACACAAATCCACGGGAAACCACATCCGGCCCGGAAATGACATGGCCGTCGTCAGAAGAAATTGTGCAGACCACCACAATCAGCCCGTCCTCTGCCAGATGTTTGCGGTCACGCAGGACAATGCTGCCCACATCTCCCACACCAAGGCCGTCCACCAGCACACTGCCGGCCGGCACAGCACCCGGCAGTTTTTTCATGTGGCTTTCGGATACTTCAATCACATCGCCGATATCCGCAATGCAGACATCCTGCGGCTGCTTGCCCATGGAGTAGGCAAGCCTTGCGTGCTGATGCAGCATCTTCTGTTCGCCGTGCACCGGAATGAAATACTTCGGTTTCACAATTCCCTGCATCAGCTTCAGTTCCTCCTGACAGGCATGGCCGGAGACATGGACTTCATACATGGAACCGTACTCCACTTCACAGCCGCGCTTCATCAGCTCATCTATCACATTGCCAACGCTCTTTTCGTTGCCGGGAATCGGGCGGGCGGAAATGATGATGAAGTCATCCGGGCCGACTTCCACTTTGCGGTGGTCGGCAAAAGCCATGCGGGTAAGCGCACTCATCGGCTCGCCCTGACTGCCGGTTGTAATCAGCACGATTTTGTCCTTCGGGTATCTGTTAATCATATCAATATCAATCAGTACACCTTCCGGCACATGAAGATACCCCATCTCCACACCGATGGACATTACATTGACCATGCTGCGGCCGGAAAGCGCAACCTTACGCCCATATTTGACCGCGCAGTCCACAATCTGCTGCACACGGCTGATATTGCTGGCAAAAGTCGCCACGATGATGCGCTTGTTTTCTGCACGCTGGAACATACTTTCAAAAGAACGCGCTACCATCTGTTCTGTCTTCGTAAAGCCGGGGCGTTCCGCATTGGTAGAATCCGCCATCAGCGCAAGCACACCCTGCTTGCCAAGTTCCGCAAAACGGCCAAGGTCAATCATTTCGCCCCACTCCGGCGTACAGTCAATCTTAAAGTCACCGGTATGAACAATGGTGCCCGCTGGGGAATGAATCGCCAAACCGACTGCGTCCGGAATCGAATGGTTGACATGAATGAATTCAACGCTGATACATCCGAAACGAATGGTATCACCCGGATTTGTCACATACATTTTCACTTTATTGGCAAGGCCATGTTCCTTGAGCTTGCCTTTCACCAGTCCCAGCGTCAGCGGTGTGCCATAAAGCGGCAAATTCACTTTTTTCAGCAGGTAGGGCAAGGCGCCAATGTGGTCTTCGTGACCATGTGTCAGCACAATCCCCTTAATACGGTCAGCATTCTTTTCCACATAAGTGAAATCCGGTAAAACAAGGTCAACGCCCAACATATCGTCATCCGGAAAAGCCATGCCGCAGTCCAGCAGGAACATATCTCCCTGACATTCAAAGAGCGTCATGTTCTTGCCAATCTCATTCAGGCCACCCAAAAAAGCAATACGCATCGGCGGTTTCTGCGCAGACGTATCCCGTTTCTGGCGTGGACGGCGAGAATGATGCGGCTTGACCGGCTGTTCCGGCTTTTGCTGCTGAGCGGCCACTTCCGGTGCCGCAGCCGTCTGCTGCGTTTGTGCAGTCTTTTGTTGAACAGTGTGATTCTTTTGCTGTGGACGGCGTGGACGGCGCGGACGGTACGGCTGTTGTGGTGCTGCTTCCGGTGCAGGCAGTGTCCCGCCGCCAAGTACCTGGTCAGCCGGCTTTCTACGCGGCTGTGTTTCTTCCGCGGAATGACTCTGTGCATTTTCTGCAGACGGAACATTCTTATTTGTATCTTCTGTCACAAAAAAACCTCCATTTTATTTTGCGGCAGCAGAATGCACTTTCTCTGATATAGCGGCAGACTGCTGCACAAATTGATTTATTTTCGATATCTCCCTGTGCAGTTTTGCTGCAGGTCCGGGACATCAAATTCCTGAATTTTATAACATACTAGGAAACAACATAAAGCAGCACCTAAAAACAGACAGGGCCTGAGCATAACAACCGCTCGGCCAAAACAAAGTTAAGACTCACTGAATGTCTACAGATACGGCGAAAATCCGATGCAAATTTTCTGCTGAACCCTGGTCCGGCAGAAAAACAGCGCACAAAAAATCAGGGCAAAACACAAAAGAAAGAGCCCAGAGTTGTTTTGCCAAAAAGCCATTCCAACAGCAAAGAAAAGCGGCAGATTTTCTGCCATGAAAGCTGAAAATTCCACCGTTCCAAACATTCGCTGCTTCGTTTAATAAAAAAGCGCAAGATAAGCGCTGAAATCCAAAAATCCGCTCTGTGCCAAATGACAGGCACGCTATGTGAAATATGGCATACATTTGCCATGGATGCACTTGATTTGCTACTATTGTAGCGTGAAACCATGCAAGTGTCAAGCGTTTGCTTTTCCATGTCATGCATTTGTGCTATACTGTTTAGCAGATTTTCAAGAACGCCTCAGGAAAGGAAAAAGTCAATGAAGCAAGTCAAAATTTACACAGACGGTGCCTGCTCCGGAAATCCCGGCCCCGGCGGCTGGGGTGCTGTACTGCGATATGGAACAGCAGAAAAAGAAATCTCCGGCGGTGAGCCCGACACAACCAACAACCGCATGGAATTGACCGCTGTAATCGAGGCGCTTGCCCGGTTGAAAGAGCCGTGTTGTGTCAACCTGACAACTGACAGCCGCTATGTCTGCGATGCCGTAGTCAAAGGTTGGGTGCGCTCATGGCAGCGGCGCGGCTGGAAAAAGGCGGACGGAAAACCCGCGCTGAACCGAGACCTCTGGGAAAAACTGCTGCCGCTGCTGGAAAAGCATGAGATAACTTTTCACTGGGTAAAAGGACACGCCGGTCATCCCGAAAATGAACGCTGTGACCATCTTGCTGTCGGCGAATGGACACGTATCAAAAATGAAGGAAGAGATATTAAAAATGCAGAGTGAACTGATTTATGTGGACAATGCCGCCACCACACCGCTCTCCCCTCATGCACTTGCAGCTATGCAGCCCTACCTGACAAACTGCTATGGAAATCCCTCTGCTCTGTACTCACTTGGCCGCCGTGCCCGTAAAGCTATTGAACAGTCGCGTGACACGCTTGCGGAATGTCTCGGTGCCAACCCGGAAGAAATTTACTTTACATCTTGCGGCACAGAAAGCGACAACTGGGCAATCAAAGGCTTTTCCCGGAGTCAAGCGGAAAATGGCCGAAAAGAAATCATTACTTCCGCTTTTGAGCATCATGCGGTTCTGCATGCTTGTAAAGCTTTAGAGCATTACGGATTTTCTGTTACTTATCTGCCGGTGCATGAGAACGGTTATGTGCGTCCGGAAGATCTGGAGGCAGCCATCACCCCCCGCACTGCACTGGTGAGCATCATGTATGCCAATAATGAAATTGGAACGATTCAGCCAGTGGAAAAACTTTCCGCTGTATGCAGGAAACATGGTCTTCCATTTCATACAGATGCTGTACAGGCGGCCGGCCACTTGCCCATTCATGTGCACAAACAGGGCATAGATATGCTC
>JAKVJJ010000025.1 GCA_022487055.1 Oscillospiraceae bacterium
TGCAGCATAATTTCTGAAACCCACACCCGATACGGTGTCTGTTGGTGACGCCATGGCAGGTTACGGGCATTTTGTGCAAACCACTTTAACAGCAGCGGCACAATCGATGTAATATTCATTTTGTAAAATTCCCATACAAAGAATGCCCTGCCGGCATCTGACCGGACAAGGCATTTATTTTCATTTAGTCCAGTTTATCTGCAATATCGCTGTACTGACTGTCCAGCGCGTTTTTTTTATCTGCCTTATTTTTATACATATTCACCAGTGCGGTGGATTTTGGAATCGGCTGCAGCGTACCAGCGCCGGCAACACAACCGCCCGGACAAGCCATGCCTTCCAGCAGGTATCCGTTCAGCTTACCGGCCTTTGCCAGCCGGAGCATCTGGCGGCATTCATTCAGTCCCTGTGCCGCACGCACCTTCACTTCGCGGTCCGGCGCAATCTTCTGAATGGTATTCACCACAGCATCCGCCACACCGCCGCTCACCGCAAACCCCCGCCCGGCAGCAGTTGCTTCATTCAGCTCGCTCGTCGGAATGTCTTCATCCATTTTCACGCCCTTTGCCTCGAACATTCCCATGATTTCCTCAAAGGTCAGCACAAAGTCCACATCACTGCGAATGGTGCGGCGGCTTGCCTCCAGCTTTTTGGCAGCGCACGGACCGACAAATACAACTTTGCAGTTCGGATGTTCTTTTTTCAGCCGGCGTGCAGTCAGCACCATCGGCGTCAGTGCCATGGAAATGCAGTTGGAAAACTCCGGAAATTCCTTCTTTGCCATGACAGACCATGCCGGGCAGCAAGAAGTTGCAAGGAACGGCAGTTTCTCCGGAACATTGTCCAGAAAATCATGTGCTTCCTCAATCGTGCACAGGTCAGCACCAACTGCTACTTCCTCCACATCGGTAAAGCCAAGCTGTTGGAAAGCACCGCGCAATTTTTCCGGTGTCATTTTCGGACCAAACTGTCCGACAAACGCAGGAGCAATCGCCGCGTAAGTTTCGCCTTTCTGCTTAATCGCATGGACAACCTGAAAAATCTGTCCCTTATCGGCAATGGCACCAAACGGGCAGCTTACCAGACACTGGCCGCAGGAAACACATTTGTCATAATTGATAGTTGCACGCCCATATTCATCGGAAGAAATTGCATTCATACCACAAGCGGAAGCACACGGACGTTCCACTTTAATAATAGCATGATACGGGCAGGCCGTAACGCAGCGGCCGCATTTAATGCACTTCTCCTGGTCAATCACACTTCTCCCGTTTTCGCCGGAAATCGCATGCTTCGGGCAGACTTCACGGCAGGGATGATCCAGACAGTTCTGACACATCTCTGTAATACACACAGTTTTCTCCGGGCAGGCATTACAGGCAAATTTAATGACATTCACCAGCGGCGGGTCATAATATTTTTCCGCGATCGCACTTTCAACAATGCCGTCTGAAATTGGCGCATGCTGCTCCACGGAGCGCAGCGGCAAGCCAATCGCCAACCGCAGCCGCTCCCCCACGATGGCACGCTCCAGGAAAATACTGTCACGGTAACTTGCGCGCTCACCGGGGACGATCTTATATGGTATTTCCTCGATACGGGAATAGTCTCCGCCTTCATAGGCAAGACGGGCAACTTCGGTGAAAACCTTGCGGCGGATATCCGTAACGGAAGAGTGTACTCCTCTGATTGCCATTGAACATTCTCCTTTGATCTTCTCTTAGCTTTTCTATCATTCGCAGAAATAAGTCAATCAGGCTCATCCCTTATTCATTATAACAAAAGAAAACAAATTTGTCTTGTGAATTTTTCTCAAATGTAGAATTAAATTTTCATATAGGAAATTTCACCGAGACTCTTTCATAAATTCTGCGAAGGCACTTGCTTTTTCAGAACATATGCGCTATTATATAGAAGCAGCGTTGAACATTTGTTCTAAAAATCTGTATGATAAAATCCCGTAAGGAGGCTTCTCGTCATGGACCGCATGATTCTGCACAGCGACTGCAACTGCTTTTATGCCTCCGTTGAGGCAATTTATCATCCGGAACTGCAAGGAAAACCCTTTGCAGTTGGTGGCAGTCCGGAGCAGCGCCATGGCATTATCCTGACAAAAAATCAGCTTGCCAAAAACTGCGGTGTCACTACTGGCGAAGCTCTCTGGCAGGCGCGGCAGAAATGCCCGGAGCTTATTGTTCTTCCGCCGCGCTTCCCGTTATATCTGCGTTACTCCCAAAAAATCCGGCAGATTTATCTCAAGTATACTGACCAAGTGGAACCCTTTGGATTAGATGAAGCATGGCTGGACATTACCGGCAGCGTGTCCTCCGCAGAAGAAGGCATCCGCATGGCCAACGAGATTCGCAGCCGGATTCGTCAGGAAATCGGCGTGACCGTCAGTATTGGCGTCAGTTGGAATAAAGTTTTCGCAAAACTCGGCAGCGATTACAAAAAGCCGGATGCAACCACTGTTTTTCTGCGCAGTAACTGGAAGAGCCGCATCTGGCCGCTGCCGGTGGGTGATATGATTTTTGTAGGACACGCCACACAAAAAAAGCTGCTGGAATACGGTGTGCATACGATTGGTGACCTTGCCGCCATGCCGCAGCATTTTTTGCAGGCACGTTTTGGAAAAAGCGGAACCATGCTCTGGCGCTGTGCCAATGGGCTGGATAACTCCCCCGTGGCAAAATGGGGCGACCGGCCTGCCGTTAAGTCCATCGGAAATTCCACCACCACTCCACATGACCTGACCGGCACCGAAGAAGTCCGGAAAGTCCTGTTGGTGCTGGCAGACAGCGTTGCCCGCCGTCTGAGAGAACAAAAGTTTCTGGCCCGCACAGTCACACTCTGGGTGCGCAATTCAGAGCTAAAATCCTTTACTCGGCAGCATACCCGGCAAGAATTCACAAATATCACAAGAGAAATTGCTGAAGACGCTTTCACACTTTTCCGCTCCAATTATGCATGGCAGCATCCTGTGCGCAGTCTGGGCATCACTGTTTCCGATTTTACTTCCACAGAACAGTGTGTGCAAACCAGTCTTTTCTGTGATGAATCCGCGCGGGAACGTGCTGAAAAACTGGATGCCACAGTGGACAGCTTAAAAAAGCGCTACGGCGGTGCCTGTGTGCGTCCCGCCACTTTGCTTGAGGACGAAGACACCGTTGGATTTGAAGTTCACTCGGTTTCCCCGCTCTCTCCCTCTGATGCACATGAGTTCTCCAGCGCCGCCAAAAAAGATTCATAGGCATCTGACCATTCGGCGATTGGTTCCTCGGCACGTCCGTTACAACTGCAGAAAATGTCATCGGTAAACTGCTCTCCGGCTTCAAATAATTCTCCAACGGTAATCGGAAAACCATTCCGCTGTGCACAGAAGCAGAAAGCGTCCATTGGATCTTTTGCCGTCCGTGTCTGCAGCAACTCCTGTTTCAGCACATGGTTTTTTCTGGCAGCATCCAATAATTCGGACAGCATTTTATCTGTTGCATTCATTGTGCATTTTCCTTCCTTTTTATACCCGCGTATCTAAGTTGTGAGATTCCGGATTGGGTGTATGAACAGAGGAAACATTTAATTCCTGCACATCCGGCTGAATACTTTCCGGTTGCTGCAGTAAAAAAATTTGCTGCTGTATATTATCGATTTCCTGCTGCAGTGCCCGCATCTCTGCCCGCAGTTCAGTATCCGGTGAATCCAGCTTTTTCAAAACAGCCAGCTTCTTTTCCAGCAGTTCCGATTTTCTTTTCAGCTGCGCTGCTTCCTGCTGATTTTTCAGATTTGCTGCCGCCGCGCGGTCTGTTTCCGCTGCATGTTCCACATTGCCGACAGCGCCAAGTTCCATGCTGTCCATATTAACACTCCTTTTCTTTTTGTAATTTATTCCATAATATTCCCATAAAAAAGTTCTGTCAATAGGAACAGACGCCACTCCTGTACTGTGCCGGAAATGACGTCTGTGTTTCATTTATCCATTATTCTGATGTGGAACTTTATGTATCATTTTATCCACTGCAAAGCCAAGGACAGCCCCCCAGATAACTGTGTTTGCAAGCGTCCACGCGGCACCGGAGGCAGAGGACGATACTGTGTAAATGAGTGACGGCAGTGCTACCAGCAATGCTACGAAAATACCTTTGAGGATGCTATGCACCGGAAAGTCGCAGGCAGACACAAGCAACCCAATCACCAGCCAAGTAGCCGCTGTAGACAAATAAATATTGGGACTGATGTCTGGTGCCATCAGCAAAAAGAGGTCGTTAACAACCGCTCCGGTAGCACCTGCACATAATCCCAAAATATACTTCCTCATTCCGCTGCTCCTTCTTTCGCTCTGAAAAAATGCATCAAACTGTCGATGTTGTTCGTTCTTTTCTAATATAGGATACTGCTGAATTCCAGAAATTTCAAAATGTTGTTAAAGACTTCCTCATTCCTTTGTAAGCCAACCGATAACTATTTTTCACCGGCATATTTAGTTGATTCCAATAATTTTACTGTAATTACTATGTGAAATATAGCAACTTTTGATTTCAGATTATTCATGTTTGTTTTTAAAAAGTGGAAAGAATGATTTTCCTCCTGCACTGCTCCATAAACTTGGTCGTCTACTTTAATAAGCAGGTAGAACAATAGCTGAAACACTCTGCCATTTATAAGTCAAGCTGTCCCCGAATCTGCGCAAAAAGCTTTGGTCCAACGCCTTTCACATTTTTCAGCTCCTCGATGCTGTGAAATCCCCCGTGTTGCTGGCGATAAGCAAGAATGCGCTTTGCCAGCGAACTTCCCACTCCTTTTAAGCTCTCCAACTGAGCAGCAGATGCGCTGTTTAAATGTACGCGGCCATTATAAGCACTGGAGAGGGTGGCAGAGGGTGTGTCCGTTGTAATCACTGCGGCAGGCTCACAAATCGGCGGTACAAAAAAGACAGCGTATCCGATGCACAATGCAGCCAGCACTGCAGCAATCCCAATCAAAATACGAATATGAACCCGTTCTTCATCCACAGCCGTTCCTCACTCTTTCTGCAGACGCTTCAAAAAATCTGTAAAATATACCGGAAGCGGACTGGTGAATTCCATATACTCACCTGTGCGTGGATGCACAAATCCAATCACCCGCGCGTGCAAGCACTGTCCATGCAGACCAGGCGCCGGCTTTTTCGGCCCGTAAACTGTATCTCCCGCCACAGGATGCCCCAAATAAGCCATATGCACACGAATCTGATGCGTGCGTCCGGTTTCCAGTTTCAGCTGCACATGGGTGAAGCCATGGTAACGCTCAAGCACATGATAATGAGTAATCGCATTTCGGCTGTTTTTCTCCGTTACTGCCATTTTTTTTCGGTCAACCGGATGCCGCCCGATAGGAGCATCCACCGTGCCTTCCTCCTGCTTCAGATTTCCATGCACAACTGCTTCATAAATGCGGGTAAAACTATGCACCTTAATCTGCTCAGCGAGATTTTTGTGGGCTAAATCGTTTTTCGCCACAATGAGAAGTCCGCTGGTGTCTTTGTCAATGCGGTGCACAATTCCGGGCCGAATGACGCCATTGATGCCGGAAAGTGTGTCGCCGCAGTAAGCAAGCAACGCATTCACCAGCGTGCCGGTATAGTTGCCCGGTGCCGGATGCACAACCATTCCCTTGGGTTTGTTCACCACCAACAGGTCGTTGTCCTCATAGACAATATCAAGCGGAATCGACTCCGGCAGCACATTTAACGGCTGTGGGTCCGGAATCACTGCCTGCAGCGTATCCCCTACCGCTACCCGATAACTTTTTGCAAGCGGCTTTCCAGCTTTTGTCACACAGCCCTCCGCAATATATTTTTCCGCCAAAGAGCGTGTCAGTTCCACCGCCTGCTCACTCAGAAATTTATCCAGCCGCTGTCCGGCCTGCTCCTCTGCAACCGTCCACTGATAGGTTTCAGGCATTGCCGTTTTCCACCTTTTTTGCTTCTTCCCGGTCACTGAAAATCAGATATAGGATGAGTAGCGCAACACCAATGACCACACAAATATCCGCAAAATTAAAGATATATGGAAAGAAATGAAAGTGAATGTAGTCCACCACATAGCCACGGGCAAAACGGTCAATGATGTTGCCGACACCGCCGCCCAAAATCAACGTACAGGCAGTCCATGACAGAGCGTTGTGCTTATGATAGCGAAACATCATCACAACAATCAGCACACAAATCACAGCCGTCAGCAGCGCAATGATCCACTGCTTGTTCGGAAAAATGCCAAAAGCCGCTCCTCGATTTTCCAGATAGTCCAGTGACAAAAATCCCGGTATCAGTGTCTGTATTCCAATCGGCTTGAGAAACTGCACAACCAACAGCTTTATCACTTGGTCAGCAACGGCTGCACCCGCCGCGAGTAAAAGAGCCAGAATTGCCATATGAATCATCCTCCTGCATACAAAAAGCGGAGCGGTCTCCCGCCCCGCCTGATTTTTATTTTCAGCCAAGCACATGAGCGCAACGATCACAGACGTCTGGATGGGCAGCGTCTTTGCCAACCGTGTCACTGTACATCCAGCAGCGAGCACACTTTTCGCCCTCCGCGTGTGTCACAGTAACAGAGAAGTCCGGCAGGTCCGTTTCTGTGAAAGTGCCTGTGCCGCCATTGACCACCTCTACCTGAGAAACAATCAAAACAGGCAGCAGTTCACTCTCCACACTCTTGACAAAATCATACAGTTCCCCTGTGCAGTAAAGCTGCACTTTGGCATCCAGAGAAGAACCGATGGTTTTCTGCTTCCGGGCCTGCTCCAGTGCCTTTTTCACATCATCACGCACCGCATGGATACGGTCCCAGCGTGCCACAAAGTCGGCATCCGCCTTCACACCGCTTTGCTTCGGGAACTCATTGAGCATAACTGATGTGGCGTCTTCCTCTTTGGAGTGGTTCATCGCCTTCCAGATTTCTTCACTGGTATAGGCAAGAATTGGTGCAAGCAGCCGTGTCATACCGCTGAGAATTTTATACATCACTGTCTGAACAGCACGGCGGGTTGCGCTGTCCGCTTTTTCTGTGTAAAGGCGATCTTTCGCAACATCCAAATAGAAGTTGCTCATATCGACAACGCAGAAATTATGAATTGCGTGGTAGGCATTGTGGAACTCAAAGGTATCATAACCTTCGCGCGCCTTGCCAATCAGCTCATCAAATTTGCACAGCGCCCAGTGGTCAATCTCCTGCAGAGCTGCATCCGGCACAGCGTCTGTATCCGGATTGAAGTCGTGCAGATTACCGAGCATGAAACGGGCAGTATTACGAATCTTGCGGTAAGCATCGGAAAGCTGCTTCAAAATCTCCTTTGAAATGCGAATATCCGCATGATAATCAGAAGAAGCAACCCAGAGACGGAGAATGTCAGCACCATACTGGTCGATAATCTCCTGCGGCGCAATACCATTGCCAAGGGACTTGTGCATCTGGCGGCCTTGACCGTCAACAACCCAGCCATGCGTGCAGACTGCCTTATACGGAGCCTTGCCACGCCATGCAATACTGGTAAGCAGGCTGGACTGGAACCATCCGCGGTACTGGTCGGCACCCTCCAGATAAAGGTCCGCAGGCCAATGCAGTTCCGGACGCTGGTCGGCAACCGCAGCATGGGAAACGCCGGAGTCAAACCAGACATCCATAATGTCATGTTCCTTGGTAAATTCCGTGCAGCCACACTTTGCACACTTCATACCTTCCGGCAAAATATCCTTTGCCTCTGTGGTGTACCATGCATCGCTGCCTTCCTTCGCAAAGAGTGCGGAAACTTTTGCCATAGCTTCCTTGCTCATCAGTGGTTCGCCGCAATCCTTACAATAGAAAATCGGGATTGGCACACCCCAACGGCGCTGGCGGGAAATACACCAGTCATTGCGGTCACGCACCATGGAAGTAATGCGGTCACGCCCCCAGCCAGGAATCCACTGAACCTTGTTAATTTCCTCTACTGCCTTGTCCTTAATGGCATCGATGGAACAGAACCACTGCTCGGTCGCACGGAACAGAATCGGTTTTTTGCAGCGCCAGCAGTGCGGATACTGATGGATAATCTTCTTCTGCGCAAACATAGCGCCAATCTCCACCAGATAATCAGCGATGACTTTGTTTGCCCGTGCGGTCGTTAAGCCGGAAAAGCGTGCGCCCGCTTCATCCGTCAGGCGGCCTGCAGCATCCACCGGCACAATAATGGGCAGCTCCGGATAATGGTCGTGGCAGACATTATAGTCATCCACACCATGGCCGGGAGCGGTATGGACACAGCCGGTGCCGCTGTCCAGTGTGACATGGTCGCCGACAATCACCAGAGACTGCCGGTCAAGGAACGGATGCTGTGCCTTCATGTATTCACATTCACTGCCCTTAAAGGTAGCAATGACAGAATAATCGGTTTTTCCAGCCTCTGCCATGACAGATTCATACAAAGCGGAAGCCATAATATAATATTCTTCACCGCACTGAATCAAAGAATATTCAAAATCCGGGCCGAGACAGATCGCTTCGTTTGCGGGAATTGTCCAAGTTGTGGTTGTCCAAATAACAAAGTAGGTGTGTGCAAGGTCGGCACCTTTTGAGGTGAAAAATCCATTTTTATCATCTGTTACACGGAACTTTACAAAAATAGAATCGCATGGATCTTCTGCATATTCAATTTCTGCTTCTGCAAGGGCAGTCCGGCAATCCGGGCACCAATAGACAGGCTTCAGGCCTTTGTAAATTAGACCTTTTTCGCACATATCGGAAAAAATCTCAATCTGCTTTGCTTCATAGTCATGTGTCAGGGTAATGTATGGATGGGACCAGTCGCCCAACCCACCCAGACGCTTGAATTCATTGCGCTGCCCGTCAATATAGGACACGGCAAATTCACGGCAAATTTTGCGCAGTTCCACATCAGAAATGGTGTCGCTGTTTGTCACGCCAGCCTTTTTGCGAGCCTTCAGTTCTGTCGGCAGTCCATGCGTATCCCAACCTGGAACATACGGTGCCTGATAGCCAGACATATTTTTAGAGCGGACAATCATATCCTTCAGCACTTTGTTCAACGCAGTGCCCAGATGAATGTCACCATTGGCATACGGAGGGCCGTCATGCAGAACATAAACCGGCTTGCCCTCATTTTTTTTCATTACCTGACCATATAGGTCGTCTTTTTCCCATGCGTCCAGCGTTTCCGGCTCACGTTTCGGAAGATGTGCCTGCATCGGAAAATCCGTCTTCGGCAAATTCAAAGTGCTTTTGTAATCCATCGGTGTTCTTCTCTCCTTCAGTCATTCCGCTGCTCAAAGCTATTCTTGATTGGTCAGTGCCTTTTGCTGAAAATCTCTGTTGCATCATCATCATCGAGGTCATATTCATCCCCAAAAGCCACAGGGGCCTTTGGCTGGCTGTCAGACTTAACCGGGGCGAAAGGCTTTGCCGTCAGATAATCCGGCTCCCCTTCTGTTGTTGCAAAAGTAACCGGCTCCGGCTGTTCCTTCTTTGGTTCCGGCTGCTCCTCGGGTTTTTCCACTTCCGGTTCCGCTTCTTCAGCCGGCGCATCCTTTGGCTGCTCTTCCGGAGCCTTCTCATCAGTTTCCGGCTTTGGCCTGTCATAATGCGGCAAGTCATTGATAAGGGTAATATGCTCTTTATAAAGCCCCAGCAGCATGGAGCGGAAGTCTGTGACTGCTTGCTTCATTTGCTGCAGCTTATCATCTTCATACTGAATCTTCTCGGCAGCGGCATCGACAATTTCTTTTGCTTTTGCCTCGGCGCTGCTGATGGCCGCGTCCGCCTTTTCACGGCCTTCCTTCACAGCTGCATCGCGCATCTTCTGCGCACTGACCAGTGCTTCCTTAATTTCATCACCCTCATGGCGATATTGGTCAATCTGTGCATTGAGTTCCTTAATCTTATCCTGCAACCGGCGAATCTCACTCTGTTTATGTTCCAATTCATCGTGCTGCTCGGCAGTCTTTTGAATCAGTGCATCATAGGATGACTCCACCTCACTGAGAAAATCATCCACTTCTTCACGCATATATCCATCGCGGAAGCTTGCTTTCTGAAATCTCTTGTGTTTAATATCATTCAGTGACAGCATCTGTTTTTGCCTCCAATTAAATAAACTTTCTTCCTTCTAACCGCAGCCGCCCCTTCTTGGTCGGCTGACTGAGGGAATCAATCCGGTAACGGCCCTTTCCCCGCACAGAAAGCAGGGCACCGTTCCGAACCGCGGTATCTGCATCGGTTACCGGCTGGTGGTCAATCTGTATGCAGCCCTCTGCCAACAGCTTTCGGGCTTTTTCGCGGCTCAGTCCGACACAGGCGGCCGCCACACAGTCAATGCGTGCGGCCGCCACCACTGCGGAGAACGGCTCATACTGATGAGCCGGCGGCAACGGTTCCTTTGCGCCGATGGAAAGCTTGACTCCAACACGGCCAATCTTTGTAACCTGCTGCATCAGAAAGTCCGTCATTTCACTGCGCACATAAAAAATGCACCGCCCCGGCTCCAGCAGGATGTCGCCCAGCACTTCACGCCGGACACCTGCGCCAGTCAGTGCACCAAGGAAGTCCCGGTGTGTCAGATAGTCACACTCCCGAAAGGACGCCGTAACTGCCTGAATCGGAAAAGCACTTCCGTCAGGCTCCATCCATTCTGGAAATGCGCCAAAGCAGACACGCTCGGCTTCCGGAAATCCTCCCCAAAGCAAAGAACCGGAAAAATACAGCTTTTCTGCTTCTTGAGCAGCCACTGCAGCCTGATGCTCATCCAAAAAGCCAACAAAATGTGTGCTGCTGTCTTTTTGAACCAGTCGAATAGCATCGCGCAGTCTGGCGCGGAGTTCCTCTTCCCCGTCCGGCTGCATCAGAAGTATTCACCGCTGCTTTCATTATCCTCTGTGGCTTCCTCACCCATTAGGTCAACATTGTAGGGAGTGAGGATAAAAGTATTCGTGGCAACGCGCTTAATCTTGCCGCCATTTGCATAGGCAACACCGCTGAGAAAATCAATAATCCGGCGGGAGATGTCTTTCTGTGTATCCTCCAGATTCAGCACAACAGTATTGCCGTGCAGCAGTTCATCCGCAACCGCACAGGTTTCCTCGCCAAAATGTTCCGGTTTGAAAATAACGACCTGAAGTTGTGCCGCAGGGTTCAGATTGACGACCTTGCCGTCAGAGTTGCGCCGTGCAGATGGCTGCTGTTCCCGTTTGGAAGAAGCAGGTGCTCTGGATTGCCGCGGCTCCATGTGGGGGCGTTGTTCCTCCGGCTCCTGTTGCTCTTCCTCTTCATAGTCATAGTCATCGTACTCTTCCTCTGGAGGATTCCACAAATCCTTGAATTTCTGCATGAGTCCTGCCATACTAATATAGCCCTCCTAAATCGATGCGTTATTTTTGCGGATACGCGCGCGGCCCGAATAAAGCGGACCCCACACGCACCATATTTGCACCGGCTTCTATTGCCATTTCATAATCCGCAGACATTCCCATTGATAAAAACTGCATAGTAACATTATCTAATGTTTTGGTGCTTATGTCAACAAAATATTGATGCATTTTGGTGAAATACAAAAAAGTTTCTTCCTTTGGTGCACCAGCCGGCGGAATTGCCATCAGGCCTTTTACACAAATATTTGGCATAGCTGATACTTTATTAAGCAAACTCTCTAGATTCTCAGGAAGAACGCCGGACTTGTTTTCTTCCCTTCCGATGTTCACTTCCAGCAAAATATTTGTCGTCACATGATGCCTGACAGAGAGACGGGAAACTTCCTGTGCCAGCTTTTCACTGTCGATGCTTTGAATCAAGCTGACCTTACCAATAAGGTATTTTACCTTATTGGTCTGCAAATGTCCAATGAACTGAACCTCTGCAAGGTCACGGCGGTAACGGTCATATTTATCCGTCAACTCCTGCACTCGGTTTTCACCAATACAGTGAATGCCCGCCTCAATGCCATGATTGACAACTTCAACCGGCACAGTTTTGGTTGCAGCCAGCAGAGTAATGTCCTCCCGTCTGCGTCCGGAGCGTTCCGCCGCCGCCGTAATGTTTGCTTCCACCACTTTCAGGTTTTCCTCCACATCACGGAAGCGCTGCTGCATTTGTTCCTCACTCAATGATTTTTCCATCGCTAAGCCCCTTTCCTTCTATCACGACTTCATCATAAAGCTGGATACTTTCTTTTGTATATAACTGACTCGGATCCGGATTCGGTTCACAATAAAGGTAAGTGCCGTCACTGTAAAGCGGAACAATCTGCTTAAACTTCATCTCAATGCCATACATGACAAAGACTCCCTCAACCATCCGGCTTTGTTTCACTTCCACGCCATCATGCATGACTGTTTGCTGCACTTTTTCAAAGTGAACCGACTTCTGGCTAATTTGAATGCCCTGATAAGTATTGATAATGATTTTTGCCGTTTCGTGCCGCAGATTGATTAGAGAACTGTCCATGGCATTGCATTCAAGAATTACAGCGGCATCAGAATTTTTCGTTTTCTGATTAATACGCACAATCTCCGCATTGATAAGTTTTGTACTGACAAATGGAAATGTAATTTTAACGGAAGTGTCCGGTTTCAGTTTTGCAGCATCCGCAGCACTGACGCTGCACACGAAATACCAGTTGAACTGGGAGCAGATCCGGCCGACCACATTTTTAGCCACAGCCGCCGGCTTGACTGATTTCAGGTTTTCAGGCGAAAGCTCCTGAATTTCATTATAGTTAAATGCAGATTCATAGCCATCGACTGTGCTGGAAAAATAGCCGGAATCCGCTGCTGTAATCTTGCCAAGCTCCGCGCCATTATTAGAGGAAGCCAGTGCCGAGAGCTGTTGCTGCAAACTGCTGATGCGTGCGGAAAAATTTTTGACCTTTCCGGTGGAAAGCTGCTTTTCATTGAGCAGGGAAAGAAACTGCTGCCGGGTTCCGGAAATATCCGCGTCCCCGTCATGGGCATCCATTATCACACTGAGGAGCTGACTGCCAAGCAAAGAATCAATATTTTCCGCATTGGCATCCACATAGGAACCCTGACTTGCCAAAGACTGCAGTGCCTTCATTTCTTTCGTAAGCCGTTCTTTTTTTTGCAGCAGGCCCGCGTCGGCCACACTCTGATAAGCATGCGCCACTATGCCGCCCTTGTTCACTCTGTCTCCATCCGCAATGTCATACTGCAAAACGCCGCCGCTGGTGTTTGCCACTTGCTGCTCCTTGCGTACAGCATAACCGCTGACAGTAATGGTCTGTTCGGCAGTCTTATACAACGCTGTTTCGGTTTTCTGCCGCACAAAATTTGCGTGATAAACCTGATAACCAACAAAAATCAGAATAAGGGCTGCAGCCGCCAAGGTAGCGATGCGTTTCAGCCACGAACTGTTCATATGCGGCTCCCTTTCAAAAAAGACTGTATGCTCCGCAGAGCATCTTGATACAAGGCTTTTTCATCCGGATAATCGTCCACCCAGAGCCAGTGCGCCTGACGGTTGCGCCGAAACCATGTGAGCTGACGTTTCGCATAGTGCCGAGTTGCCCGTTTGACCGCGTCCACCGTTTCTTCCAGTGTGCATTCACCGGAAAAATATGGGAGAAATTCTTTACAGCCAATCGCCTGCAGAGCCGTCGGGCCACACTGCCGAAATGCCGTGCGGACTTCGTCTTCCAGTCCAGCATCCATCATGCTGTCAACCCGGGCATCAATCCGCCGATAAAGTTTATCGCGGTCATGAAAGCCAAGACAGAGATAGCAGGCTGTGTAGGGACTGTCCACTGCATGGGAAAGCGCATGATTTTCTGCCATTGTCCTGCCTGTTACCTGATACATCTCCAATGCACGCACAACACGTTTTACATTATTCGGATGAATTTCTGCGGCAGCCTGCGGGTCAACCGCTTCCAGCCGCCGATGCAGTGCCAGCACACCCTGTTCCTGCGCAAACTGCTGCAGTTCCTTCCGGACGGCCAAGTCTACATTGGGTTCGTAAGTCAATCCATTCAGCAGGCTGTCGATATACAACCCAGTGCCGCCCACCAAAAATGGCAGTCGCCCTTCCGCGCAAATATTCTTTACAGCGGCACCGGCAAGTTCCACATAGTCGGCCGCGGAAAAGGACTTGTCCAGTGGCTGAAAATTCAAAAGGTGGTGCGGCACACCATTCATTTCTTCTGCGGTCGGCTTTGCGGTGGCTATCCGCATACCTTTGTAAATCTGCATGGAATCAGCGGAGACGACTTCACCGTTCAGCTCTTTGCAGAGTTTCACTGCCAGTTTCGTCTTGCCGGATGCAGTTGGCCCGGCAATGACTGCCACAGGAATTTTCTCCATTATCTGCACCCGCCTTTCTGACTATATCCATTATTATGTAAACACTTGCTCCTATTTTAACGGATTATCATGAAAAAATCAAATCAAATCTGTAAAAAATCATGCACGTCCAAATTGATGCTCTAAATCCTGCCGCCGCAAAATGATAGATACCGGCCTGCCATGCGGACAATAGCGGATATCCTCTGCCTCCAACCGCTTAACCAGTTCCGCTAATTCCTCCGGCGAACTCTCATCTCCGCCCTTGACCGCAGCGCGGCAGGCAATATTATGATACAGCCAATCCAGTTTTTCCGTTGTCAAACCTTTTCGGTTTTCTGCCAGATAGCCAGCAATTTCTTCCATTGCCGCCTGCACGTCCTCCTGAATCATGACTGGCACGCTGCGAACCAGTACTGTGCCGGTACCGAAGTCCTCCACACCATACCCTGCCTGTGACAGCACTTCCAGATTTTCCAGTACCGCCGAATATTCTTCTTTGGAAAGGGTAACAGGAACCGGTACCAGCAGCATCTGCTGTGAAACCGTGCCTGCCTGTGCTTTCAGCTTTTCATAAAGCATCCGCTCATGGGCAGCGTGTTTATCAATAATGCGGAGTTCGTCGCTTCCCTGCTGCACCAAAATGTAGGTGCCGAACGCTTCGCCAATCATCCGCAAAGGCAAATCCGCCGTTTTTTGCTGTGCATACGGCAGTGGTTCTTCTGTTCTGACAGCTTCGGCAGGCTCATTCGCGTCTGCTTGCGTTGAAATCTGTGTGAAGTCTTTAGCTTCACATATATTCTCAGAATTTCGCCTGTTTTCGTCTGTTTCCTCTGAATTTTGCATATGGCAAGCATTTTGCTTTACACAATTTTGGAGGTGAATTTCCATTGAATCCGCCTTCTCAAACACGGCACTGTCATGCACAGCCGGCATTCCCGGCTGACACTGCTTCAGTAACATTTGTTCGGATGACAGATTCGGCGCGTTGAAGAAAGGTTTTGCCGGTTGCGTCGGTACAGACTCTCTCAACTTCAATACACTGGGTACATCCCCCTGCTGCAGGGCCGTTTTTACCGCATGGTAGACCGCCTCAAAAACAGGTTTCTCATTCATAAAGCGGATTTCCATTTTGCTGGGATGCACATTGACATCCACAGCAGAAAAATCCACTTGCAAGTGCAGCACGCAGGCCGGAAATTTACCCACCATCAGGCTGCCCTTGCACGCTTCCTCCAGAGCGACCATTGCCGTTTTGGATTTCACATAGCGCCCATTGAGAAAGAAATTCTGCATACTGCGGTTTGCGCGGGAGGCAGTTGGCTTACTAATATAACCCCAAACTTTGACACCATTGAGTTCATATTTGACAGGGAGCAAGCCCTGTGTAAATTCCCTCCCATAAACTGCAAAGGCTGCATTCTTCAGCTTTCCGTCCCCCGGTGTATGAAGCGCTTCCCTCCCATCACGCAGAAAGCGGAAAGAAATTTCCGGATGTGCCAGTGCTTCATGGTCGACAATGCCGGAAATTGCATTGCCCTCTGTCACATCTTTTTTCAGGAACTTCATGCGTGCCGGCGTATTATAGAAAAGGTCACGCATCACAAAAGTTGTTCCCTGTGCACAGCCGGCATCCTCACAGCATTCCTCATCGCCACCGGAAATGACATAGCGGGTTCCTGCCAGTTCTTCCTGTGTACGGGTGAGTAGTTCCACATGAGAAACCGCCGCAATGGAAGCAAGCGCTTCCCCGCGGAACCCAAGCGTGCTGATGTGGCCGAGGTCTGCCTGACTGCTGACCTTGCTGGTGGCATGGCGAAGAAATGCACGCGGCACATCTTCCCGTGCAATACCGCAGCCGTTGTCTGTCACCCGCATGAAGGAAATGCCGCCGTGCTTGATTTCTACTGTGACAGCAGTCGCGCTGGCATCAATGGTGTTTTCCAGCAATTCTTTAACCACAGAGGCTGGTCTTTCCACCACTTCTCCGGCGGCAATCAATTCCGCCACATGTTTGTCCAGCACATTAATTTTCGGCATCTGGCATTCCCCTTTCTTGTATAAAATCAGAACAGTCTGCCACAGCACTCATTCCCGGCGTCCATCAGGAACTTCTGCTCTTCCTCAATGCGTTGACAGAAAGCTTCCTGTGCCGTCTGAAAATGCAGTAAGCTGAGATAAAGTCCTTTTCTGGCCTGCGCTTGCTGCAGCAAAACCAGTGAATCTTTTAAATTCCGTTTGTGCAGTGCCGCATAGGTGTAATTTGCCCAGATACGCAGTGTCCCGAAGTGGTCAAGCATATCGGCATCCTGCACCAAATGAAAAGCTGTACTTCTGCCGTCATCCGGGTGACGGTCATCATGCTCCGCGACAATCTCGGCCGCCTGCTCCAGTAGATTTGGTTCCACTTCACCAAAAAGCAGATCCCGCATTCGATCCGCTCCCACAGCACCATGCGTTTCATGTGGCGCCGCGTCATGGGAAACATCGTGAAACAGTGCCGCTGTGAATAGCAAATCATCCATGCTGCTTTCTAAATGTTCCGCCTGCCGCAGTTCCAAAACCAGTTTGGATACCCGAACGCAGTGGTCAGCAGTCCAAAGCCCCCGGCCTGCACTGTCCTGCTGCCCTGCCAGCTCATCCTGCAAAATTTCTGTCAAACGCTGTCGGTCAATCTGCTGCCGCTTTTCTCTTTGCAGCGGTAATTCCATGCAAATATTCTTGGCTTTGAAACCGAATTTTTCATATAAACGTATCGCACCCGTATTGAAAGTCCAGACCTTCAGTTCAAAATGCTGCAGGCCCAGTTCTTCAGTTTTTTCCTTGGCCGCTGTAAGCAGCGCTTCTCCGATACCATGCCGCCGCATTTCCGGCTTTACATACAAATCCTCCACTATGCCAAGCGTATGTGGTGCGGCAATTCCATTACTGCCGTCAAAGCGCTTCTCTGCCAACACACAATACCCCGCCGCTTTCCCGTCCTGCAGCGCGAGAAAAGTCTGTTTGTCCGCGGCTAATCTGAGATAGTCCTCTTGCTTCCATTCCTGACACACCAGAAACTGGTCAGGCCGGGCCGTGGCGTGAACATTCTGAATTCCTATCAACATCGGCCGGACCGCCTCATAGTCACCGGCAGACATTTTGCGAATTACAAGCGCCATTATTTTTCCCCTTTTGCCATCTTCACCAGTGCGAAAAGCTCATTCATGCACTCAATCGGCGTCAGTGTGTTCACGTCTATTGTGCGCAGACGTTCCAGTGCTTCCGTTTCGCCCGGCGGTGTCAGCATCATCTGCTGCGGCTCCTCCTCCTGCGCTTTTGCGAGAGTTCCTGTCTGCAGCACCGGCGCCTGATTTTTCAGCTCTGCCAGTATTTGTTTCGCCCGCTTGACAACTTTATTCGGCACGCCGGCAAGCTTTGCCACCTCAATGCCATAGCTCTCGTCTGCCCCGCCGCGGACAATCCGGCGCAGAAATGTAATGTCATCGCCGTGCTTTTTGCAGGCAATGCTGTAATTCTTGACGCCGTCCAGCAGGTCTTCCAGAACCGTAAGTTCATGATAATGTGTGGCAAAGAGTGTTTTTGCACCCAACGTCCTTTTATTGGCGGCATACTCCACCACAGCACGGGCAATGCTCATTCCGTCGTAAGTGGAAGTTCCGCGCCCGATTTCGTCCAGAATAATCAGGCTGTTTGATGTGGCATTTTTAAGAATCTCCGCGACTTCCGCCATTTCCACCATAAAAGTGGACTGTCCGGCGGCAAGGTCATCCGATGCGCCCACACGGGTAAAGACTGCATCTGTAATACCCACTTCCGCATAGGACGCCGGCACGAAGCAGCCAATCTGCGCCATAATTGTAATCAGTGCCGCCTGCCGCATAAAAGTTGATTTGCCAGCCATATTCGGTCCGGTGATGATTGCCACACGGTTTTCGCCTTTGTCCAGTGTCACATCATTCGGCACAAAAGGCGCGTCCAGAAGCGTCTCTACCACTGGATGGCGGCTCTCCTTCAGAATCAGCCTGCCGCTCATGTCCACAATCGGCCGTGTATAGTGGTTGTCTGCACTGACCTGCGCAAAAGACAACAGCACATCCAACTGTGCCACTGCACTTGCCGTGCGCTGAATCCGTTCCATTTCTCCGGCCACCTGTGTACGCACTTGCTCGAAGATCTGATGCTCTAATTGCACACTGCGGTCATGCGCACCTAAAATCCGGCCCTCAAGATTCTTCAATTCCGGTGTAATAAAGCGCTCACAGTTTGTCAGTGTCTGCTTGCGGATGTATTCCTGCGGCACCTGTTCTTTATAAGCATTCGGCACTTCTATGTAATACCCAAATACCCGGTTATACCCAACTTTGAGTTTCGGAATATTGGTGTGCTCTCGCTCATCCGCTTCAATTTTTGCAAGAATGCCGCGCCCGTTGCTCATGTCACCTTTGAGCAGGTCAAGTTCCTCATTGAAGCCTGCCTTAATGATGCCGCCTTCCCGCAGAGAAAACGGCGGGTCATCCACAATGGCACGGTCAATCAGGTCAGCAACATCTTCCAGCGGGTCAATATCGGAAAGGATACGGCACAAAAGCTGGGAATGCACATCTTTGAGTGCTGTGCGCAGAAGCGGCAGACAGCGTGCTGTGCCCTCCAATGAGCGCAGTTCCCGCCCATTTGCGCTGCCGTAGACTACACGCGTCATGACACGCTCCAAGTCATGGACACCGGAAAGCTGCTCCGCTAAAGTATCACGCAAAACAGCATCGTCCGTCAGTTCCTCCACCGCGTTCAGGCGGCGGCTGATGGCGGCAGGGCTCAGCAGAGGCTGTTCAATCCAAGTGCGGATAAGGCGCTTGCCCATTGGTGTGTGGGTTTTATCCAGTACCCACAATAGAGAACCCCGCTTTTCCTTGCTGCGCATGGTTTCAATTAGTTCCAGATTGCGGCGGGTGTTCAGGTCAAGCCGCATATACTGCGCACCGCTGTAAAGTTTGATTTCCGCAATCCGCTCAATTCCGATGCGCTGGGTGCGGTGCAGATAGGAAAACAATGCCCCCAGTGAAGCCACCAGTTCCGGCTTGTCCGCAAGCTGCAAATCTCCCAGTGCATTTTTATGGAACTGTGCAAGCAATGCCTTCTGATTTGCCTGTGCGTCATATTCGGCGTCGTCCATCAGTTCCAGACTGGCCGCAAGCCGCGTCCGAATAAAATCCGCCAGCCCTTTAAAATTCAACACAGCGCCGTTGACCAGAATTTCTTTTGGAGAATAGCGTGACAGTTCATTCTCAAGCTGCTCCGCCAAATTGTCCTGCAACACGGTTGCGTGCAGTTCGCCGGTGGAAATATCCGCAAAACAAACGCCCGCGGTTTGCCCGCAGACGTAGACAGAACAGATATAGTTATTCCGGGATTCATCCAGCATACTGCTCTCCAGCACGGTGCCGGGAGTGACCACACGAATAATATCGCGCTTGACCAGACCTTTTGCCAGCGCCGGGTCTTCCATCTGCTCACAAATGGCGACTTTGTAGCCTTTTGCCACCAGCTTGGCCAGATAAGTTTCATAGCTGTGGAAGGGCACGCCGCACATAGGCGCACGTTCCTCCTGTCCACAATCGCGCCCGGTCAGCGTCAAATCCAGTTCCCGGGACGCCAGTTTGGCATCGTCATAAAACATCTCATAAAAATCACCGAGCCGGAAAAACAGAATGGTGTCCGGATACTGTTTTTTAATATCAAAGTACTGCTTCATCATAGGCGAAAGGTCTGCCATGTGCCGGATTCCCCCTCTAAAAAATTACAGGCAATGCCTTAGTGGCATCCGCCGCCGCAGCTCTCGCAGTCATGTGCGCAGGGAGTATAGTCCGCTGTGTCCGGATTCTCGCCATCCGCACACTTGGAAATGATGCCGTAAACACGCTTGAGCAGAGTATCCACTTCCTGCTGAGCAGCATTGTAAAGAATCATGTTCGGGTTTGCCATGATTTTTTTGTAAATGTCCTGCAGTTCCCCGTTCAGATTGTTGATTTTATCATCGTCGTGCGGCTGCTTCTGATTTTCATTGTTCAGATTCATGCGAGTCAGATTGAAATGTCCAATCATGTCCTGCAGCGCTTTGTCCCCGTCGCACTGCTTGCTGATTTCCTGCATTCTGCTGTAACGGGCATCTGCCTGCAGTGCTTTTCCGACTTCTCTGGCTGCCTCAATAATATCCATGTGTTTGGCTCCTTAAAATATATTTTCAATAGGATAGGAAAAACGATTTGAATTATTCATCTATCAACTTGCCGGTCAGAATCCAGTTGCGGGCGGCGGTGATTTTTACTTTGCGGAAAGTGCCGCAAACGGCAGGATTCCCCGGAAAGTCAACGACCACATTACCGCCCGTGCGTCCGGTGAGCAAACCTGTTTTGGGGTTCTGCTCCTCCACCAACACACGCTGCACCGTGCCGACTGCTGACGCACACCGCTGTGCCGCAATCTTTTCCTGCGCAGCGCACAGTTCCTGAAACCAGCGGGATTTTTCCTCTGCCGGCACCGGGTCCGGCATCTTTGCGGCGCGTGTGCCTTCCCGCGGCGAATAAATGAAGGTAAACAGGCTGGTAAATCCAACCTCCTCAATCAGTGAAACCGTATCTTTAAATTCCTCATAAGTCTCACCTGGAAAGCCCACAATTACATCACTAGTCAAGCTCAGGTCCGGCATGACTTTTTTCGCGTACTGTACCAGTTCCAGATACTGCGCGCGGTCATAGTGCCGGTTCATTTCTTTAAGCACACGGTCATTGCCGGACTGAAACGGCAAATGCAGATGATGCGCAATGTGTTTGCCGTTTGCCATTGTATCCAGCAGTTCATGGGTGCAGTCTTTCGGATGACTGGTCATAAAGCGAATGCGGTAGTCCCCCTCCACCTTGTCCAGCATCTGCAGAAGCTGTGAAAAGTTCATGCCGCAGTCCGGCTTTTTGCCATAGGAGTTGACGTTCTGGCCAAGCAGGGTAATGTCCTTATAGCCCTCGTCCACCAACTGCTGAAACTCGGCCAGCACAGCCTGTGGGGTACGGGAGCGCTCCCGCCCGCGCACATACGGCACCACACAATAGGAACAGAAGTTATCGCAGCCATACATGACCGTCAGCCATGCTTTTACAGAACCATCACGGTGAATCGGCAGTCCCTCCGTAATTTCTCGATCCTGTTCCTCTCCGCCGCGGGCAAAGACACGCCTGCTTTCGGTAATGCAAGTGAACAGCAACTTTGGAAAACTGCAGATTTGATGGGTACCGAAAAGTAAATTTACAAACGGATAGCTGTCATGGATCCTCTGCGCAACGTGCTCCTGCTCCATCATGCAGCCACACAATGCAATAATCACACCGGAATGACGGCGCTTAATATTTTTCAGCGCACCGACATTACCAAAGACACGGTCTTCAGCGTGTTCCCGCACAGCACAGGTATTGAACAGAATGAAGTCGGCATCGTCCGGCTTCTCTGCAAAGGAAAAACCAATCTCCGCCAACATTCCCTTAATTTTTTCGCTGTCAGCCACATTTTGCTGGCAGCCGTAAGTATGCACAAAAGCAAGCGGCTTTTCACCGCGTTTGCGCACCTGCATAATTTCCCGGAGCTGCGCAATATAGTGCCGACCCTCGGCAAGCTGTGTTTCAGGCTTCTCTGCCAAAAGTAAGTCCTCCCTGTATTTTCAGTTGATTCTTTATTTCTTCTTTTTCTCTGCCTTGCTCATTTTGTGGAAGCGCCAGGAATCCACTCCGGCACCCGCAATTACACCAAAGCCAAGGCCATAGGAAAACCCTCTGGTCACATTGGAGCCGTCGCCGGTCGCCAGCGTCACACAGATACCAATCACAACGCCCGCACCAATTCCAATCATCGCAAAGAAAGGAAAATAACGCTTTTCCGGCGTTTTTTCGTCTTTCTGCGGTTGCTGCTGTTCTGCCACTGCAAACCACTCCTTGGGTGCCGTTTTTCCTGAAATGCACGGCAAATGCGGTACATCCAGATAAAATTCAGTATAACATATTGACGGAAAAAGAGCAAGAAATGTGTAAAACAAAACGAGCCTGCACACAGGGCACTCCCTGTTGCACAGGCTCAAAGCGATGAGAGATTCTTTTTGTTTATTGTGCGTCAAAGAATTTTCTGTGGATGACAGAAACAGCGCGATCAGCGTCGTCCTCGTCAATCAGCACGGAAATCTTGATTTCACTAGTGGAAATCATCTGGATGTTGATATTCGCATCAAACAGGGATTCAAACATTGTGGATGCAACGCCCGGATGGGATTCCATGCCGGCACCCACAATACTGACCTTCGCCACATGATCATCATAAACCACACTGTTTGCGCCAATCATTTCCACAAACGGATTGAGCAAGTCCATGGTATCCTGCAGATTGCTGCGTGCCACTGTGAAGCTGATGTCCTTGGTTCCGTTGCGCCCAACAGACTGCAGGATAATGTCCACATTGATGTTCTTAGCCGAGAGCTTTGTGAAAATCTTAAATGCAAGGCCCGGACGATCCGGCACCCCTATGATGGAAATGCGGGCTACATCGTCGTCCTTTGCAACACCGCTGATAAGCATTTCTTCCACTTTACTTGCCTCCCTTACGATTGTACCCGGTTTATCCGTCATGCTGGAAAGAACCTCCAGCTGAATTCCATACTTCTTTGCCAATTCCACAGAGCGGTTGTTCAGCACCTGCGCGCCAAGGGACGCCAGCTCCAGCATTTCATCATAGGAAATGACGCTCAGTTTCCGGGCATTCTTCACCTTGCGCGGGTCCGCTGTGTAAACACCCTCCACATCCGTGTAAATCTGGCACAGGTCAGCGTGCATGGCGGCCGCAATCGCCACTGCGCTGGTATCACTGCCGCCGCGGCCAAGAGTTGTCACATCGTCATAGCGGTCGATACCCTGAAAACCAGTGACAACCACAATATGCTTTTTGTCCAATTCCTTGCGGATACGGTCCGGCTCCACACGATGAATGCGCGCGCTGCCGTAAGCAGTGCTGGTAATAAATCCGGCCTGCCAACCAAGCAGGGAGACCACCGGGCAACCCAGCTTCTCGATTGCCATTGCCAGCAGAGAAGCACTCATTTGCTCGCCCGCTGTCAGCAGCACATCCATTTCGCGCTTGCTTGCATGGGGATTGATTTCATTTGCTTTTGCAATCAATTCATCCGTTGTGTCCCCCTGCGCGGAAACGACCACCACCACATCGTTTCCCTGCTTGTAAGTGTTGATGACAGTTTCCGCAACATGAAACACCCTCTGCGCATTTGCCACAGAACTGCCGCCGAATTTCTGCACAATCAGACTCATACAGTCCATCCTCCATCTTCTTATATTCAGTCAGGCAACAGAAATCTCACTCAATGAAAATCTGTGCACCGCTTGACTCCGTTGTCAGCAGTTTTACCTGCCAGTCACCCAGACCTTTTTCCTTCAAATGTGCCCGCGCAACTTCCGCAAAGTTCTCGGCTTTCCCTGCTTCTACCATGGAAATAATTGTGGGACCTGCGCCGCTGATGCAGGTACCAAGTGTGCCAAGCTCATAGCTCATGCGGGAAACATCATCGTAGTTTGCAATCAGTGAGGAACGGTATGGCTGATGAATCCGGTCCTGTACCGCCACCCGCAGATTTTCCAGATTGCCGGAAAAAAGAGATGCCGCCATCAGTGCCGAGCGCGACAGATTATACACCGCGTC
>JAKVJJ010000026.1 GCA_022487055.1 Oscillospiraceae bacterium
TAATCTGACAATCGGTACACTGTTTGAAAAACTACAAAAAGATTTGGACGAGGGATATTTTGAAAATCTAATCCGCCAAGTACTGTTGCAAAACAACCACCGCTGCGAAATTTCACTGATTCCTTCCAAAAGCGCCGGCACATTGCGAAGAGAGAAAGAAAAAGCACGTTTGAAACAAGAATCAGCTTTTTGGGATGATGAGAAAAGAAAAGAACTTAAGGAACAGGAAGCAACTCTTCTTCGCGTACAGCGTGAAGAGGATACACCAGAAAATCGCCGTTTGCTGCCGCATTTAAAACTGTCGGATATTTCTGGTATGCCGGAACGGATTCCCGCAATAGAAATGGAAACAGCGGGCATTCGGCTGCTACGCCATCCTATCGACTGTAACGGCATCACGTATTTTACACTTTATTTTGATTCAGAGGACTGCACGGCAGAGGAACTCTCGTGTCTGTCGTTCCTCTGCCACCTGATTGGACAGCTTGACACAAAAGACCACACCGCAGAAGAGATTGCCTCAATGACAGGTCTCGTCTGCGGCAGTCTGCAGCTGCGCGTAGTGTCTTTCAATCAAGTCAACGACTGTCAGGGTCGGGCTACCAAGCTGTGCCTTATGTGCAGCGCTCTGACCAAAAACGTTGGAGCAACTGTCGCGCTTGTAACAGAGCTGCTCACACAGACGAAATTTGAATCGGAGAACGCTGTTTGCAATATTCTACGACAGATAAAGATGCAGATGTTCGAGCAGATCGTAATGTCAGGCTCCGAAGTGGCAGTTGGGCGAATCAATGCGCAAACCTCTGCGGCAGGTACGGCGGAAGAATACGCGAACGGATTTGCCTTTTATCAATGGCTGTGTAAGGAGATGCTTGCCGAAGAATGGCAAAGGCTGCTGGGACAATGTCAAGAACTGGCGTCCCGCATTTTCAAGAAGGACAGGCTTACACTCAGCGTGACTGATATCGGTGATGGTGTGGAGGAGAAAGTGGCGAAACTTTTCGCACAAAAGCTTCCAAATGGGGAAAATTCAATCTGTGCGGCGGAAATGCGTCCCTGGGGTGTCCGCCGGGAAGCCATTCTCATTCCTGGCGACATCTCATTTGCCGTCGCAGGCGGAAACCTGTCATGCTGCGGACGCAAATATTCAGGATCTATGCGGGTCGCAGCCCGCATCATCAGCCTTGCCTACTTGTGGAATGTCATTCGTGTACAGGGCGGTGCCTACGGCACCGGCTTAAGAGTGCGGCCTTTTGGTTTGATGACCTGCTATTCATATCGTGATCCCAGTGCGGCGACTTCTCTGGATAGCTACCAAAAAGCTGGGGCCTTTCTGCGCGGGTTCAGTATGGACGCAGAAAATCTGACAGACTTCATCGTCGGCACGGTGGCGGAAACATCACCTCTTTTGTCTCCCCGCATGAAGGGCGCAGCCGCAGACGCAGATTACTGGTGTGGTATTTCCTATGAAATGCGCTGTAAGGAAAGAAACGATATACTAAAAACCACACCGACCGCACTGAAGAAGCTTGCGGACGATATGGAAAAAGTCATACAATGCGGCGGCTTCTGCATCATTGGCGCAAAAAATCAGGTAGAAACCTGTGGGCCGCTTGATCTGCTGGAAAATGTATAAAGAAAGTCCAGATTCAAAAGACGATATCAATCTACCCACGCAGCATTGAATCCATATTGCGATGATTTTCGCTTTCCGCGCCTTTGGAAAAGATGTGGGCGATGAAGGCGGCGATTCTTGGCGCCGCGAGCTGTTTTCTCAATCGATAAGAACAAGGAGTGATCTCTATGAATCGTGCGTTGATCTGTCAGATTCTGAACCATGAGATGATGCTGGCTACGGGCTGTACAGAGCCTGCGGCGATCGCCCTGACCGCCGCAACCGCCCGGCTGCACCTGCCGGCGAAGCCCGTGAAGATTGACGTTTCTGCAAGCGCGAACATCATCAAGAACGCGATGGCCGCCGGGATTCCCGGCACAAGTTACACGGGCATCCGCTACGCTGCGGCCCTCGGAGCCGTTTGCGGCCAGGTGGGCCGCCAGTTACAGGTCGTGGACGACGCCACACCGGAGGATCTCAGGGAAGCCGCCCGCCTTGTGCAGGAGGATTGCGTCGCGTTACACCGTGCCGACAACCCTGACAAGCTCTACATTGACATTACGCTGACGGACGGGGATGGTCACACCGCCCGCGCCGTCACATGTCATGCCCACACGAATATCGTCTGGATTGAGGAAGATGGCAAAGCTGTTTTTACGTCCGCAGATGGCTCCGGCGCTGATCCGATCACGCCACAACTAATTTCAAAAACGCTGAGCCTGCGCGTGATCTACGAATTTGTGGAGACTTTGGACCGAGAAAAAGATGACCTCCGGCGCATTGAGGATGTAATCCGCGTAAACCAGACGATTGCGGAGGTCGGAACAGCTGGGGACTACGGTCTGAACATCGGCCGAAACATCCGGGAAAACCAGAAAGACGGCCTCATGGGACATGACATTGCCACGAACGCGGCCGCCGCTACGGCGAGTGGGGCGGACGCCCGAATGGCTGGCGCGAACACGCCGGTTGTCACAAACTCCGGCTCCGGCAACCAGGGCATCACGGCGACGGTGCCGGTGCTCTCCGCAGGGCGGGATCTCGGCCTGCCGGAAGACCGTATCTTCCGCGCGGTGACACTGAGCAACCTCGTCGCAATCCATATCCATTCTGGCTTCGGCCTGCTCTCCGGCCTCTGTGGCGCGACAATTGCCGGGACCGGCGCGGCCTGCGGTATCGCCTACCTGCAGGGTGCAACGCTGAAGCAGATCGGCTACACGGTCAACAACATGCTGGCCGCCGTGACCGGTATGCTCTGCGACGGTGCGAAGGCGGACTGCGCATTGAAGATTTACACCTGTACCTCGACCGCATTCCAATGTGCCTCCATGGCGCTGCGCGGGATCGTCGTGCAGTCCACAGACGGCATCGTGGAGGACGATCCGGAAAAGACGATTCAGAACTTCGTCCGTCTCGGCAACGAGGGTTCCGGCAAGATGGATGACCTCGTCCTCCAGATGCTGCTGAAGAAACAGTAAATATCTTTAAACATCATGAGGTAAAAATATGCAGCTACAGTGCACATTCTTCTGCGCACTGCGCGCTTGCCAGGTCAGCGCCGAATCCGTTTCGTATCGTTATAGGTTCAATTGTGCTTAAATATATCATGTGCACTTGTTCAGGACTGTCATAATCAGTATCCTGAACAAGCTTTTTTTATGTGCAGTAGAGCGATTACAATCACAGCATTAATGCCGGTCGTGCAGCACTGACCGCAACTGTGCCGGAGCAAGAAGTGACTGCGACTGCCGAAGCTGTCACATTGCCTGCGGACACGGCCACCGCAAACGCATAATTTAATATAGACATAATGATGCCCCCAGTGGACGGCCTATGCGGTCACCTGCTGGGAGCATTTTTTTGAAAATTTTTATGTCCTGACCTCCCCGGCGGTGCCAAAACATATCATTTCATAAAAATTTGTTGTCCAATTTGTTGTCTAGCCAGTTCAAAATCACGTTTTCAATCTCTAAATCGCGTAATTTTGTACGTGATTTTGAACTATTAAAGTATAAAAAAGCCGCGCAGCAATGGGCTTTTCCCATTCCTACGCGGTTTTTGCATGGTGCCGATGGTGGGACTTGAACCCACACGCCATTGCTGGCAACGGATTTTGAGTCCGTCTCGTCTGCCAATTCCAACACATCGGCGTATATCAGTATTATACTACATTCGGCATCTTTTTGCAAGAAAAATTATCACTGGCTTTTAGCGATTTAAGTAGTCCTTATAATTTTCTTTGGTAATATAGGAATATGGCACATAAATGTAATGACTGCGCTGCAACTCAAAACCGGCCGGTACCTCACTTGGATGCAGGGAAAGTGCCACCACCGCCTGTGCCTGCTTCTTTGCATCATTATAAGCAGAACCAAGCATGGTACCGCTGCCGACTGCCTGCAGCCCCGGCTTTGTCCCATCCACACCAAGAACAACCGGCCAGTCTTTGCGGACAGTGCCACTGTCCTGCAAAGCGTCGATTGCTCCCAGGGCCATGTCATCATTGTTGCAGAAAACCACCTCAATGCGTGTGCCGAATTTTTGTATCCACTGCTTCATTTTTGCCGTGGCTTGCGCTCTCTGCCAATTTGCCGTACCATTGGCCAGCTTATCCGTAGGAATGCCGGCTTCCGTTACTGCCTTCACGGAATATTCCGTGCGCAGCAAAGAATCCTGATGCCCATGTTCACCTTCCAGCATGACATACTGAATTTTGCCGTCACCGTTTTTGTCAATCGACTTCGGGGACTTTCGGTAAGCATTTACCAGAAGTTTTCCCTGCATGGTGCCTGACTGTGCTGCATCCGCACCAACATAAAAAGCTTTATCCCAATTCTGCAAATCCTGTTCCACCGGTTCCCGATTAAAGAAAATCAGTGGTACGCCGGATTTTCGTGCTTTCTCTACGATTGTACCGGCAGAAGTGCGGTCAACCATATTCACACAGACAGCATCATAATGTTTGGAAAGGAACCCGTCCACCTGGTCATTCTGCTGGGACTGGCTACTCTGGCTGTCCATAATATTCAGCACAATTTTAACATGATTTTTCTGTTCCACTTTTTTAACTTCCGCCTCCAAATCCGTGCACATCGTACTGATGAACATATCATCCTTGCGGTAAATGGAGACACCAATATATACGGTCTTTACCTTCTGCGGTTTTGCTTGCACAAAGGAACAAGCACACAGATTTCCGCACAGAAAGATGGACCCGGCAAGCGTGGCTGCAACGATTCGCAACAGAGACCTCATTATAAAACTCCTTCGCTTCACTAAACAAATGGGAACAGAATCCGTTCATTCTGCGGCTGATAAATGTCATTGCTATTAATAATCAGGCTGTTGATTTCAATATTGGAGGATTTTTTCTTTTCCATCTGGTCTACGGCAGCTTTCAGGCTGAGATACCCCATATTATAGTCATTACTGACTGCTGTGGCACTGACGATTTTTTGCTCCAGCAGAGAAACTATCTGATTTGACCGACCCGCACCATAAAGATGTGCCTGTACACCAAGCGCCTGTTTTGCCTGCGCCGCTGTTTCCAGCATCTCTGCATTGAGCGCCACAAAAAATGCCCCCGGCTGTCTTTGAAACATCTGTTTTACCTGCGCAAATGTTTCTCCGCTGTCCACATCTGTCAGCGTGGAACACTGGACGGGCCGTCCCTTCAGCCCTTGTTTCAGTCCTTTCAGAAAATCCTCTTCATTACTGCTCATGGTACTGCCGCATAAAATCACTGCCGGAGTATTGGGCAGTTCCTCCCGGCACATTTCCTTTGCCAGTGCGCTGCCCATCCTGACATTGTCACAAGCAACTGTCTGCAGGCTCTGAAGTCCCTGTGTGGAGGACTGCATAGCAATGACTGGAACCTTTTCCTGGGCACTGTACACTGGCTGTGTCAGTGCGGTGGAATTGACCGGCGCCAAAATCACAGCGTCCGCCCCTCCGTCTATCTCACGACTCAAAAGGGAAATCTGCTCCTTTGCACTGTTGCGGGAAGTAAGCGTGATAAAACTCACATCCACGCCAAAATCCTTCGCCGCACGGTCAATCCCCTGCTTCATCGTGCTCCATTCCTCTGTGTCAGCGCTGCGGCAGATAACAGAAACCTGCCGCGGTGAAGCAGTACTCTGTGTCAAATGAACGCTGTGGTTCAATAAAAGATAGAACGCGCAAAAAATGCCCAGCACCACAAAAAACAAAACGACTTTTTTCCTGCTCATACCGGTCTGCCTCCTTTTTCGGCAGAACTTTCATATGGCTTCACCGGCAGATGAATCCGCACAGTCGTTCCCTCATCCGGTTCACTCAAAATCTGCAGGCCATAAGCGCTGCCAAAATAAAGCTGAATGCGCTCCTGCACATTCTTTAATCCAATGCCGGAACCTTTGCCATGCACGGTCACCGTTCCCGCTTTCAGCAGCGCATCCACCTGCTCCGGCGGCATACCAATTCCATTGTCCTCCACATCAATATATAGTTCCGTACCGGAAATATAGGAATGAACGCGAATCTTGCCGTCATCATCCGTGGATTCCAACCCGTGATGAATAGCGTTCTCCACCAGCGGCTGCACAATCAGTTTAATTGTGGAACAGTTAAGTGTTTCCGGCTCTGCCTCAATAGAAAACTCAAATTTATTTTTGAAACGCATTTTCTCAATCGTCAGATAATTTCTGACGTGCTGCAGCTCATCGGCCACTGGAATGATTGTCCTGCCTTTGCTCAGACTGATGCGAAACAAACGCGCAAGCGATGTGACCATAGTGACTGCGTCTTTTCGGTTGTCATTCTCTATCATCCAGACGATTGCATCCAGTGTATTATACAGAAAATGAGGATTTATCTGTGCCTGCAACGCTTCCAGCTCACTTTTCCGCTTGGCTTCCTGCTCCTGCACAATGTCTGCCATCAGTTTTTTCATTTCCTGCACCATCGAGCGTATGGTCTTGCCAAGATGCTGCACTTCATAGGAGCCACTGACCGCAATCTTGCTTTCGTCCAGTTCCCCGTTTTCAATATTTTTAACTGAATTTTCAAGCCGTTTAATCGGCGTTGCCATGCGTGAGGAGATGAACATATTGACAAAAACAAGCAAAAAGGTAATGAAGGCGGCAAGCAACAGCGCAAACTGGCTAAACTGTGCAAATCCTGCCCGGACAGACGCCAAGGGTGTGACAGCTATAATTTTCCATCCGGTGTAACCGACTGCTTTCACTGTGACTAAGCGCTTTTCATTCTGAAAAGTTTCCGTATAGGTGCCATCCTGATAGGTTGCCTCCTGCCGGTTATTCTCTTTTATCAAGTTAGAATACAGCAATTCCTGACGTGGATGATAGATAATCTCGCCGCGGCTGTCTGTAATATAAGTATAGCTGGATTTTCCAAGGTCAACTTTGCTGCATATCTGCTCAACGCCGCTGAAATTCATATCCACCAGCAGAACTCCGTGTTTGGTTGCGCCGCCGGAAGTCAGTTCCACATCCCGGCTGAGCGAAACAACCCAGTGATACTGATTGTCCGGATCTTTATAAAGGTTTTCAACATGAGGTGTGGAAAAATGCAGGTTTTCAATCTGATTCTCCGCATTGAGAAACCATTCCTGATGAACGACATCCGCCGTACTTTTCAGCTCATTGAGCGGTTCCGCTGCAATGACTTTGCCATCCTCGGCAAAAACACCCACACTGATAATCTGGTCACGGTTTGTTTCATAAAGCAAACTCATCTGGTCACCAATATTGTCCTTCTGCAAGTCAGCATTTTTGATAATACTGTAGTAGATGCTGTCTGAAACGTGCATCATATTCCGCAGATAAGAGTTCAGGTTAATGCCCATTTGGTCAACAATCAGCTGATTGTTGCTGGCAACCTGCTTTTCAGCGGCCGAAATATGCTGCATGGAAAGCGTCAGGCCGACTGCCGCCATGCCGGTCACTGCCGCAATGGTGAAAGACAGGGAAAGGATA
Organism: Oscillospiraceae bacterium; assembly: GCA_022487055.1. GTDB lineage: Bacteria > Bacillota > Clostridia > Oscillospirales > Acutalibacteraceae > Caproicibacterium. The sequence goes on from JAKVJJ010000026.1 coordinate 7,591, forward strand.
AACTGAAAACTCCACCGGCGAAAATAGTGACGCACCCACTCCCTGATTCTGCTGAATTTTTCTTTTATCATGTCTGATTCCTGTACTTTGACGGCGATACACCGTATTTTTTCTTAAACACATAGCTGAAATAATTCGGTTCCGTGTAACCCACCTTCTGTGCAATCAGATACGTTTTGTCATTCGTTGCATTTAACAGCTCCACTGCCTTTTTCATGCGCACATCTGTCAGGTAAGACACAAAGCTGCTGCCGGATTCCCGTTTAAATACTGTGGAAAAATAGGCCGGACTGACATGCAGATAGCCACACAGCTCCTCCACGGAAATTTCCGGCTCCGCGTAATGCTTCTGTATATACTGCTCCGCATTCTGTGTCAGCGTGCGGGTGGAATTCACACGCTTCCGTTCCACATTGGTGCTGATTTTCGTGCATATCTCCGTGCACCACTGCTGCATATCCTGCGGGCTGTGCAGTTGTGGAATAATCTCTGCAACGCTGTTGTCTTGTCCAAAGATTTCTGTGTCATCAATCTGATAAGTATGCATCACTTTCAGCAGCGCCGTAATCATCTCCAGCAGAAAGACCTGATATTGTCCCAGCGGCAACACTACAGAGTGAAAACGTGCAAACACTGCTCCGATTCTGTCCGCAATTTCCTGCTGATTGGCCAGTTTAACTGCATCGATAATCTGCTGCGTGTCATTTTCATCAAACTCCACCCGCGCAGAAGTATCCGGCTCCACATCCGCAATGCAAATCGCTTTGTCACCGCCCATCACAGCACTGTAATCCAGCGCGCTGCATGCTTCCTGATACTGCTGCTGAAGCTGCACAGGGCTTGCGACAACCGTGCTGACACCTGCCATCACTTTTGTGCCAAGAATTCGCCGTGCCGACTTGCAGACCAGATTCATGCGGTTCACCAACGGCAGCACGCCGTCCACAGGGTTCACCTCCGCAATCACCACCAGACAATCCTCCATCAGAAAATCGGTGAACTGAAAATATGCCTGCAGTTCTTCCTCGGCTGTGCATTTCAGCAAAATCGGCACAAGCTCTGTCTCACCTTTCAGTACCTGTGCAGTCTTTTCCTTTCTGTCCACACGCAGCAATGCCACAGCCCATCCCTCTGCCCGCAGATTGATACCAAACTGCTGCGCCCTTGCCGCAAGCTCCTCTGGCGGCATACGGCCAGTCAAAAGGCGTGTCAAAAATTGCTCCCGCATGGCAGGCAGACTTTCTTCATAGCGCTTTTTCAGCATTTCCACATCGCGTTTTTCTGCCACTTCGCGGTCTATCTGCACCTTGATTTTCCGGAGTGTTTCTGTTAGTTCTGCCGCGTCAATCGGTTTGAGAATATACTCCGCCGCATTCATTTTAATTGCCTGCTGCGCATACTCAAATTCATCAAATCCAGAAAAAATAATTAACTTAACCGCCGGCATGGTCTCATGCAGTTTTTCCCCCAGCTGCAGCCCGTCCATAAATGGCATTTTAATGTCAGTCATTACCACATCAGGGTGCATTCTTTCTGCTTGCTCCAATGCGTCCAGCCCGTTTTCCGCAGAACCGGCAATGGAAAATCCAATCGCGCCCCAGTCGATTTTTTTGAGAATCATTTCGCGAATTTGTTCTTCATCATCCGCAATCAAAATCCGGTACATACCTTTATACCCCTTCCGGTTTGCCTTAATTATAGCAAATTTTCGATGAAAATTCAAACCATTTAGGCACATTGCCAAAAAAATCCGGCCTATGGTAGGGAACTGCCATAAACCGGATTTTCTGTATAGAGATGAAATAATTATGTAATCCAGGAAAAAATCTTCGGTCAGTGCCACAAAACTTTCTTATACTTGGAAAGGTCGATGGCAACAGCGACAGCAATAATGACGCCTTTGATAACCTGCTGCCACATTGGGCTGACATTGATGAACTCAAGTCCATACTGGATAACGGTGAAGATAAGAACACCAATGGTAATACCGCTGATTTTTCCGATGCCGCCGGCAAGAGAAACACCGCCGACGCAGCAGGCAGCGATTGCATCCAGCTCATAACCATTGCCATACTGGTTTGTGGCACCTGCAGTACGGGCTGCCTCCAGCACGCCGCCAAAGCCATACAGAACACCTGCAAGAATAAAGATGCCCATCAGTGTCCGAAAGACATTCACACCGGAGACTCTTGCGGCTTCCATATTGCCGCCGATCGCATAGATATTTTTGCCAAACACAGTCTTGTTCAGCACAAACCACATAATGACTGTGACAATCAGTGCAATCGGAATCAGAATGGAAATCTTGCCCAAAATCTTGGTTTGTGCCAGCGCTGTGAAGTCATCACGCACACCGCCGATTGGCTGGGATTTATTCGGTGGAGTATCGAAATACAGAGAGCAGGCACCGAAAATCATGACCTGTGTTGCCAATGTTGCAATGAACGGATGCATATTGAATTTTGCAACCAGCACGCCGTTAAGGGCGCCAAACAGGCCGCAAACTACAATAGCAATCAGAATTGGCACAATGATTGGAAGCTGTGGCAGGTTGGGGAAGAAACGGTTGGCATAGGTCGGGTTCTGCAGCATGGATGTGCTGATAACTGCGGCCAAACCAACCATACGGCCTGCCGAAAGGTCGGTGCCGGCAATCAGAAGTGTCATGCAGATGCCAAGTGCGATAATCAGCTTGATAGAGGACTGTGCCAAAATATCAAGCACAACGTCCCACTGCATGAAATTCGGCTGAATACTGATAATCACAATGACCAGAACAAACAAGGAAAAAATCAATGCGTACTTCAGGAAAAAGTCTTTTGCTTTCCTGGCGGTAAACTGTACTTCACCGCCAAGATGTTTCCGGTCTGCATATTGGGACATACCGTAAAAAATAATCACGCCGCCCAGAATGACTAGGAACCACGGCAGGTCATACATCTGATTTTTGTTGTAAAAGGCAACCCGCATCAAAATTCCCAAAACAGCTAAGACCACGCCAGAAACCATAAAAATGATTCCATATTTCTGTCGCGAGATTGTTTTAGATTTACTCACCATGTTCATCTCACTTTCCGCTTTCTACTTACTCCATATACTTTGTGGCCAGACGCATAATGGAAACCTGATCGGCTTCACTGCTGTCAAGAATACCCGTCAGGTGGCCTTCACACATTACCATAATACGGTCTGACATTCCCAGAAGCTCCGGCATTTCAGAGGAAATCATAATAATGGATTTCCCACGATGAATCAGCCTCAGCATAATCGTATAAATTTCATACTTTGCGCCAACGTCGATGCCACGTGTCGGTTCATCCAGAATCAGAATATCCGGCTCCGTCAGCAACCAGCGTGCCAGCAGCACTTTCTGCTGATTGCCGCCGGACAGGTTTTCCATTTCTGTACTCAGGGATGGTGTCTTCACCCGCAATTCCTTGCTGATGTGGTCGGCTGACTTGATACGCAACGGCTCGCTGAGCATTCCATTCTTCACATAACGCTTTTGGCTGGCAATAACGGTATTGTCCAACACAGACAAATGTCCAAAGACACCGGAAGCACGACGTTCCTCTGTCAGCAGTGCTAAGCCATTCCGCTTTGCATCATCCGAACAATGAATCTCTATCTGTTTGCCGTTTTTCCAGATTTCTCCGGAAGAAACCTCGCGCAGACCAAAGATTGACTCCACCAGTTCTGTCCGCTGGGCACCAACCAGACCACCAATGCCAAGTATCTCGCCTTTATGCAGCTCAAAGGAAATATGCTGAAAAGAGCGCGGCACGGCCGAACACAGGTCTTTCACCTGAAACACAGTTTCTGTGCCTGGTGTGTAATCCTTATGCGGAAAACGGTCTGTCAGCTCTCGGCCAACCATTTTGTTAATGATTTCCTCTGTCGTCATTTCTGACGCAGGCCAAGAACCAATATACTTTCCGTCACGCATAATCGTGACCTGATCACAGATTTGGAGCAGTTCCTCCATCTTATGGGATATGTAGATAACAGAGCAACCTTTTTTCTGCAATTTCCGAATAATCTTAAACAAATGCTCTGTTTCGTTATTGGTCAGTGATGAGGTGGGTTCATCCATAATGATAATTTTTGCATTGTAGCTAATCGCTTTTGCAATCTCTACCAACTGCAAATTAGACGGTGATAAATCACCAGAAAGTGTTTCCGGATTAACATTTAGCTCAATCTCATCAAAAATCTGTTTGGTTTTTTCCACCATGGTTTTTTTGTCAACCATGATACCGTTTTTAATGAACCTGCCCAGCCAAAAGGACTCCCAAACCGGACGGAAGCGAATCGGGTGCAGCTCCTGATGAATCATGGAGATGCCCAAACTCAACGCCTGCTTTGTGGAAAGGATGTCGGTATTCTGGCCTTCCAGAATGATGTCGCCCGCATCTTTGTGATAGATGCCAAACAAACATTTCATCAGGGTGGATTTACCGGCACCGTTTTCACCGACCAGCGCATGGACGCTGCCTGGTCGTACTTTCAGGTTTACATCGTCCAGCGCTTTCACTCCGGGGAATGATTTGCTGATATGGTTCATTTCCAGCACATATTCTCCCATTTCCTCAATCCTCCTTTTCTATGTAGTTTGGCAGAAATTTTCTTTCTGCCGCCACAGCCGCATAGACTTTTACTTCATATATTTCTGGTAATTGTCCTGTGTAACTTTCACATAATCAATCCAGACGTACTTGTCATCTGTAATCGGATAACCGATTGTGTCCTTATCAATCTTTTTGCCCTGTGCTGCTGCGGCTGCAATATTGACAGCAGCTTTGCCCTGGTTAGCAGCATCATTCAGCACGGTGCCGAGCATGGAGCCTTCCTTCATTGCCTGCAGACCTGCGGCTGTTGCATCCACACCGACAACCGGGATATACTTGGACTTGTCGCCTTTGTTATAGCCATGTGCCTTCAGTGCTTCGATAGCGCCCAGTGCCATATCATCGTTGTTTGCAAGGACAGCTTCAATCTTGTCAATACCCTTTGATGTGATGAAGTTGTTCATCAAATCGGTTGCTTTTGCTTTGTCCCAGTAAGCAGTATCTGCGCCGAGCTTATCAACCTGCAGACCAGCTTTTTGGATAGCATCAATGGAATACTTGGTGCGGAGGGTTGCATCCTGATGGCCAGGCTCGCCCTGGAGCATCACATACTGAATCTTGCCGTCGCCGTTTTTATCAGCGCCCTTGTTTTTCTTAAAGTAATCCGCGATTACCTCGCCCTGCAGTGTGCCGGACTGCTCTGCCTTTGCGCCGACATACCATGTTTTGTCGTATTCTTTCATCACGTTTGCTTCTGGCTCACGGTTCAGGAAAACGATTGGTAAGCTCTTTTCCTTCGCCTTTTTCAGGATGGACTCCGCAGCGGTACGGTCAACCGGGTTGACTGCCAGTGCATTTACGCCCTTGGTAATAAAGGTATCGACTTGTTCGTTTTGTGTCGGCTGTTTGTTCTGGGAATCCACGATATTCAGTGTGACATTCTTTTCTTTGGCCTGAGAGGTCATGTTGTTGCGCACACCGGTCATAAAGGTATCATCGAATTTGTAGATGCATACACCTACGGTGGTGTTCGCCCCTTTGGCGCCGCCTCCACTGCCGCTGCCGCTGCTGGAAGAATCATTGCCGCAGCCTGTCGCCATCACACCGAGCATTGTTGCTGCCAAAATCAGAGCTACTGCTTTTTTCATAAAACCTTTCCCTACTTTCCTCATTATAAATTTGTTTCGTATGGTTTGTGCAAACATTCTAATTTATATATGCCCAAACCCGCTTTCTTGTATACAATTATATCAACCTGTCTGTATCAATACCATACAAAAATCTTTTATCTTATATAAAAATTATTTACTAAATAACAATCAATCGAATAAAAACAATGAATTTTGAAAAAAATCAATATAAAATCAGTCGAATACGCACAAAAAAAGTCAGCAGACCAACCTGCAGCCTGCTGCTGAATTCTGAACTTTCATTCTTGTTTGGGAGCAGCTTTTTGTGCGGGAAATTCCACCGGTTTCTCTACCTCCGCAGTGGTTTTTCTCCTGCTGTGCGGAGGAATCACGATTGGCGTATCCACCAAGACAATATCGTCACCGATAATGCGAATGTCCGCCCATGGAATCACACGGTCGTCCTCCCTGCCAAGCAAGCCAAAGAAGCGCAGTCTGCCATAAATAATCATGGATATGATGGATGCGGTCACCGTATCAAACTCAATATCCCCCACATTTCCAAGCCGAGAGCCATCCCGAACATTGATGACTTCTTTCCGGCGCATATCATAAATTCTGCTGCGCACACAGACCACCCCCTGCTGCATGATTACGCGGCAGAGAGAAAGATTATGACGATTACTCCGCGCGCCGGATAATCAGGCAGCGGCTGCCAATTTGCTCATATCGCTTTTTCACCAAGGACTTTTCCCAGCGGACAGGGCCCTCTTCGGTGGGGTCATCCACCCAGTAGCCACCATTGTCATAACCTATCAGCACCATACAGGCAGTATTTTTTACCCATTCGCAGGTGCTGCCATCCGGCTGTTTCCAGCGCAAGGAACCGCCCGGTTCCTTCATGCCCTTGGTTGCCCAGATAAGTACCGGCTCCCCAACGGAAAGCCGCTCCTTTGCAAGCTGCTCCAGAGAAGTGCCGCTTTCATCCTGCACGCGCAGAAGCGGCGGCAGGAACTGGGCGGTGGCCTGCATTAGCGGCGGCGGATAACATCCAGCACTGCCTTCTTTGCGCGGGTCACCTGCGAAAGACTTGTCCGGGTCCGGTCCGGATAACACAGTTCCATTTTTCTGCAGCGGCTGTTTGTGAATTGCTGCTACCACACCATCCAGGCTGACAGGAATCCCCCAGTAATGCAGCAGCATCATGGCACTGACTGATTCACTTCCGCAAGGCAGCAAATGCTTGGTGCTGCAAAATGGCATGCTGAGCTGCACGGCAGTGGGGACTTTCCCGTTTTTCCCCGTGGCTGCGGCCGGCTGCGGCAAAGCACTGGCGGAAACCAGTCCCAACGAGCCAGCTGACACTGCGGCTACTAAAAGCAGACTCACCATTTTCATCAGCAAATGTTTCCGGCGTTCCTTTGGCGTGCATTTACAACCGTAGCAATGCGGTTTTTGAAGTTTTGCCTCTTTTTTGGGCGGCAAAACAGTTGCTTCCAGCATAATGCATCAACTCCTGTTCCTATGTTACTTTTCTTTTCGGGAAAAGCAGCACACACTCTGTCGAACAGTAACTCTGAAAACACAAATAAAAAGGACCAGCCGCTGTGTGCCTCCACACACTGCAGTCAGTCCTCTTTCTGAAACGCTTAGGTTCCCTTATGATTTTGTAAATTGATACAGCGTGCCCGCCGAATGTCCGTTAGTGGAGCTGCTGCTGTATTTGCTGGGATCAATCTTTTTGGCGTTTTGCTCCACATAGGAAGTCAGACTGCTGGAACTGCCGCCATTCGGACCGCCATTCTGCTCAGAAAGCAGGAAGTAAGTGACCTTGCCTTCCGCTACCAAAGCTTTCAGCCTTTCCACAGTCAAAGAATTGTCACTTCCAAGGAATCCGCCATAAGCGTAGCAGGGCAGTCCTGTGCCGATAATCAACTGTGCCACCGTGCTGGAGCGGCAGGTTGTCAGTAGAAAGCTTCCTTCCTGATAATTTTTCTTCAGATAAGCTTCCAGACCACTGTCAATTTCACCGCCCTGCTGACCGCCGGAGACTCCCATACCGCCTTTTTCAGAGATTCTGCTCGGCCCGGCTGTCGGCATCGTTGCATTCGGCACTGTCTGCACGGGTGTCCATGCCCAGTACGCAGAACCCGCCAGCATAGAAATCACAAGCAGGACCACTGCCACACGAAGGAATTCCTGCTGCGCGCTTTTCAGATAGATGTAAAGCAATGCGATACCCGCAATGCATGGCACCAGAATCAGCGGAACAAGCCAACCGGAAACAGAAGCATATTGGTAAACATAGATAATGGAAAAGATGATTCCCGCCAGCAAACCTGCCAGCAGAATCCACGGGCGCACTTCCTGCAGACGGAACCTTTTGGATGCCGGTACTGCCTGCATGAGTTCTGTTGTCTGTCCGGTGGCCTCCGGAAACTGCTCTGCCTGCGGTTCTGCTGTCTTGGGTGCTACCCAGCGCCAGTGGAAAAAGCGGAACAGTTCCGTCAAACCGACACCGGCAATCACAGCAACCGGCGGAGCAATCATGCACAGATAATAAGCATGGAAGAATCCCGCAAAGCTAAAGAGAACGCCGGCTGTCAACAGCCACATTCCCCAAAACACCAGACTGCGCTGTGCGGCATCTTTTTGCTTGAGCTTTTTCCAACTTAGACAGACCGCAAGGGAAACAATCGCAAAGACAAGCAGCCAGCTTCCCTGTCCATACAGAGAGTCATTCCACAGACGGAAAATAGAAGCTGTGCCAATGTCGTTGCCACCTCCGCCCTGTTGTCTGCCCATCATTTGCCCTTTGCCGTCATCCGTTCGGCCAGCGGGACCTACTGTACTGTTGCCTGGAATCCGGAAATTGGTGCCACTTTTTGCAGAATTCCGGGAACCAGAGCCGTCAAAACGATTGAACGAAAAGTTGCCGTGGGCACTGCCCTTCTTACCGTCGTTCATGCTGTCCTGCCCCGTCAGCCGCTCCACACCGTTATGCCCAAAAACCAGCTCCAGTGCAGAATTATTCGTGGTGCTGTCCACATAAGGCCGCTCAGAGGCAGGTGTGAGATCGACCGCAGCAACCCACGCAAAGGAAACGCCCAGCATCACCACTGCCGCCACAACACCAGCCGCAAACCGCTTCCAAAACTTTTCCTTTGCAAAGATAAGATATGTGACAATAATTGCCGGAACAATGAGATATGCCTGCAGCATCTTTACATTGAAACCGACGCCGACCAGCACGCCGCATACCAGCAGCCAGCGCCACTTTCCAGTGTCAATAGACTTCATCAGGAACCAGACGGAGAGCAAAAGCCAGAAAATAAGCTGCATATCCATGGTACTGTTGCGGGAAACCAGTACCACACTCGGCGTGACTGCAAAGAGAAATGCTGCGGTCAGTCCCGCCGGTTTCTTAAAGTATCTGGAGGTCAGCAAATAAATGAGCAGACAGGAAAGTGTCCCCGCCAGTGCCTGCGGCAAAAGCATTGCCCAGCCGCTGTAGCCAAAGACTTTACAAGATAGTGCCTGCATCCACAGACCGAGCGGCGGCTTGTCCACACTCACCATTCCGGCCGGGTCGAAGCTGGCAAAAAAGAAATTGTGCCAGCTCTGCGTCATGCTTTTCACACACGCCGCATAATACGCATTGCCCGTCCCGTTCTGTCCAATATTCCAAAAATTCAGAAAAAAGGAAAGTGCGAGGATACCAATGAGTATCCAGAAAGGTAGCTTTGGCTTTACCAGCTTTTCCTTTCCCGGCAGTTTTTCCCGCATAAGAATTCCTCCATATCATCACAAGTATGATTCCAGTTTGTGCAGCCATTTGTGAAACGCTTCGGCTGCCTGTGACTTTATGGTACCGGGAATAAGTGACCGTTAGCTGAACACTGGAAGAAAGTTCTGCTAAGTTTTCCGTTAAATAAGCTTACAGATCTTTCTTGATTTTCTGCAGCGCCGCTTTTTCCAGCCGGGAAACCTGCGCTTGACTGATGCCAATTTCGCCGGCGACTTCCATCTGGGTTTTTCCCTGAAAAAACCGCATAGAGAGAATGTTTTTTTCCCGGTCGGAGAGGTCATGGATAGCCTGCTTGAGCACAATTTCATCCAGCCAGTTATTGTCATCGTTGTTGTCGCCGACCTGATCCATAACATAAATGGTATCTCCGCCGTCGGAAAAGACCGGCTCATAAAGAGATACCGGGTCCACAATAGATTCCAGTGCCATGACCACATCGCCGCGGTCTGTGTCCAGAATCTTTGCCAGTTCATCCATCGTTGGCTCACGGTCATTTTTATTGGTAAATTCCTCTTTTGCTTTCATTGCCTTATAGGCTGTGTCACGCAGGGAGCGGGAAACCCGAATGGAATTGTTGTCACGCAGATAGCGCCGTATTTCCCCAATAATCATTGGTACACCGTAAGTGGAGAACTTGACGCCCTGGTTAACATCAAAATGGTCGATTGCTTTCATCAGACCAATGCAGCCGACCTGAAATAAATCATCAAGATTTTCCCCGCGGTTGGTAAAACGTTGGATAACGCTCAGCACCAATCTGAGGTTCCCCTGTATCAGTTCATCACGGGCAGTTTTGTCGCCATTGTGCATTTTTTGGAGCAGTTCCATTTTTTCCTTTTCGGTCAGCACTTTTAGTTTGGAAGTGTTTACCCCGCAGATTTCCACTTTATTGTTTTGCATTGTACCGCTCCCTTCCAGTTGCAGTATTGCCTGACAAAAGGTACGGTATGCAAAAGCATTGCTTCCAGAAAGTGGCTGTGCTATACTAAATTCATTCTAATATTGATAATCCGCGTGAAAAACAACGGAAAATGATGACTCTCTGAATGATGAGGAAGGAACCTGCCGATGACCTTTTCCATTCCCGCTTATGTGCAAAACGTGCTGGATTCCCTGCACTGTGCCGGATGGCAGGCCTGTCCGGTGGGCGGCTGTGTGCGTGACACGCTGCTTGGCAAAGTGCCGCATGACTGGGACATTGCCGCCGAAAGTGAACCCGAAAAAACGGAGCAGGCACTGCATGGCTTTTCCTGTCTGGAAGCCGGGCGGAAACACGGCACCATTACGGTGCTTTCCGATGGACACCCGGTGGAGGTAACTACGTTCCGCATTGACGGCAGCTACAGCGATAACCGCCGCCCAGACAGTGTTATTTTTACCCGCAGTCTGCCGGAAGACCTGCGCCGGCGGGATTTCACCATCAATGCCATGGCATGGGATCATGGAGCACTGGTTGACCTTTTCGGCGGTATGCAGGATCTGCACAGCCGCAGAATCCGCTGTGTCGGTCGACCGGAAAAGCGCTTTCAGGAAGACAGTCTGCGTATTCTGCGGGCACTGCGTTTTGCCAGTGTGCTTGATTTTCAAATAGAAGCCGAAACTGCTGCTGCTGTCCATGAGCAAAAAGATTTGCTGCACAATGTCGCCGTCGAGCGGATTCAGGCAGAGCTTTCAAAATTGCTGTGCGGTGTCGGTGCCGGACGAGTGCTGATGGATTTTTCAGATGTAGTTTTTACCATTCTGCCGGAGCTTGCGCCGGAAAAAGGCTGCCCGCAGCACAGTCCCTATCACAATCGGGATGTCTGGGAACACACCATCGCAGCTGTGGATGCAGCACCGCCGGAACTGTTGCCGCGCCTGACCATGCTGCTGCATGATATGGCGAAACCCGCCTGCCGCACGACTGCACCGGACGGAACAGACCATTTTTACCGTCACGCGGAAATCGGTGCACCAAAAGCTGCTGCTGTGCTGCACCGACTCCACTTTTCAAATGAAATCTGCCGCACAGTCACTGAGGGAGTGCGGCGTCATATGCTGTTTCTGGAGCCGGAGGAGCGGATTCTGGCACGGCGTCTGCGACAATTTGGGCCGGATTTCTGTTTTCTGCTGCTAAAACTGCAACGGGCGGACACCAAGGCACAGTCCGCTTTGGTGCAGGACAGGCTCTCTCTGCTGAATCAGTCAGAGCAAATGCTGAAAGACCTGCTGGAAAAGCAGTCGTGCTTCTCCAGAAAGCAGCTTGCCGTGAAAGGCTCTGACCTCACGGCGCACGGCATCAACGGCCCGGCAGTCGGCAAGGCGCTGGAACAGTTGCTGGACGCGGTGATGGACGGACGCTGCCCAAATGAAAAAACTGCCCTGCTCACTTACCTGCGGCAGACAGCCGATGAACAGGAGGAAAGCTGAAAATTGCGTATTCATATTATTGGCGGCAGTGGTTCCGGCAAAAGCTATCTTGCCGAACTGCTGTGTCAAAAATACAATATCAAACACTATGACCTTGACGACCTTTTCTGGCTCAAGGAATCCGGTCAATATGGTATCCGTATGCCCGAAGACCGCCGCACGGAAATGCTGAGCAAAATTCTCGCCACAGACGGTTGGGTAATGGAAGGTGTCTACTTTGACTGGCTGGATGATTCCTTTACACAGGCAGACCGCATTCTGTTGTTGGACACACCCTTGTGGCTGTGCCGGATACGCATCTGCCGTCGTTTCCTGCACCGACGGCTTCACCCTGAGGAACGGAAAAATCAGGAAACATGGCACTCCTTTTTCTCTTTGCTGAAATGGACAGCAAAGTATCAAAGAAAAAATATGCCCCTCATACGGCAAAAGCTGCACAAATATACGCAAAAAGTCACGGTCATTCACACCTGCGCTGACCTTTCCCGCTTTGCGGATACCCTCTAAAGAAAATTTGCATACATAAAAAAAGGCCGATGCCGACTGAAACAGACGGCACCGGTTCTTTTGTTTTTTTCGGCTCACCCCACTTTCTCTAAATCCCGTTTCAAACGCGCAATAATCCGCTTTTCCAAGCGGGAAATGTAGGACTGGGAAATTCCCAGTACATCCGCGACCTCCTTCTGTGTATATTCTTTTTTTCTGTTCAGCCCAAAACGCATTTCCATAATCTGCCGTTCCCTGGGCGGAAGCGCGCAGACCGCCGAAAGCAGCACCCGGCGCTCACTCTCCTCCTCAATGCCGACGCTGACCATATCGCTGTCACTGCCCAGCACATCCGCCAGAAGCAACTCATTGCCGTCCCAGTCCACATTGAGCGGATCATCTATCGACACTTCGTTTTTCAGCTGGCTGGATTTGCGCAGGTACATCAGGATCTCATTCTCGATACAGCGTGAAGCGTAAGTCGCAAGCTTAATCTTTTTCTCCGGCCGAAAAGTATTCACCGCCTTGATAAGACCAATCGTGCCAATCGAGATAAGGTCCTCCGCTCCGGCACCCGGCGATTCAAATTTCTTTGCTATGTAAACCACCAGACGCAAATTATGGGTAATCAGCGGCTCCCTTGCATTCGGTACATCAGCTTCGATATTCTGATAAATTCTTGCCTCCTCTTCCTTGGTCAGCGGCGGCGGCAGGGTTTCCGGGCCGTTGATGTAATGTACCGGTGCGGCAAACAGCCGACGGATCCATTTTTTCAATCTTTCCAGCATACCCATTTCCCTTTCTTCCGAACTTTGTTTCACAAATTCTTGTGCTTTCGGTCTCATCCATCATTTGCGGCGGAATCAGCGCCTGGTACTCTCCACCTGAGAGTTTCTTGTCCGTGCAGGCTATGTAGCACTCTGCACTGCAAGCTTCTTCTCCGGGAAAAAGCAGTGTACAGGACTCTGCCTTCCATGCACGCAGCAGCCCCTCCCCGCCGACAGAAACAAACGGAATCATCCGCGGCGGTGCATCCGGCAGCGGCGGCAGAGCACTCTGCTCCGCCACAACAACCGGAAGACCGGAGAATGGCTCCTTCAGGGCACAGCCAGTATCCACTCTTGCCTGCAGCGTACACTCCCTGCCGCCCAGCTTCAGTTTTATTCGGCACACTGTGTGCTGCAGCGGGCCGCGGCCGGTGACACGCTGCACCAACCGAATGACAAAATAGCTGAGCAGTGTGAGCACAATGAGCAGCAGCGGCGGAACGTCAAAATAAATGACGCTGTTTTTCACAAACAGTCCATTTGGTGCCAGAAAATACCACATAACCACCAGAATTCCCGCCAGCGCAAAACTCAGCAAAAAAAAGGACAGCACCCGCTGTGCAAACGCACGCACACCGTGAAAGCCAAATGCCACCAGTGTGACGGGCAGTGCAATGCACAGCTTCACTAGGAAGTCCGCGGCGGGTGGCAGCGGCGGCAGCAGGATAACCAATGAACCCGCCGCACCGACAAGCGCCCCCAGTATCAATCTGGACCGGCGCACGGTGATGTGCAAAAACTTGGTGACGAGCAACAGCAGAAAATAATCGATGAACAGGTTGACCGCCACCAGCACATCCACATACACCGTCTGCAAGGAAAACACCCCCTTCTGCTGATAAGTATAGCCCGCCAAAAGATTGGATTTTGTCAAAGACCGTACATAAAAAAGAATCATCCAAAGAATTTTCTTCTCCGGATGATTCTCTTAAAAACGGCTGCCTTAGTTCCGCTTGACAACCGGAATATAGATGTCACAGATTTGAGCGTTCTGATTCATGCAGCGCTCATCATAAAGTTCAAAGTCTGTGCAAACCGGCGCATATTCATAACCGGACTTTGGAAACCACTCATTGTAAATGTAGTTCCATGTGCCTTGAATCGCCTTGGTAAAGTCGGCAGCTTTGGCGGGAGGCGTGGAAAACACCGCATACTCTGCTGCCGGAATAGTGCGGTGGGCGTACTCTGGCGGTATTTCCACGTCAGGCTTTGGTTCCACCCCGATTACATACTCAAATTCTCCTGTTTCCGGGTCTTCCGGAAAGCAGATACCATACTCCCAGTGCTTTTTCAGAAAAGCTTCCTTGTGCAGCTTCTCACTCTTTCCGCTGCTCATATAATCATTCCAGAATTCCGGAATCGCGTGTGTGTTGGTATCGTTGGCGCTGGTGGTGCGGCAGACAAAGCCCACGATATTGATTTCCGGCAGTGTTACAAATTTTGGTTCCATAATGATTCCTCCGTTAAAATATATTTTCATCTTTGGCAGGCTGGGTGTCAGCGGCTTGGTGCAGCAGGCATGGCAGCGGTAAGTTTCCGGTGTGCAGCCATAGTACCGGCGAAACGCCTTGCTGAATCCGGAGTGTGTTTCAAATCCGTACTTCACGGCAATATCCAGAATCTTTTCACCCGAATGAAGCTCTGATGCGGCAAAGGCAAGCTTTCGGCTGCGGACATAACCCATCACTGAGCAGCCTGTGCCCCACTGAAATACCCGGCTGAAGTGCCACATGGAAAAACCCGCATATTGTGCCAGCCCCTCCAGTGTGAGCTTTTCCGTAATATGGTGGTCGATATACTCCAAAACATTCTGCAGAATAACGATTGTTTCCATTTCTGCCTCCTTCCGCGCGGTAAGAAAAGTATAGCACACCCGGATGGCGCTCTGCTGTTCCAGATTTGCGTAAATACAAAAATCCGGCTGACAGTTTTCCTGCCGGCCGGATTTTTTCAAATACTGATACTTCGTTCGATTATGCAGCTACCTGCACAGCAAATACTTTTCTGCCGTCCAGATAAACGCCCACCTGTTGGCCGGATTTACCGACTGCACGCACTGTATAAACTGTCTGGCTGCCTGCCAGCGGGTGCACTGTGCCGGTTTGTGCGACGGATCCATTGCCGACGGAATAATTAACGGAAACCGGGAATTCCACAGTAAAGGTCAAAACATTGTTCTTTTTAATGGAAACAATGGAACCAGCGTCCAGTGCTTTGCCGGAAGCGTCTTTGCAGACCAGTTTCGGCTCCTGCGCAAGGAACGACTCCACATCCTTTTCGGTCAGGCTCTTGGCATTATAGTTTTTGCCGTTGTCCACCTGCGGAATGCTGAGCTTGCCGCTGTTCACCAGATTTGCAGCCAGCGCGCGCTTTTCAAGGTTAAAGTTTGTGCCGGTCAGCTTCCAGTTTGCGGTGAAAGAGTTGCTGATCGTGCCCTTCTTTACGGAACTGATATACTGTGCAATCATATCCCGCACAGCGCCAAGCTGGTCATCGGCTGTCTTATGGATAACCGTGACATTGTCGTCCTTAAAAAGGTCGCCGGTCAGTTTGGAAGAAGTGCGGTAGTCATTGCTGGTCAGGTAAATAGTGTCGGCATCCTTCACGGCTGTTCCATCAGGATAGCAGAGATTTTCGACACGGCTGCCGGCTTGCTTGGAAATATTAATGTTGTAATTGACACCCGCGAAAGTA
>JAKVJJ010000027.1 GCA_022487055.1 Oscillospiraceae bacterium
AACTTGACTGCACCCACTTTTAATATGAAGCTTGCAGTTTTCAAAAAAGTAAATGGTGTCTGAATATAAGCCATTACATTTTTGTTGGAAACTACATCAAACAAATCCGCTTGGTCATCCATTGTAAGATTTCTGATTCGGAGTCTTTTTGTTACAATCACGATAAGGCTTCACCGCCCAATAACAATTTCTTTAAACGTGCCGCATAAGAATCCGTTCAATCAGATGCAGGAACATCATAAACATACTTAAGGAAGCAAAGAACAGGGGCAGCAGAATGAGAATCATCGGTGCGTTCAGCGGTACCATGCTGAATGTACGCCCAAACAGCACATAAGCTAAAATAAAGGCAACACACATCGTGACAAAGAGGAAAACGTGCTTGCCGTTAAATGGCATACAAACACGGAAAAGAATCATAAACAAAGTAGCTGTTGTCAGAATCACCGCGGCAGTGGAGAGTTGTGATTGTGGGAAGTTCATAAAGCTGTTGATAGCCTCCAGCATTAGAACATCAATTACCATGGTCAGTGCACCTGGTATGGATTTCTTAATAATGTTCAGCATAAACTTTCCATGCAGACGTTCCCAGTTTGGTTCCAAAGAAAGAATAATGGACGGAATACCGATAGTCAGTGCATTCACTAAAGTAAATTGGATGGGTTCAAAAGGATATTGACTTTGGATAAAAATGAAACAAACCGCCAGTATCGTACTGAAAAATGCTTTTACAAGAAATAGGGCAGAGGAACGCTGCAGATTATTAATGGAGCGGCGGCCTTCTGCAACAATATGCGGCATGGAGGCAAAGTTGGAGTCCAACAGCACAATCTGTGAAACCGTGCGCGCGGCGTCACTGCCGGAAGCCATAGCAATGCTGCAATCGCTTTCTTTCAGCGCCAGCACGTCGTTTACGCCATCTCCGGTCATTGCAACGGTGTGACCATCTGCTTTCAGGGCTTTCACAATCTGCAACTTTTGCTGCGGCGTGACTCTGCCGAAAACGGAATACTTGCGCACGGCCTTACGAATGTCCTCGTCGGTTTCCAATGTTGTTGCATCTACCCACCGGTCGGCGTGTTCGAGTCCGGCCTTCTGTGAGATATTAGCGACAGTGACGGCATTGTCGCCGGAAATGACTTTCAGGTCCACATTTTGGTCTGCAAAATACTGTAGCGTTTCGCGTGCGCTTTTGCGGATACGGTCACTGAGGAACAGCAGAGCTAGCGGCTCCATATCTTCCGGCAGACTCAGCCCGTCTTTCTGGAATGGTTGGTCGCTGTGGGCTAGTATCAACACTCGCTGACCTTTCTTGGCGGCAGCGTCTGCCTCTGGACAGAGCGTATCAAAACGCTTTCCGAGAATAAATTCGCCTGCGCCAATTACATAAGTTCCCTGACCGGAAAAATATACGCCGCTCCATTTACGGGCAGAAGAAAAGGGCACTTCGGAAACAGCTTCCCATGAGGGATTGTTCGGAAATTTCTCCCGCATGGCTTCTGCGGTCGGATTTTTGTCCTGCAGTGTGAAAGTAACAGCGGCAATGGCACTTTCAAGCTCTTTCTGTGATGTTGCATCGGTCAGTGGATGTATCTCATCCACCTGCATCGTTCCTTCCGTAATGGTACCGGTTTTGTCCAGACAGATGGTATCCACACGGGCAAGCATTTCAATCGAATACAATTCCTGAACCAATGCGTTGCGGAAAGAAAGGCGCACAACACTGGTTGCCAGCACAACGCTTGTCAGCAGCACCAGTCCCTCCGGAATCATGCCGACGAGTGCGCCGACGGTACTGATGACGGATTGATTATAAGAGGAACTGGAAGCGACGAATGCTTTATAGAACAATACCAGACCAACGGGAACCAGCACAAAGCCAATGGTTTTAATAATCAGGTTGACACTGTTCATAATTTCACTGTTGGTCTTTTTCACATATTTTGCGCTGCCGGTAATTCTTGCGGCATAGTTGTCTTTCCCAACGTGCTCTACCTGTGCCCGGCAGGTACCAGAAACGATGAAACTGCCGGAAAGAAGGTGGTCGCCGGGATGTTTTACAACCGGATCCGATTCACCGGTAATCAGAGACTCATTGACTTCGCAGCTTCCGGCGGACACCACACAGTCGGAGCATACCTGATTGCCAGCGGAAAGCTGCAGAATGTCATCCAAAACGACCTTCGACACTGCTACTTCCCAGAGCTTTCCGTCGCGCAAAACGTGCGCTTTTGGTGAAGAAATCAAGGAAAGCTTGTCTATGGTCTGCTTGGCACGAATTTCCTGAAAGCAGCCGACAACCGTGTTACACACAGCAACTCCCAGAAAAAGCATATTCTTAATAGAACCTGTTGTAAGCACCAAAGCTCCAAGGACTAGGTTTAAAATATTGAATGGAGTGATGATGTTTTTGCGGACAATCTGACCGACACTTTGTGTTTTAATATCTTCTTCACCATTGATAAAGCCCTGTTGAACCCGGGTGCGCACTTCGCTGCGTGACAGACCGGCTTCCACATTGGTCGGTGAACGTTGTTCCATAACTTGCACTCCTCATCCGACAAAAAATTTCTATACAAGTATTATACTATATTCTTGCAAGAAAGAGCCAGTCAAACACATGATTTTTTAAAAGCTTTAATATTTGTTCATAAATTGAGAATAGTATATAAATTAGGATTCCGTAATTTTGGGGATTTGGCAGTTTCCGCATTGTCTTTCACGTTGGAAGTGCTATAATATTACTGGTCTGAAAGCGGAGGCTCTGTGGTGGAGCTAACTTTTTTCAGGCACAAGGAAGGGAGCTGATTTTTATTACACAAGTGAAGTCACTGTGTGATAACCTGAAAAGGATATTGATTCGGTTGCAGACAAACTCTGTATTTGCTGACAAGTGTGTGGCAATGGCTGTCATTGGTTCGCTGTTTTTGCCCAGCACTGTTTCCAGCATTGCGATTGTTCTTTCCGCATTTTATGTGATGGCAGACTATCAGCGGCGTGAACGGGTTTTTGCCGCGCCGTTTATGAAGCTTTTATTTGGTGGATTCGTTGTGTCATTTTTCATTGCTGCTTCTTATCGAAACTACAATGGTATGGCAATGACGTTGATGTTGCTGGCACTTTTGGTTTTTGGAATGTATCTGCGTGGCATTATGGAGCACCGCCTGTTTCACCAACTGCTCGATTTGGCTTGTGTAATGAGTATTCCGGCCGTTGTTGTGGCAATTTTTCAAAAGGCGCTCACTTTTGCATCAGACCCAAGCTATCGTCCAGTTTCTTTTTTCATCAATGCAAATTATTTCGGCATGATGATTGAGTTCACAGTTTTGATTGCCCTTTACCGTGCTTATACGAATCGAAAGTTCATGCCGCTGTATGCTACGGTGGTTGGTGTAAACTTAATCGGGATTTATTTGTGCAGCTCTATGTCAGCGCTGGCAGCAATGTCCTGCGGTGTCATTGTTTTCTTGGTTTATAAGCGCAGGTACAAGCTCAGCGCACTCTATGTTTCCGCAGTTGCGGCATTTTTCTGTGCAAATCACTTCTTGCCGTCTTTGTTCCCGCGGGTGGATGCGATTAGTGCCACAACCAGTCAGCGACTTTCCATCTGGCACGGTGCTGTGATTGGCATTGCACAGACACCGCTGTTTGGGCGCGGACTGCGGGCTTACAGTATTGTGCATGATTCTGTGGGTTCCTATGCGACTTACCACTGCCATAATCTTTATTTAGATTGCCTGTTGAATTTTGGCATTATCGGCTGTGCAGTGCTTTTGGCGTTTGGCAGCTGGTATTTGCATGATGTGCTGCGTCAGATACGCACGCATCGGGCCGGCAATGCGGTTTTGCTGTTTATTACCGCGCTGATTGTTACGCTTGTCCATGGGTGCACGGATGTGACAGTCTGCTGGACACAGACGGGTATGCTCTTTATGCTTTTCTTCTCTGCAACAGGAATCTGTGAGGGAGAGGCAAGGAAAGCAGCCGCGTGTGCCGCTGCCAGTCGCAAATATCTTTATCGTCATTCTCGGCAGCTTCAAGCAGGTTATCTCATGAAAAATGAACTATAAAATCAAATAAAATATTTACAAGCAGTTTGCTGAAGCTCCTTTCAGCAGGCTGCTTTTTTGTTATCTGCAATGCAGTAAAACGTGAAATTATGGAAACGCTAATATCGGAACGAAGTAAAAAAGAAAAGGAAGCGGACTTTATGAAACTGGCAATTCAAAATATACGGGCGCGGGAAATCCTTGATTCACGCGGAAACCCGACTGTGGAAGCGGAGGTTAGTCTGGACAATGGTGTTAGTGCTGCAGCGGCGGTGCCCAGTGGCGCGTCAACAGGAACGTATGAGGCACTGGAACTTCGTGACAATGACCAAAAACGATTTGGCGGCAAAGGTGTCCTGAAAGCTGTAGAAAATGTAAATACGGTGATTTCCAAGCGGCTGACAGGCATGGATGCCTCTGATACGGGTGCCGTGGATTATGCCATGCTGACTTTGGACGGTAGCAAAGATAAATCCAAGTTGGGTGCGAATGCTATCCTATCTGTTTCTCTTGCGTGTGCGCGTGCGGCCGCAGCAGCACAGCAAATCCCGCTGTACCGTTTCCTTGGAGGTGCAAATGCGGTTACGCTGCCGGTTCCAATGATGAATATTCTAAATGGCGGTGCACACGCGGCAAATACCGTGGATGTGCAGGAATTTATGATTATGCCGGTTGGAGCAGACAGCTTTCGACATGGGCTGCAGATGTGTGCAGAAGTTTTCCATACACTTGCGGACATTCTGAAACAAGAGGGTTTGTCCACTGCAGTTGGCGATGAAGGAGGCTACGCTCCGAACCTTTCCAGTGATGAGGAGGCGATTCAATATTTGATGCGTGCTATCGAAAAGGCCGGCTATCGGATGAAGGACGATTTTGTGCTTGCCATGGATGCAGCCGCGAGTGAGTGGTGGCAGGGTGAAAATGGTGAATATCGTTTGCCAAAATGCAAAAAAATGTATACCACAGATAAGTTAATTGCGCATTGGGCAGAACTAATTAGCAAGTATCCCATTCAGTCGATTGAGGACCCGCTTGGAGAGGAGGACTGGTCGGGATGGAAAAAGCTGACGCAAAAAATCGGTGACAAAGTGCAGCTGGTTGGCGATGATCTTTTTGTAACCAATAAGAAGCGGCTGCAAAAAGGAATTGCGGAAAGCTGTGGGAATTCTATTTTGATTAAGCTCAATCAAATTGGCTCCTTGTCAGAAACATTAGAAGCAATCCGGATGGCACAAAAGGCTGGATTTACAACGATTATTTCTCATCGTTCCGGTGAAACAGAGGACACAACGATTGCTGATTTAGCCGTGGCAGTCAATGCCGGTCAAATTAAAACAGGGGCACCCAGTCGCAGCGAGCGTGTGGCAAAATACAATCGCTTGCTTCGTATTGAGGAAATGTTGGGGAGTAGTGCTCATTACCCCGGACGTGAATGCTTTTAAGTGTAAAGCTTGTAGCTTTACTATTATTCTATGAAAAGAAGGATGCTGTAAATTGTAAAGCTGATAACTTGCATTACAGAAAATCCGCGAATTTATGCGGAATATTGCGCGTAAGTAGGGGAATGCGGGCCTTGCAATCTGCAAGTTAACTCCTTCCGTACACCAGAAATTCATGGAAGCAAATTACTTTACACAATTTTCTGCTTCTTCTTCGGCCCTTGTGCCTAAACGAGCGTGCCCGCGCATAAGTATTGGGTAAAAAAGTCTGGAGGTGTGTCAGATATGAAGTTCAAACAAATCACAGCAGCTTTTTTAGCGGCCGTGATAACCGTATCGGTTTTGCCTATTCGTGCCTGTGCATTGGATGACAAAAAAGATGTGAAGGCGCCTGCTGCAGTTCTGATGGAATCTACAACGGGTCAGGTACTCTATGAAAAGGCGTCACACGAAAAACGCCCCTGCGCGTCTATTACCAAAGTGATGACGCTGCTGTTGGTAATGGAGGCACTCGATTCTGGCAAGATCCATTTGACGGATATGGTGACAGCCAGTGCACATGCGGCGTCTATGGGCGGCTCTGATATTTGGCTCAAAGAGGGAGAGTCCATGTCTGTCAATGATATGATAAAGGCGACGGCTGTTGCCAGTGCCAATGATGCAGCGGTAGCTTTGGCAGAGTATATTGCAGGCAGTGAGGCCGACTTTATTGCCAGAATGAACGCAAAGGCAAAAGCACTGGGCATGAAGGACACGACTTTTAAGAATTGTAATGGTTTGGACGCTCCAGGCCATATTACCAGTGCGTATGACGTTGCTCTGATGAGTCGGGCACTGATTCAGCACAAAAAGATTTTTGATTATACTTCTATATGGATTGATTATCTGCGCGGCGGCAAGACGCAGCTAGTTAATACCAATAAGCTGCTGAAGTCCTACAAAGGAATTACCGGGCTTAAAACTGGTACGACCAGTGCTGCGGGAAGCTGCATCACAGCGACGGCAACACGCAGCGGATTATCGTTAATTGCAGTGGTACTTGGTGCGGGCAACACAAAGGATAGATTTTCCACTGCCGCCACTCTGCTGAATTATGGCTTCGCCGGCTGGTCAATGACGATTTTGTGCAAACCGCAGGGGGAACTTGCTCCGGTAAAAGTGGAAAATGGAATGACGGATTCCGTACCGGTCAGGGCAGACTTGTCCGGCACAATGCTGGTGGCAAAGGGAAAAGAGAAAGCCATGACTGGGAAAATTGTTCTGCAGCCGTCTGTAAAAGCACCGGTTGCCAAAGGACAGAAGATTGGTGAAGTGGTGTATTCCATGGATGGGAAGACTATTTGTACACGACCGGTTACTGCATCCGCCGCAGTTAGCAGCATCTCCTTTTCCCGGGTGCTTCGCTTGTTGCTGATGAATCTTTGGTACGTTTGATATCCATTACAAAAAGGGAGTTAATGGAATTCTCTGTAGAAAACAATTTGAATTTTGGTCGAATGAGTCTCTCTTTCCACAATATTCGGTCGTTTTTTGATGAACCAGGTATTAAATCTAGCGGTTTCACTTGCAAATCAAAGTCGGATATTGTAAAATATGAACAAACGAGAAAGATGTATATCCGTTCAAGGAGGGAAAGATATGTCCATTCAACTGGAAGCTCAGCATCTTGCCGGGTTTGTTGCACCAGAGGAGTTTGACAATATGGCGCCTCAGGTGAAGATGGCACATGAACTGTTGCACAATGGGACTGGCGCAGGCAATGATTTTATTGGTTGGGTTAATCTTCCTACAGATTACGACAAAGAGGAATTTGCCCGCATGAAAGCGGCGGCTGCACGCATCAAGAAAAACACAGATGTGTTTGTGGTTATCGGCATTGGCGGCTCCTATCTGGGTGCACGTGCTGCCATTGAGTTCTTGAAGTCTAACAATTATAATACTCTGAAGAAAGATACACCGGACATTTATTTTATCGGAAACAGCATTAGTTCCACTGCTCTGGCAGAAGTGTTGGAAATGTGCGAAGGCAAAGATGTTTCCATCAATATGATTAGTAAATCCGGTACTACCACGGAGCCAGCGATTGCTTTCCGTGTGTTGCGTGAGATGTTGGTCAAGAAGTATGGCAAAGACGGTGCCCGCGGGCGCATTTTCTGCACCACTGACCGCGAAAAGGGAACTTTGAAGAAGCTTGCCGATGAAGAAGGCTATGAAACTTTTGTCGTGCCGGATGATGTCGGTGGCCGTTACAGTGTCCTTACAGCCGTCGGTTTGCTTCCAATCGCTGTGGCAGGTGCGGATATTGATGCACTGATGGCAGGCGCGGCAAAGGCACAGAAGGCTTACAACAATGCAGATCTCAAAACAAATCCATGCTATCAGTATGCTGCCGCACGGAATATGCTTTACCGCAAAGGCAAGGCGATTGAGATCCTTGTCAGCTATGAGCCGTGCTTTGCGCTAATGAATGAATGGTGGAAACAGCTTTTTGGTGAGAGCGAAGGGAAAAACAATAAGGGATTGTTCCCGGCTTCTGTTGTTTTCTCCACGGATTTGCATTCCATGGGGCAGTATATCCAGCAGGGTCGCCGTACGATGTTTGAAACTACCGTACTGTTTGACAAACCCAAGAAAGAAATCACGATTGGCAATGACTCGCAGAATGCAGATGGTCTGAACTTCCTAGAGGGGAAGACGATGGCTTATATCAACGAAAAGGCATTCGAGGGCACTGTGCTGGCACATACAGATGGCGGTGTTCCGCAGATTGTTCTTCGTGTGCCAGATTTTACAGAGGATTCTCTGGGTCAGCTTATCTATTTCTTTGAGAAAGCCTGCGCAGTGTCCGGCTATATGATGGGTGTTAATCCATTTGACCAGCCTGGCGTAGAAAGCTATAAAAAGAATATGTTCGCTTTGCTTGGCAAACCCGGCTATGAAGCGCAGAAGGATGCCCTTGAGGCAAGACTGAAGAAGTAAACTCCTGCGTTCTGGCTTTATAGCGAAAATATATATAAAGGGGATATTATCATGATTACATTCATTACTGGGAAAAAAGGTTCCGGCAAAACAAAAAAGCTCATCGAGCGTGCAAATGCTGCGGTAGCTGCTTCCAAGGGCAGCGTCGTCGTTATTGAGAAGGGCCTTAAACTCACATATGATGTAGACCATGCAGCCCGGCTGGTGGACATCGAAGCATATGGTATTAAGGGCGCGGAGGCCCTGTTTGGTTTCATTAGCGGCATCTGCGCAGGCAACTATGATGTCACAGATATTTTGGTTGACTCTACTCTGAAGATTATTGGGCCGGATCTGCAGCAACTTGTGCCGTTTGCAGAGAAGATGAGTGCGCTTGCCGCCATGGCAAACACAAACATTACTTTCCTGATTTCTGCGGACAGTGCCGATATTCCGGATGAAGCACGCAAGTTTGTAAACGAAATCTGACCTGCCAATTAAACCAGCAGGTTTTAAAAGCTGCCGAGGTTTTTCGGCGGCTTTTTCTCTAGTATGCTGAGAATTATTTCGCATTTTTCTTGACATTATAGGGGACAGAGTCTATAATTAACAAATGTAGCGCGTACTGAGGTGTATTATGCTGCTGAATCTGAAAAAGAAAATACAGGAAGACGGGACATTGCTTCCCGTCAGGTATGAATTCAATCTTTCCAGTCTTGAATTCAATGCTGGGCATCCGTTCGTTTCACCAGTGGAGGTAAACGGTACGGTAACTACGCACGGCGGATTTGCCACAATGGAAGCGGAAGTTTCTTTCGACTTTTCCATTCCGTGCGACCGCTGCACATCTCAAATCAATAAGCGCTTTACCTATCGGTTCTCTCATATATTGGTTGAGGCTCTCTCCAATGAGGAGGATGCAGATGACGGGCAGTATGTTATTTTGCAGGATGATGGCTCATTGGATGTGGATAAACTTCTGCAGGAGGATATTCTGTTGGAGCTTCCCACGAAATTTCTGTGCAAGCCAGACTGCAAGGGAATTTGTCCCATCTGCGGCAAGAACCTGAACGAGGGGCCGTGCGGCTGCAGCCAGCATCAGATTGACCCTCGTCTTGAGGTGTTAAAGCAACTGATAGATAGGCCAGAGTAATGTTAAGGAGGTGCTGATATATGGCAGTACCAAAGGCAAAAATTTCCAGTGCAAGACAGAACAAACGGCGTTCCAGTGTTTGGAAAATTAGCGCTCCTGCTCTGATGAAATGTCCGAAATGTGGTGCGTTCAAGGTTGCACATCAGATGTGTAACAACTGCGGTTATTATAACGGCAGACAGGTTATCAAAAAGGACATCTGATTGTCCTGCTGATTTTCCGCGAAATCCAGGGGTTGTCCGATACTGCGGCTTGTTTCGCAGGGGCAGCTCCTGTTTTTCTTTTTGTTTATCTTTTCAGTGGCAGATGTTGTTCTGCTGCATTTTCTACATATAATAGATTTGACGATGAAGCTCTGTGCGGCAAGAAATCCAATGATGGGTGCAGCTCAGCTTCTTTGATTTTTAACAAAGACTTGGAGTGAAGAAGATGTCAAAGCCCGTCGTGGCAGTTGTCGGTCGTCCAAATGTTGGCAAATCGACTTTATTTAATAAGTTGGTGGGGCAGCGTCTGTCCATTGTGGATGATACGCCCGGTGTAACTCGTGACCGTATTTATGGGGAATGTGAATGGTGTGGGCGCAAGTTTACTTTGATTGATACTGGAGGAATTGAACCGCACACCAATGATATTCTTCTGTCACAGATGCGCAATCAGGCTCAGCTCGCCATTGACTCTGCAGATGTGATTGTTATGGTAACTGACCTGCGTACCGGTGTCACTGCTTCTGACGCGGATGTTGCTGAGATGTTGTTAAAAAGCGGCCGTCCGGTGGTGCTCTGCGTTAATAAGTGTGATTCTGTCGGTGAACTTCCTGCGGAATTTTATGAGTTTTATAACCTTGGTTTAGGGGACCCCGTTGGGGTTTCTTCTGTGCATGGACATGGAACCGGTGACTTGCTGGACCAGGTACTGAAGCTTCTTCCTAAAGAAACGGACGATGAGGAAGACGCGGATGTTTATAAAGTGGCAGTAATCGGTAAGCCAAATGTAGGTAAATCTTCTCTGGTCAACTGTATTGCAGGGGAGAATCGCTGCATTGTATCGGATATTGCCGGTACCACACGGGATGCTATCGATACGCAGATTGAAAATGCGCATGGCAAATTCCTCCTGATTGATACTGCCGGTTTGCGCCGAAAGAGCAGAGTAACCGACCAGATTGAACATTATAGCGTTTTGCGTGCACAGATGGCGATTGACAGAGCGGATGTCTGCGTCATTATGATTGATGCATTGGAAGGTTTTACAGAGCAGGATTCCAAGGTTGCCGGGTTGGCACATGAAGCAGGAAAAGGTTGTATTGTTGCGGTCAATAAATGGGATGCTGTGGATAAGGAAACTGGTACGATGGAATCCATGCGTACACGATTGGCAGCGGATTTTTCATTTATGAGCTATGTGCCTATTCTATTTCTCTCTGCCAAAACCGGACAGCGTGTGGATGATCTGTTTGAAATGATTAAAAAAGTTTCCGCTTCCAATAAAATGCGTATTTCCACTGGTGTGCTGAATGATGTTCTTGCACAGGCAACTGCGCGTGTCCAACCGCCGACCGATAAAGGCCATAGGCTGAAAATCTACTATATGACGCAGGCCAGCACTTGCCCGCCAACTTTTGTGTGTTTCGTCAATTCTCGGGAACTGTTCCACTTCTCTTATCAGCGTTATTTGGAAAACCGTATTCGTGAAACATTTGGCCTGACAGGAACCCCAGTCCATTTTGTTATCCGTGAACGCGGCAAAGAATAGTAAACGGGAGGAGTATGGAATATTATGGTTCTTACAAACGTGATTGTGGCAGTTGTGCTTAGCATTGTTGTTGCTTATTTAATTGGCAGCGTCAGTTCTTCTATCATTTTTACAAAGCAGTTTGACCATAAAGATATTCGTTCAATGGGCAGCGGTAATGCGGGTATGACAAATGTCCTGCGTTCAGCAGGACTGAAGCCGGGATTGCTGACGATTTTCTGCGATTTTGGGAAAGGTGTTTTGTCTTGCCTGCTTGGTTCTGTCATATTTTCAGGTATTGCCACAGGTCACGTTGAGCTGGCTGTGCTTGGGTATGGTTCAGAAACTGCCCGGTATGGTGCTTATATTGCAGGTGCGGCCTGCGTAATCGGACATATGTACCCGCTTTATTTTGGATTTCGCGGCGGAAAAGGTGTGCTGACAACAGCGTCAGTTCTGCTGATGATTTATCCACCTTTAATTGCGGTCGACTTTTCTATTTTCCTAGTCATTGCTTTCCTTACAAAATATGTTTCCCTTGGCTCTGTGATTGCAGCAGGTACATTTCCGCTGTGGGGCTGGATGTTTAATTATTTCAAGCTCTATCGGTCGGGTACAGTTTCCCTACAGTATATGGTCATTACCACACTGATTCTGTGCTTTGTATCTGCGTTTATTGTTGGACGCCACCATGAAAATATCGGTCGCCTGATTCATGGAACGGAGAAAAAGTTTACACTGCACCATGACGGTGGTAAATGAACATAGCAATAGAAAGAGCGTTCCCGGCCAAATCCAGCGGCAGGGAACGCTCTTTTATAAAAAAAAGGAACCCACAATGGGGTTCCTGATTTTTCGCAGATTCACTCAGACAGCTCGTTTTACCTTACCGGAACGCAGGCAACGGGTGCAGGCGTAAATACGCTTGGGAGAACCGTCAACGATTGCTTTAACACGGCGGATATTTGGTTTCCAAGTCCGGTTGGACCGGCGATGGGAATGGGACACCCGAATACCAAAAGACATATCTTTGCCGCAGATTTCACACTTTGCCATGAGTCTGCACCTCCTTTAAAGGGCTTACGCATATTGCGATAACAGATATATTATACAGGATGAATCCCGAAAAAGCAAGCGCTTTTTTCCTTTTTCTGCGGTAACTGCTGTATAAGATGTGCCTTCATGCCGGCAGCAGCGCTGTATATAGTTGACAAGCGGGGGACAAACCTGATACAATAAATTCGTATACAAATCCAACAGTCAGCAGAAAACGAGATGGTTTTTTGATAAAAAGCATGACCGGCTATGGCCGGCAGGAAGAAATTATTGACGGACACCATATTCAGGTGGAAGTTAAATCAGTCAATCATCGCTTCTTTGAGTTGGCCACCCGTGTCAGTCATGGGTATGGTTATCTTGAAGAAAAAATGAAGGACTATATTCAGCATTATGTTTCACGGGGAAAAGTAGATGCCTTTATTTCTGTGGAACCTTTGGCCAACGCTGATGGACAGCTTACAGTCCAAATCAATCATGCAGCGGCGTCCGGATATATTGATGCACTACGAGAACTATGCAGTACTTATGGACTGACCGATGATATTTCCGCTTCGACTTTAGCTAGATTTGATGATATTTTTACTGTTAATCGTGAACCTGAGGATGAAGAAGCAGTTTGGACGGCTGTTAAAAAGGTGGCTGACCACGCGCTGACTTCCTTTTTGCATATGCGCATGATAGAGGGACAGAAGATGAAGGAAGATGTTTTGTCACGCGCTGACCATATTCTGGACCTCATTAGTGAAGTGGAACGCCGCTCCCCTGAGACTGTGGAGGCTTACCGTAAGCGCCTGTATGCACGTCTGCAGGAAGTCTTGCAGGATAAGGCAATTGATGAACAGCGTGTGTTGACAGAAACCGCAGTTTTTGCTGACAGAATTGCAGTGGATGAAGAAACTGTGCGGCTGCGCAGCCATGTTTCCCAATTTAAAAGGATGCTGGATTCTGATGAACCGGTGGGCCGTAAGCTGGACTTCCTTGTGCAGGAAATGAACAGAGAAGCGAATACAATCGGTTCAAAGTGCTCGGATACACAAATTGCCTATACTGTAGTAGACATTAAGGCAGAAATTGAAAAAATTCGCGAGCAGATTCAGAATATTGAATAAGCGGCAATTTCTGAACACAGAAGGAGCATAACAATGAAGCTAATCAATATTGGGTTTGGAAATATGGTTTCAGCCAGCAGATTGGTGGCAATCGTCAGTCCAGAATCAGCACCAATTAAGCGTATTATTCAGGATGCCAAAGAACGGGGAACATTGATTGATGCAACCTATGGCCGGCGTACCCGTGCTGTTATTATTATGGACAGCGAACATGTTATCCTTTCAGCCGTTCAGCCAGAGACAGTGGCCAATCGGCTGAATGATGATAAAGAGGATGACATGGAAGATGAGGAGCTGAGTGAGAATGACGAATAAAGGACTGCTGATTATTTTCTCCGGTCCTTCCGGCACAGGAAAAGGGACGGTGCTCAAATCTTATTTTGCAAACCATCAGGAGGCAAAACTATCTGTTTCGGCCACTACCCGTGCTCCGCGGCTGGGTGAACAGAATGGTAGGGAATATTATTTTATCTCAAAAGAAAAATTTGCTGAGATGAAATCTCATAACGAACTGCTGGAAAGCGCAGAATATTGTGGAAACTGCTATGGAACTCCGCGTGCGCCGATTGAGTCATGGCTGGAACAAGGATTTGATGTCTTTCTGGAAATTGAGGTGCAGGGAGGTGCCCAAGTTCGCCGTTTGGAACCCGACAGTGTGGGCATCTTTATTTTGCCGCCGTCTGTTAAAACACTCGGTGAACGCCTGCGCGGCAGAGGAACAGAATCCGAAGAAGTGGTGCAGAGCCGACTCAAAGCGGCAAAACACGAAATTGAACAGGCAGTAAACTATGACTATGCAGTTGTGAATGATACCGTGGAGAAAGCTACCGCGGAAATTGCAGAAATTATCCATGCTGAAAAACACAAGACAAGCCGGAATCCGGCGCTGATAGAAAGGGTGCTGAACTATGATTAAACCAATCGCAGATTTGTTAACAGAAAAAGGACAGAGCCGCTATGCACTTTGTGTGGGAATTTCTAAACGTGCAAGGGAAATTGCTGAGGATGCAGAGGGGAAAGGCGAAATTTTAGATGAAAAGCCGGTAGAACTTGCTGTTCAGGAACTGCAGGAAAAGAAATTCCGCATCGTGGAAACTAACCGTGATGAGGACGAAGAGGCTGATGAGGCAAAAGCACAGAAAATTGAGGAACAGCTTATCAGTGCTGCAGAGGGTGAGTCAGCGCCGGCGCCAAAAGGCTCTGATACTGCTGTTGAAACCGAAACAGCAGAGTAAATGGGTACCTAAGGGGATGTGCGAATGCGGGCAGTTAAGGTTGCTGTTGAGAATACAGCTTACAGTTTCGACACGGATTTTGATTATGCTGTGCCGGAATTTTTAACTGTGAAAGCAAAGCCAGGTTGTCGAGTACAGGTTCCCTTTGGCGCTGGGAATCATTCTCGTCAGGGAATGATTCTGACTGCTCATGAAATAGATAAAAATGCAAAAATCAAGTTTTTGCAAGCGGTGCTGGATGAAGCACCGCTTCTTTCTGATGAAATGCTTTTGCTGGTTCCATGGATGAAGAAACATTATTTTTGCACATTGTTTGAGGCTGTCAGGCTCCTACTTCCGGTTGGAATTTCCTACCGCTTAAAAACTTTTTACACGCTGGCACCGGATTTTAATGTTGATAGAATGCAGGAATTAACATCTGAGGAGCAAATGGTGATGGCTCAGTTCAAACGGGGTACCCCATTGGAGCAGAGCCGACTATTAAAGCTTTCCGGTTTGCCGCAGAATTCGGATATTCTAGAAAAGCTGTGCAAAAAAAAAGTTTTAAGACGGGCAAGGAACCCGGTTCGCTGTATGCGGGATGCTTCCGCAAAAATGATACGGTTGTGTGATTTGTCAGAAATGCCAAAACTCACGGCGCGGCAGCAGGACGTCTACCGTGTTTTGCAGGATGTCGGCTGTGCCTCTGTGAAAGAAGTCTGTTATTTTACTGGCGTCACACAAACTGTTCTCAAAAACATGGTGAAGCAGGGCGTTTGTGAACTGTATGAGCAGGAAGTTTATCGAACACCTTATTCCGCAAAGGACTCTACTAAAGAGAGCAGGCAGGAACCAATTGTCCTTTCACCGGAACAGCAGGGAGCTTATGAGCATCTTTGCAGCGCATATGACCAGGAAAAAGCATCCGCTTCTCTGCTGTATGGTGTAACTGGCAGCGGAAAAACGAATGTCTATCTGCGTCTGATTGACCATGTCCTGCAGGATGGACACGGCGTGATTTTGATGGTGCCGGAGATCTCTCTGACTCCGCAGGCAGTGCATATTTTTCAGAGTCGTTATGGCAGCTGTGTGGCAGTCTTTCATAGTGGCCTGTCCATGGGCGAGCGTATGGACGAATGGAAACGGGTAAAGCGCGGAGAAGCTTCCGTTGTAGTCGGGACACGCTCGGCTATTTTTGCCCCTATGGAAAATCCCGGCCTTATCATTTTGGATGAAGAACAGGAATCCACTTATCAGTCGGAAAGTTCTCCCCGTTACCATACAAAAGAAGTTGCGTGGTTTCGTTGCCGGTATCACAAAGCGCTGCTACTTCTGGTTTCTGCGACACCCTGTGTTGAAACCTATTATGCAGCCAAAAGTGGGAAAATTGGTTTGGAAACTTTGCCAAGCCGCTATGGCAGCGCACAGCTTCCGGAAGTTTGTATCTGCGATATGAATGAGGAACTTCGCAGCGGAAATACATCAATTCTGAGTGCACCTTTATTAGAGGCGCTTCAGGAAAACTTTCAGCAGAAGCGACAGGCAATATTGTTGCTGAACCGCCGCGGATACAATACTTTTGCTGTGTGCCATGACTGCGGTCATATTATGACTTGCCCAAATTGCAGCATCTCTTTGACTTATCATGCTGCCAACCATCGGCTGATGTGTCATTACTGTGGCTATTCTGTTCCGGCAGTATCTGAGTGTCCAGAGTGCCACAGCAAGCATTTGCAATACCGTGGTGCAGGCACGCAAAAGGCAGAAGAGCAGTTGGGCGTATTGCTCCCGCAGGCACGCATCCTTCGGCTGGATACCGATGCGGCCATGACACGTTTTGCTTATGAAGATAAACTTCAACAGTTTGCAGACGGTGAGTATGACCTAATAGTCGGTACGCAGATGGTTGCAAAAGGGCTGGATTTTGAAAATGTGACAGTCGTTGGGGTCCTGTCTGCAGACCAAACACTTTATAGCGATGATTTCCGCAGCAGCGAGCGAACTTTTGACCTGCTGACACAAGTGGTGGGCCGTGCCGGGAGAGGAAGATTCCGCGGACGTGCATTTTTGCAGACCTTTACCCCTGAAAATCCGATTTTTTCATTGGCGGCCCAACAGGACTATCCGAGGTTTTATGAGCAGGAACTGCCTATGCGTCAGCTGATGCTTTATCCGCCTTTCGCTGATTTGTGTGTGATTGGTTTTGTTGGCACGGATGAACAGCAGGTCTGCCGTGGCAGTCAGGTGTTTTTACAGACGCTGCAAGCAACCGCATCCTCACAGTATTCAGGGCTGCCAATGCGTGTATTAAATCCTTCACCTGCTCGCATTTATCGTGCGAATGGCAAATACCGTTACAAACTATTGCTCAAATGCAGAAACAGTGTGCCGCTGCGGCAGATGCTTGCAGACTTGCTGAAAGACTTTGCCAAAGACCGCACGATGAGCCGGGTTACTGCCTTTGCCGACATGAATCCGGATTCTATTTTATAAGGTTATTATCAATTTTTAATTATTAACATATTTACAATTCTATCGAATACAGGAGGAACTTATCATGGCAATTCGTAATATTCGCATGGGAGATGACCCGTGTCTGAAGGTTGTGTGTCGTCCAGTCGAAAAATTTGATGCAAAACTCGGTCAGCTTTTGGATGATATGTATGACACAATGAAACAGGCAAATGGTGTTGGTTTGGCAGCGCCGCAGGTTGGCATTCGCCGTCGTGCGGTTGTGATTGATGTGGGAGAGGGCCGTGTGGAGTTTGTCAATCCGGAATTTCTGTTGCAGGAAGGCGAGCAGCAGTGTGTGGAGGGATGCCTCTCCTTCCCAAACCGCTGGGGAGTTACACACCGTCCAAATCATGTGAAAGTCCGTGCGCAGCGGCGGGACGGTTCTTCTTTTGAGGTGGATGCGAAAGACTTTTTTGCGCTTGCCTGTTGCCATGAGATTGACCACCTGAATGGCATTGTGTTCCTGTCCCATGTAGAACATTTCTTGACAGAAGAGGAACTGCAGAAGATGCACTGAGCCTTTTTCTGTATATTTTTCTTTTTTCGTAATACACTTCGTAACAGGACTGGTGAAAAAAATGCGTATCGTTTTTATGGGAACTCCGGATTTTGCTGTGCCATGTCTACAAGCACTTTTGGATGCAGGACATGAAGTATGCGGTGTTTATACACAGCCGGATAAGCCCAAAGGCCGCGGCTATACTCTGGCGCCGCCGCCAGTAAAAGTGTTGGCACAGCAGGCAGGCATTCCGGTCTTTCAGCCGAAAACGCTGCGCACACCGAAAGCAGCGGAGCAGCTCCGCACACTTGCTCCGGAGGCAGTTGTTGTGGTGGCATACGGTAAAATTCTGCCGAAAGACATCCTTGCAATTCCACCCAAGGGCTGTATCAATGTCCATGCGTCTCTTTTGCCTGCTTATCGTGGTGCCGCACCAATTCAGAGGTCTGTACTGAATGGAGATGCCGTAACAGGTGTCACAACGATGTTTATGGCGGACGGAGTGGATACAGGGGATATTTTGCTACAGGAAAAGACACCGATTGGCAGGGAGGAAACATCCGGAGAGCTGCATGACCGTCTAGCTCCACTCGGAGCAGCTTTGCTGGTCAAGACACTGAAACAGCTTGATGAAATCAAACCTTGTCCGCAGGGGGAGACCACAACGCCTTACGCATCTATGCTGGATAAATCCATGAGTCCCATTGACTGGACAAGGCCTGCTTCAAAGATTCACAGCCAAATTTGCGGATTAAATCCATGGCCAGTTGCTTCCACAACCTATGGCGGCAAACTGCTGAAGATTTATGCAGCGGAAGTGACAGACGGCAGCTTCGACAGGTCGGTGTGTCCCGGTACAATTTTGGACGACTTTACAGTTGCTTGCGGAGAAGGGACGGCTCTGCGTCTGACAGAAGTGCAACCGGCAGGCAAAAAGCGGATGTCCGCATCAGGATTTTTGTGTGGACATCCGGTTCCTCAGAATGCTGTCCTGCCATTTTAATAAGGGAGTAGTTAAATGGGATTTTACTATTTCGACTACCGTGTATTCCTGTGGATGCTTCCGGCTATCCTGTTTTCTGCTTATGCGCAGTTTCGCGTGCAGTTTGCTTTTAATCGGTACAGCCGAATCAGATGTCGGAGCGGATGTACCGGTGCACAGGCGGCACAGAGAGTTGCGGACTACGGTGGTGTGCTGAACATCATGATACGGCCGATTGATGGAAATCTGACGGATAATTATGACCCGCGGAATAATACCATCAGCCTGTCAGAGAGTGTTTATGCCAATGCATCTATCAGTGCAGTTGGTGTGGCTGCCCATGAGGCCGGCCACAGCATTCAGACGGCAAAAGGCTATTTGCCAAATAAAATCCGCACGGCAATCGTTCCGGTAACGCAGTTCGCTTCTCAGCTTTCTTTCCCAATCATCTTTATCGGGCTGCTGCTGCCGGTACAGTATAATTTCATTGTAGATATTGGTATTGCGTTTTTTAGTATTGCGGTGCTGTTTCAGCTTGTTACTCTGCCAGTTGAATTCGATGCAAGCAGCAGAGCACTGCAGGCATTGAGTGAAACAGGTTTACTGACAGAGGAAGAACTTTCCGGTGCACGCAAAGTATTGACGGCCGCAGCCATGACGTATCTTGCAGCCTGTTTCAGTGCACTGCTGCAGTTACTCCGTCTGCTGCTGATAGCGGGAAGCCGCAAGGGGGACGAAAATTGAATGCAAGAGAAGTAACATTGGAAGCGCTGCTGCACGTTGATGAAAATGCAGGGTATTCCAATTTGGTATTAAACAAGGCGCTGAAGGCCAGCGACCTTTCCGACCGTGACCGCTCTTTGACATCTGCTTTATTTTATGGGGTGCTGGAGAGGCGGCTCACATTGGATGAAGAATTACAGCAGTTTGTCTCAAGACCACAAAAACAGGTGGATGCGGCAGTATGGGAAATCCTGCGTATGGCGGTTTACCAAATTCTTTATATGGACAGAATTCCAAATTCAGCGGCTGTGAATGAGGCGGTCAATCTTACAAAAAAGATTGGGCAAGGCAAAGCTTCCGGATTCGTAAATGGTGTGCTGCGAAATTTGCTGCGCAGCCAGGAGAAAGGGTCTTTCCCACCGTTAAAAGGGAGCCGCCTGCATCAGATGTCAGTGCAGTATTCTTGTCCGGAACAACTGTTGCAGATGTGGGAAAAGGCTTATGGGACAGCAATCATGCAGCAGATGCTGGAAGTTTCTTTTCAGCGGCCGCCAATTTATGCACGTGTGAATACTTTGAAAATCACTCGTCCAAAGCTGATTGAGCGTCTTGCTGCGGAGAACATTCATGCGGATGCCATACCGTGGCTTGCAGATGCCGTTTCACTTTCCAATACCGGCTCTGTTGCAGCAAGTGCCTGTTTTCAAGAAGGTCTGTTTCATATTCAGGATCTTGCCAGTCAACTTTGCTGCAATTTACTGGATGCAAAGCCGAAAGAACAAGTCTATGATGTTTGTGCAGCTCCAGGTGGCAAGAGTTTTACGATTGCTGAACAAATGCGGAATGAAGGCAATATTCATGCTTTTGACCAATACAAAGGAAAGGTCAGACTGATTGAAAAGGGCGCACAGCGGCTTGGCATCAGCTGTATATCGGCCTCTATGCGGGATGCTGCTATGGGGAATGTGCCCTTGTCGCCTGCAAATCGTGTGTTGTGTGACGTTCCATGCTCCGGACTTGGTATTATCCGCCGAAAGCCTGAAATCCGCTATAAATCGAGGGAAAGTATTGACAGTTTGCCGGTTTTGCAGTACCGTATTCTATGTAAGTCCGCTGATTTACTGCGATGTGGTGGGACGCTGATATATTCAACTTGTACGCTGAATCCAGCGGAAAATGGCGAAAATGCGTCCCGCTTTTTGAAAGAACATCCACATTTCTCGGCTGTGCCGCTCAATTTACCGAAAGCACTTCATCGGATAATTCGCGAGCCGGAGAATCAGTTGACGCTCTTTCCACAGATGAACCAGACCGATGGCTTCTTCATCAGTGCATTTAGAAAGGAAGAATAATTACAAAATGCAGGATATCCGTTCTATGACACAGGAGGAGTTGGAAGATGATTTCCGAGAAGCGGGCCAACCGGCATACCGTGCAAAACAGGTTTTTTCCTGGTTACAGCAGAAAGGCATTCAGGATTTTTCTGAGATGACAAATCTTAGTAAGGATTTGCGTTTGATGCTGTCCAAACAATATTACATAGGCAATGCCAAAATTGCCCAGCGGCTGATTTCTAAAGTTGATGGAACCCGCAAATACCTTTTTAGGCTGCACGATGGGGAATTGGTCGAATCTGTATTGATGGACTATCATCATGGACGTACCAACTGCATTTCCACACAGGCAGGATGCCGAATGAATTGTTCCTTTTGCGCAACTGGACGAAGTGGTTTTTCCCGCAACCTAACAGCAGGGGAAATGTTGGCGCAAGTTCAGACAGCGCAGCGTGACGGCGGTGTGCGCATTTCTAACATTGTTTTGATGGGAATGGGGGAACCGCTGGATAACTATGATAATGTTATCCGATTTTTGAATTTGGTGTCGGACTCTAATGGAATGAATATTGGAATGCGGCATATCTCGCTTTCCACTTGTGGCTTAGTTGACCGGATATATGACCTTGCGGAGCATAAATATCAGTTAACGCTTTCTGTTTCACTCCATGCGCCAAACGATGAAATCCGGCAGAAAACCATGCCGGTCAGCCGCAAATATTCCATGAATGAACTGCTGAAAGCATGTGAATCCTATGAAAAGACGACAGGCCGGCGAATTTCTTTTGAATATGCTATGATACAGAATGTCAATGATAGTGATGCGTGTGCGGAGGAACTTGCACATCGTTTGGAAGAAACCTTGTGTCACGTCAATTTGATTCCTGTGAACAGTGTAGCGGGTACCGGTTATCATAAAAGTTCAGTTGAGCGTCAGCAAAAATTCGTGCAGATTCTGGAACGGCATGGAATTACTGCAACAGTTCGGCGAACCTTGGGTTCTGATATCAATGCTTCCTGCGGCCAGCTCAGGCGGAGAAAGCAAGAAGAGGTGTCCCATGTTTAAAGTATGTCATCAAACAGATATTGGTCTTGTCCGTGAAACCAATCAGGATGCTTGCAGGAGCGGACTGACTTCCAGCGGGATTGCGTGGGCAGTGGTCTGTGATGGAATGGGCGGAGCAAATGGCGGAAATGTTGCCAGTAGCATTGCCGTGGAAACCATGATTCGCCAATACCACAGCTTTTTTCGGGCTGGACAGACAAACAATGATGATACTATTCGTAATTTGATGATTTCTGCAATTTACAATGCGAATACAGCTGTTTTTGATCGTTCTCGTGCAGAAGAAGAACTGAATGGTATGGGGACAACAGTGGTATCTGCAGTGGTCTGTGGGGGTGTGGCACATATTGCACACGCCGGGGACAGCCGCGCTTATTTGATTACACCGGAAGATGCAAAACAGATAACAACGGATCACTCCATGGTGCAGGAACTGGTGGACAGCGGCGACCTGACGGAACAGGAAGCACGGGTGCACCCACAGAAAAATATTATTACCCGTGCACTTGGCATTGAGCCGGACGTCATGGTGGATTATAACGAATTTCCATTTGAGGGGCGTAGCCTGCTGATGCTTTGCACAGATGGATTGTCCAATTATTTGGAAGCGGAGGAAATTTACTCTCTTTCCCAGCAATACAGTGGGCAGGAACTTACTGAAAGGCTAATCGACAAAGCGAAAGATGGCGGCGGCAGTGATAACATCACGGTTGCTGTCATCGAGAACTGACGGCCGGGGGGTGCTTTCTTCTTATGGATAAATATACTGGGAAACGTCTGGACGGAAGATACGAAATCCATGAACTGGTCGGCATGGGTGGCATGGCACTTGTCTATCGTGCTTATGATACACTGAATCAGCGAGTTGTGGCAATTAAAATACTGAAGGATGAATATTTGCACAATGCGGAATTTATCCGTCGCTTTAAAAATGAAAGCAAGGCAATCGCTTTACTTTCTCATCCCAATATTATCAAAGTTTATGATGTGAGTTTTGGTGACCAAATACAATATATTGTCGAGGAGTTTATCGATGGTATTACATTAAAGCAGTATCTTGACCAGCAGCCGGGAGTCAATTGGCATAAAGCATTGCATTTTACCACTGAAATTTTGCAGGCACTGCAGCATGCCCATGAGCGAGGCATTGTTCATCGCGATATTAAGCCGCAGAATATTATG
>JAKVJJ010000028.1 GCA_022487055.1 Oscillospiraceae bacterium
TCTAAAAGCTACCATGGTGGATGGAATTTATGACTCTGACCCCAAAACCGACCCCAATGCAAAAAAATTTGATACCCTGACTTATACCGACATTTTAAGCAAAGATTTAAAAGTAATGGACAGCACGGCAGCTTCCATGTGCCGTGACAATCATATTCCGATTTGCGTTTTCAGCATTGAGGACCCGGAGAATATTGAACGGGTCATCTGCGGTCAGCCGATCGGCACAATCGTTAAGGAGGATGAAACCGTATGAAAGAAGTTCTGAAGACAGCAGAAGACAAGATGAAAAAAAGTGTCAGTGTCCTGCAGGAGCAGTTTACTGAAATCCGTGCAGGCCGTGCAAATCCGAATGTCTTAAATAAAGTTATGGTGGACTATTATGGTGCACCCACACCGGTGAATCAGCTTGCGGCTGTGGCTGTGTCCGAAGCACGTGTACTAACGGTGCAGCCGTGGGATCCTTCCGTCTGCCGTCTGATTGAAAAAGCAATTCAGACCTCCGATATTGGCATCAATCCACAGTCTGATGGAAAAATCATCCGCTTAATTTTTCCATCATTGACAGAAGACCGTCGTAAGGATATTGCCAAGGATATTGGAAAAATGGCAGAGGAGTCTAAAGTTGCGGTTCGTGCCATCCGCCGTGATGCCATGGAAAAATTGAAAGTAATGAAAAAAGATGGAGACATCTCTGAGGACGACATGAAAACTGCCGAAAAAAAGACACAGGATTTGACTGATAAATACTGCAAAGAGATAGATGACCTTGGCGCAGCAAAAAAGAAAGAAATCATGGAACTGTAAGATTTGAAAACGAGGCGCATCAGGCGCCTTTGTTTATAATCAGAACATTCGAATTTTCTAAAAATATGGCAGATAGAAGGTTCCATATGAGAGAAACTAAGCAGGCATTTACGCTGTCGCCGGAATTATTGCCCAGACATTTGGGCATCATTATGGATGGGAACGGACGCTGGGCAACCAAGCGCGGGCTGCCGCGTTCAGCCGGACATACAGCCGGTGCCGCTGTCTTTAAAAAAATTGCCCGCTACTGCAGCAGTATTGGCATCCGTTATCTTACAGTATACGCGTTTTCTACGGAAAACTGGTCACGGCCACCGGAAGAAGTCGGTGCGCTGATGATTTTGTTTAAGCAGTATTTGCAGGAATCACTGCGCGATTTTCGTGATGATGACATTAAGGTTAATTTCATTGGCGATACCAGTCGCTTTCCTGCAAATCTGCAGAAATTGATTGCAGAAACGGCGGATGTCTGCCGAAATCGCAAGGGTATGGTCTTAAATATTGCGATGAATTACGGTGGACGCACCGAACTGATTCGTGCTGTAAAGAAAATTGCAGAGAAGGTTGCTGCCGGCGTGCTTCGCCCGGAGGAAATTACCGAGCAAACACTTTCTGATTCTCTTTATACTGCCGGGCAGCCGGATGTAGACTTGATAATGCGTCCAAGCGGTGAGAAGCGGCTGTCCAATTTCCTTTTGTGGCAGTCTGCCTATGCAGAGTTTATTTCCATGGATGTTCTCTGGCCGGATTTCACACCGGAGAATTTGAACCGCGCGCTGACGGAATTCGCACACCGCAGCCGGAGATTCGGAGGGGTTTAGCATGAAAGTACTGACTTCAATTCAGCAAAGGCTGACTTCGGCACTGGCAATTCTCATTTTGCTGGCGGCAGTGGTGCTATTCAATGCCCGGTTTCCGTTGGCACTGAATATTGTGATTTCCATTATCAGTGTTATGGGTGTATGGGAAATTTCTTCGGCACTGAATATGACCAAGCAGGTTGCGTTGGTTGTACCAAGTTGCATTTTTGCAGTGGCTCTGCCTTTTTTAGTGGATATGTTTACCAAAGGTCTGGGCTTGTTTGTTTATACAGTTATTTTGTTTGGCGCAATGATTCTTTATCATTCCGTTATTTCTTTTCGGGAAGTTGCCATTATTTACAGCATGACCATGTTGATACCGACTTCCCTGCAGACGCTGATTCTGTTGCGGGATGCAGGTGGCTCTCACGGAATGTTTCATGTGATTGTGGCTATTTTTGCCGCGTGGGTAGCAGATGCGGGTGCCTATATTTTTGGCAGCCTGCTGGGCCGGCATAAACTGTGTCCGAACATCAGTCCCAAAAAGACGGTGGAGGGTGCAGTCGGTGGAATTCTTGCGGATGTTGGCATTATGCTCTTGTTCGGATTCATTTTTCAAAATGTTTATTGGAACGGCACTGTGCACGTTAATTTTGCGGTTTTAGTTGTTATTGGGTTGGTGGGTGCAATTCTTTCCATGCTTGGGGACCTCAGCTTTTCAATTATTAAACGTAGCTGTCACATTAAAGACTTTAGTGAGCTGATTCCCGGCCATGGTGGTATCCTTGACCGCTTTGACAGTGTAATTTTCGTGTCGCCGTTTGTATATCTGCTACTGCAGGCATTCCCAATGGTCTATTAAATGTTTCGTGAGGAATATAATGAAAAAATGCATTTCTCTTTTGGGTTCTACCGGTTCGATTGGAACGCAGACGCTGGATGTTGTGCGCAGCTTAGGAATGCACGTTTGTGCACTGGCGGCAAATTCAAATGTTGCACTGATGGAAAAGCAGGTACGGGAATTTCAACCGAAACTGGCTGTGCTGTTTGATGAGCAAGCAGCAACTGAACTGCGCGGCCGCATTGTGGATACCACCACCAAAGTACTCAGCGGCATGGACGGCTTATGCGAAGCAGCTACAGCGTCAGAAGCGGATGTCATTCTCAATGCGGTGATTGGCATGGTGGGACTGAAACCAACATTGGCGGCTGTTGAAGCAGACAAAGATGTTGCCCTTGCCAATAAAGAGACACTTGTTGCGGGCGGTGCACTGGTCATGGACGCTTTGCAGAAACATCATGGCCACCTCATTCCGGTGGACAGCGAGCACAGCGCCATTTTTCAGTGCCTACAGGGTTCACCATGCAGGGCACTGAAAAAAATCATTTTAACTGCGTCCGGTGGGCCATTTTTTGGTTGGACAACTGAACAGCTTGCAGATGTCACACCAGAACAGGCGCTGCACCATCCCAACTGGAATATGGGTGCCAAGGTGACGATTGACTCCGCAACCCTGATGAACAAAGGTCTGGAGGTCATGGAGGCCGGATGGCTTTTCCATGTGCCGCTTTCTAAAATTCAGGTAGTTGTCCATCGGGAGAGCATCATTCACTCCATGGTCGAATTTGCGGACAACGCAATTATTGCGCAGCTTGGAGCAGCGGATATGCGGCTGCCGATTCAGTATGCACTGACTTATCCAGAACGCTGTGCTGGCCCGGTGCAGGAATTGGACTTGGCGAAAGCGGGAAAACTGACTTTTTATAAGCCAAATGCAAAAGTTTTCACCTGTTTTGCCACTTGTCTGGAGGCAATGAAGCGCGGCGGTGTAGCGCCGGCAGCTGCAAATGGTGCCAATGAAGCGGCAGTGCAGCTTTTTCTGCAGAAAAAAATTTCATTTTTACAGATTGGCAGCCTAATAAAGGCTGCATTGGATGCACAGCCGGATGTGCCGAATCTGACACTGGAAACTGTGCTGCAAGCAGATGCAGATGCACGCACTTATGTCTATTCCCATGCTTAGGAGGGATTTATTATTAGAGCAGCGGAAATTATCGGCCTGATTATTATTGGTGTCCTTCTTTTCTGCCTTAGTATCCTAATCCATGAAGCTGGACACTTTTTCACGGCAAAAGCCTGTGGTGTTCGTGTTGACGAGTTTTCCATCGGCATGGGGCCGCGCTTGGCACATTTTCATAGGGGAGAAACAGATTATTCTCTGCGGGCACTGCCCATCGGTGGCTTTTGTGCAATGCCTGGTGAGGACGGTACCAACGAAGATGGAACTCCTTGCACAGATACGCACGCTTTCTGCAATAAGCCCAAATGGCAGCGCTTTCTGGTGCTGGTCATGGGCGGTGTGATGAATATTCTCCTCGGGCTGGTGCTGATGGCAATTCTTCTTGGACAGGAAACTGCTTTTGCTTCCACCACTATCAGTAAATTCAGCGGAAATTCTGCGTTGCAAAGTGCAGGAATGCAAGTCGGCGACCGATTTACCAGTATCAATGGCTATAAAATTCGGACAGATAAAGATCTGATGTTTGCATTAGCACTGGCAAATCCGGACTCTGTCAACATTCAGGCAGTCCGTAAAGGAAAAGCAATTCCTTTTGACAATGTGAAGCTGCATACAGCTGCCGGCCAGAATGGAAAAAGAACAGTTCAGCTTGATTTCTATGTGCAGCCGATTGTGAAAAACCCCGTGTCAATTTTTCAGAAAACCTTTACAGATACGGTTTCTGTTGTCCGACAAGTCTGGGCGAGTCTTGCAGGACTGATGACCGGACGCTTTGGTCTAAACGATATGACCGGACCGGTTGGTCTGGTGCAGGTTATCAGCCAATCGGCCAGTGCTGGTTTGAAAGAAAGTTTCGTTGCGGCAGTGAACAACATTGTTTATGTTATTATGATTATCACTGTCAACCTTGGTATAGTGAATCTGCTGCCCATTCCGGCTTTGGACGGCGGCAAGATTCTGTTCCTGCTGATTGAGGCTATCCGCCGCAAACCGCTGGACACGAAGCGTGCGGCAATGGTGGAAGGCGTGTTTTTTGCAGCATTGATGGTCTTTATGGCAGTCGTGTCAGTCAGTGATGTTATGCGCATGACGACCGGCCATGGGTTAGGAGGCTGAAATGAGAGAAAGCAGAAAAATTATCCTTCGCGGTATTCCGGTAGGCGGCGGCTCACCCGTCACGGTACAGTCCATGCTGAATGTGCCTGCGAATGACGTTGCGGGCAGTGTGCAGCAGGCAGTGGAACTGGAAAAGGCAGGCTGCCAGATTTTGCGCGCGGCAATACCGAATATGGATGCCGTGGCGCTGATTCCGGCAATTCGTAATACCGTGTCTGCACCTTTGGTAGCGGACATTCATTTTGATTACCGGCTAGCACTAGCAGCGGCAGACGCCGGTGTGGATGCCATCCGCATTAACCCGGGAAATATCGGTGGAGAAGACCGTGTACAGGCTGTTGTACAGAAATGTACA
The DNA here is from genome assembly GCA_022487055.1 of Oscillospiraceae bacterium. GTDB lineage: Bacteria > Bacillota > Clostridia > Oscillospirales > Acutalibacteraceae > Caproicibacterium. The sequence goes on from JAKVJJ010000028.1 coordinate 5,100, forward strand.
GAGAAGCATATTCCCATTCGCATTGGTGTCAATTCCGGTTCTTTGGAAAAAGACCTACTTCAAAAATACGGCGGGCCTGTGCCGGAAGCACTGGTTGAAAGCGCACTTTCTCATGCGGCACTGCTTGAAAAATACAATTTCCATGACATTGCAATTTCCATTAAATCCTCCTGTGTTGATACCATGATTCGTGCTTATGAACTATGCGCACAAAAATGCAGTTATCCGCTGCATCTGGGTGTAACAGAAGCTGGCACAGAACGCATGGGACTGATTAAATCCGCTATCGGCATTGGCTCTCTGCTGCAGCGCGGCATTGGTGACACCATCCGCGTTTCGTTGACGGCAAAGCCTTTGCAGGAAGTATATGCCGGACAAGATATTCTGCGTGCACTGGAAATGGGGCAGCCTGGCCCAAGGCTGGTTTCCTGCCCAACCTGTGGACGCACCCGTATTGATTTAATCGGAATTGCCCATGAGGTGGAGGAAAAACTGCGTGGCTGCCAAAAACCAATTACGGTGGCGGTTATGGGTTGTGCCGTCAATGGTCCCGGTGAGGCAAGAGAGGCTGACATCGGCATTGCAGGCGGTGACGGAGTTGGCCTGCTCTTTAAAAAAGGAAAAATTATCCGTCGATTACCGGAGCAGGAACTGGTTCCTGCATTAATGGAAGAAATCGAAAATTTATGAAGAATACCCTGCCGGAATTTTCTGTGCGGGGTATTCCTGTTAAACTGATAAAATTTAAAAATGGAACTGAGGTCTAAATGAATACCTTTGGTGATTTTTTTGGTACATATATTGATTGCTCCTCTTTGCCGGAACCACTGCTGAACGGCGAACTGCATAAACTTCAAATCAATGCCAAGGAGCGCTCGATTACCGCGGCAGTATCTCTTAAAGAAGTCATCCAGCGCAGAGTGCTGTATGACGCGGAGAGGGCAGTCGAAAAATGCAGCCAGCTTCGCCTTTCACATGCACGCATATTGCCGCGATATGATACGGCGCTCTTTAATGTGAACTATTATCCGGAATTGGTCACTGAGCTGAAGCGGCGAGAAGCCACCATCAATGGAACACTGTTGGATTCCACTGCTGCACTGGCGGAGGATACCCTGACGATTACCCTTAAACACGGCGGCGGCAGTATGCTGCAGGACAAGCACGCCGACCGTATTTTGTCCCAGCTCATTCAGGAGGAGTTCGGTCGAAACATCCATGTCATTTTTACCGGGAGAATGGAAATCGACGGTGACAGCACGAAATATCAGGAAATGCAGGAACATCAGGCAGAAAAGGTGCAACGGGATAAACTGGTCACCAAGCAGGAGGACTATGAAACCTCCATGGCACATAACACAGAACCGCGTACCATTGAAGTGCGGGAAGGAAACACTTTGTATCCAACAGCTTTACTGGATACTGCCCGCGCACTTTATAAAACACTGCCAAAGGCAAAACCTGTGCCAATCAGTACCATTACACCGGATATCGGTTCCGTTACGGTCTGGGGCGAAATTTTTGCGATGGAATCCAGACTGACGCGGGACAAACAGCATAAAATTATTTCCATTAACATCACAGATTACACTGGCTCTATGACGCTGAAACTTTTTGAAAATGCGCAGGACTGCAAGCAGCTAGATACCCTGCACAATGGAATGAGCGTGCTGGTGCGTGGTGACGTGGAGTATGATAAATATGACCATGAAATCGTAATACGGCCGCGCGGAATGGGAACGATCAAACAGGTGGAAGTGATGGACAAAGCCCCCGCCAAGCGTGTGGAACTGCACCTGCATACCACCATGTCGCAAATGGACGCGGTCAATTCTGCAGCTGACTTAGTTACACGTGCGGCAGAGTGGGGACATCCGGCCGTGGCAATCACAGACCACGGTGTTGTGCAGGCTTTTCCGGAGGCTATGAATACGGCGGCTTCTCTGAAAAAATCAGGAAAGCCGATTAAAATCATTTATGGCACAGAAGCTTATTTTGTCAATGATCTGGTTCCGGCTGTCAATGGTACGAGCACCCATACACTGGATGATGAATTCATCTCTTTCGATTTGGAAACAACTGGCTTATCTGCCGCACAGGAACGCATTACGGAAATCGGCGCGGTTCGTATCCGTAAAGGCAAGATTGTTGAGCGCTTTGACACATTTGTCAATCCTGAGAAGCCAATTCCACAGAAAATCACGGAGATTACCAGCATTACCGATGCCATGGTGCAGGACGCACCTAATGAAGCGGACGCTGTGGCGGAGTTCTATCGTTTCTGCGGAGAAGACGCTGTGCTGGTTGCACATAACGCGGATTTTGACACTTCTTTCCTACGCGCAGCTTCTCAGCGTCATGAAATGGATTTTCCCTATCCATATATTGATTCCATTCCTATGTGCCGCGCGATGCTGACTGACATTAAGAATTGCAAGCTTGACACCGTTGCCAAGTATCTGAACTTGGGCAAATTTAATCATCACCGTGCCTGTGACGATGCAGAAATGCTGGGACAGATTTTTATTACCTTGCTGCAGCGCCTGAAAGAAGATACACACGCCCAAACGGTCAATGACATCAATACGAGTCTGGCAGCCTATCATAATAAGGGCAACGCAAAGAAAATTAAATCTTATCATCAGATTATACTGGCACGCAATCAGACCGGGCTGAAGAACCTCTACAAATTGGTTTCGATGGCACATCTAAAGTATTTTTACCGTCATCCGCGTATTTTGAAAAGCGAGTTGGTCAAATATCGGGAGGGCCTGCTGATTGGCAGTGCTTGTGAAGCGGGTGAGCTTTACCGGGCAGTCTTTGCAGGCAAGCCTTGGAGTCAGCTTCTGGAAATTGCAGATTTTTATGATTATCTGGAAATTCAGCCAAACGGTAACAATATGTTTATGGTGCGCAATGGCTCTGTGCCGAATGTGGAGGCGCTGGAAGACCTGAACCGAACGATTATTAAACTGGGCAAAGCTCTGCATAAACCAGTCGTGGCAACCTGTGATGTTCACTTTATGGACCCGAAAGACAGCAGCTACCGCAAAATTCTGCAGACTGCACAGGATTTTAGTTCCGGAGAGGAACAGCCTCCGCTGTATTTTCGCACTACAGCGGAGATGCTGAAAGAATTTGATTATCTGGGAAAAGACCTTGCTTATGAAGTGGTGGTTAAAAACACCAATTTGATTGCCGATATGTGTGAGGAGATTCAGCCAATTCCAAACGGGGTTTTTCCGCCGTTCATTGACGGTGCAGAGCAACAGCTCAATGACATTTGCTGGAAGCGCGCAAAAGAAATTTATGGTGAACCGCTGCCGGAAATTGTGAAAGCACGGCTTGACCGTGAACTGGGTTCCATCAACAAACACGGTTTTTCTGTGCTGTACATGACAGCACAGAAACTGGTGGCAGACAGCGTGGCACATGGCTATCTGGTCGGTTCCCGTGGTTCTGTCGGCTCCTCTTTTGTTGCGAGTATGTCCGGCATTTCCGAAGTAAATCCGCTGGCTCCGCATTATATCTGTCCATGCTGCAAATATAGCAAATTCATTACGGACGGCAGCTATGGCTCTGGCTTTGACCTGCCACCAAAGACCTGCCCAGTGTGCGGCTCACCACTTCGCCGGGATGGGCACAATATTCCGTTTGAAACATTCCTTGGCTTTGATGGTGACAAAACGCCTGATATCGACCTGAATTTTTCCGGGGAGTATCAGTCCGGCGCACACCGCTACACAGAAACACTTTTTGGCAAAGGCCATGTGTTTAAGGCAGGTACGATTGCAACCGTGGCGGATAAAACCGCTTTCGGCTATGTGAAAAAATATCAGGAAAAGAACAATATCACCCTGCACAAAGCGGAAGAGCTGCGGCTGGCACAGGGCTGCACCGGAATTAAGCGCACGACCGGTCAGCACCCCGGCGGCATGGTGGTCGTGCCCCGCGGCTATGAGATTTATGATTTCTGTCCAGTGCAGCATCCGGCAAATGACCAGAAGAACGCAAATATCACCACGCACTTCGATTTCCATTCCATCCATGACACGATTTGCAAGCTGGATGAACTTGGTCATGATGTGCCGACCATTTACCGTTATCTGGAGGAATACACTGGCATCCCGGTCATGTCTGTTTCCATGAGTGATCAGAAAGTGATGAGTCTGTTCCATTCACCGGAAGCATTAGGTGTAACATCGAAAGATATTGACTGCCAGACAGGCACACTCTCTATGCCGGAACTGGGTACGCCGTTTGTCCGCCAAATGCTGATGGATTCTCAGCCAAAGACTTTTACCGACCTGCTGCAGGTTTCCGGACTTTCTCATGGCACAGATGTGTGGCTTGGCAATGCGCAGGACTTGATTAAGGACGGTACCTGCACTATTTCGCAGGTTATCGGAACGCGTGACTCTATTATGACCTATTTGCTGCAAAAAGGTCTGGAACCAAAAATGGCATTTAAAATCATGGAGATTACGCGAAAGGGCAAAGCACCGAAGCTGCTGACAGAAGACCATATCAAGGCTATGAAGGAACATAATGTGCCGCAGTGGTATATCAATTCCTGCTTTAAAATCAAATATATGTTCCCGAAAGCGCATGCTGCCGCGTATATGATTGCGGCGCTCCGTCTCGGGTGGTACAAAGTGCATAAACCAGTGGAATACTATGCTGCCTACTTTACTGTGCGCGGTGAAGATTTTGACGGAGCTACTGTGGTGAAAGGCCGTGCCGCAGTTCGGCAGAAAATGCATGAGATTCAGCAGAAGGGCAAAGAGGCCACTGCCAAGGAAGAAGCCGCATTTGGCACTCTACAGATAGTGAATGAGATGCTGGCACGCGGCATTGGGGTTCTGCCAATCGACCTCTATAAATCGGATTCCCGCAAATATCTGGTGGAGGATGGAAAAGTTCGGCTGCCATTTGCCTCCATTAGCGGTGTAGGCGAGTCCGCTGCAAAGACACTGTCAGATGCAAAGAAAGACGGTGCCTACATTTCCGTTGATGATTTACGGACACGCAGCAAAGTCAGTAAATCTGTCATTGATAATTTGCAGGAGGCGGGTGCTCTGAATGACCTGCCTCAAAGCAGCCAGATGTCACTTTTTTAGTCCGCTAAAAATTTCTGGTTGACAACTGCAATTTAACCTGATATTATATTAGCAAGCTAAAGTAAACAGATATAAGGATTGAGTTTGCCTATGAAAACAAACAAAATGATTACACCTGAGGGAACACGAGACTTGCTCTTTGAGGAATGCCTTGCACGCAGGGCTGTCGAAGGAAAATTGGCGGATGCTTTTCGTGTGCGCGGCTACAACGAGGTCATGACCTCTGGACTGGAATTTTATGATGTTTTTGACCCGGAGTTTTCCGGCATCAGCCCGGAGGAAATGTATAAGATGTCCGATCGCCGCGGTCGGCTGATTGTCATGCGCCCGGATTCAACCATGCCGATTGCGCGTTTGGTTGCCACCCGGCTACAGCATCATCAGCTTCCGCTTCGCCTGTTTTATACACAACCGATTTACCGCAGTAATCCCGGCCTTGCAGGCCGTCTGGATGAAAACGCACAGGCAGGCATAGAGCTGATGGGTGCCAAAGGAATCCGTGCGGATTTGGAAGTCCTGACAACCGCAGTAGAGGCGCTTTCCCCATGTGCGCCGGATTTCCGGTTGGAACTTGGCCACGCCGGTTTCTTTCGGGAGCTTGCACAGCAACTCCCGATTTCTGAAGAGCAGAGGGAGAGCATTCGCAGCGCTATTGAAACGAAAAACTACGCTGCACTGGATATTATTCTGGATGCTTTGCCGCAGACAGAAGCAGTCAGCGGAATGCGCCGCCTGCCACGTCTTTTCGGCGGTGAGGAAGTTTTTGCGCAGGCACAAGCAATTTGTTTCACTGATCAAGCACGGGAAACACTCAACTACCTGCATAAAATTTATCATGCGGTGCAAGACCTTGGCTTGGGAAATCGAGTGATTGTTGATTTCGGCATGGTACAGCGCAATGATTACTACACAGACATCATTTTCACTGCTTATACAGAAGGATATGGTGATTCCATTCTAACGGGTGGCCGCTATGACAATCTGTTGGCACGCTTTCACTGTCCCATGCCTGCCATTGGATTTGGTGTGAATGTGGATGCACTGACACGTATTGCACTGGTGAAGGGGCACTATCATGCACCGGCTGCTGCGCAGGTGCTGGTTTTCAGCGAAAATGGGTATTCTATCAAGGCACTGGCTCATTCACGCGCCCTGACAAAACAGGGGCTGCGCTGTGAAACCAGTGTGGCGGATACACAGGAAGCGGCGGAAGCTTACGCCCGTTCACTCGGTATTCGCCGCATTGACATTGTCGGTGCAAAGATTACGGAGGTGCTTCTGAAATGAAACCACTGCGCATCGCACTGACAAAAGGACGGTTGGAACAAGATACGATTGGTTTGCTGGATAAAATCGGCATTTGCTGTGACACTGTCCGCAATAAAGGCCGTAGACTTATTCTTCCGGTTGGTGATGGCTCAATAGAAGTCGTGCTGGCAAAAGCGGCCGATGTAATTACTTATGTGGAACATGGTGTGTGTGACCTTGGTGTGGTGGGTAAAGACACCATTTTAGAGTCACGCGGTAGTTTTTATGAGCTGTTGGATCTCGGTTTTGGCAAATGCAGGTTTGCGCTTGCCGGGCCTGTCGGCCAGGACTTTTTTTCCGGTTATAATACAAAAGTGATTGCCAGCAAATATCCCAATGTAGCACGCAGCTATTTTGAGGGCAAGGCAATGAATGTCCGCATTATTAAGATAGAGGGCAGTGTAGAACTTGCTCCGCTGCTGGGTTTGGCTGATGCCATCGTGGATATTGTGGAAACCGGCACGACGCTGAAAGAAAACGGGCTTGCGGTGATTGACACCATCTGTCCTATTTCGGCACGGCTGATTGCCAATGCAGCAAGTCTGAAACTGCGTAAACCGGAGATTGAAGATTTGGTTTTCCGCATGGAAAAAGCAAAGGAGGAACAGCAATGATTCAGGTCGTCAAGCAGGGCGGCAAATTTGCATGCGAATTTGTCAGGAAGTTCCGGTCACGCAGTGAAGCGGCTGGGAAAAAAGTGGACGCGGCAGTCACGGAAATTTTAGCGGATGTCCGGCAAAACGGAGATGCAGCCATTCGGAAATATACCCTTAAGTTTGACGGTGCTGTCCCGGAATCCATGGAAATCAGTCGGGAGGAAATGCAGCGGCTGACTAAAGAGTGTAAACCAGATTTCCTTTCTGCGCTGCAGCAGGCGGCGGAAAACATCCGCGATTTTCATGCCCGCCAGAAGCAGCAAAGCTGGATGGAGCCGCGTGCAGACGGAGTGATGATGGGGCAGCGCATCCGTGGGCTTACGAGGGTAGGCATTTATGTACCCGGCGGTACGGCGGCCTACCCCAGCAGTGTGTTGATGAATGCCATCCCGGCGAAAATTGCCGGAGTCAAGGAACTGATTATGGTGACGCCGCCCGGCAAGGACGGCAAACCGAATCCGAATATCATGGCTGCTGCACTGACTGCCGGAGTTGACCGTGTGTTCCTGGTGGGCGGTGCACAGGCAGTGGGTGCTTTGGCATACGGCACAGAAACGATTCCGAAAGTCGACAAAATCGTTGGGCCGGGCAACATTTATGTGGCAACTGCAAAACGTCAGCTTTATGGTACGGTAGATATTGACATGGTAGCAGGCCCTAGCGAAATCCTGATTATTGCAGATAATACGGCAAAACCTTCTTATCTTGCGGCTGACCTAATGAGCCAAGCGGAACATGACCGGATGGCTTCCGCGGTTCTGCTGACAACCAGTGCGGAAATAGCGGATGCCACTGTGCAGGAACTTTATCAGCAGATAAAGACGCTTTCCCGCAAGGACATTATTGAGGATTCTTTAAACAATTTCGGTGCAGTAATTCTTTGTAAGGATTTAAATGAAGCAGTGGAATTTGCCAATGAAATTGCACCTGAACATCTGGAACTCTGTATTGACAATCCAATGGCATACATCGGTCGAATTGACAATGCCGGCAGTGTGTTCCTCGGCAACTATTCTCCAGAGCCACTGGGCGATTATTTTGCCGGGCCGAATCATGTGTTGCCCACGAGCGGAACCGCACGCTTTTTCTCGCCACTTTCGGTGGACAGCTTCATAAAAAAGTCCAGTTTCATTTATTATACGAAAGACGCACTGGCACCGGTGAGCGACCAGATTATGACGCTGGCTGAAACAGAAGGCCTGACCGCGCACGCAAACAGTATTGCAGTGAGGAAAAAAGATGCCATATCAAATCAATGAAAAACTTAAAAAGCTAGAAGCATATACACCTGTGGATGAAGCAGAGGGTATTATTCATCTGGACGCAAATGAATCTTTCCTGAATCTGCCTGCTGCGTTGCTGCAAAAAGTCGGTGAATTGGTACAGACAGTAAACTTTAACCGTTATCCGGATCCTTATGCTACGGAATTGTGTCAGGCTTTCGGCGCATTTTATGGGGTGAATCCGGCTCATGTGACGGCCGGAAACGGTTCGGACGAACTGATAAGCATTTTGATTTCCGCCTTTCTGATGAAAGGGGAAACGGTGGTTACCACAGCACCGGATTTTTCCATGTACACTTTTTACCCAAAACTGGCAGAAACAAACTGTGTTGAAGTCTGCAAAGGGGACGGCTTTTCTGTTACACCAGAGGAACTGATTCAAAAGGTGCAGAGCACCCATGCACGGATGCTTTTGTTCAGCAACCCATGCAATCCAACGTCCTTGGGTTTAACCAAAGAACAGGTGTTGCAGGTTGTCAGCAATGTGAATGCTTTGGTGGTGGTGGATGAAGCCTATATGGATTTCTGGGATATGTCCCAGTCCGTCCTCGGTCAGGAAGATCAATTTGATAATCTGCTGATTCTAAAGACCTGCTCCAAAATGGGGATGGCAGCTCTGCGCATCGGTTTTGCCGTGGCAAATAAAACATTAACCGGCATTTTCCATGCTGCAAAGTCACCTTATAATGTCAATACGCTGACACAGAAACTTGCGGCTTTAGTGCTGCAAGAGAAAAATACTCTGCAGGCAGAAACGATGGCTGTTCGTCAGTCCCGCAAATATCTGCAGCAGGGTGTACAAAGCATTCTTGCCCGCCATTCCGGCGCTTTTCAGCTTTATCAGAGTTGCACGAATTTTGTCACCATCCGCTTTCCGCGGGCAAGCGCTTGTTATGATTTTCTCATGGAAAAGAAAATTTCTGTGCGTTGCTTCCCGGATTTCTTGCGGATAACAGCAGGCAGTGACACAGAAAACAAAATGTTTCTGGCGACACTGGAATCTTACTTTGAGGAGGCATGAAAGCAATGCGTCAGGCGGCAGAGTCCCGCAAAACAAAAGAAACCAGCATTACAGTAAAGCTTTGTCTGGACGGCGGGGAAGTGAATGTTTCTACCGGCATTGGTTTCTTTGATCATATGCTGACAGCCTTTGCAGTGCACGGCGGTTTTGGCCTGAATCTGCAGGCACAAGGTGACTTAGAAGTAGACTGCCATCACACCGTGGAAGACACTGGAATCATACTGGGGAAAGTACTGGCACAGGCACTTGGTGACAAGAGTGGAATTGCCCGTTATGGTTCTTTCAGCATTCCAATGGATGAATCGATTGCTATTACCAACATTGATGTCAGCGGACGTCCATTTTTAGTTTTTCACGCGGATTTTCAGCAGGAACGAATCGGTAGTTATGATACTTGCATGACGGAAGAATTTCTCCGTGCTTTTGCCATGAATGCCGGTATTACGTTGCATTGCTGGGTACCTTATGGAACGAATGCACATCACCAGACGGAGGCAATCTTTAAATCGCTTGGTCACGCTCTGCACCAGGCAGTGCTGCCAGCGGATGGGACGCTTTCAACGAAAGGTGTGCTGTAACGGAATGCTTTTTAAATCAGAAGGGAGTAGAATCCATGCTGATATTGCCTGCGATTGATATGAAAGACGGCGAATGTGTCCGTCTGCGCCGCGGTGACTATGCAACTGCACAGAAAGTTGCGGAGGACATTTTGCAGACTGCTAAAAGCTTTGAAGCGGCAGGTGCCAGATGGCTACATATGGTTGACTTAGACGGTGCAAAGGATGCACATCCAGTAAATGCGGAAAAGGTGCTGCAAGTGGTGCGGAAAACGGGACTAAAAGTGGAAATTGGCGGCGGCATTCGTCAAATGAAAACAATTAAAAAATATTTGGATGGCGGTATATCGCGTGTCATTCTTGGCTCCGCCGCACTGCAAAATTCGGATTTTGCGGCTGAAGCCATCCATACTTATCGGGAAAAAATTGCAATCGGCATTGATGCAAGAAATGGTAAAGTTGCAGCAGAAGGCTGGACGGAAACTTCTGGCGCTGATTATCTGGACTTTGCCAAACAGATGGAACAGCTTGGTGCACAAACAATTATTTTCACAGATATTTCACGGGATGGAATGTTATCTGGACCCAATCTTGCTATGCTGGATACATTGAACCAGGCGGTTTCCTGCAATGTTGTTGCCAGCGGCGGAGTGCGTAATCTGCAGGATATCCAAAGCTTGAGCAAGCTTGGACTGTATGGCACCATCTGCGGCAAATCTCTTTATGCCGGAACACTGAATTTGGCAGATGCTGTAAGAGCAGCGAGGGTGCAGGAATGAAACCGAATTTGCAGACTTTTGATTTTGATAAATATTTTAAAAAAGGTTCCCTGATACCGGCAGTCATACAGGAGGCATCGACCGGAGAAGTGCTGATGCTTGCCTATATGAACCGTGAATCGATGCGCCGAACGCTGGAAACCGGCTACACATGGTTCTGGTCACGTTCCAGACAGGAACTGTGGAATAAGGGTGCCACTTCCGGACACCTGCAGCGTGTTCTTTCTGTTTGCGGGGATTGTGATGACGACACCCTGCTGATTCAGGTGGAACAGACCGGTGCCGCCTGTCATACGGGACATCACAGTTGCTTCTTTAAAATGATAATGGAGGAAGAATATCATGCGTGATACTTTTCAAGAATTATATGATACCGTTGTCAGTCGCAGAGATATCAAGGAAGAAGGTTCCTATACCTGTTATCTGTTTGACAAAGGGTTGGACAAAATTCTCAAAAAAGTCGGTGAAGAATGCAGCGAAACCATTATTGCTGCAAAAAACGGTGTGAAGGATGATACCGTTGGAGAAATCTCCGATCTTTTGTACCATCTGATGGTTATGATGGTCGAAGAAGGAATTCCTTTGGACGATGTGAAGGCAGAACTTGATAAGCGTGCTCAAAAAACCGGGAACTTAAAAAAATTCCATCAGGTTGACCACAATTCCTAATCCAGAGAATAGCAAAGGATCCGCTATTTCTGTACATCACAATGCAGAAATAGCGGATCCTTTTTTTAGTTCATGTATATTTGCGGAACAGAAAATTTTCCAATAGGTTCTTCTCCATTGCTGTGCTTGGAAATCCAGACACCGTTATGGGAAAAAGACGCAACATGAGGTGCCATGCTGAGGGTGAAACTCTGGGGAGAAGTATAGACAATCTTTTGCTGTGCCGGATCATAAACCTGCAGGAAATACTGCCGGTCAGTGAAGGATGTTTTTACCGGAGATTCTGAGAAAAAGTAATACCGTCCGGCACAGGAAAACAGGCGGAACACAAAATTGCCTTCTAACTGAAACGTGTTTTCCACTTTTCCGGTTTGCTGATTGATTTCTGCGGCAATGCAGGTGTTACCACCTTTTGTGTCCTCAGCGGTAAATGCCAGCAGCAGATGCTTATTCGGTAAAATAGAAGCGGCGACCTTGTCTGCTGTGATTTCAGAAATGAGCGGCTGCCCCTGTTTATCTTTTAGGGACAATTTACAGAAATCAGTCGTCAGTTTGTTGCCTTTCGTTTTGCCAACATCCTTATGTTCAATGACCAGTGACGCTGTGCTTCGCTTTAAATATAGACTCGCAATATCCTCCGCATTGCCTGGAACGTCAATATAAAAGCAGTCTCCAATGCAGCTGAAGATGTAATTCTTCATTGCTCGGATTTCCACCTGTGCGGCAGCATATGTATGCGGCAGAAAAGTGACAGATGCCTGATGTACGGTTCCATCCGGATTGGTAAGCAAATTGGAGGGAATGTAGACGTTTTTTTTGGATTTCTTTATTTTATATGTATAAGTATTACCAAAAGAATTTTTTGTCTGTAAAAACCCGTCTTCCAGAAGAATATTTTTGGTGGAAGAAAGCTGATTGGAAGCCAGCGGCTGTATGTCACTGACAAGCGCGGTAGTATTAACAAACTGATTCTGCGGTACCAGCAGTCCGACAATCAGGCAGGCAATACCGAAAAGGAACCCCATCGATACTCGGCGCAGGCCGTCTTCCCTTCGGCGAAAGTAATGGCAGACATAAAGGACAGTAAAAACTGCACAGCAGAGGAGCTGTGCACATGCAGCAGTCAATCTTTCACTGAAAGTTTTGGCAAGCTGCGGATACTGGCTGCTTGGAAACAAATTTGGTGTGACAGTAAGACAGAAAAAGTAAACTGCCCATGACAGCAGGACGATGCCGACAGCCTGAAAAAGTGTGAGAAAACGGAATCGGTTAATGGCATTGCGTGCTGCGGTACTGCCATGTGGGCCAGTATAAGGTGCATGGAATTCTTTGGAAGGTTTCCAGATACCATATTGCTTCTTTTTGATTCTGCGGTGCTTGCGGTCGGCCTGCACAGACAGATATGCTTGTGTAATGCGTTCTTCACCAATCATATCATCCGGCTCAAGCTTAGTAATGGCTTTTTTGTAGGCATCCCTTAACTGGCGTTTGCTGCAACCCGGCTTCACACCTAAAATGTTATAACTGTTTTCCATTCTTGCAAATCCTCTGCTCAGTCCCACCGCTGAAAAATGGGCAGAAACCAAATTTCTTTCACTTCAAATTCTTTTTTATCGAGATAAGAAAGGATTCCGGAATCTGTACGAAAATCAAACCGAAGTTTATAAGAATAAAGTGCCTGATACTTCAGACCAAATTTTTTGTTAATAGCATTTGTTCCATACTTGCCATCACCAATGAGCGGATGACCAATGCTTGCCATATGTGCCCGAATCTGATGCGTGCGGCCGGTCAGCAGATCAACTTCCACAAGGGAACAGCCGGTCTTCTCCTGCAGCACACGATAACGAGTTTGAATCGTTTTTGCTTCCGGTGACGGCTGGGAGGAGATATATACGCGGTTTTGCTTTTCGTTCTTTTCCAGGAAGGCTTTCAGTGTTGCCTCTTTAGGGCTCAAATGGCCGGCAACAAGACAGAGATACAGTTTGCACAGTTCACGGTCTTTGACTTTTTGATTTAAAATACGCAAAGTTTCCGCATTTTTGGCAGCCATCACAATGCCGCCGGTATTTCTGTCAATTCGATTGACCAGTGCCGGTGTAAAGCTGTTTTCATCATGCGGATTGTATTCACCCTTATCATACAGATAATGCTGCACACGAGCAATCAGAGAGTCAAAGTGGTAATTTTCATCTGGGTGAACAATCAGTCCGGGCTTTTTATCCAGCAGAAGCAGATTCTGGTCTTCATAAAGAATATTTAGCTTTGCCGGTGCCTTTAAAAAGTCGAACTGTTCCGGTTCACACTGAAGAAATTCGTCTTTTAAATAGAGAGTAAGCACATTGCCCTCTTGCAGTCGGGTGTTGATGGCACAGCGTTTGCCACCCAGTTTAATGTCTTTTTTCCGGATGGATTTATACATCATGGATTGTGGCAGATTGGGATAGGCTTTGGTCAGAAATTTATCCAGCCGCTGCCCAGCATCATTTTTTTCAATCGTTACTGTTTTCATATATGAGCCTCACAAAAAATTATCTTTTCTATTATAGCATACTCTCTTTAAAAGGGAAAGCATTGAGTCAGAAAAGGCAAACAAACGGATGTTTGAAAAAAATTAGAACATCCTTTCGAAAAAGCTTTCAAAAATCCACATTTTCGTGTATAATAAGTTTCGTAATCGATTATGAGAAGCAGGAAAGAGGGGACCTTATGGCGGGCAAAGAGGAGAACATGCACAGTGGCCACAGGGAACGGCTCCGTGCCCGTTACCGAAAAAATGGTTTGGACAGCTTTGAGGAATATGAAGTTCTGGAACTGCTGCTGTTTTACGCAATTCCTTATCAGGATACCAATCCGATTGCACACCGGCTGCTGCAGCGCTTCGGCTCTTTGGCAGGAGTGCTGGATGCCCCTGTGGATGAGCTGACGACTGTAAAGGGGATTGGCAGCAATGCTGCTTTGCTGCTGAAACTGCTGCCGGATGTTTACCGCCGGTATCAGATCAGCCTGCAGGACAAGGTTACCTATATTACTGGGAAACGGGATGCGGCAACCTATATTCAAAAATGGTTTGTCGGTAGGAGCCACGAGTTCGTCCTGCTGATGCTGCTGGATTCCCGGCACCGGCTACTTTTTTGCGATACGGTCAATGAAGGGACGGCGGCCACGGCAAATATTTACATCCGTAAAATTGTGCAGATGGCTGTACACTATGAAGCAGTGTTTGCCTTTGTGGCGCACAATCATCCCAGCGGAGAGTTGCTTCCTTCTGTACAGGATTTGGATGCCACCCGTCTGATTTATCAGGCGCTTTCCAGCGTGGAGGTGCAACTGGTTGACCACATCATTGTTTCAAATGAGGATTATCTTTCTTTAAAGCAGAGTGGATACTTTGACTATGCGCTGGAACCCATTGATGGCAGCGGGCGACAAGTTGCTGAGGCCCACGAAAAGCAGGAGGACTGAACATGGATTTTCAACTGGTTTCCCCATACCATGCCACAGGTGACCAGCCAGAAGCGATCGAACATCTGGTGCAGGGGCTGAAGGCGGGAGATAGAGAACAAGTGCTGAAAGGTGTAACTGGTTCCGGCAAGACTTTTACCATGGCGAACATCATTGCGCAAATGAACCGCCCGACATTGGTTTTGGCACACAATAAAACATTGGCAGCACAGCTTTGCTCAGAGTTCCGCACATTTTTTCCAAACAATGCGGTAGAGTATTTTGTGTCTTATTATGACTATTACCAGCCGGAAGCTTATATAGCCCAGACAGATACTTATATTGAAAAAGATTCAGCTGTCAATGATGAGATTGACAAACTGCGACATTCTGCCACATCCGCACTTTCGGAGCGGCGGGATGTTATCATTGTTGCAAGTGTGAGCTGTATTTATTCGCTCGGTGATCCAATTGACTACCGCAGCATGGTCATTTCTCTGCGTCCCGGCATGGAAAAAGACCGGGATGAACTGCTGAAAAAGCTGGTGGAACTACAGTATGAGCGCAATGATTTGGAACTGAGCCGCAACAAATTTCGTGCACGCGGTGATGTGGTGGAAATTTTCCCATCTTACTCCAATGATACGATTATCCGTGTGGAATTTTTTGGAGACGAAATTGACCGTATCAGCGAGCTGAATTCTGTGACCGGAGAAGTGAAAGCCGACCTGAAGCACGTGGCCATTTATCCTGCTTCGCATTATATTGTCCCGCGTGAAAAAATGATGCGTGCACTGGGAAGCATTGAAGCGGAAATGAAGGAGAGGGTTGCTTATTTTGAAGAGCATGGCAAGCTGATTGAGGCGCAGCGAATTCGTGAGCGGACAACGTATGATATGGAAATGCTGCAGGAAATCGGTTTCTGTAAGGGAATTGAAAACTACTCCCGTGTGATGTCTGGCCGGCCGGCAGGAAGTGCACCGTTTACACTGTTGGACTACTTTCCGGATGATTTTCTGATGTTTGTGGATGAGTCCCATGTTACACTGCCACAGGTTGGCGGAATGTATGGCGGTGACCGGGCACGCAAGAAGAATCTGATTGATTTTGGTTTTCGTTTACCAAGTGCTTATGACAACCGTCCGATGAATTTTGACGAATTTTACGGTCATATCAATCAAGCAATTTTTGTCAGTGCAACCCCCGGTGACTTTGAACTAAAAAAAGCCGCGCAGGTTGTGGAACAAGTTATTCGGCCAACCGGTCTGCTTGACCCGGAAATTGATGTCCGGCCGACTGATGGACAAATTGATGACTTGATTTCCGAAATCAACCTGCGTGCGACAAAGCATCAGCGGGTGCTTGTGACCACACTAACCAAAAAAATGGCGGAAGACCTCACTTCCTATCTGGAGGGAATGGGGATTCGTGTGCGCTATATGCACCATGATATTGACACAGTTGAGCGGCAAGAAATTATTCGTGACCTGCGTTTAGAGAAATTTGATGTGCTTGTTGGCATTAATTTGCTGAGGGAAGGACTTGACATACCAGAAGTCAGTTTGGTAG
>JAKVJJ010000029.1 GCA_022487055.1 Oscillospiraceae bacterium
AACTCCTACTTTGGCTCCCGTCTCCTTGTCCTACCTCAATAACAGAGGTTTGGGGGCGGTTAGCCCCCATCGTTCCCGAAGGGGACGCCTGTGCTTGGGTGCCTTATGTTGGCGGTTATTGGAGTAACAGTTCTAATGCGGGACTGTTCTATCTTAACTCGAATAACGACTCGTCTAATTACAACTCCAACATTGGCTCCCGTCTCTTTGCTTAAAGTATTGATTTGCACAGACGTTTGACTGTCAGTCTGCCGAAAGGCACCTTGCCACTTGGCAAAAAATATTTCTTGAAAAGGCATGGCTTAGTAACTTACGTGAACGGCCGTGAAGAGAAAAACAAGGTGATTTATGTGCCGAAACGAATTGGCAATTTATTTAATAAAATGTGCGAAATTGAAAATATAAAAATAGCAATTTTTGATTCCGCACGTGGAAAGAAAAAACGCAAAAGCGTGAAGAAGGTGTTAGAAAATGTGGATGAATACGCAAGAAAGATTCAGCGGATTCTTCTGACAGGGTCCTACCATCCATCTGGGTATCACGAGCGTGAGCTATACGATTCCCACAGCCGAAAAGTCCGCATGATTTGCAGCACGGCATATTATCCAGACCAGATTATTTTTTGGTGCGTAATAAATGCAACCAAGCCAGCAATCATGCGCGGTATGAATGACTGGTGCTGTGGGAGTATTCCAGAACGCGGAATTAAGCATGGATACCGTGCAATAAAGCGTTGGCTTGATTGTGATTGGAAGAACACAAAATATTGTCTAAAGCTTGACATTCATCATTTTTATCAATCTGTTCCGCATGGCAAACTCATGGTGGCACTCAAGCACAAAATAAAGGACAAAAAGATGCTAGGACTATTGCATACAATCGTTTACAGCTGTCAGTCTGGGCTTCCAATTGGGAATTACACCTCACAATGGTTTGCAAATTTTTATTTGGAACCACTCGACCATTATATCAAGCAAGAGCTTCATATTAAACGATACGTGCGATATGTAGACGATATGGTATTGTTCAGCAGTAGCAAGAAACAACTGCATAAAGCAGAAAAAGCGATCGCACAGTGGTTGGAAAAGATGGGACTTGCGCTGAAAGGAAATTATCAAATATTCCCCACAAAGTCACACGCAATTGATTTTTTAGGGTATCAATTTCAGCGAAACCATATTAAGCTCCGTAAACGAAACTTTTTGCTTTTGCGCAAACAATACCGAAAAATTAAAAAGTTGCAGAGTCGGAACCAACCAGTTCCATTTCACACAGCTGCTGGATTTATAAGCAGGTATGGACAATTACAGCATTGCAGTGCCTACTGGCTGCGACAAAAATATCGAAAGCTCTTAAAACCATTGAAAGAGGTGATTCACAATGAAAGTAAACGGCTCAATTTCCCCTCCCGCACTGTCATTTGAGCATCGGTTTGACGGCATGGCAGAAATGCGGTTCCGAGAGAATATTACAAGCGAAAAAGATGAAAATGGAAATACAATTTTCACATATGACGAATATTTGCTTGTTATGCCTGACCGTGATGGACTAAAGAAAAACGTGCAAGACAATATAGTGGTTTGGCTTGCGTATGCAAAAGCAGCCGAAATAGAGCAGCTTGCGGCAGATGTACGAGTACAGCGCGACAAATTGCTTGCAGACACCGACTGGACACAAGCAGACGATGCACCATTATCCAGCGAAGATAAAGAATCCGTACGGAAGTACCGACAAGCGTTGCGTGACATTACAGCACAGAGTGGATTTCCACAAAAAATTTCATGGCCGGAAAAGCCACAGGTAGCAAACACTGAAAACAGGTCAGACAGGCTCGACTTAACTGCACAGGTTACAGCATTACAAGCACAAATTGCACAGATGCAACTTAAATAATTGGAGGTATAGCATTATGGAAATCAAATCAACTTATGACAACTGCAAGACACTCATTACAGCCGGACGGCTCACAGACGCAAATATTTTGAGTTTGTTTTTGATGGTTAGCCTATTGACTAATGACCAGTTTGTGGAGCTGGATGGATTGCTGAAATCGGCAACCGCTACAAATAAAAGCACAAAATAATAGGAAGTGATACATAATGGCATATAGAGGTATTGATGTTAGCTACTGTAATGGTTGTGTAGACTGGGCAAAAGCTAAATCTGCCGGTTTGCAGTTTGCAGTTTTACAGTTGGGATATGGGGAAGATTCCACAAATCAGGATGATTGCCAATTTAACCGTAATGTAAGTGAGTGTGAACGGCTACACATTCCGTGGGGCGCTTATTTGTACAGCTATGCACAGACGGTGAGCGGAGCGCAGAGTGAATTACAGCATATGCTCCGGTTGTTGCGCGGCCACCATCCGCAGTACCCAGTGTTTATTGACATGGAGGACGCTGACGGTTATAAGGGACGCAATGGCGGCATCCCGTCCAGAGCGACCAACACAGCAATTATTAAAACGGTGTGCAACGGCTTGCAGCGGGCCGGGTACAAGGCAGGGTATTACGTCAATAAGGACTGGTACGATAACCGCATTGACCCGGCGCAACTGTCAGCATATTCGTTTTGGTATGCGCGGCCGGGCGTACCAACGCCGGACAAGCATTGCGATATTTGGCAGTCTGATTTTGGCGAACTCACAGGGGAATGGCCGGGAGCAAACATCCCCGGCAAGGGCTGTGACACCAACGAGTGCTATACCAATTACTTATCAAATGTCAGCACCTTGCCCGCATTTGCACCGGCACAGGCGGCGTTTACAAGTGATACGACGACCACCGTCAAGCTCAAACGATGGCAGTCTTATACGGTCAAAGTTACTTGTCCGGCCGGTCGGCCAAATGTAACGGCTGGAACAAGTGGCATTGTAGATATTAAATATCAAAGTCACAGTGGTAACAGTTATTGCTACAAGCTGACCGCAACCGGAAAAGTAAATGCAGAAACCGGCATCTACATTAACGGTCACAAGCCGTCCACCATGGTGGTACGCGTTGTCACCGCGTGTGGCAGTGACACGACCGTCAACCTGTCCCGCAAGGTTGGTGAGTGCTACATGGTCGGACTCACTTGTCCAACAAAACCAACTGTCACAGCAGGCACTAGCGGTATTGCAACGGTTGCGGGTGTATTTGCTGATGGAGCAGGCAAATGGCTGTGTCCGATGGTGGCCGTGCGACCGGGCGTGACCGGAATCTACACTAAAGCGTCAGGCGAACAGCCAACAAAGCAATTTGAGCTTAAGGTGGTATAAGATGTGCGAGATGTGATTTTAAACAATGCGGTTTCAGCATTGTGCGGTGGATTTGTCACTGTAATTACATTGGCTTTGAGCGGAGCGTTCCGACACTTTAAGTCAGAAAAAGCGGAACAGAAATCCATGCGTGAAGCTATGTTGGCATTACTTCATGACCGGATTTATCAGGCTGGCCACTATTATTGTGAACAGCAAAAGTGGTGCAGCTTGGAGGATAAGCGGAATATCGAATACCTGTACAAGCCATATGCGGCTATGGGCGGCAATGGCACAGGAGAACAAGCATATAAAGCAATTCAGGCACTTCCAACAGAGCCGCCTGAAAATTAAACGGAGGTACATATTATGAATGAAACAGTAATCATTATCACTCTGGCGGCACTGCTGGCTATCGTTGTAATTGGCTGGGTGCTGTATGCGCTCAAAAGCAAAGGAAAAGATATCAGCAAAGGCTTTGAAACTGCCGAAAAAGTAGCAAACATTGCAAACACAGTAACAGATGTAGCCGCTACAATCGCGCCAAATCCGGTTACCAGCACATTGCAGAAGATTGCAGACGCTGCTAAGATTGGCACTAACAGCGCGGAACAGCTTTATTTAAATGGCAGTATTACAGCCGACCAGCGTAAAGCGGAAGCTGAAAAAGTCCTGAAAACCGCACTTGGCCTTGACGGCATTGCCTATGAGGGCGATGTGGCAAGTCTTGGTGACAGCGCCATGGAAGCTGCTGTTAAAGCATTACCTAAGACAGGTGTTGCAGCTAAGACTACCACACCCGCGGCTTAATGCACGCATGATGTAGGAGGCGCGTTAAAATGGACAATCGTCTGGAACCTGACAATCGCGGCATGGTTGGAACAGGCGTAAGGTTCGACCGTATTCGGCGCATTACCGGCTATTTGGTGGGAAACACTGACCGATGGAACGACGCAAAGGTTGCTGAGCTGAAAGACCGGCAAAAAAGTAAATTAAGATGACAAAAGCCCCGGCTTACCTTTTGTGGTAGGTCGGAGCTTTTTACTATTGTGATACGACTTTCCGGCTGCTAAACTTGTTGTCCATTTGTTGTCCAGCTACTTAAAAACCACATTTTTAAATTCAATATATAATAATACATTGTGCCAATTTGTTGCGTTGAAATGTGATAAAATCTGTAAATGCCTTTAAACCGGCATTCTTTAGTTACTTAATATAAGGGTTCAAGTCCCTCCCCTCGCACCAAGTTTAGGTCGCATTGAAATGGAGTTTTTCATGGATATGCGGCTGTTTTATTTGTTTGCTTGGCAGTATTTTGTCAGATAACTGGAAATTTTTTTCAAATTTCTATTAACGTATTATTTATTCGCATCCATGTGCTATGATTGTCCTGTAAAAATTATAATACAGGCATTCATATTACATGATTGGATGTCTGCCGGAAAGGAGCGCTTATTATGTCTATGCAAATCAGCAGCGCAAGTAATAACTATGCTTCTCGTATCTCTGAATCTCGCTTGCTTCAGCAGGTGCGCAGTGTACAGATTGACACGCCAGTTGAGCGCGTCCAGCCGGTACGCTCAGCAAAAATTTCGGATGACTCTTTGCCAAAGTTACTTAGCACTTCCGTACTGACCTCTGACCAAGTTCAGCTCAGCGCCCGTGCGCAGCAGTTTCTTGCAGCACATGAATCTTTTGAGCAGGGCACACAGCAAGATTCAGAAAATAAGAGTGTGCAGCAGGAATTGAAGAAGAGTTCTTCGGTAGCAGTTGTGCGCAGTCCGTTGCAGGCTGCGGAGAATATTCCGCGTGAAATGGCAGCTGTTTATCCTAGTTATTCTGTGCCGACTCATCAGTCGACTCCCTCTGGAAACAGTGTAGTTGCTCAAAATGCGATTGCTGCTGCGACACCGGGGAAACGGGCAGCAGCTGTTTCACAGAAAGAAAATACTGCTGAACAGAAGGTCATTTCTACAGGAATGCAGCGTTATCTGCAGGTGCAAAACAGTGTGATGCCACAGGTGCAGACGACTGCAGTTGCCATGAATCTGTTCGCATAAAATTCGATTTTATTATTTTAACAGTCAGTACTCGGCAATGCAGCGGAGTATTGACTGCCTTTTTTTGTCTGGAAATAGAGTCGCAGTTCATAGCCTTTTTATTAATTGATAAGCAAAAGGTATAAATTTGTGACGGAGAATTTGGTTATAGACAAATATTCTTGCTGTGGACAACTGCATTTTTGCGAAAATGTATAGACGTTATGAAACTGATGGTGTATAATAAGCTCGGTAAACAAGATATGCTTATATTTACCAATGACTTCAATTCATTGGATGAAAGAATGATACAGAGGTGAACACAATGAAGCATAAGGCGGAGAGCGGCAGGGGAGGCACGCTGTTCTCACTGTATCAGAAAAAAAGTAAGGGCGAAAAGCAGCCGCAGCAAAATGTGGCCGAAAGCGAATCCGAAGCACGGCGGGATGAAAACAAAGTCGAATTGTTTTCTCAGTCAGACAAAAAGATAACTGCAGAGGAGAAATTTCCACAAATTAATGCTAGTGATTCCGTTGAAAGTATGGAATCCCGTCATATAGAGCTTCCTTTTTTACAGCAATTTTACGATTTGTGGGCACAAGAAAATGGAAAAGAAAAGCGAATAGTAACTCCGCAGAGTTATCTGGATATATCCGTGGCATTAAATGAGAAAATTATTTCAGTGCTGCTGCAACTGAACAGTGAGACCAAGTCTGTTCTTGAAGCATTGAAAATGACCGAAAAAACGGAGCAGGAGCTGAAAGTCTTTGGAAAGGCATCTGCGTTTGTTTCAGCGGATAAAATGTCGGCATGGGCATTTGCATTTCCACCACTTAATGGCGGGACACCAGTTACGGAAAGCGATATTCACAAGGCACTGGAATCTGCACATATCACGTTTGGTGTTGATGCGGAAGCAGTTAATCGACTTACTCAGCCGGAACACTGGATGCATCTGACGCGGATAGCGCAGGGCAAAAAAGCACAGCCCGGCACAGACGGCCGGTTGGAAGAAGTCATTCCGACTACCGTGGGTAAGCCACAGGTGGTTTCTGATCACCGGACGGCGGAATATGATGTGGTTGACTATAAAGATTTAAACTGGCTGGTTCATGTTAAAAAAGATGATTTAATTTGCCGCATTATCCCAGCTACACAGGGAGAATCCGGCATGAACGTGCAGGGCGCAGAAATAAAAGGTGCACCCGGCAAAAAGCCTTCGGTTCCATCCGGCAAGGGAACTTGTGTGTCAGAGGATGGAAAAACGATTCTTGCGGCAACTGATGGACAGATTTTTTATGAAAATGGAAAATATCGTGTAACAAATGTTATCAATATTGAAAAGGACGTTGATTTGTCCACAGGAAATATTGATGTGGAGGGAAATGTTTTCGTTCATGGCAATGTACGTGATGGATTTCAGGTGCGGGCAACCGGTGATGTTACGATTTCCGGCAGCGTTGGGGCCGGCATCGTAATTGCCGGAAAGAATCTTTTTGTCAGCCGGGGAATCAATGGCAACCATCAGGGCAGACTGCACGCGGGCGCAGATGTAAAATGTCAATACATAGAGAACGCCGATGTGAACGCGGGCGGAAACGTTTTTTCAGACAGCATTACCAATTCCACAGTGGTCTGTGACCATAAGGTTCAGGTCGAATCCGGACGGGGTGTCATTGTGGGCGGCACAATTATCAGCATGGAGGGAATTTACGCGCGGGAAGTTGGCAATCAGCGCGGAATTGCAACGCGGTTGATTGTAGATAAAACGCCAGAATTTGTTGAGGATAAAGTGCAGGCACAAAAAGATTTAGATGAGGTGACTTCATCCATTCAGACAGCGGAAAAGCAGATTGGCGTGCTGAGTCCAGGTGCAGATGATCCGCAGATTGCGCAGGCAATCAAAAGCCTGAATTTTCATTTGTCCATTAACCGGGTGAAGTGTGAGAAGCTGAATGACAAAATGGCAGAAATTCAGGCAACAGAGGAAAGAATCCAAAATGCCCGTATTCAGATTAACCGTCTTTTCCCAATCACTGCAATTCGGATGAATGGGTTTACCCGCAACTTTACGAATGATGATACGAATTGTCTGCTATTCCAGTCGGATGAGGGCCTGTCAGTCGGCCATTTCTAATAAATTGTGCTTTTTATATTTTAAAGACTATTTTTAAAGGGAAGGACATAAACAAATGAACAAACGTAAGTCAATGGCAAAAAAAGTGATACACAACATTGTCGGTGTTATGGTTGCGGGGGGCATCATGCTGCTTCTCTGCCTGATAGGACTGTGTTCTGCGACACAGGATGTCAAGCAAGTTTCCAGTGGTATGCTGAACACTTGGATAGTGGTTTTAATCGTGTTTCTGATTGTTTACTGCATCGTTTCTATCCTGATGGTAATTCGGACAAGTCGGCAGATATCCAAGCCGCTGGGTGCGCTGAGAGATGTGAGCAGTGAATTTTCCAAGGGGAATCTTAATGCCAAGGCAACTTACCACAGTGACGATGAACTTGGGGAACTGACCGAAAAGTTGGAAGAAACTGCTGCTTCCGTTGAAGCGATTGTTATAGACCTTGCCTATAATTTAAATGAAATGTCCAAGGGAAATTTTCAGGTGCATTCCAAACTGGGCGATGTTGCATATGTCGGTGAATTTATGCAGGTGCGCACGCAACTCGGCGTTATTAAGCAGGGCATCAGCAATACGATGAATCAGATCACAGATGCGGCTGATCAGGTTTCTGCCGGTTCTGATCAGGTTTCTTCCGGTGCACAGGCACTGTCACAGGGTGCCACACAGCAGTCCGGTTCTGCGCAGCAGTTAGTGGAAACCGTTGATGCAATTTCCACTAAAATTGAAGAGAATGCCCAAAATGCTAAAAAAGCCAACCACTCTGCCAAGGAACTGGGCAACTGCATGACAGAAAGCAACAAGCAGATGAAAGACATGATTTCTGCAATGAACCAGATTAGTGAAACTTCCAACAAAATCAGTACAATCGTTAAAAC
Organism: Oscillospiraceae bacterium; assembly: GCA_022487055.1. Classification (GTDB taxonomy): domain Bacteria; phylum Bacillota; class Clostridia; order Oscillospirales; family Acutalibacteraceae; genus Caproicibacterium. The sequence goes on from JAKVJJ010000029.1 coordinate 8,292, forward strand.
AATTCAGGACATTGCATTCCAGACCAATATTCTTGCGCTGAATGCTTCTGTTGAGGCGGCACGTGCCGGTTCAGCGGGCAAGGGCTTTGCTGTGGTTGCTGATGAAGTGCGTAACCTTGCAAATAAGAGTCAGGAAGCTTCTCAGAATACCGCGAAGCTGATTGAAGAATCCCTTGCGGCAGTGAAAAAGGGTACATCGATTGTGAACGGTACCGCCAAGTCGCTGGAAACCGCGCTCACTGGTTCCGAGAGTGTTGTTACTTCGATTGACAAGATTACAGCGGCATCTTCTGAACAGGCAGAATCTGTACGTCTGGTTACACAGAGTGTCAATGATATCTCTAATGTTATCCAGACAAATTCCGCGACTGCTGAGGAAAGTGCTGCAGCCAGTGAAGAGCTTTCCGGTCAGGCGGCAACACTGAAGCAGATGGTCGGTAAATTCAAGCTTCGCCCATCTGCAGAGCTTTACAACAATAAATAAACAGAATTTTCTCTTTGCGGTAAAAGAAAGGGACGGCTGATTGCAGCCGCCCCTTTCTTTATAAGGATTAAATACTTTTGCTCTTCTTGATTTGCTTGCCCTGCTCCTGCAAAAGGAACGAGCACAGGAGGTCATTTTGCCGTGAACCAACTTCCTGAAACTTGCAGCCGACGACCCGAAACCCTTTGTCATCTTTATGTGAAGATTCCCGCACAGTCAAGCAGGAGAGTTCTGCTGGTTTTCCCAACAGTTCAAGATGGACAATCAGCCGCTCATGCCGGCGAAATGATTCCTGACACTTTATCTTCATTCCGCCGGCGCACAAATCCACAATCTGCACAGGATAGGAAACCGGCACAACAATTTCCGGCTTTTGCACGCGTTTGGCCAAATCCTCATCCGACAGTTCCACTTTTGCAATCTCTGCCAGGCGACGGTCACACTGAAGTTTTTTGTCATACTCTAATTCGTGCATTCGGTTCAGGCTCTGCACACGGGAAAGCTCCGAAGCACGGCAGGCACTGCCGGTTAAATGAACCGCCAGTCGGAAGCAGTCACGGCGCTCCTGACCAGTGAGCATCTGCAGGTCTTTAATGCGCATCAGCGAATTGGTGGAAATATAAACTTTGCCGGTCAGCTCACAGCCGCCAAGCTCGGAACTGTGCAGATATACTTTTACCGGCCGGTTATAACGTGCCAGCGCCAATGTGCAGCGCGGGTCGCAAATGACAAGCTCATTGTTGTAAAATCCGGCCAGAATGCCTGTGGCAAGCAGCACATTTTCATCTGACTTGATTTCACATGGACAGTTAACGTAAGATGCCAGCGGCGCAGCCATTTCATTGTCCTCCCATCTAATCTATCAATCCAATTCTATTATATGGAAACTCCGTGGCAGTGTCAAGGGTAAAGGAGAGAGCAAAGAGAACATATACTGACGAATATTGTTTTATAATTGCCAATAATTTCATTGCTTATTTGTGCATAATTTACATTGTGGTTTGGCGGTAAACTTCGATAATACATTTAACAGCTCAAAGTGACCGCTTTATGTGGCACGGCGGCTGCACTGATAATGATTTCATTCCCGCCAAAACTGGCGCGCGGTTTGGGCGAGTTTGAAATACATTAAAAAAATCTCATAACATAATGGCCGATAGACGCAAGGAAGCGTCTGGCCAAAACATGGAGGTACAATTATGGGCATGGTAGTAAGAACCAATACGATGGCAATGAACGCTCAGCGTATGATGAACATCAACAACAACAAGCTCTCCAAATCTCTGCAGAAACTGTCCTCTGGCTACAAGATTAACTCTGCTGCTGATGACGCTGCAGGTCTGGCAATCAGCGAGCACATGAAGTCCCAGATTAAGGGCTTGGATGCTGCTGCTGACAACTCCAACGATGGCATTTCCCTTGTGCAGACCGCTGAAGGTTCCCTGAATGAAGTCCATGATATGCTGAACCGTATGACTGAGCTGGCAACAAAGTCTGCCAACGGTGTTTATACGGACAGCCAGCGTTCTAACTACAGCAACGAAGTCACCCAGCTCCAGTCTGAAATTGACCGTATTGCTGATTCCACAAACTTCAACGGCATCAAGTTGCTGGATGGTTCTCTTTCCGGCACAGGCAGCACCAGCGCAGCAGTTGTCAGTTCTACCAAGAACGTTAAGCTGACTGATGTTGTTGCAGTACAAGGCGCATACAGTGCAGCGGCTCTGACAACTGGTGTAACAACCAGTGCAACAGTCGGTGGACATTATGACTTGACTGTCAACTACACAGAGGCTGGCCAAACCAAGAGTGCAACCGTTTCTCTGTCAGTTAGCAAGGATGATCAGGGCAATTTGAAGTTGAACGGTTCTTCCGGCGATACTTATGCTTTCACTGCTGATACCGATTTCAACACAGCAATGGAAGATGAGCTTTCCAAGAATGCCGCTATAAAGAATACGTTTACACCGAGCGGTACCCTTGCAGGCGGCGAAGTGTTGGAAGCAAAGATTGCCGGTCAGGATGCAGGGCAGGTTAACAGTCTGTCTTTCACATCTTACAATGCAGATGGTACCGCAGTCGCTTCTCCGAAGACTGCAACCATTACTGTTAACACAACTGCTGCTGATGCATATCAGACAGCAGATGTGACAAGCCTGACTGCCTATAATGGAGCCAATGCAGATAAGGCTACTTTCGCAGTCAACGGTCATAAGTTTGCAGTTGCAGGACCTGGCCAGGATATTTCCAAGCTTGGCAGCGATGTTACGGTTATCAATACCACAAATGGTACACCAGATAATAGTGATACTGCTAACATCGCACAAGCTATTTCAAAGCAGACCGGCCTGTCTGTTACAAAGGATGCTACAACTGATACTCAGCTTGACTTTAAGCATGGCACGGCAGCCGGTAGCAAGGGCGGCTTGACTCTGCAGATTGGCGACTCTTATGAGGACTACAACAAACTGAATGTTTCTATCAACGATATGCATGCGAAGGCACTCGGTATTGGGAAGGGCCAGATTGATATTTCCTCTCAGGAAGGCGCCGGCGCAGCAGTTCAGGTTATCAATGATGCTATCGATAAGGTTTCCACACAGCGTTCCAGCCTTGGTGCTATTCAGAACCGTCTGGATCATACCATCAACAACTTGAACACTGAGAACGAGAACCTGACTTCCGCTAACAGCCGTATCCGTGATACTGATATGGCTAAGGAAATGATGAGCTATACACAGAACAACGTGTTGGTACAGGCTGCACAGGCTATGCTGGCACAGGCAAACCAGGCTCCGTCTCAGGTACTTCAGCTCCTGAAATAAGGTCTGCGTTCTGCAGGTATTCTGTCTATTTCAAGAAAGGTCACCCGAAAGGGCGGCCTTTTTTTTATATAGGTAAATCCACACGCACATTTTTAAAAATCATGCGGCTTGCTTGTTTCATTTTCCCTGCGGTACGGCGATAATCTATATGGAATCTGAAATTGGAGTTGTTTAGAAATGAAGATGAATCAGAACAAAATTATTTCCACAGCAAATGCAATGCGAAAGCAGACGCATACTTGTGTTCTCACCGTTTCTTTGCTGGTGTCAAATCATATTGATACGATTGCAAAGTGTATGGAATCCATCAAACCATTGTTGGAGCAGGTTTCGAGTGAACTGATTGTGGTGGATACCGTGGGGGAGGACAATAGTGACGGTTCTCTTGCGGTGGCAAAAAAATATGCGGACAAAGTTGTTCATTTTGATTGGTGTGACGATTTTTCTGCTGCGCGCAATGCCGGACTGGAATGCGCGAACGGCGAATGGTATTTGTATTTGGATGATGATGAGTGGTTTGATGATGCTGCTCCCCTCATAAACTTTTTCAAGGATGAAGATAAGCGGAATCGGTATAATTCGTTATATTATATACAGAGAAACTATGCGAGTGCGGATGGTCAAAAATATGAAGATGTCAATGTTTGTCGGTGCTCCAGAATGTTTATTAATTCCGCATTCCATAGCAGAGTGCATGAAAGTCTGCAACCGCTGTATCATCCAAGCATAACCATCGATGCTTTCGTGCATCACTATGGATATCTGAACGAAAGACGGGGCGAAAAACTCAAGCGTAATGAGCCTCTGCTGCAGCGTGAACTTGAAGAAAACTCCTATGATTTCCATGCGTGGGACCAATATGTTGCAGGCAAAGCAGTCGATGCGGTGCAGGGGGCAAAGGCTGCCGAGCGGGCGCTGCAGAATTGGCTGCAGTGCAAAGAAGCAAAAACAAAACATGAATATATTTGTCATGGAGCACGATACCTCGAATTTTTAATAGGTGCATATGTCGAGCGGAGTGCATGGGAATATGCAGAGGCAGCTTATCAAAAATACATCGGGCAGGTCTGCCTAAACCAATATGACCATTGTGTATTGGGCATTCGGATGGCAGATGCTTACAGCCATTTAGACAATGAAGCCGCGCGTGTTCAGGCACTAAAAGAGTATCTGGTGAATTATGCTTGGCTGCAGAAACATGAGCAGGAATATATAGAACAATTTTCAGTATATTTTCAGTCGATTGTGAGCGAAGATAACGAGTGCTATTGCTTGAAAACTTTGCTAACCCTGCAGCAGAAGGCACAGGACTGGCCAGGTATCCTACAAGATTTTAAAGCAATTCAGTGGAAGCAAAACGCGGATTTTATAGACCAATATCTGCCGAAAGCGGTGAATGCTGCTTTCCGTGCAGACGATTCCTCTGCCTTGGAAGAAATTTGCAGAGATTTGAAGGATGCCGATGGACATTTTCCGCTGACTTTTGGAATCAGCGGAAATCTTTTAAAGAAGAAACAAGATATAGATGCAACAGCGGTGACCGATTTCTTTGCAAAAATGCACAGTGAAGACCCTTATATTCTGCTGCAAAAGGCCTTGGCTGCGGAAAACACGGACGCATTTTCTTCGGCGCTGAACCAACTACATCAGCGGAAAGTGACTTGTCAGATGCCTTGTGAGGAATTGCTTCCGCTGCTTCTTCGCAATTCCATTGATCCAACTCCGTTTATAGAAACGCTGAACTATGAGAAGTGGCTGGCTGTTATCCATACTGTTTCTGAGCAGATCAGTCTGAATCCCCAGAGCATTCCGGAATTTATCGACCAAGTTGAAGCAGTGTTTCCGGATTCACAGAAGAAACAGATTCTGCTGATTTCGCTGCAACACAATTATATTTGTGAGGAAAGTGTTCCTTTCAATAATATTATGAAGCAGCTTCCGCAGTATGTGGAAAATGTTGTGCAGTATAGTCGGTCCTATTATGCACAAGCACTTTTTTCAGATGTGCCTTCGCTGATGCTTCCGTCGGAAACACGCTTTGGCCTCTATTTGCAAAAAGCTTTTTATGAAAAAAATGCGGGCAACGCAGATGGTTATTTTGCAAATCTGCGAGCGGCGTTAAATGCTTATCCGGCTATGGGAATGCTTATCAAACGTCTTTTAGATACTTTTAAGCAAGAGCAGAAACAAGCGGATGAAGCAAGCCTGCAGATGCAGCAGATGGCGAAAGTGATTAAATTACAGATAAGAAAACTGATTCAGAACGGTATGGCAGAGCAGGCAGCACCCCTTGTGCAGCAGCTTGCTCAACTGCTTCCAAATGATAAAGAAGTTGATCAGCTGCAGGAGATGTGCAAAAAGTAATTCTCATAAAATCAGCCACAAGTTACTTCACGAGAAGCAGCTTGTGGCCTTTTTTTTAGATATTTTCAATCCAGCGCAGGAGAAAGCGTTCCCATACATTGTGTCCTGCAAGTGCCTGTTGTGCGGAATCCGCGGCCAAGGAACGCAGACGTTTCATTTCCGTCGCAGTCAGCCCATATTTGCTGAACAGTGCTTTTTCACAGAGCTGCTGTGCTTCCATCTCCAGCGGCACGCCATGTTCCGTAAGAAATTGCAAATAGGTATAAACCGCGATTCCGGCGGCTTTCGTGTCTGCCTGTGTGAATGCTCTTTTTCGTCGGGCAGTTACCCATGTGTGTCGCAGAAAAACTGCCACGCCTGCCAGCAGACACAGAAGGAGCAGAACCCATGGAAGGTCACTGCCTGCGTTGCCGGAAGTACCGGATGCTGATGTGGCGGATACTGTTCCGGCTGAACGAGCAGGCGCTGAGGAAGCTGCCATGGAGGAGGAAGAACTCTCTGCTTTAGAGGCAGTGGAAGGAGCAGCGGAATTAACGGCCGCGCGGGGGGTGGGCTTTGGCGGTGTGCCGTAGGACTTTCGATTGTCCTGTGTGCTGCCTGTGGAGTAACCCGGTGTTGTTTCAAAGGGAATCCATCCGCGGCCGGGGGCGTAAACTTCCACCCAAGCGTGTGCTTGGTCATCTGTCACATCGGTGTATGACCGGCTCAGCTTGTTGGAGGGAATGTAGTAGCCCTCCGCATAGCGTGCCGGAATGCCAAGCGTGCGCAAAAGCAGTGTTTCTGCTGTGGCAAAGTGGACGCAGTAGCCTCTGTGACTGGTGTTTAGAAAATAATCGATGAAGTCGGTTCCTTCTGGCGGCGCTCCGGGTGAAAGGGTGTAACTGCTGCTCTGCGCCAGTTCTTTGGCAATTAGTGTTACAATCGCATTAATCTGGCCTGCATGGGTGTCTTCGTTAGAGGAATAACCGCTGTAAAAGGCGTTCATCGGGTAATTTGCTTTGCGCAGCCATGCAAGCAGCATTGGGCGCAGAGTTTCTGGTACCTGCGTGTTTTCATCATAGACCGCTTTACGGTAAGCATATTCATAATCGAAGAAAGTACCCGCAGCGCTGTCTATTTTTTTTAGGTCTATCGGGTACGCGGTGGCAGGGCGGATGGATTTGGCATCTCCTATGCTCGGACACAGCGGCATTGTGTACAAGTCCCGCAGACTCAGCAGGTAATATTGTGTCAGACCTTTATCCAGCTCTGTTTCACTGGTGAGCTGAAAAGGGCCTGTACCTTTTTCTTTTAATTGCTTGCGGATACTGTCCACTTTTTCTTTGCCTAAAATGTAATGCTGCACTCCGAAAGCATCTGTGTAGCAGAAAAGGTCATGCGACCGTGTGTCAAAAAAGGAATTATATGTGTACCAGCCATAGGTGTTATAACTATTGAGCAGTTTTAGCGACTCCTGTATGTGCGGCGATTGGTTACTGGAATTCATCCATTCCAGAGAGCCGGTTAGGGTTACGCTGTCTTTAACGGCGGCGAAGGCAGCATCCACCGGAGTGAAAACCGGCCAGTTTCCAGTATGAATGATTGTGCTGGAGGAGATGGCTACATTGTTCCTTGTGCAGGCATATACGGGGAGGGAATATTGGTTTTTCCCAAAAATGCTCTGAAAACGGGCACAAAGGTCGCGGTCAAAGTCGGAACCGTTCGGCAGGGACGCGGTTCCATAGGGCAAAAACAAACAGCGGGAATTTGCGGCAATATTTTGTATCGTAAGCGTTGAATCCGGATTGCTGGATAGTTTGCTGCTTTTGCGGATAAGTTGCTCATATTGTGCCATCAGCGTTTGTACATTGTGGCCTTTCATGGAGGCAGGGCAGCTCTGCAGAAATTTTTGATAAGCACTGCCGTCCGAGAGTGTCCAGCGGCTGTTTTGATAATTGCTTCCGGTAAAGGATTTTAGGTACTGTGCCTCATCGGAATTGGCAGATACACGCAGCATTGTTTTGCCGGAAAAAGACACGCTTTCATTTTTGGACATATCTACCTGAGAAACCGAATTTGCAAGTCCACCGTAAGCATGCCGAGGGGAAAGATTCTGCACAGCGTTTTCAAAGGAACCACGCACGGTTTCCAACTTCTGCGGGCGGATGTAAGCTTCCGGATGCAAAAAATTACACAGAAGAATACCTGTCAATAAAGCGGCGGGCAGTGTGAGCCATCCGCGCGGAGCCGAATGACTTTTTCGCCGGAGGCCGGTGTGCAGAGCAAAAAGAGTCGTGCAGACAGCCAATACAGGTACGATGCCGACAGCAGGCGGTGCAATCGTCATGGAGAGTGCCGGGGTAAGTACTATGAAAAACAGCAAAGTGCAGAGCAGCGGCCGCTTCTGGTGTATCAGCAGGGCACCGGCAGCAGAAAACAGGCTGACAGTGAACAGCAGAAACAGTAGGATGCAGGTGTTTCTTGTATATCCGCCAAGGCTGGAAACCGGAAAAGAACCGAAATCGTATTTCCCTTTGGAAGCAACGGACATCGTATTCAGTGCCCGATTGGCAGCCAGTATTGAGCCGACAGCGACTGGCTGCAGGCGCCGGAACAGCAGAATACTCCACCCGGCACCGAGCAGAGAGAGCCCGGAAATGCGCACCATTTTCCGGCACTTCAGCAGGAGCATCACGGCAGTGCCGCACAGAGTGGCATCCGTCAGCAGCGGCAGATTCGGTGCGGCAAACTGATACATCTGGTTTGCGCAGAATGTCAGCCCGCCCACATATAAAATTGTCAGAAGTACATCGAGCAGGACAGCCGGCACAGCGGAATGCTTTGGTTCTGTGCCACTGGGAGTGCCCATATGCAGGGCAGGTGTGGAACTGTCTTTTCTTTTCATCACGAGCCCTCCTTTACAGTGTCAGTCCCTGCAGCGCTTCTTCTATATGACCGGGTGTCACAGCAATGAGATTGCTGCCTGCATTTGTTTCGATTGGCGCACAGCAGAAAGTAACAGTGGCTTCCGGCAGCGAAACAGCAGGTACGGCTGAAGTGACATACAGAAGCTGCTGGTCGGATGCTGTGGAATAGGCGGCAAAAGCGGCTGCCTGCTTTTGCGGATGCGCTGAGAGAAGCCATGCAGTCATCTGTACAGTGGAGTCTTCATCCCGCACGGCACAAGACTGCAGCTCTGTGCCGCCCAACCATAGAACATGGTGCTGCCTGCCTTGTGACAGCATGGCAGAGGAGAGGGCAAGCGCAGTTTCTGCAGCACAGCTTAATGCAGTAGGGGAGGATTCTTCCTGCAGTTCCACCAGAATGTCCGGCCCGGCGGGAAGCGGAAGGCTGCCCTGACGCACCATCAATATGCCGCGCTTTTCCGTCAGCTTCCAATGGATGCTGTGCGGACTGTCACCAGGGCGGTACTCCCGCACAGCAAATAGTTCGGAAAGGTCGTTGCCGGGATGATACAGGTCATATTCATCTGTTTTGTTTCCCATATCCGCTTTCGGTGAAAAAGGAATAAGAAACTCCGGTATCTTGGGCAGCACAAAACATGCAGCGGCAATTTCCGGCAGATGATACCGCAGACTGAAGATGCCAAACAGGTCGCAGACCGTCAGGCGGGTGACCGTTACTTCCAGCTTGCCGCAGTAAGGGGAAATGATCGGCAGTTCCAGTGCGCTTTTTCCTTGTATGGGAGAGAGCCGAACTCTGTGCCAGAAAGTTTCTCCTGTCAGAGTATTGCGACACAGTATCTTTGCACATACCGTTCCCGTTGGAATCCGCGAGCGGCACTGTGCAGTCAGGGAAAAAACGGCGGCTTCTCCACAGCAGACAGGCTTTTCTGGAGCGGCTAGCACGGCGGAAAAATTCCGGTATGCAGGCAGAAGCAGAAAAAAGGTACACAGCGGCACGCACAGCAGAAACAGCAGCAGAAACATAGAGAAATAGCCAATATAAAAGATTAAAAAGAAGATTGCTGCCAGTAGAGACGCGGCATACAGAATACGGCTTTTGGTCATTTACGCTTCCTCATTCCCGGCACAGGTGTGTCTGTCAGAATCTTCTGCAGAATGCTTTTGGCAGAAGCGGAGGCAAGTCTTGCCTGTGCGGAGAGCAGAACGCGGTGACAGACAGCATCGGAAAAGACACACTGCACATCCTCCGGGATGACATAATCGCGTCCATCCAAATAAGCACAGGCGCGTGCCAACCCGGTTACGGCAATGGAACCGCGGGGACTGGCACCGAGCTTCAACATCGGAGAATTCCGTGTGGCCACAATTAGATTTACAATGTATTCCAGTATGGAATCTTCGCAGTGGACTTGAGCTGCTTCCTGCTGCATCTTTATCAGGTCCTGAGCAGAGACAACTGGCTGCACACGGTCAAGCGGGCTGCCGTCACTTCTTCGCCGCAAAATTTCCATTTCATCCTCAGCCGCGGGATAACCCATGGACAGCTGCACCGTAAATCGGTCCATCTGGCTTTCCGGCAAAAGCTGTGTGCCGGCGCTACCAACCGGATTCTGTGTTGCCAGCACGATAAACGGTTGCGGCAGAGGATGGGTGACACCGTCGACCGTGACGCGCCCTTCTTCCATAATTTCCAGCAGGGCACTCTGGGTTTTGCTGCTGGTGCGGTTAATTTCATCCGCAAGGAACAGATTGCACATCGCGGCACCGGGCTGATAGACAAATTCACCCTTTGCTTTATTATATATGGTAAAGCCGGTGACATCAGAGGGCAGCACATCCGGTGTGAACTGGAGCCGCTTGCAGTCGAGATGCATTGCACGGGAAAAAGCGAGCGCCAGCGTTGTCTTGCCCACTCCGGGAATATCCTCCAGCAGGATATTCCCGCCGGAAAGAATAGTCATCAGTACTTTAGTCAGAATTTTATCTTTTCCTACCACAGCTTTTTGCACTTCCTGCAGGATAGCTGCCGCCTTTTCACGCATGGTGATTCCTCCTTTGAAGGCAGGACTTTGTCCCACCTTGCTTTTCTATTATAAATGCAATCGAAAGGGCTGTAAACAAACAAGAGAAAATATTGAAGAAATTCAGTGCCGACAGGTTCGGCGCTTTTTTTTATCTCTAAAACAGTATATTAGAAATGACATGATAGACGATAAGCGGAAAGGAAGTAAAGAATCAATGGAAGCAGAAGAAAAAACGGAAACACAAGAGAAACGTCCCGTCCGGCTGCTGCTGCATGAAGATACATTGACTGCCCTGCTTGCCGGGGAGATAGACCACCACTCTGCGCGGGAAATCCGGGAAGCAATCGATATGACAGCTATGCGGGTGCGTCCGGCGCAGCTTGTGCTGGATTTTGGCGATGTGAGGTTTATGGACAGTTCCGGCGTTGGTCTGATTCTTGGTCGGTGCAAAATAATGGAAATGTGGCAGGGACATGTTGCAGTACAGAATATGCCGCCGAAACTGGAACGCATTGTTTCTATGGCAGGATTGCATGACTTGTGTGAATTTAGGAAGGTGGAGAAAGATGAAAGCAATGAATGAGATGCATTTGAATTTTCCAAGCATCAGCACCAATGAGGGCTTTGCGCGTGCGGCAGTGGCTGCATTTGCTGTGCAGCTCGACCCGACTGTGGACGAGCTGTGTGACCTGAAGACTGCTGTGTCCGAGGCGGTCACCAATTCCATTATTCATGGGTACCGTGATACGATTGGGAAGGTTTACATAGACTGTAAGCTTTTGCAGGACAACTGGATTCAGGTGAAGGTACGTGACCATGGCTGCGGAATTGAAAATGTAGAGCAGGCGATGGAACCATTATATACGACAGCCGGAGATGAGCGTGCGGGCCTTGGTTTTGCGGTCATGAAAAACTTTACAGACAAGCTGAAAGTGCAGAGCAAGCCGGGCAAGGGAACGACTGTTATAATGGAAAAAGCATTTTCGCCGCGTGTGCGCCAGAATGGATAGGGAGGAACGCGTTACACGGAACCTCGGGCTGGCACACGCCTGTGCAAATCGGTTTCGTGGGCGCGGAATAGAATATGATGACCTGTATCAGGCAGCGTGTGTCGGTCTGGTACAGGCTGCCGACCGCTTTGATGAATCGCGCGGACTGCAGTTTTCCACTTATGCAGTGCCGGTTATCCTCGGGGAAATACGCCGGCTGTTTCGTGAGGGAGGTGCGGTGAAAGTCAGCCGTGGCCTGCGGGATATGTCCCGCAAAGTCAATGCGGAGGCAAAACAGTTTTCAGAAGAAAATGGCCGGATGCCTTCTGTGCAGGAATTGGCACAGCGGATGGGGGAAGATGCTGAAACGATTGCAGAAGCGCTTGGTGCGTCACAGGCACCAATTTCTCTGACGGCGGACGATGATGAGGGCAACGGTACGATAGACTTGCCGGATGAACCACATGAGGAGGAACTGACCGATGTACTTAGTCTGCAGCAGGTAATGGGCTCGTTGGAACCGCAGGACAGAAAGCTGCTGTATTTCCGCTATTTT
>JAKVJJ010000030.1 GCA_022487055.1 Oscillospiraceae bacterium
CGCCGACGCTGCCGGGAATTCCCCATGCAAATTCCAGCCCGGTCAGACCGTTGCGCTGGGCAAATTTGCAGAGACTTGCCAGTGTGGCGCCGGAGCCGCAGCTAATCGTTGTGGGGTCGGCTAGCGTGATGCGGCGGAAATCACCCGTCAGAGAGAGCACGGCACCGCGAATTCCTTCGTCACTCACCAGAACATTGCTTCCATTTCCAAGCGGCAGCAACGGGATATTCAGTGAAGACGCTGTGCGCACAATATCTTTCAGCGCAATAATATCCTTGACTGCAATATACAGGTCCACAGGACCGCCAATCTGAAAAGTCGTGTGCCGGCTCATCGGTTCATCTTTCAATACTAAACAGCCGGCATTCTCGGCCACTCGTTTCAGGGCCTCAATTTTTTCCATCGGACGTCCTCCTAAATTTATTCTTTCGATGTATTAAAGACACCGGTATATTCTTTTAAGTATGCCTCAAGCCGCGCTTTACTGGAATTGACTACCAGCTCCTCCGGAAAGTCCAGTTCCTCCAGCAACTTCTCGGCATGAGGGAAATCGCCCACCAATGTGGAGAAATGGGCATCACTGTCTACCACAACCGGCACTGCGTACTTTTTGCACAGTTCCATAATCTTCCGGCAGTTCGGCACATACTGCAACCGGGTACGGAAGGAACTCTCATTCAACTCCACCAGCTTCCCCGCCGCGCCAAACTGCGGAATCACATGCTCATAGTCAAATGCATATTCCGGTGCGCCGCAGTGTCCGATGACATTTATCCGCGGATTTTTACAAACCTGCTCCCACAGATGTGTCACCTTTTCCGGTGTGGGCCGTTCCTTCTTCGGCATGCAGACAGAATGTATGGAAGCGACCAGCCAGTCCAAAGTTTCCAAATCCTTTTCCAATACATCGATATGCCCATCATAATCCAGAATATTCGTTTCCTGCCCGCGCAGAACCATGACATTATGAAAATGCCGGGGCACTGACCGCAAATTTTCAAAATACCATTTCCCCGGTGCGCCCGGCATGGTGACACCGTGGTCTGTGACTGCAATAGCGGCAAGTCCGCGTTCTGCCGCAGCATCTGTCATTTCCTGCAATGTGCTGTATGCATGAGTCGAAGCAACTGTATGCATATGCAAATCCGCAATAAAGTTCATCCTCAAGTATGCCCCCTGTGAAAGCGCCGCAATCCGCCCAAAACGGTTTTCTGTGTTTTTTCAGCGCTCCGTAAAATAATAGCACACATACTCCGCTGTGTCCACGGCCGCAGACCGGGAAAGGGCGGGATATGAAATTGAAAACTGCAGCTGCACTAAATCTCCAGTTCCTTTTTGGTTTCCTGCTTTTTGACCATGGAAAGATCCATGCCGAGACCCTGCAGCAGTTCCTCCGCGGCATTGTAACCCATCTTTTTCTGGCGGTTGTTCATGGCCGCCACTTCAATAATCACCGCAAGGTTACGCCCGGGCTTGACCGGAATCGTCAGCACAGGGACTTTGATGCCAAGCAATTCCGTATACTCGCTGTCAATGCCCATGCGGTCATAAACTTTGTGCCCGTCCCACTGCTCCATGTTGATGACAAGGTCAATTTTTTCGGAAACCTTGACAGCACCTATACCGAAAATACGGCGGGCATTGATAATCCCGATGCCGCGCAGTTCAATAAAGTGGCGGATATTTTCCGGTGCCTGTCCGACCAAACTCTTGGCGGAAACACGGCGTATCTCAACCGCGTCGTCCGCAATCAAACGATGTCCGCGCTTAATCAGTTCGATAGCGGTTTCGCTCTTGCCCACGCCGCTGTCACCAACAATCAGCACACCTTCGCCATAGACCTCCACCAACACGCCGTGACGGGTAATGCGCGGTGCCAGTTCCACATTCATATAAGCCACCAAGGCCGCAACCAAACTGCTGGTTGTATCCGCTGTGGTCAGCACAGGAATTTCATATTTCTTCGTGGAAGTAAGCAGTTCCGGCACAGGGTCCAGTTTGCGGGCAATAATCACCGCCGGCGGCTTTTTGCTGAAAATGCCGTCCAGCACTTTGGTGCGGTACTCCGATGGACGGTCATTCAGAAAAGCTGTTTCCGCATTGCCGAAAATAATGATACGGGAAGTGTCATAGTAATCGTAAAATCCGTTCAGCTCCAAACCCGGGCGGCTGACATCCGGAGAAGTGATGAGGACCTCTTTCGGGTTGCCAGGCATATAAACGGTTTCCAGTGAAAGTTCCTTAATCACCTTGTCCAGTGAAACACTGTATGATACTGCCATATTAACAAGCACCTGCTCTTTCCATGTGGGATGTACGGCCATGCTGCCGCCCTTTTTATCTATTATATCCTAAGCAGGAAAAAGTTTAAAGACCAAAACCGGCAAAAGATGAATTATTCTTACCGGATTCAACTTGAAGAGTGCGGATAATGTGTTATAATGTAAATAATTCTGATTCTGTCCAGATGGATGCTTTTTGCTAAATGGAATGATTATTCCTTGCTGGTGGGCGGAATCTCAAATCGGAGGTCGTTTATGAAAATTGCCTTGTTTTCTGGGGCCGGTGATGTCAAGTGCGCCGCCTCCACATATATTTCTGTGCTGAAAAGCGGGCTGGAAAAAGCGGGGCATCAGGTTCTGCTGGTTACCGCTGACCCGGCAATCGATGATTGCTTTTCACAGGACGGAAAAATTTACTGCCCGGCAAAAGTCACCCCAAGCCTTTACGGAATGTCCGTGCGTACCAGTCTGCTCGGCCCCATGGAAGAACTGCTCAACAATTTTCGCCCGGATGTGGTTCATGTCGTCACGCTGGATGAAATGGGACTGGCGGGGCTGAAATATGCCCAGAAGCGCAGTCTGCCGATGGTTACCACTATCCACAATTTACATGATGCGCTGGAAGGCTACGGAGTTAATAAAGCCTATGGCAATCTGGCAAAAATGAAAGTGCGCAGCACCGTACGGAAAATCGTGACGGAAAGCGACCTTGTCTGTTCCCCCTCCGCCCTGACACAGGGACTGCTGCAAGAGCTGGACATTGCCTGTGAAGTCCGCCGCTCACCTTACTGTGTTGACTTGGAAAATTTTTGCCCGACAGAAGCGACACTTTCCATAAAAAAACGTCTTGGCATTCCCGACAATTCCACCTGCTACGTCTTTGCTGGGCGGCTGTTAGATGACTGCGGACTGGATGAACTGCTGGAAGACTGGAACGCTTCCGTGCCCGCGGTGGACAGCCTGCACCTGCTGATCGCCGGAAGCGGCTCCAACACAGCACTGTTTGCCGAAAAAGTAAAGATGCTTTCCCTTGCTCATCAGGTGACTTTCCTAGGAGAACTGTCTCATCGGGAACTGAATGACTGCTTTGCCTGCTGCCGCGCCTTTATCAGCGCCGGCCGTTCCTCTGCTATCAAAGCTTCTCCGCTGGAAGCACAGGCGGCTGGCTTGCCGGTTATCCTGCACAAAGAAAGCGCCAATGCGGAACTGGTGCGGGACGGCATCAATGGTTTTACCTTTGATTCCCCCGCACGATTTGGTGAACTGCTGCATAAAATGGCCGACCTTGACCATGAGGGTGAAGTGCTGCTGCGGAAACTCGTGCGCAAAAGTGCAGTGAATCTGTCAGACAAGAATTTGGCCGCCATTATGGAACAAACCTATGAGGATGCCAAAAAGATACATCGGAAGAAACAATCCGAAGACTAAAAAATCCGTGCTGCGTGAATGTGCAGTACGGATTTTTTATGTACAGTTTTATCAGCTCTCAGGGAATTTGCGTGGCAATCGACCCTGCCAGATAAACTGCCACCGGATAAATATAGAGCAAAATGGTAAATACCGCCGCAATGACCGTAAAGAGAAAGTTAGCAGGTCTTTCCAGCCAGCCCAGACGGTCAAGCCATTTCTTTTTGTGCATCAGCAGTATCAAGACAGCCACTGCCACACCAATAATGCTGCAGATAGCACCGGCAGTAAAACCTTGGGGAATATAAGTGATGGAAACACGGTTTTGCCCCTGCTGCAGCTTCACCGCAAGGAACATTCCTGCAGCAGTACCAATTTCTGCCGGCTGTCCATTTACAACAGCCTGAAAACCATTGCCACCGCACATAGGCAGCATCAACCAGCCGCCTTTTGCAGCCGCCACCGTGCCACTCAGCGTGCTGCCGGAAGCATGGATATTGGCCGTTTCCGTGTGCGAGAGCGCCTGCTGCAAACGGCCGACCGGCAGGCCGGCAACTCCAAAGGAACAGCAGTCCGTATCATGCAGCACTTCCACCCGGATATTCACTTCCTCGTCCTCATAGGCACCAAGGTCAAGAATTCCATTGAATTTTCCATCGGGATAATTGTCTGATTTCAGCACATCATTGACATAAATGCGGAAAGAGTCGTCATTCGGAGTGGAGAGGTCGCGGGATGCTTTTGTGTAACAGTCAAAATATAAGTTCGTCTTTTCTGTGACAAGAAATTTATAGAAAAAGCTGCCGCCTGTCTGTGCCGTAATGTGATAGGTTTTGCCACGCTTCTGTACCTGCGTCCTGTCATATTCAATTGGCTGATAATGTGTCATCAGATTTCCGCTGCCGCCAAGAAGTGTGCGATAAAGCGTATCCTGCGCCGCAAAACGGTCACCGTCCGTTAACTTGCTGCCAAGCTGCTGCGTCACAAATCCAAATGGCAGCACTTCCGGCTGCTGTACAATGGAATATTCTGAATTGCCATAAATGAGTTTACGCCCGTTTTCCTCCCCTGTGCGCGTAATACTGTACTTCTGTGCAAGCATCGCATCAGTGAGCAGTGTTCCGCCGCTGGAGCGACTTTCCATCCAACGGGCCGAATAGCCGATTTTCTGCATCGTATCCATGTATGTCCCGCCATTGAGAGAAGTATAGTGGTCCATCGCAGGGTAACCAAGCGCCCCAACAAGATTGGTATCAAAATACAATCCATCTGTTTTCATTCGATAGAGTGAAGGGTCTTTCACCTTTCCCTCAAGGTTAAGAACGGCATCATAAGCGTGCCCGTCATTTGCCGCGGAAGTCACATAGATGCCCACATGAAAGCACAGTTCAGAAGTGGTTAATGCACACAGCAGCAAGCACAGCATTCCACGCGAGAGCTTTCTGCAGCGATAGCCGACAAACAGCAGAAGATAAATGCAGATAACCGCTGCTGCAACCAGAAGCTCCCACATCATAGAATCCTGGCTGCCCCACAAGGACTGTGTATAATTCGTAATTTCCTGCCGCTTGGCTTTCAGCAGATAAGCACCGCAGAGCGGAACCGCCGCTACACCCGCGCAGGCAAGGACAAGCAGCAATGGACTGCTTGCTTGATGCGGTACGGAAAGACGCTGACTGACATCCAAATGCTCCCCCGCAAGCAACAAGCCGGTCATGGCGATAATGTATCCAAAGCGTACCGGAAACGCCTGATAGCTGCCCAAATGCCACATCCGGTCAATCGGGTCAATCAACAGCGGCACAAGCAAAAACAAAAATGTGACAAACAAGACTTTACCCGCACTGCTTTTTTTCTCAGCGAGCAGATAAAGCGGAATAGCGGCAACGGCAGCACCGGTGCAGTACAAAATCGGCAGCGTCGTGGGAAAGTCCGTAAAGAAACTGCCGCTGGAAAGGCTGGAACCGAGATTTACTCCGCGTCCGGAACTTAAATACTGCAGAAAAGACGGCACCCAAATAACCGCCGTCAGCAAAAATGCCGCTGCGGTGGAAAGTCCGAGCAGTACCAGCATCCTTCCACATCTGTGCACATTGGTCATGACAGCACACAGCACCGCAAAAAAAAGTACCAGCCAAAAAAGCATCATGGCGCTCAGATAATAATTGACCGTAATCATAGCGCTCAGAATGATGAAAAACAGTGCCGGCTTTTCTTCCCGGCTCAGCATCCAGATGCCAAGCATGAGAAGCGGAAACAGATATGCTATATCCAGCCAAACCACATTCTGATAATACATAAGGGAAAAACCGGAGCAGGCATACATGGCCGCAAAGCAGGAAACCTGCACCGGATTTAAATGCGGAAACACACGCAGAAACAGAATAGACGCCGTGCACGCGGCAAGCGCCAGTTTCAGCAGCACCAACAGGTTCACAAACAAATAAAAATCTGCTTTTGGCACAAATGCCGTCAGAAAAGAAAATGGACTGGAAAGGAAGAAAAAGAAAATACCCCAGAAATTCGTGCCGCCGGCATTCTGCAGATTTAAAAATATTGAGGCTTTTCCGGCCAAAATATCTTTAAAGTCCATTAGCAGTGGAATCGACTGATGGTTCATATCGCACCATGCAAGCGTCCGGCTGCCAAAAGGGAACATTCCGGCAGCCGCGAAGCAGCCGCAAAGCAGCAACAAAACAGCCAGCGGTGCTGCCCAGAGCGGTGAAGTACGTTTCCAGCTTTTCTGCACGATGAAGTTCCTCTTTTCTTTTTTCTGTATGTTATATGGTAATATTTTACCATTTAAATTTCCAAAAATCAATTCTGGAATTCATCAGGACGCTATAACAGCAAAAGGAACAGAAAGGGGTTCCTTACTGTTCCTGATTGTTAAAATCAATTACTTTAACAAAACTTTATGATAAACTTTTTTGCCTTTTTTAATGACTGCCGCACCATCCGGAAAATCAGCGGCAGTCAGCACAGCGGCAGCATCCGTAACTTGATTTCCATTAACAGATACGCCGCCCTGCTGCACCAAACGCCGGCCTTCACTCTTACTGGGCACCAGCTTTACCTTTGCCAGCAAATCCAGCACGCCAATACTGCCACCCGTCAGGTCGGCCGCTGTGATGGTACTGGTCGGCATATTGGCTGTATCCGTGCCGCCGCCAAACAGTGCGCGTGCACCCTCGCGGGCTTTGTCTGCCTCTGCCTCGCCGTGAATCAGCTTTGTCACTTCATAGGCAAGCACTTCTTTTGCCTTATTTAAAGCACTGCCCTCACAGTTCGTCAGTTCTCGAATTTCTTCCACTGGCAGGAAAGTGAGGAACATCAGGCAGCGCTGCACTTCTGCGTCACCAATATTGCGCCAATACTGATAGAACTCAAATGGGCTTGTCTTTGTCGGATCCAGCCACACGGCTCCCTTTTCGGTCTTGCCCATCTTTTTGCCCTCACTGTTGGTAAGCAAACCGAGTGTCATACCGTATGCCGGCTTGTTTTCCTTACAGCGAATCAAGTTGACACCGCCGAGGATATTGCTCCACTGGTCGTCGCCACCGACCTCCAGGGTACAGCCATGGCGGCGGTTCAGTTCCAGAAAATCATAGCCCTGCATAATCATGTAGTTCATTTCAAAAAAAGTCAGGCCACGTTCCATGCGCTGTTTGTAGCACTCTGCCGCAAGCATCCGGTTCACAGAAAAATGCACACCGACATCGCGCAGAAACTGAATATAGTTCAGATTCAGCAGCCAGTCTGCATTATTTTCCATAATTGCTTTTCCATCCGAAAAATCGACAAGCGGTGCCATCTGTTTGCGGAAGCACTCGACGTTGTGGTCGATTTCCTCGCGGGTAAGCATTTTGCGCATATCGGTCTTGCCGGTCGGATCACCAATCATGCCTGTGCCGCCACCAAACAGGGCAATCGGCGTATGGCCGGCTTTCTGCAAACGGGACATAGTCATAATGGTCACAAAACTGCCAACGTGCAGGCTGTCTGCGGTCGGGTCAAAACCGATGTAGAATGTGCATTTGTGATTGTCCAGCAGATCGCGCACGGCGTCCTCATCCGTTACCTGCGCAATCAGGCCACGCTCCTTCAGTTCCTCATAGATCTTCATTTGTAAATTACCTCCAAAACTGTGCAGAAGGCACAAAAAAGCCCTCTGCGTTTCATTTGCAGAGGGCGGAAAATCCGCGGTACCACCTCAGTTTACCGCTTCCTCACGAAAGCGGCCTCACGGGTACAGACATACCCATGCGCGATAACGTGCGCACACGGCCCGACCTACACAGTGAAAAATTACCTTCAGCGGGCAGCTCCGGGAGGTAATTTCAGCGGGAGCAGCACCGGCTCACACCATCCGCCGGCTCTCTGCAGCCTCACTCTCCGCTTAATGATTCCCTTCACAGCTATTGTATAGCATTATAGCGGCTTTGGCCATGAATGTCAAGAGCCGGACTTTGCCGCAAGCTGCAGCATTTCCTCCGCATTCTGCAAAGTGAGCGGCGTAATCTGTGTGCCGCCGATGATGCGCGCAAGCTCTTGCTTCCTGCCCTCATGGTCAAGCAGCGTCACTTGTGTGTAAGTCCTGCCGTTTTCCGTATGCTTCTGTATTTGATACTGCCGGTCGCCCAATGCCGCAATCTGTGCCAAATGCGTAACACACAGCACCTGTCTTCCCTGCGCAGTCTGACGCAGTTTCTGGCCGATTTTCTGTGCAGCGCTGCCGGAAACACCGGTGTCCACCTCATCAAAAATGAGCGTTTCCACACCATTCTTAGCAGACAGCACCGACTGAATCGCCAGCAAAATACGCGAAAGTTCACCGCCGGAAGCTATCTTTGCAATCGGCCGCGCAGGTTCCCCGGGGTTGGCGGAAATCAGGAACTGCACATTGTCACAGCCGGTCGGCCCCGGCTCACACGGCTCTTGCTGAACCGTAAAGACGACGCCGGGCATATCCAGATAGCTCAGTTCCGCACGCACCTGCTTGGAAAAAGCAGCCGACGCTTTTCGTCTGCTGGAAGAAAGCTGTGTCCCCAGACGGCGCATTTCTTTTTCCGCATCGGCAGATTCTTTTTGCAGGCGCTTCACTTCTTCATCGCTGTTTTGGATGGAGTCCAGTTCCTGCCTGCACTTTTGAAGATAAGCAAGCATTTCTTCCTCTGACTTGCCATATTTCAAGGAAAGATGATAGTAAAGGTCGAGCCTTGCTTCAATTTCATCCAGTTCCCCTGCATCAAAGCTGCTTTCCTCACACTGGCTGCTGATTTCTTCCATGCAGTCCTGCAGGTCATAGCTAATGCTTTCCATTCTGCCTGCCACGGAACTGATTTCCGGCATCACATCTGTAATGGAGGAAAGCGCCTTGGAAGCATTTAAAACTGCCGCGCAGGCACCATCTTCCTCTTCCCCGCCACTGAGAATTTCTTCTGCCTCATGCAGCGCCGCCAGAATTTTTTCGCTGCTGCGGATGCGTGTTCGCCGGTTCTGCAGCTCCTGCTGTTCTCCCGGCTGTATCTGTGCGGCCTCCAACTCCTCTGCCTGATAAGTCAGCAAATCAATGCGGCGCGCCTTTTGGGACTCGTCCAGATTCAGTGCATGAAGACGTTTCTGCAGTTCTTTCCATTTGGCGTAAGCTTCCCGATAAGCATGACGCAGCTCTTTTGGCACACCTGTACGGTCAAGATAACGCAGGTGGTTTTCCGGAGAAAGCAGGCCATAGCTTTCGTGCTGACCGTGAATATTGATAAGCAGTGCCCCCAGCTCCTTCAGTGCCGTGACAGACGCCGGACGCGCCCCAATATGACACACCGTGCGGCCGTCCTCCCGTATCTGGCGCTGCAAAAGCAGAGTGCCATCTTCCTCAGGCTGAAAGCCCAGGGCATCCAGCTTTTTCTGCACAGAAGGAGAAATATCTGTGAAAGAAGCGCTGACAAATGCCCCTTTCGCACCACTGCGCACCAACTCCCGGGAAGTTCGCTGCCCCAGCACCGCGTGAATCGCATCAATGATGATAGATTTGCCTGCGCCGGTTTCACCTGTGAGCACATTAAAGCCGGGCCCGAAGTCAATGGCGGCCTTTTCAATAACTGCAATATTCTCAATATACAACTGATTCAGCATGGCTGTTACCCCATCATTCTTGTCAGCTCTGCCGCAAACTGCTGGGCAGCGTGTTCACTGCGCACAGCAATGAAAATCGTATCATCTCCGGCGAGCGTGCCAGCTACCGTTTCCCAGTGCATGGTGTCCATAGCAGCGCAGATAGCCTGTGCCATGCCGGAAAGCGTTTTGATAATGACCAGATTTCCCGCGCAATTAATGGACTGCGCCGAATCCTTCAGCAGAGCATAAAACTTGGACGAAATATCTTTGTTTTCTTCCTTGCCGGTTGAATATTTATACTGTCCATCGGCAGAGAGCGTTTTTACCAGCCGGAGTTCCTTGATGTCACGGGAAACCGTCGCCTGTGTCACCTCAAAGCCAGAGTCCCGCAAACGGTGTAGTAGCTCCTCCTGCGTGTCGATGTTGAACTGACTGATTAGCTCCAGAATTTTTGCATGACGGCGTGCTTTCATCTCAGATTCTCCTTTCTACTTATAATTAATTTATGTGAATCTTAAAAATCTATTTCATTTTTATCGGTCAGTTTTCGGTTAACTGTTTCGTAAAAGTGATTTTGCTTCAGCTTAATCAGCTGTGCCGTATACGGCGACCTCTGCACCATAACCTGCTGACCATGGCGCAAAGGGACTGCAGTGTCCCCATCCACGGTGAGATAAATTTCCGCATCCGCCGCGGAAGTCGCCGAAGCCGCCAGACAGGCACTGTCTGTAAAAACGACCGGCCTGCTGGAAAGCGAATGCGGACAAATAGGTGTGAGCAGGAATCCGCGCATGGCCGGGTCCAGCACCGGTCCGCCCGCAGAAAGGGAATAGGCCGTACTGCCGGTCGGTGTGGAAAAAATTAAGCCGTCCGCACGATAGTGTGCCATTTCGCTGTGGTTAAGACTGACTGTAAAATCGATAATTTTAGAAAGTGCCCCGCGCGCGATGACCACATCATTCAGGGCATCGATCTGATGCATACCGGACTCACTTTCATACTCTGCACGAAGCAGAAGCCGCTGTTCCATCTGATAAGTGCCGTTCGCAAGCTTGCCGAGCAAGTCCAGTTCATCTGGTTCCAATTCTGCAACAAAGCCGAGCCTGCCGGTATTTACTCCAAGAATAGGCTTTCTCGCAATAGCCGTGTGTCTTGCCTCATGGATAATAGTTCCGTCACCGCCGACCGCAATGGCAAAACTACACGCCGCCAACATCGCATAGAAGTCCTCTGCCCAGCAGTCCGGCTGAAATGCCTGCTGCCTGTCTGACGCACGCATCCAAACCTCCATACCAAGTGTATGCAGTTTATGAAGAATTTTAACAGTGCATTGCGATGCATTTTTTTTCGCCAGATTCGGCAGCAGAGCAACAATCATTTCTTTTCACCGCCATTCAGCACACGATGGGATTCCTCTACCAGCCCGGCAATATCCATGGAAGCAGATTCCGGTGCGTCTGATTTTTTTAAGTACAGCAGATACTCTATGTTCCCCTCCGGCCCGCGGACAGGAGAATATGTCAGTCCAAGGATGGAGAAACCGCTGTGCAGCACAAAATCCGTAATCTGCTCAATCACTTCCCGATGCACAGCAGGATCACGCACCACACCTTTTTTGCCGACTTTCTCCCTGCCTGCCTCAAACTGCGGCTTAATCAGGCAGACCGCTTCGCCGCCGTCTTTTAAGAAATTCCGCGCAACCGGCAACACCAGTCTGAGCGAAATGAACGCAACATCCACGCTGAAAAAGTCCACCTGCTCCGGCACCTGTTCCTGTGTTAAATAACGTACATTCGTGCGCTCCAGATTGACCACACGCGGGTCTGTGCGCAGTTTCCATGCAAGTTGACCATAACCGACATCCACGGAATACACCTTTGCTGCGCCATTCTGCAGCATACAGTCCGTAAAGCCGCCGGTTGACGCACCAATGTCCATGGTCACTTTTCTCTGCAGTGTGATGGGAAACTGGGCCATCGCTTTTTCCAGTTTCAGTCCGCCGCGGCTCACATAGCGCAGCCCGCCGCGCACATCCAGCACCGCATCCTTTGCTACCATCATGCCCGGCTTGTCATAGCGCTGATTCTGGATGAATACATCCCCGGACATAATGATGGCCTTTGCTTTTTCACGGCTCTCCGCATGGCCCTGCTCAACCATCAAGCAGTCAAGCCTTACTTTATCACTCACTGTTGTTTCCACTCCGATACTATCGTCTGCACCATCCCGTCCGCATCCAGCCCCAATGTGTGCAGGCACTGTGCAGCCGTAGCGTGTGCAACAAAATTTAAAATACCATGCACGCGGCACATTCCGCAGTAATTTTCCTTCTCATACAGCATACTTTCAAAATGCTCGCCCACTCCGCCGGACTGCATTCCTTCCTCAAAGAAGAAAACCGCCTGCTTTTCCGCCACGGCTTTTAGTGCGTCCTCCGGCAACGGTTTAATGCGGTCAAGCTTAATCAATTCTGTATCAATTCCAATTTTTTGAAGCTGACTCCGTGCCTGGCACGCCTGCGCAAACAAACGGCCGTAAGTAACAATCGCACAGGGCGCCTCCGCCTTGCCATAGCGGTCAAATCCATCACCGTTATGCAGAAAATCCACCGGCCGGAAAGGTTCAGTCCCACGCGGATAACGCACCGCCGCCATGCCAGGTATCTCATACAAAGCACGGCGCAAGTCTGTAATCATTTCATCATAGTAGCAAGGGGAATAAACCGTCATGCCGGGTATCGCATTAAAGAAAGCCGCATCAAAAATACCCTGATGCGTTTCCCCGTCCTCCCCCACAATCCCGGCACGGTCCACCGCAAACACAACCTTTACCCGCTGAATCGCCACATCGTGAATAATCTGGTCATAACCGCGCTGTAAAAATGTGGAATACACAGCAAATACCGGAATCATTCCCTGGCTGGCAAGCCCACCCGCAAAAGTAACCGCATGTTCCTCCGCAATGCCGGTATCAAAAAAACGCTGCGGGAACCGGCGGCTGAATTCTTCCAGACCAGTGCCGGTTTTCATTGCTGCGGTAATGGCACAGATGCGGCTGTCCTCCTCGGCAAAGCCACACAGTGCCCGCCCAAACACAGCGCTGTATTTTTCCCCAACAGACGTGGCAGAAGATTTGCCTGTCTGAACATTAAAACTGGACACACCATGAAAAGCGCCCGGATTTTTTTCCGCATAGGAATAGCCGCGGCCCTTTTCTGTTACGATATGCAACAGAAGCGGATGGTCAATCGTTTTGGCACTTTCCAGCACTTCTATCAAATGCGGCAAGTCATGGCCGTCAAACGGACCGTAATAGTAGAAGCCCATATCCTCAAACAGCGTGCTGTTATACAGCAAAGAACGCAGCACCGCTTTCAGAGAATGACAGGCTGCCCACACTGGCGGCCCGATAACTGGTATTCGGTTCATTATCGTTTCGACATTTGACTTTGCTTTCAGATACCCCGGTTTGGTGCGCATATGGGCAAGATAGCGGGCAATGGAGCCCACATTGCGGGAAATGGACATTTTATTATCGTTCAGGATAACAATAAAGTTCTTGCCAAAACGGCCGGCATTGTTTAAACCTTCATAGGCTAACCCGCCCGTCAACGCACCGTCGCCAATCACCGCAATCACATGGCCGGGCTTTCCTTTCAGTGCTCGTGCCTGTGCGATGCCGAGCGCCGCGGAAATCGAAGTACTGCTGTGTCCTGCGGTAAAAGCATCCCACTCGCTTTCCTGCCGGTTTGGAAAGCCGGAAAGACCGCCCTGTGTGCGGATGGTCGGAAACTGGTCCTTGCGCCCGGTCAGAATTTTGTGTGTATACGCCTGATGCCCGACATCCCACACAATTTTATCATCCGGCGTGCCAAAGACACGGTGCAGCGCCACAGTCAGTTCCACCGTGCCGAGGTTAGATGCAAGATGGCCGCCATTGTGTGCCACGGTTTGGATGATATAAGAACGTATCTCTCCGCAGAGCTCCTGCAGTTCTTTCATGGAAAGCTTTTTCAAATCTGCAGGAGTCTGAATCCGGTCAAGCAGATTGGACATCCCGCTTTACTCCCGGTCACTTGGCTGTGCCTGCCTATGGTGCAGGCGGGCAGCCGTCAGTGTATTTTTCAGCAGCATTGCTCTGGTCATCGGGCCAACCCCGCCCGGAACCGGCGTAATGCGGGAAGCAATCGGCTCCACTGCCGCATAGTCAACATCGCCGCAGAGTTTTCCATTTTCATCACGGTCCATGCCAACGTCAATCACCACAGCGCCCGGCTTTACCATATCAGCGGTAATGAATTTCGGCCTGCCCACTGCCGCCACCAAAATATCCGCTTCTTGGCAGATTTCCTTTAGCTTCTGCGTATGGCTGTGACAAATGGTTACTGTGCCGTTTTCATGGAGCAGCAGCATGGCCATTGGTTTGCCGACAATATTGCTTCTGCCGACAACAACACAGCGCTTCCCATCCACAGGAATCTGTTCATGGTGCAGCATTTCCATCACACCCGACGGTGTGCAAGGCAAAAACGTATAGTCGCCAATCATAATATGTCCCACATTTTCCGGGTGGAACGCATCTACATCCTTATCGGGAGCAATGGCGTTGATGACTTCCCTTTCATCCAATCCTTTTGGAAGCGGAAGCTGCACCAGGATACCGTCAATATCGGCTCTGGCATTCAGCTCCGCTATCAATGCCATCAAGTCTTTCTGAGAAGTGGAATCCGGCAGATGATGCACCTCACTGTAAATACCGGTTTCCTCACAATCCTTATGTTTATTGCGCACATAAGTGCGGGAAGCCGGGTCATCCCCAACCAGTACGACCGCAAGTCCTGGTGTAATGCCGTCCGCTTTCATGGCGGCAGTGTCGGTTTTTACCTGCCCCCGTACTGCTGCCGCGATGGCTTTTCCGTCAATTCGTTTTTCCATATTCGTTCCTCCGGTCACTGCCGTTTGATTTCTTTCGTTGGTTCCTCCGTATCCTCCGCGCTGTCCGGCTGCTGGGCAGGTTCATCCTCCACCAAGTCCGCCGGAACATCATCGACCACACTGTTAAGTGCCATAACGCGCGGGCTGCCGCTGCCGCTGAGAACCGTGCGGTTGTGCAGAATAATCAGCACCACAGCGCTGAATATAACCAGCACACCTGCCAGAACCTGAGAAACCCGCAGAGGCAAACCGGGAATCAGCAGGCTATCTGTGCGCAGCCCCTCCACAAAGAAACGCTCCACACCATACCACAGCAGGTACAGCAAGAAAATCTGTCCGTCATAGCGGCGCAGCTTCCGGCTGTAAAAATGCAGCAGGACAAAGCCCAGCAGACACCACATGGATTCATAGAAAAAGCAAGGGTGCACCGGAACATTGCCGGTATTTTCGCTCACCATGCCCCATGGCAGTGTGGTCTGAATTCCGAATGCCTCCTGATTGATGAAATTGCCCCAGCGGCCAATGCCCTGCCCAATCAGGAAACCAAGGGAGGCAATATCCAGCACAGAAGAAATTTTCTGTTTGCAGACTTTTGCCGTAATGCAGCCGCCCAGCAGTCCACCGATAACGCCACCATAAATGGCAAGACCGCCGTCATGGATGCCGAAAATTTTCGAGGGATCTTTAAGGTACATATCACCCGGATAAAAAATCACATAGTAAGCACGGGCACCGACAATGCCGCAGATAATTCCCACGATAATGCAGTTCATCAGTTTATCCGGATCAAGACCGAATTTCGGAGCGCTTTTCATTGCATAGATAACCGCAAGGATAAACCCCAGCGCAATAATGATTCCATACCAGTAAACATGGAAAGAGCCAATACTGAATGCAATCCGGTCGATTTCCAGCTGAAGGCCAAGGCCGGGAAATTGTACATGAAACATCATTTGTCAGTCCTTTTCTGTCTGCATAATTTATGTAACCCTGAAAGGCTCAGGGTTCGACCACAGAGAGCACCGCATTCTGCGGCAAAAGCTGTTTCTGCAACCTTGCAAGGATGTCTTCCGATGTCGCATCGGCCGCCGCATCTGCGTCCGGCGCAATGGAACGTCCGGCAAAACACGCCGCAATCATGCTGTTAGCGATATTTTCCGGGCTGTTGAATCCGGAAATAATGCTGCCGTATATTGTGCGTTTCGCGTCTTCAAAAAGTTCCGGATTCAAGCCGTTTCTGCGCACGGAATCCACTTCTTTCCGTATCTCCTCCGCCACTTTGTCCGGATCTTTCGACTCCCCGCTGAAGGTCACGCAGGCATAACCCGGACCTTCCAGATAGTCCCCGCCGAAACTTGACTCGTTGATAAGTCCGGCATCCAGCAAACGGCGGTAAAGTGGTGAAGAATCGCCGGCAAGTGCCTCCAGCAGAATCTCTGTCTGCACGGTTTCCTCCGCTGTGGCACGGCGGGACGCATTTTCTTTAAAGCCGAGGTAAAAGAGAGGCGACGCAACGCTCCCTTTTTTGTGAATGCACGGCTTGAGGATAGAATCCGGTTCGGGTTCAAAGATACGCTCCACACGCACATCTTCGCTCGGCTGGAGCATCTTGTCACAAACCTCCAGCACTTTTTCCGGGTCCGCATTACCTGCCACACACAGCGCCATATTATTTAAATTATAGAAAGTATGATAGCACTGATAAAGAAGCTCCGGCGTAATCTCCGCGATGCTCTGCTCTGAACCCGCAATGTTGAGTTTGACCGGATGGTTATGATACATCCCGCCCAACATATTGAAAAGCACCTGCCATGTGGGATCATCCTCATACATCTGGATTTCCTGCCCGATAATGCCCTGCTCTTTCTGCACGGTCTGATCAGTGAAATAAGGCTTCTGCACAAAGTCTAGCAAAATTTCCAGTGAATCGTAAAAGTTGTCGGAGCAGGAAAAGAGATAGCACGTTTTATCAAAAGAAGTGTAGGCATTGGCATTGGCGCCGGTCTTGGCATAGCGCACAAAAGTGTCTACCCCGTCTTCATTTTCAAACATCTTATGTTCCAGATAATGGGCAATGCCTGCCGGAACGCGCGTCACATCTTTTTCATCGGAACGGCGGAACACATTGTCAATCGAACCGTAACTGGTACCAAATATCGCATAAGTGGAATGGCTCTCCGGCTTTGGGAAAACAAATATCCGCAGTCCGGAAGGATGGCGCATTTCATAATAGGATTCCCCTGCACGTTTCATATGAACTTCCTGCATTTTGTTCATTCGGCATTGCCCTCCTTCTGTCCCATCAGGCAGTAAACTGCGTCCAGACGAACACTTGCTGCCGCTTTGACAATCTGTTCACGGGTGACTGCCCCAATCATATCCGCATATTCTTCCGGTGTATAAATAATCTTTGCCAGTGACTGTGACAGATACCATCCATCCAACGCAGGAAGGGAATCCCCCACTGTGTGATAATTGTTTACCATGGAAAGTTTTGCCGCTGCAATGTCATCGTCTGTGAAACATCCATCCTTCACCGAATCCAGTTGTTCCAGAATCGCCTGCTCTGCTTTCTTCATATTCTGAAACTGCACGCCGCTTTGCACGAACATCAGTCCCGCCGCCGAGTTATAGGCGGAGCTGCAGTAATAGCACAGACTCAGCTTTTCACGGACATTGAGGAACAGCTTGCCATTTGGTGTACCGCCATAAATCGTGCTCATCAGCCGCGTTGCGGGAACCAGCTCCGTTTCTCCAAACTGGGAAGCAGATGTGCGCAGGCCAAGCACCATTTTCCCCTGTGTGACATCCTGATGTTCCGTTACACGCGGAATATCGCCAATGCGCCCGAAACTGTGTGCTTCATTCCGTGACTGACAGCAACGCTCGATTTTGTGGAAAGCATCCGAAAACACTTGTGCAGCCGGTTCCGGGTCCACATCGCCCATCACAAGGATTTCCACCCGTGCTGTGCGAAGCATATTTTCCCATGCGGCAGTCACCTGCCTGCGCGTCAGCTTTTCCACATCTTCACGGGAACCATAGCGGCTGATGCCAAACGATTCGCCTGCACACATAATCTGTGTGCAGCGAAGCAATGCATAAATACGCTTATCATTATAATCCGCCAGCGTCTGCCGTTGCTCCTGCCGGAAGTCATCCTCCCGGAAAAGCCCGTCCTCCAGTGCTGGAGAAAAAATGGCACCGCACAGCACCTGTGTAAGCTGTGCGGTCAGTGCCTCTCCATGAAGCGCATAGCGGTCGGCAATCGCGCTGGCCGTTAAAGTCAGCACCTGCATATCCCCCAGTTTGCCAACATCAGAACTGAGAGACGCACCATAAAGGGACGCCATTTTGCGGCTCATCTGGGTAAAATCCGGATATTCGCTGCTGCACCGGCTGAGCAGAAAAGGAATCAGTGCATTTGCCGCCGCAGTTTCCTGTTTCAGTGGAAGCAGAAAATTAACAGAAATCCGGAATGTTTTAAATTTTGTATCCTGAACGCTTCTGAAATGGACACCATCCTGCAGTGTTCTCTGCTTGATTTTGTTCATTCAGCGACCATCTCCCATCTCTAGTTAGAGGCAGTTATTTCTTTTATTATACCACATGCGTCGGAAAGTGAAAACAGATAAGCTCTGAATATTCTATGAATTTGTATATTATTTCACTCTGTGCAGATAAAATTGCCTTGGAGCCAAACTTTGATATGCAGACCACAATACCTAACTTTATGATTCTAAGCAGTATTTTGACGTCTATGCAGCATGGACGCAGAAAGGAAGGACAACTAAAAAAAATCAGAGCTCAGTTATTTTACTGCACTCTGATTTCATAATTAAAAATAATTTGCCGCCGGAATCCAAGGAGCATTTCCGCTTTTGAGCATCTGTTCCAGATACTTCTTGTCCCGAATGGTATCCATTGGCGACCAAAAGCCATGGTGTAAGTATGCAGCCATCTGCCTGTCACTCGCCAGCTTTTCATAGGGCTCTTTTTCCAGCATACTGCTGCCGTCCCCCAAATACTGAAAAACATCTGAGGAAAACACTGCAAACCCTATGTTCGCCCACGATTGGTCCAGCCTTGCTTTTTCACGAAATCCGCTGACCAGCCCCGAACTTTCATCCAGTTTCACTGCGCCAAATCTTCCCTCCGGTTTCGTAACGGAAATGGTCGCTATTTTTCCACTTTTGCGGTGAAAGTTTAGCAGCTCCGGAATATCGATGTCCCCAACACCATCTCCATAGGTAAGCATAAATGTATCACCATCCATGTACTTTTGTACTTGCAGCAACCTGCCTGCCGTTAAAGTTTCCAATCCGGTGTTGACCAAGGTCACTTTCCACGGTTCAACGGAACCGGATAGCCTCTCCATCCTGCCAGTTTTCAAATTGATGTGGATACTGGAATTCTTCATGTAGTAATCTAAGAAATACTGCTTGATCATCTGTCCTTTATAGCCACAGCAGATAATGAATTCTGTGTATCCAAATGACGCATACCAATTCATAATGTGCCATAAGATTGGGCGCCCGCCAATTTCGACCATTGGTTTCGGCCGATATGCACTTTCTTCCGCAATGCGTGTTCCTTTTCCGCCAGCCAAAATAACCACTTTCATATGCAAGTCCTAGTCTTTCCAAATTTTCCACGGAGCTGCTCCGGAATCCCACAGCTGGGTTACAAAGTTTCTGTCACGGACTGTTTCCACCGGACACCAGAAGCCGCTGTGAAAATAAGCAGTTGCCTCATGGTTCTCTGCCAGTTCATTTAATACATCTTTTTCAAATGTTTCCTGCTCCTGATGGACATAATGAAAAATCCGATTATCTGTAACCATTGTGCAGGCATTTACCCATGCACCCGCACTTGTGCCGGGCTGCAAAGCATTATTTTCTATTTCGCCAGATTTCCCAATCTGCAATACTGTATTGCGTCCGGTTGGCCTGGCAACTGCAACCGTTAAAATATGACCGCTCTCAGAATGTGCCTGCAGCAAATGCCGAACCGAAATATCAGATAAACAGTCGCCGTAAGTAATTAAAAATGGTTTGGTTCCCACATACTCCTTCACCTGCCAAACGCGTGCCGCTGTTGTCGCAGTTAATCCAGTGTCCAATACGGTTACATCCCACGGCTCTGTTTTATTGTTATGAATGGTCACCTTATTCTCTGCTAAATTTACAGTAATGTCTGACCGGTAAATATAATAATTCATAAAATATTGTTTAATCAAATCAGACTTGTATCCTGCGCAGATAATAAAATCATGGATACCGTATTGTGCAAAGTATTTCATAATATGCCACAGCAGCGGCTTTCCTCCAATATCCACCATTGGCTTTGGCACACCCTGTGATTCTTCATTGATAGAACTTGGAAGCCCACCTGCTAAGATTACCAACTTCATCATTTTATTTTCCTCACTTCTGTGCTGAAGCAGCGGCAAGTACCTG
>JAKVJJ010000031.1 GCA_022487055.1 Oscillospiraceae bacterium
TTTATTAGGATTGATGTTCTTCTTACTAATGGTACTTGTCAATGTAAAAGAACAAGCGGGCAGATTATCTAAATTGCTGTTGTCAGAATAGAGGCCCAAAAATTTGTCATAGTCAGGGCAATCAACTCCATCTTTGTTCTTGCCGAAAATCAGTACGGCTTTGCCGTCTGTTCCACCTGTCACTTGAACTTTTCCGGCTGTATAACTGTTATGTGAGGTGACTCCAATCATGACAGAATTCTTAAAGGAAACAGATAAATCATCTGTAAAAGTGTCTGTGGGATTCTTTCCAGCACTCTGCAGGACGCCGTCCCGGATTTTCTGCGGAAGCTGCAAATCATATTGATTGTTGGCAGCAGCGGCGATTTTGTTGTTTACATCCACCTTCAATTTATCTGCCGGTATGGTGAACTGATAGCCAATTGTCAAGTCGGTAGCGCTTACTTCCGAACCAGGC
Source organism: Oscillospiraceae bacterium (assembly GCA_022487055.1). Classification (GTDB taxonomy): domain Bacteria; phylum Bacillota; class Clostridia; order Oscillospirales; family Acutalibacteraceae; genus Caproicibacterium. The sequence continues at coordinate 458 of JAKVJJ010000031.1, forward strand.
CAAGAATAGGAATAAACATTGTCTTTGCCGGCTTCGCCGCCGATTGTCATTCCCTTTTGCAGGTCGTCCTGCGCCACCAGCTTTGTAATTGCACCACAGTCAGCGGGTGTGGGCGGGTCTGCTGCGTGTACCTGTGCGGCAGGCATGCCTGTAAAGGCAGAAAGCGTTACAGCAAAAGCCAGCACGGAAGCGCAGAACTTGCGCAGAAAGGTGCCGGGGGAAAAGTGATTTTCGTTTGAAGCGGGGTTTGTTTTCATATCAGAAGAGACCTCTTTTCAGCAGTTAATGCGATTTGACAAATGCCAAAACGGATGAAAACTCTCTTTTCAGAAGGATTTATGAATGATTTTGTCAGTTTTTAAGCCAATATCTACTCTTTATAAGCGTATCACATTTGCCCAGATATTGTCAATGAATGTGCGAAGAATTTTTCTTCAAAATTTTGGAAAACATTGTTGATAAAATGAAGAGATAGTGCGATAATTTAGTTAGGATTTGACAGAAATTAGTTAGAATCACTTTCATAAATTCACAATCAATTTGTCACTTCGCCATTCATGGATAACATGACCGGCAGACTTTCTCATAGTGCAGGGCCCTTTGCGAGAAGAATCACGCGTGGCTTTGCCGGTTTCTGTTGTGCCAAAAGTGGAAGGGGCGGCGATTGACTGTGCCAAATCCGGCTTAAAAAATTCATACACAGCGGAGGGATATTCTTGAAGAGTTTTATGACGGACCTAAAGATACAAAAAAAGATTACAGTAGCATTTGTAATTATTCAGATTCTGTATTTCATTACCGCGTGTACTTCCATCGGCGGCCTTGTCCGGGTTTCCGGTGAATTTGATAATTTCCATGAACATGAGTATCAGACGACACAGCTTTCCGGCACAACCGGTGATTACCTGCAGATTACCGCGAAAGACATCAGCTTTGCAATTCTGGCGACTGACGCAAAACAGCAGACACAGTATTTGGAGAATGCCAAAAATGACTATGCGCAGTTTACAACGAGCCTGAACAGTCTGGAAAAGGTTTACAATGGCGCGCAGACACAGAAGCTCAATGAAATTGTGAAATCGTCTGATAACCTTTCAAAACTTGAGCAGCAGATTTCGGACATCTTGGCAGCGAAACACCAGTCCGAGGCGTCCAGCACTTTCCTTAACAAATATGAGCCGGCAATGGAGAGTGTATCCAATTCCATTTATTCACTCAATGTCGAATCTCAAAATCGCGCAGATGAATGTTTCAATGCTGCTAAACAGACAAAGGTAATTGTGTTGATTACCGTTTGCTGTCTGATGATATTGACGATTGTTGTGACGTGGTGTCTTGGTGTTCATCTTTCCCGCCTCATTAAATTCCCAGTTCACGAAATTCAGGGTGCGGCAAAAAAAATGGCAGCGGGACAGTTCAGTGATGTCAGCTTCCGTTATCACTCCAAAGATGAGCTTGGGGATTTGTGCAATTCCATCCAGCAGCTTGCGGACAGCCTCAGCATTGTGATTGCTGATCAGGGGTATGTCCTTTCTCAGATTGGCGAAGGAAACTTTACAGTGAAGTCTAATAAGATGGACACCTATGTTGGTGAATTGACGAAAATGCTGGAGTATCAGCGCGGCATCACCAATTCGCTCAGTGCAGCAATGACTGACATAGATGAAGCCGCAAGTCGGGTTTCCGCTGGTTCTGACCAGGTTTCCAGTGCGGCACAGTCCCTGAGTCAGGGTGCCACTGAGCAGGCAAGTACGTTGGAGGAACTGACCGGCACGGTTGGCGACATTTCGACCAAGGTTCAGGCAAACGCCAGACATGCGGAAAAAGCAAATACAGAAGCGGCGGCCTGCCAAAAAGACATGATGGAGAGCAACCAAAAGATGGAGCAAATGGTCAATGCCATGAACGATATCAGCGATGGTGCCCGCCAAATTGCAAAGATTGTTCAAACGATTGAAGGCATTGCTTTCCAGACCAATATCCTTGCACTGAATGCTTCCGTTGAGGCTGCCCATGCCGGTGCGGCTGGCAAAGGCTTTGCAGTGGTTGCGGATGAGGTGCGCAACCTTGCAAACAAGAGTCAGGAAGCTTCCAAGAACACTTCACAGCTGGTTGCAACTTCTTTGAAAAATGTTACCCGCGGTGCACAGATTGTGAATGAAACTGCACAGGCACTTTCCAAAGCAGTCGAATCGATTGGACGGATAACTTCTTCCATCGGTAAGATTTCCCGCGATTCCGGCGTGCAGGCAAGCGCGGTATCGCGTGTTTCCGAAAGCGTGGAGCAAATCAGCAATGTGGTGCAGACAAATTCCGCAACCGCAGAGGAAACGGCTGCCGCCAGTGAGGAACTTTCCGGTCAGGCACAGACGCTGAAGAAAACCGTTGGAAAGTTTCAGCGGCAAAAGGCACCGGAAGAAAAGAAGACCTTTGTAGAAGTAAAGGCAAAACCCGCTGCAGTGCAAATGGCAAAAGTCAGCGCACCCGAGCCGGAAGAACCACAGACCAGCAAATATTAAAATACATAGTTGTAGTTATAAATGAGAAGCAGTCTCTGCACTTCACTTTTTGCAGCGGCTGCTTCTTTTTTTATGATACAGATCCGGAAATTCATTTACTTGACAATGCTTTTCATGTAGAAGAAATTTCTTGGTTTCACCCTTTCAATTCTTCATCTTTGAAAATTTTTTGTAGACAAATGTCAAAATATGAATTATAATAATTCCAATATGTGAATTTTATTGCAGCGGATATAACCTTGGCTCAACAGAAGGCATTGCTTATGCAGACTCGTCTTCCGCACAAGAATATCCGGCAATTTCATGTAAACGAAATTTTTTAATGGCCGAAAAAGATCGGTGAACTGGAGGAATCTTTATGAGGAACATGAAAATCGGGAAAAAGCTGCGTGTAACATTTTCTATCATACTGGCTGTGGTTATCTGCATGGCCATTGTATCTATTGCAAGTTTGAATGCCATATCCAATCAGTTTAAATCCTTCTATGGACATGCCTATAAGTCTGTTATGCTGGCAGGAGAAACAACCACCTCTCTTGAAGCAGGCGCAAAATTTGTTGGCTATGCCATTATGACAGACGATGCTACTAAAGTTGACGGCTATGTGCAGTCTGCCAAGAAAAATCTGGGTGCTTACAGTGAAAACCTCAAGCAGCTTTCAGAGGTATATTCAGGTGATCAGACCAAGCTGAAGAATGTTCTTACTTCCATGGATAAAGCAGCAAGCGTGCGGGAACAAATACTGACGGCTGCTTCCCAGCGCGAGAGTGTGCGTGCATCTGACCTGTATTTTTCCAACTATCAGCCTATTTTGGATAACATGATTACCACACTGAATGAAGTGCAGCAAGATGCTCAGAAGAGTGCAGACGTATATTATGGTAACAGCGAAACAACAGCCGCCGTCGCACTGGTCCTTGCGGTTATTTTGTCCTTGGCGGCAGTTGTTCTTACGGTGTTCCTTGCCAACTATCTGACACGGCTGCTCACACGGCCAGTGCAGGAAATTGAGAATGCCGCACAGAAGATGGCAACCGGTCATTTTGATGAGGTTACCTTGAACTACCATTCCAAAGATGAATTGGGCAGTCTGTCGAATTCCATCCGCACTTTGACAGCCAAACTGAACACCGTAATTCAGGATCAGGGCTATCTGCTGGAAGAAATGGGCAAAGGTAACTTTGAAGTGCATTCCAATCATCTGGAAGCATATACCGGTGATTTTCTCAATTTAGTAAATTATCTGCGTAATATCAATGGTTCCCTTGCTTCCACTCTGCTGAGCATCGATGAATCGGCAAACCAGGTTTCTGTTGGTTCCGATCAGGTTTCCAGCGCGGCGCAGGCCCTTAGCCAAGGCGCAACCGAGCAGGCATCCTCTTTGGAGGAGCTGTCTGGAACCGTCGAAGATATTACCAAGAAGATTAAGGCAAATGCGGCCCATGCGGAGAAAGCAAACAATGCTGCGGGGGTTTGCCAGAATGAAATGACGGAAAGCAACGAAAAAATGCAGCAGATGATTGCTGCCATGAATAACATCAGCGAAAGTTCTGCACAGATTGCAAAGATTGTTAAGACGATTGAAGATATTGCTTTCCAGACGAATATTCTTGCGCTGAATGCGTCCGTTGAAGCAGCGCGTGCCGGTGCGGCCGGCAAAGGCTTCGCAGTGGTGGCAGATGAAGTGCGCAACCTTGCAAATAAGAGTCAGGTTGCTTCTCAGAGTACCGCAAAGCTGATTGAAACTTCTAAGAGTGCTGTAAAAGAAGGCACAGATATTGTCCACCAGACAGCCGCATCTCTTTCCACTGTTGTGCAGTCGATTGACAAGATTACCACAACGATTGGCAAGATTTCACATGACTCGGAAGAGCAGGCCTCTGCTGTGGAACGTGTGACCAGTGGCATCCAACAGATTAACAGTGTGGTACAGACGAATTCTGCAACTGCCGAGGAAACGGCTGCTGCAAGTGAGGAACTTTCCGGTCAGGCACAGATGTTGAAAGAATCCGTTGGTAGGTTTAAGCTGCATACAGACTTTACACAGAAAGATAGCAGCGGCAACTATATTGCACTGGGAGGCGGCAGCACAGCAGCAAAGCCGCAGCAGTCCCAGCCCGCATATCAGCCGCAGAAAGAAGAAGATCTGCCCGCTGAAGAAGCCAGTTCCAGCAATACAAACAGCAAATACTAAGTTCGTTTCAAGCCGCCGTGGGGGGAAACTTCTGCGGCGGCTTTTTTAATGCTTTGATTTGCAATGCCAAATGTGTCTTGTCATATGTCAATATATATGCTATACTAATGCAAATACTAAATTTCAGGCGGACTGCTTTTTGAAATTGCGGCAGAGGGCCGGGAGCGTAGAAAACTGATGGATGAAAAGCTGTTGCGGATACAGGAACTGAAGAAGGAAAAGAATGCGGTCATCCTCGCGCATTACTATACGCCGGACGAAGTGCAGGCTGTGTCGGATTTTGTGGGGGATTCTTTCTACCTTAGCCAAATTGCCGAGCAGGTGCAGGAGCAGACGATTGTGATGTGCGGTGTCCGATTTATGGGAGAGAGCGCCAAAATACTCAATCCGGACAAAACTGTGCTGCTGCCGGCTGCAAATGCGGACTGTCCCATGGCACATATGGCAACAGTAGAACGCATTGCGGAAATGCAGGCGCAGTATGACGACCTTGCTGTGGTGTGCTATGTCAATTCCACGGCGGAACTGAAAATGCACGCGGATGTCTGTGTGACCAGTGCCAATGCGCTGAAAATTGTGAAGGCATTGCCAAATCACAATATTTTCTTTATTCCGGACGAAAATCTGGGGCGGTTTGTCGCGGCACAGATTCCGGAAAAACACTTTATTTTTAATGATGGCTGCTGCCCTGTTCATGCTTTCCTGTCAGCGGCGGATGTGCGTGCGGCAAAGGCAGCACATCCGGGGGCGCCGGTACTGGTGCATCCGGAGTGCCGGCCGGAAGTTTCGGCTTTGGCGGACTATGCGGGCAGCACAGCGGGCATCATCCGTTATGCCGGAGAGAATAGTGCGGGGGAATTTATTATCGGCACTGAGCATGGCGTTCTGTATGAACTAAAAAAACAGAATCCGGGCAAAAAGTTCTACCCGCTGCATGAGGAGCAGATATGCCCCAACATGAAGCGCGTGACGCTTGACAAAGTTATTGCGGCACTGGAAAATGGCACGCCTGCGGTACACATGGATGCAGACAGTATTCGGCGGGCACACGCTCCGCTTCAGCGTATGCTCGACCTTTCCTGAAATTATATAACGAGATGAATGAAATGGAAAAATTAGCGAAATATGATGTTCTAGTGGTTGGCACTGGAGTCTCTGGATTGTTCCTGGCACTGCATATGCCGCGAACTTCCCATGTGCTGATGATTACGAAAGCGGAACTGGACGAGAGCGATTCTTTTTTAGCGCAGGGCGGCATCTGTGTGCTGAAAAATGATGCCGATTATGCTGCATATTTTGAGGACACTCTGCGTGCCGGACATTATGAGAATCGGCGGGACTCTGTCCGCATTATGATTCGCTCCTCTCAGCACATTATTCGGGAACTGGCGGAATGCGGTGTGGACTTTACCCGCAAAAACGGTGAGCTGCAGTTTACCCGTGAAGGTGCGCATTCGGCTCCGCGTATCCTTTACCATGAGGACTGCACCGGAAAAGAAATTACCAGATGCCTGTTGGAATGTGTACAGAAGCTGCCGAATGTGACAATTTTGACGCACACCACGCTGGTCGATTTGCTGTGTGACGGCAACGGTTGTAAAGGCGCTGTCCTGCAAATGAAAGACGGCACAGTGGAGCCGGTTTATGTGCCGGATGTCGTGCTGGCATGCGGCGGTGTCGGCGGTGTGTATGAACATTCCACCAATTATCCGCATTTGACCGGTGACGGTGTAGCACTTGCTATCCGTCATGGTGTGAAACTGGAGAATGTGGATTATGTGCAGATTCATCCGACAACGCTTTACTCCAAAAAACCGGGCCGCAGTTTCCTGATTTCTGAGTCTGTGCGCGGGGAGGGGGCAGTCCTGCTGGATAAAAACGGTGAGCGCTTTACCAATGAACTGCTTCCGCGCGACCTGTTGACACAGGCCATCCTGAAACAGATGGAAAAAGACGGAACCCAACATGTGTGGCTAAATATGCAAACTGTGCGCTGTCCGGACATTGAGAAGCGTTTTCCGAATATTTGTGAGCGCTGTCAGGAGGAAGGCATTGACATTCACCGTGATTGGGTGCCGGTTGTGCCTGCTCAGCATTATTTCATGGGTGGCATTCATGTGAATCTTTCCAGTAAGACAACCATGGAGCATCTTTACGCAGTGGGAGAAACCGCCTGCAATGGTGTGCACGGCGCGAATCGTCTGGCAAGCAATTCTTTGCTGGAAAGCCTTGTCTTTGCGGAGCGTGCTGCACACGACATTCGTTTGCATTCCCAGACACAGCCGGATGAAACGGAAAATTTGTTTCATCTTTCCGACTATGAAAATCTTTCACAGTATTACGCTGACAATATTGCCGCCGTTCAGACGGAAATCAGGCGGCAAAAGCAAAGGAGAAAGCAGGCATGAATCCGGTAACCGCAAGACTAAACGCAGACCATCTGCTGATGGAGGCGCTGCAAGAGGACATCACCAGCGAAGATGTTACGACCAATGCGGTGATGCCGCAAGCCAAACAGGGACAGGCAGACCTGCTCTGCAAGCAGGACGGCGTCCTTGCCGGTATCGATGTTTTTCGCCGTGTCTTTGAACTGTTGGATAAAGGCGTGAAAGTGGAAAACGTTTTTCAGGACGGTGACTGTATTCGCTGCGGGGAGCGGATTGCTGTCGTGTCCGGAGATATGCGTGCCATTCTGTCCGGAGAACGCACGGCACTGAACTATTTGCAACGCATGAGCGGCATTGCCACCTATACGCACACAGTGGCGGAACTGCTGAAAGGCAGCAAAACAAAACTGTTGGACACCCGCAAAACCACACCGAATATGCGTCTGTTTGAAAAATACGCGGTCCGTATCGGCGGGGGAAACAACCATCGTTATAATCTTTCGGACGGTGTCCTGATTAAGGACAATCATATCAGCGCGGCGGGCGGTGTAAAGCAGGCCGTTGAAATGGCACGCGCGTATGCACCTTTTGTCCGAAAAATTGAGGTGGAAGTGGAAAACCTTGAGATGCTGCGGGAAGCACTGGAAGCCGGCGCGGATATTATCATGCTGGACAATATGACCGCTGACCAGATGCGGAAAGCAGTGCAGATGGTGAATGGCCGCGCACTGACCGAATGCTCCGGCAACATTACCCGCGACAACATTGAGCAGATTCGTGACATTGGTGTGGACTATGTTTCCAGTGGCGCACTGACGCATTCGGCACCGATTCTTGACTTTTCACTGAAAAATTTACACGCAATCTGATTTTTCCACTTTTCACTGCGGAAGTGTGGAAAAATAGACGATAAAAAATGCTGCAGCCCTTTCACAACACAGGGTCGCAGCATTTTGTCTGTCTAAAATTGTTCTGAAGTAATGGAAAATCCGGATTGAATTTGCATTTTGCATGGGTTTCGTGTAAAATCGACTTTATAAGTACGTGATGGAAGGAAGATTTCATGAGTCGGCTATCCCGTTTTTTTCGTTTAAAAAAATACCGAAAGCAGCGAAATCGGCTGCTGATCATCAGCGCTGCCGCTCTGGCAGTCTTTGTGCTGGGTTTCCTGATGCACCGGGCTTTTACCCGGATTGAAGGACCAAAAGCATCGATTCCGTCGAATGAGATTCTGATTCATGACCGCTATGAAGGACAGAAACTGATACCGAAATATAGCATTGCGAAGAACGCCTATCAAGACAGCAAATTTTCGGTGGAAAACGGCATTCGTACCTATGCGGACAAAAATGCTTCTAAGGGTGTGGACGTGTCCTCATGGCAGGGGAATATTAACTGGACAAAAGTAAAAAAGGTGGGAATGACTTTTACTTTTATCCGTGTTGGCTACCGTGGCCAAACGAAAGGCAGCATTTTCGATGATGAAAAATTTACACAGAATATGAAGGAAGCCTCTGCTGCCGGACTGAAGCTTGGCGTTTATTTTTATTCACAGGCAGTATCCGCTTCTGAGGCAGCCGAAGAAGCCGACTATGTTATCGAAAAAATCAAGCCGTATCATGTGACGTGGCCGGTCGTTTTTGATTGGGAACCGGGAGAAGGCGAAGAAACAAGCACTTCCGGCCTGCGTACACAGAACGTGATACCGGAGCAGGTATCCTCTTTCACAAAGGTTTTCTGCGACAGAGTGAAAGCGGCAGGTTATCAGCCGTGTTTCTACACCAACAAAAACATGGGTTACACGACTTTTGACCTGAAATTGCTGTCTTCTATTCCCATGTGGTATGCAGAGTACCGCCCGTTGCCAAGTTTCTATTATCATTTTGATATTTGGCAATATGTATCGAAAGGCCACATAGACGGGATTTCCGGCAATGCAGACATCAACATCGCTTTCCGCAAATTTGGCTGAGTCAGTCTTTTGGCGCGGCCCCGCCAAGAAGCATCCGGTTAAACCAGTCCGTAAAGAGTGTCGGCCAGACGGAAACTTCCGGCACAGTCTGATGCTGACCGAGTGACTGTGTCTGCAGGGTGGCTAGGGAAAGTCCGTGGCAGCCGTGCGGATAAATGTGAATTTCAAAAGGAACCTTTTCTTTTCGCAGAGCCAGTGCAAAGAAAAGAGAATTTTCAACCGGAACGGTGTCATCATCTGCCGTGTGCCACAGAAAGACCGGCGGCATATCCGGACGCACGCTATTTTCCAGGGAGAGACGGTGCAGCAGTTCTGCCGGTGGATTCGTTCCCAGCAGACAGTCAAAGGAGCCGCGGTGTGCATAAGGCCCGCCAGTGATTACCGAATAACCGAGGCAAAGCGCGTCCGGACGGGTTTCAGCCGGTGCGACGGAAAGTGTATCACAGACTTCCGGTGCATCCCAGAAAAGGGACAGAGTAGCGGCGAGATGGCCTCCTGCCGAGAAGCCCATCACAGCGGTGCGGCCGGCATCAGCATGATAGTGTGCCGCATTTTTCCGGATGAACGCCATAGCAGCGGCGGCTTCCTGAAGTTGAAGGGGAAAGTGTGCCGGGGCGCAGGTGTAGCGCAGGACAAAGCACTGGAATCCGCGCGCAAGAAATTCCAGTGCAACCGGCTCCGCTTCCCGGTCAGAAGTGAAGGAATAGCCGCCGCCCGGGCAAATCAGGATTGCCGGCCAAATCCGGTCAGTGTTGATTTCCGACAGGGCATCGCGCGCGTAGCAGGTAAGTACGGCTGTGCTGCCATGCTGTGCCAGCGCAGGAAATTTTTCTGCAAGAGAAATATTTTCAGTAAACAAAACGAAGGTTCCACCTTTCAAATAGAAACAAAATATCATCTACCATTATAATCAATTTTCATGGAAAAGGAATCCCCTGCAGAAAAATTTGTAATTTTTGCAGATAATTTTATCATCAGAATAACGGAGGAACAACTATGCAGGTGAAACACGCGATTTTCGATATGGACGGCACATTGTTGGACTCCATGTATGTGTGGGACAATGTGGGTCGGACTGTGTTGGAAAATTATGGGGTTCCGGTGCCGGAAGATCTGAGACAGGTTATGCGAAGTATGACAGTGGAGGATACGGCACAGTATTTTTGCCGGCTTGGTGTGCAGGATGCCCCCAAAGCAGTGGAAGCGCAGATTAACCGCATTCCTTATGAAAAATATCTTTATGAAGTGCAGCCAAAGCCGGGTGCAGTGGAATTCCTTTGCCATCTGCAGAAACTGCAAGTGCCTATGTGCATTGTTTCCAGCACGGATGAAAAAAGCATCCGCGCGGCTTTTGACCGTCTGCACCTGACAAAACTGCTTTCCTTTATCCTTTCCACCTGCGATTTTGGCAGCGGAAAAGACAAGCCGGAAATTTTTTATGAAGCTGCCAGACGGCTTGGCGGCCGGCCGGAAGACACGACGGTTTTTGAGGATGCACTTTATGCTATCCACACAGCAAAGACCGCCGGCTTTCAGGTGGTTGCGCTGGAGGATGCACGGGCAAAAAACGAGCGGGAGGAAATCCGGAAGCAGGCGGACATTTATTTGCCTGATCTACGTTCCTTCCCATGGGAAAAGGAGCAGAGCCTATGAATCGAAAAAGCTGCTGTGCACTGATTTTGGCGGCGGGTGCTTCCACCCGGATGGGAAAGCCAAAGCAGGAACTGCCGCTTTTGGGGGTACCTGCGCTGGTTTATACGCTGCGTGCGTTTGCGGCGGCGGTGTGCATTGACCGGATGGTTTTGGTTTGTCCGCGGGGGCAGGAGGCACATTTTCGTAGCTTGGCAGAAAAGTGGGGCTGTGCGGGGAAATTGTCGGCGGTCATATCGGGCGGCGAAACCCGGCAGCAGTCGGCGGCACTCGGATCTGCAGCTGCCGGAGACTGCGATTTACTGGCCGTGCATGACGGTGCGCGAGTGTTGACTGCACCGGAAGAAATTGCCGCTGTTGTGCAGGATGCCGCAGAATATGGTGCTTCTGCATTGGCAGTACCGGTCAAAGACACCATCAAAGTAACAAATGCGGATGGCTTTGTCGTGAATACGCCAAAGCGCAGTACTCTGTGGGCAGTGCAGACGCCGCAGGTTTTTGACCGGGAACAATACTGCAGGCTGATTGCCGCGGCAGAGGATGATTTTACAGATGACTGCCAGCTTTTTGAGCGGGCGGGGATACCGGTTCACCTGTGCCGGGGCAGCTATGCAAATCTTAAATTAACAACGCCGGAGGATATTCCGGCGGCAGAAGCAATTTTACGGGAAAGAGAGCGGAAAGCATGAGAATCGGGCACGGATATGATGTTCATCGGCTGGTTGAAGGCAGAAAATTCATTCTCGGCGGTGTAGAAATTCCATATGACCGGGGGTTGCTTGGACATTCAGACGCGGATGTACTGGCACACGCGGTTTCGGATGCCCTGTTGGGAGCCGCCGCGCTGGGTGACATTGGCTGCTTGTTTCCGGACACTGACGATGCCTATGCCGGCGCGGATAGTTTGCTCCTTTTGCGGGAAGTTTGCCGCCATGTCCGCATGGCCGGATATGAAATTGAGAATATTGATGCTACAGTGTTGTGCCAGCAACCGAAGCTCCGACCTTATATTCTACAGATGCGGCAGAAACTGGCGTCAGCCTGTTCCGTGGAGACCGGTCAGATGAGCGTGAAAGCGACCACCGAGGAAGGACTGGGCTTTACCGGCGCAGGTGAGGGAGTAGCGGCTCATGCGGTCTGTCTGCTGCGGGAGAGGGAAGCAGCGCCTGAAAAATAATTAAATTACTAGTTACAATTCGATTTGACAAAAAAGACATAATCGAGGGTACTGACATATTCTGTATTGTATCAAAATACAGAGAGGTGATACCTTTGAAGCAGCTAATTATCGTTGGCTCTGTCACCTATGCAATGAAGGGCCGTGAAATATTGTTCAATCATGGCATCAGAGCCTATATTGAGCGCCTGCCTCGTACACCGGATACACCCGGGTGCGGATATGGCATCTATGTGCCGGAGCGCGCGGACGAGGCGGAGCAGATTCTGCGTGAAGCCGACATTCATGTTCTTGGACGTAAGGAATGGTGAGCGGAGGATGATTTATCTTGATAATGCCGCCACCACTTATCCGAAGCCGCCGCAGGTTTCTGCCGCTATGCTGGAGGCCATGCGGAAATATGGTGCGAACCCAGGGCGTGCCGGACACAAAATGAGTATGGAAACAGCGGAGCAGGTCTTTCACGCGCGGGAGGAAGCGGCGGCATTTTTCGGTGCTCCCGGCCCAGAGGATGTCTCTTTTGTTATGAACTGCACACAAGCACTGAATATGGTTATCAAGGGTGCTGTGAAACCGGGCAGCCATGTGGTGACATCCTGTGTGGAACACAATGCCGTTATGCGTCCGCTGGAAGCTCTGCGCCAACAGGGGATCATCACCTATACAGAAGCAAAAGTGGTGCCGGGTGACAATGATGCCACACTGAACGCTTTTCGCGAGGCAATTCAGCCGAACACCAGCTTGTGTGTGTGCACGCAGGCCTCCAATGTTTGGGGCATTCGCCTTCCGGTCGAGCGTATTGCAGCGCTGTGCCACGCTTATGAAGTGCCCATCTGTGTGGACTGCGCACAGTCAGCCGGAGTTCTGCCGGTCAACATGAAAGACACTGGTCTGGACTATGTATGTGCGCCGGGCCACAAGGGACTTTACGGGCCGATGGGCACGGGACTGCTGATTGCGCAGGACGGCTCCAAACTCAGTACAATTATTGAGGGCGGCACTGGCACTTCATCAGAAAGTCTGGAACAGCCGGAGGGGATGCCGGAACGTTTTGAGAGCGGCACTATCAATGTACCCGGCATCCTTGGGCTGCGTGCGGGCATCGCTTTTGTACGCCGCAAAACGGAAAAAAGAATTTATCAGCATGAGAGTGCACTGGTCTGTATGCTTTATGACCGGTTGAGAGCCTCCGGGAAAGTGGAGCTGTATATGCCCCGCCCGGAGCCTCCGTATTTTGTACCGCTGCTTTCCTTCAATCTGCCGAACAAAGACAGTGAAGATGTGGCCGCGGCACTGAACCAGATGGGATTTGCGGTGCGTGCAGGGCTGCACTGCGCACCAAGGGCACACAATTTTGGCGGTACGCTGGAGCGGGGCACCGTGCGTGTGTGCCCGTCCGTCTTCACAGTTCCGGCACAAATGGCGGCTTTTGCGCAGGCGGTGCTGAAAATTGCCGAAAAGTAGTTTTAAAAAGTAAAAGATTCTGGAAGTTTGCTGTCTTTTTCAGAAAAAAGATTGCATATCCTTTCTAATATGATAAAATTAAATTCATAGAGAAGTGAAAAACAGATGTGAGGGAAGGAGGGACAGCCGTGGGCCAACTATCATCGTTTTTTGAAAGCCTGCAGAATGTCTTTCTGAATTTTCGATTTATTGATATCATTGACATCCTCCTGGTAACGGTTGTAATTTACAATGCCATTAAACTGATGCGTGAAACACGCGCAGGCCAACTGATGAAGGGCATCATCATTGTTTTAGTCGTTTGGATTTTTGCGAATGTGGCACAGCTTTATATGATGAAGACGCTGCTCACCTATGTTATCCAGTATGGGTTGGTGTGTGTGTTCGTGGTGTTTCAACCGGAGCTGCGCAGCGCACTGGAAAAAATGGGACGCGGCCATGTCAGCGGGCTGCGGTCCATTTTCGGCGGACACAGCAATGAGGAGGAAGAACGGCAAGAGCGGCTCCGGCGCGGCATCCTGGCTGTGGTGGAGGCATGTGAGAGTATGTCCCGCACCAAGACAGGCGCGCTGATTGTTTTTGAGCGCGGTACGCGTTTGGGCGACATTGTGGATACCGGCACAGTGGTGGAGGCAATGCCGAGTGTGCCAATTATCTGCAATATCTTTTTTAACAAAGCACCCCTGCACGACGGCGCCATGATTATGCGTGACGGAATGCTCTATGCGGCAGGCTGTATTCTGCCGCTGACCAAACGCAACAATGATGTGGCTATTGAACTTGGCACCCGGCACCGTGCAGCCATCGGCATGAGCGAAAATTCGGATGCCGTGGTTGTGGTTGTGTCGGAGGAGACAGGGCAGATTTCGATTGCGCTTGGCGGGACAATTACGCGGAACTATACACGGGAGTCCTTGCAGAATGAGCTGAGCGGACTGCTGTTGGAACCAACTGCTCCAAAAGACAAGGGAACCTTCCTCACTTCACTTTGGAGGACAAAAGATGAAAAATAAGCAGGAAAAAAAGAGCAAGGTGCGTGCTGCGAAAAAGAAAACTTCCACCCGGTTGCACGGCCTGATTTATAACAATAAATTTATTTTGATTCTTTCTTTTGCGATTGCTTTCATCCTGTGGATTGCGCTGGCATTTAACGACACAGAGCACTTCCCAAAGCTCATCAACAATGTGCCGATTACCGTGCAGCTTTCGGATGAAGCACAGCAGCAGGGACTGACAGTTTATTCGCCCAACAAGACGAATACCGCCTCTGTTTCCATCACAGGCAATACACTGGTCGTCAATCAAATTCGCAATACGGATATTGAAGTGGTGCCGGCAAACATTTCTCAAATTACCGCGCCGGGGGATTACCGGGTTGCGTTAGTGGGCAAAAATATCAGTGCCCTCAGCAATTTTGAGTTTGCGAAAATCATGCCGTCGGATTGGACCATTCATGTGGACCGCGCGGCGAAAAAGTCTTTTCCCATTAAGTTGCCGGCCAATATAGATAAAATCGACACTTCCGGATATTACAGTCCCGGCCCAACAGCGGATGCGGAGAGTGTGACCATTTCCGGCCCGGAAACCGAGGTCAGCAAAATTGACCATGTTTCCATTGAGTACAGTCCCGGAAACACAGCTTTGACGGAAACCAAAACAGTGCAGGCACCGCTGGTGCTTTATGATGCAGCCGGCAATAAGATTACACCGGCTGCCAGTTCTAATATTACGATGAGCATTCAGCAGGTGAATGTTACCATACAGGTGCAGCCGAAAAAGACCGTGAAAGTCCTGCCGACCTTTACCAATCAGCCTGCCGGGTTGAAGCTGGAGCGTGACAGCGCCTTTACCGTGTCACCGGATACCATT
The DNA here is from genome assembly GCA_022487055.1 of Oscillospiraceae bacterium. GTDB lineage: Bacteria > Bacillota > Clostridia > Oscillospirales > Acutalibacteraceae > Caproicibacterium. The sequence continues at coordinate 15,690 of JAKVJJ010000031.1, forward strand.
CAGATAGCCGGCCCGAAAGATACGCTGGAGAAAATCACGGAAGTTAGCTTGGAAGCTATCGACTTTTCACAGGTTAACACAACGCATAACAGCTTTAGTCAGCAGATTTCTCAGCTTCCGACTGGCTGTATCAGCTTGAGTAATGGAACAACAGCGCAGGTCACAATGAAAAATATGAGCGAATATACTTCTAAAGAATTTACGGTAACAGATTTCACGAAAATGAATGTTCCGCAGGGAATGAACGCACAAATGGAAACCAAGTCTCTCGTCATCAGCATTGTCGGGCGGGAGAATGACATTGCCACCCTGACAGACAGCAATATTACCGCTGCCGTTGACTTCTCCAATGTGGAAGAAACCGGCACCACGAATGCTCCGGTTTCCATTAAGATTGGCAGCAACAAGACTTGCTGGGCATTCGGAAATTATCAGGCAAGTGTTACGCTGACCAAATCATAGCTTTTTTGAATTACATCATAGCGGCCGCCCTCAGGTGCACTTTTGTGTGCAAAGGGCGGTCGCTGCTGTATATCAGGCAGGAAAACGAACGAAAAAGATTGAATAAATTCTCAAAAAATGTTAAAATGTTTTATCTGCATTTTTTGCGGACGGCAGAGTCTTTTCCTGCCTACTGAGAGGTATCCGGCAGCGAACTGTCGGGGAGAGGACAGGTGAGTTTCCGTTGGCACTGAAAAAATGGGTGGTAGCGTCTTACGACCGGAAAATCGTGCGGGAAATTGCACAGCAGACGGGCATTCCTGCGGCGGCTGCGGCATTGTTGCAGTCTCGTGGATGCAAGACGGCAGAGGATGCCGCAGCTCTCCTCAATGGGGTGCCGCTGAGTGACCCTTATAAACTGAAAGATATGGACTGCGCTGTGGAACGTATTCGGCAGGCCATTGATAACTTTGAAAAAATCGCTGTTTACGGTGATTATGACGCAGACGGTGTGACGGCAACTTCCATTCTGTATTCCTATCTGGAGTCCTGCGGGGCAGATGTTTCCTTTTATATTCCGGAGCGTGAGGGAGAGGGTTATGGCCTGAATCTGTCTGCTGTGGAAACGTTGCATAACCGTCAGGTGAATCTGATTGTGACGGTGGACAATGGCATTTCTTCTCTGCAGGAGATTGCCCGTGCCGGAGAGCTGGGCATGGATGTTGTGGTGACAGATCACCATCGTCCACGTCCGCAGCTTCCGAAAGCGGTTGCCGTGGTAGACCCTTTTCGTGAGGATGATGCCAGTGAATGCAAAGTGCTGTGTGGGGCGGGTATTGCTTTTAAATTAGTGCAGGCACTGGAAGGGCAGGACGCCGACCAACAACTGTTACTGGAAACTTATGCGGATTTATTGGTTATCGGCACAGTCGGTGATGTGGTGCCGGTCACCGGAGAAAATCGGACATTCATCAAAAAAGGTTTGGAAATGCTGCCGTTGACAGACCGGCCCGGCCTGCGCACCCTAATTGAAAAAGCCGGACTTGAGGACAGGCCAATGACCGCGGAACGAGTGGCCTTCGGTATTGTGCCACGCATCAATGCAACCGGACGCATCGGCTCCTCCGAGCGGGCGGTGCGGCTGTTGCTGAGCGAAGACCCGGATGAAGCCTGCCCGCTGGCAGAAGATATCTGTGAGGACAATGATTACCGCCGCCAGTTAGAAACGGAAATTTTTGAAAGTGCTATGCAGCAGCTTCATCAGGAACCGGACCGGCTGCTGGACCGTGTGCTGGTGGTGGAGGGACGTGACTGGCACCACGGCGTGATTGGAATTGTGGCAAGCAGAATTGTAGATGCTTTTGGAAAGCCGTGCATAGTGCTTTCCACCGGTACGGAAGAAGCCAAAGGTTCCGGACGCAGTGTGGAAGGCTTTTCGCTGTTTCAGGCTGTGTCTGCCTGCGCGGATTTGCTGACAAAATTCGGTGGCCATCCCATGGCGGCCGGGCTGACAATGCCCGCGGAAAATACAGCGGAGTTTCGCAGGCGTATTAATGCCTATGCCGCTTCACAGGGAGAGATGCCGGTGCCGGTGCTCCATTTGGACGGTGTCTTAAAGCCCAGCCGCATTTCACTGGAAATTCCGCACGCGGCAGAGCTTCTGGAGCCTTTCGGTACGGATAATCCAAAGCCGCTGTACGGACTTTCCAGTGTGACGCTGCAGGAGATACAGCCGGTCAGTGGCGGCAAACATCTGCGCTTGGTCTGCACCAGCGGCGGTGTGCGTCTGCGCTGTATGAAATTTGGCATGACACTGGAAAGCTTTCCTTACAAAGTTGGAGATGTGCTGGATCTTGCTGTGGAACTGGACGCGGGCGAATATATGGGCCACGAGCAGCTTTCCTTAATTGTGCGGGACATGAAGTTTTCCGGCTGTGAACCGGAGCAGCTTTTGACAGGACAGGCACTTTTTGAGAAAGCAAAGCGCGGGGATTCCCTGACACCAGCAGATGTGCAGCAGCTGATTCCAGACAGGACTGCCTGTGCGGAACTTTACCGCCGTCTGCGTGCGGACAACGGTTATACCGGCGGTGCGGGAGGGTTGGCCCATTTGGCGGAGATGCCTTTTGCCCGGCTGCTGTCCTGTCTGGAACTTTTCCGGGAGCACGGTTTGATTAAAGAAGAAATCTTTGGAATGCATTACCAAATTACCATGTGCCAGACAACAGAAAAAGTAGATTTATTCAGCAGCACTTTCTTGTGCGGACTGCACACACAGATGCAGACCGTACAGAATCTGTAAGGGAGTGGAAAATATGAACGGCGGCGGGAAAACTTATGAGGACTTAACGGCTCTGCTTTCACAGAGTGAGCACGACTATAACATGGAGCTTATCCGCAAGGCCTTTGACCTTGCAAACTCTGCACACGGAAAGCAGAAGCGTCTCTCCGGCACTCCTTATATTACACACCCGCTGGCTGTGGCGTGCATTTTGGTGGAGCTTGGCATGGACAGTGAATGTGTTGCCGCCGGTCTGCTGC
>JAKVJJ010000032.1 GCA_022487055.1 Oscillospiraceae bacterium
TACGCACCGTTTTGCGGAGGCGGGACAGATGAAGGTTATCAGCCTGGATGCCGGTGTGGAAAATCTGATTATGGGTTCTGTCAAGAAAATGGACGGCGGCTCTTATCTGTCGCTTGAACCTGAAATAATTCAGCAGATTGCAACGGTCACAAATGAGAAGGTCAGCCAGATGCGGCGTGTTGTTCAGACACCGATTGTCCTCACTTCTCCTGTTGTGCGCATATATTTTAAAAAACTTGTCGACCAATTCTGCCCAAATATCACTGTTTTGTCGTATAATGAGATAGACCCGTCTGTACAGATACAGGCGCTTGGCACGATTGCAATTCCTCAGTAACCAAAAGGGAGGGAGCATGGATGAACACTTCAGCAGCAGAGAGCATTTATGAGAACCGCAGTACTGACCCTGTAGAGCTGATGCTTCAGTATAAGCGCACCGGTGATTTAGAGACTCGCAACCAGCTGGTGATGCATTACCTCGGCTCTGTGAAAAAGACAGTTATGAGTATGCGTTCCATTCTTCCGCCGAATATGCAGTATGAGGATTTCATCAATCAGGGAGTGTTGGCGCTGATTGACTGCATCGAGAAATTTGACCCGTCCCGCGGCGCCAGCTTTGATACCTATATTTTCAAGCGCCTGCGTGGTTCCGTACTCAGCTACATGCGTAAGCAGAGCTGGCTGCCTTATCGGGTACGCACAGCAAAGAGAACAATTCAGCATGGGCAGGAAGTGTTGACAGCACAGCTGGGCAGGGAACCAACGCAGGAGGAACTTTGCGGAAGTCTGAGTATGAGTATGGGGGACTTTGACCGCTATCAAATGGAGATTTCCAATGCAGAGATGTATTCCTTTGAAGATTTGATTGAAAATGCTTCTCAGCTCATTGGTCGCAGCAATACGGAGGAAGGCGGAAAGTCTTCGCCAGAGGAGCATGTGATGCAGGAGGAACTTTGTGAAGTCCTGCAGCAGGCGATCGATGAGCTGCCAAAGCGTGAGCGGGAAGTCATTACACTCTGCTACTATGAAAACCTGAACCTGAGAGAAATTGGGGAGGTGCTGGGAGTCAGTCAGCAACGCGCTTCCTGCGCAAGGACTTCCGGCTTGGCGAAATTGAGCAAGAAACTCTCAGATTACCTGAATGAAAAGGAGCCGAGAAATGTTAAGTGAATTTTATACGATTGCTTCCGGCTTGATGGCACAGCAGAAAAAGTTGGAAACAGAGGGCAACAACATTGTCAATAGTCAGACACCGGGCTATCGGACACAGCGCACGGTTGCAGTGCCTTTTGAAAAGGAGCTTTATACCCGGCTGGAAAACGGAGACACAGAAACGATTGGGCCGCACACCCCCGCTACGATTGTGAAAAACGTTGCAACAGAATTCAATGTGAATAATATCCGCAGCACCGACCGCAACATGGATGTGGCAATTAACGGCAATGGCTATTTTACCGTGTTGGGCAGCGACGGCAAAAAATATATCACCCGTAACGGCAGCTTTGATGTAGACACAGCGGGCTATTTGGAACTGCCGAATTATGGGCGTGTCCTTGGCATTAATGGGCAGCCGATTCAGGTGGGGGACACCAAATTTACCGTCATGTCCGGCGGCACCGTCATGACCAGCGGTGGGCAACAGGCCGGCACAGTGATGCTGACTGTGCCGGCAGCTAATGCAGAACTGACGCAGTATGCAAATGGAATGTTTGCAGCACCTGCCAATGCTCCGGCGGGGGCCCCGACAACCGGTGTTTCCTTGAAGCAGAAAGCATTGGAGTCCTCAAATGTTGATTTGAACCGTGAAATGTCGCTGGCAATGGCATCACAAAGCGCACTTAAATCCTGCAGCACGGCACTGCAGATTGTTGACCAGCTTAACCAGAAAGCCGCCTCGCAGATTGCGAGTGTCTAAAGGAGAGGGAGAGTCCAATGAATATCGGTTTCTACACAGGAGCATCCGGTCTGGTTGCCTTTCAGGGCAGCATGAATGTTGTCGGCAATAACATTGCGAACTCTGAAACGATCGGCTACAAACCGACGGAATCCACTTTTGAAAATCTGCTACAATACCGGATGTATGTAAATAGTACAGCAGAGCCTCTGCAAGGCACAGGTGCCCGTAACGTTACACGCGGCATGGACATGGAGCAGGGCCCCATGGAGCGGACGGGGAATGACATGGATTATGCGCTGACCGGAGACGGTTTCTTCGCAGTGGATAATGGCGGCACGCCGGCGTACACTCGCTGTGGTGCTTTTGCAGCAGCCCCTGACAGCACAGGAACTTATTATCTGGCGGACCAGCGCGGTCACTTTGTCTTGAATGCACGGGGTGGCAGGATTCCACTGACACGCGACCAACTGCAGGGACGCTATAATGATGTTTCCAAACAGATTGGCGTGTTTCAGTTTAAGAATCCAAATAATCTGACACCACTTTCTGACAATTTGTATGCGGAAAATACAGCTTCCGGTCAGGTGGCAGCTGGCAATGCAAAAGTCACCAACGGCTTTTTGGAGCAGTCACAGACACAGCTTTCAACTGAAATGGCCAACATGATTCTTGCTCAGCGCGGTTTTCAGCTCAGTGCCCGTGTGCTGCAGGCCAACAATGAAGTGGAAGATATTGTAAACAATCTGCGCTCATAGTAGTGAGATTATCAGAGAAAGAGGTAGCTTAGATGGCACTTCACGATTTGACGGATTTAAATGATATGCATCTGGACGTCCTGCGGGAAATTGGCAACATTGGTTCCGGCAATGCTGCATCCGCACTGTCAACTATGTTGGCAAAGCCAATCAACATTGCGGTGCCCAAAATCAACGTTTTGGATTACAATACCGCAGTCGACAGTTTGGGCGGGCCAGAAAATTTGCTGGTGAGTCTGCTGTTTACGATGACAGACGATGTTAAAGGCATGATGATTTTCCTATTGCAGAAAGATTTTGCACATATGCTGATCAACACTCTGCTGGGCAGTGACTTAAAAAGTTTCAATGACATCGGTGAAATTGAGCTTTCCGCACTGAAAGAAGTAGGCAATATTATGGCGGCATCTTATGTGAACGCGATTTCCACGCTTGCAGACCTGCGCATGAATATTTCTGTACCGGATATTTGTATCGATATGGCAGGTGCAATTCTCAGCGTGCCGGCTATTCACTATGCCAACATCAGCGATAAAATTATTTTTATCAATGATGAATTCAGTGCAGAGGGGCAGAATGCGTCCAGCCAGGTGCTCATGATACCGGATATGGAATCGCTCGATAAAATCATGAAGAATTTGGGGCTTGATCAATGAGTCGGGTGGTTACTGTCGGAATTTCCGACCAGAATGTTGTAAAGGCACCAGACGTGTTGGTGACTTATGCGCTGGGTTCCTGTGTGGGCATTTGCCTGTATGACGCTTCTTTGAAAGTGGCGGGTTTGTCCCACATTATGCTGCCTTCCAGTGTGCAGATGTCGGCGGACAGCAGTCAGGCATTTAAGTTTGCGGATACGGCCATCGAAATTCTGGTGCATCAGATGGGAAAGCTTGGCGCGCATCCATTTCGGATGAAAGCAAAGATTGCCGGCGGAGCGCAGATGTTTTCGGGCATTAATAACTCCTCGCTGGCGAATATCGGGCAACGCAATGTGGTGGCAGTGAAAAAAGAACTGCTGCGGCTGCGGATTCCGATAATCGCGGAAGATACCGGAAAAGATTATGGCCGGACGCTTTATTTTAACGCGGATGATGGCACCATGCGCATTAAATCTGTGAACCGCGGAGAATGGGTATGGTAACAATTCAGCATGAGTATGCAGGAAACTGGAGGTAATGGATTTCGATGGACATCTATTTTGACCCAAGACTGCTGGCAGCATCTGAAACAATGAAAACATCCGGTGCCGGAAGGAATGCGGCGACGGACACTTCTTTCCAGGATACTTTGATTCGGCAGAACAGCAGTGCAGTGACGGCTCCATCCTCGCTGGACAACCTGTTCAGCAAAGCATCTCAAAAATATGGCGTGCCTGAAAATTTGCTGAAGGCTGTGGCAAAAACGGAGTCGGATTTTCAGTCAAACTGTGTTTCTTCAGCCGGGGCCTCCGGTATTATGCAGCTCATGCCGGATACAGCAAAAGAATATGGTATTACGAATATCTTCGACCCGGAACAGAATATTATGGGTGGTGCCCACGAGATTGCAAATGATTTGAAACGCTACGGCGGCAATATCAAGCTGGCATTGGCGGGCTACAATGCCGGCTGTGGCAATGTGGATAAATACGGCGGAGTTCCTCCTTTCTCTGAAACACAAAATTATGTGCGCAAAGTGATGAAATTAATGGGAGAAGATATCAATGTGCCGAATACAACACTGCCGGCTTCTGCTTCCTCCTGCGGCAGCGGTGTGGATACTTCCGGTCTGGCTCAGCTAGCCGCGGCTGGTGGTCAAGCATCGACCAGTGCTAACGCAGCGGACGACTTTACTTATCAGGACTATCAGATGTTTGTCGGTATTATCGTGAATGCGCTGAAAAACGGCTGGGAGTCTGAATCCCAAAATGCCGGTTCTGCCAATGGATTAAATGGCCGGTGGTACTGACTGCGAATACAATGAGGAGCCTCTGTAGAAATCAGCAGAGGCTTTTTTGTATTTTTAAGAGGTTTGTCAAATTTGAACCTTCAGGGAAAAAGTGGTATTATAAAATTAGAATTTACAATTCCAATATATACCGCGGCTGCATATGGGCAGCAGAGAGGATGGAACAGATGAAATTGCACAGGATAGGAAAGATTTTACTGCCAATCATTCTGGCGATTACTGTGGTTGTGCAGCCAACAGCGGCAGTGCAGGCACACGCGGCGTCTATGGATGGAATGAGCCTGTCATTGGCAGCCAAAGTAGAATCAGTATCACAGAAGCAGGTGACACCCGGGCTTGCGGAAACCAAATTTTCCTATATCGGAAAGGATAAGTACCGGAATACCTGCTATATGCTCAGCTTTCATCCTGGTGACCCGCGGGTTTCATTGGTGGCAGGAACTCCGCATGACAATGAAAAAATTGGTCTTTCTACGGTTCGCAATCAGGCCAAAGCCGTTATGGCAGAGGGCAAGCAGGTGGTTGCCGCCATCAACAGTGATATGTACAACATGAACAATGGTGACCCATGGGGAGTTGTGGTCAAAAACGGCAAAGAAGTGCATCCCTATGCGCCGATACGTACTTGGTGGAAGTTCTTTGGCCTAAAGCGGGATGGCACACCGGTTTACGGCGACCGGACTGTCTATGAAAAAAACAAGGAAAGCATTTGGCAGGCGATGGGTATTCACAGCGTTCTGGTTAATAGTTGCCGTGTGGTCAACCCTGACCACAGCAAAATTTTGGCGCCGCGTGTAGCAGTTGGCGTGCGTGCGGATTCCACTGTGTTTTTCCTGATGGTAGACGGGCGTCAGGCACCATATTCCCGTGGCCTTTCTCTGGATGGCATTGCGGTGATGATGCGTGACCTTGGTGCTGTGTGGGCAGGCAATATGGATGGCGGCGGTTCTGCAACTTGCCTGACCAAAGCACAGGGCAGCTCTGCGCTTCAGGTGCAGAACCGCCCGTCTGACGGCAATGAGCGTGCGGTGGCTAACTCATGGCTGTTTGTTGTCGGTGCACCTCAGGGCGGCGAAATGGATACCGTGGAGGTTTGCTCCGCTTATGATTATTATGCACCCGGCAGTCTGATTCAGTTTAATCTCGGAACTGTGCGCAGCAGTGACGGTAGACCGGCGGAACTAGCGTCCTCCGGGTTGTCATGGTCACTAACACCCGGCAGCAATGGCATTATCAATTCCTGCGGCACTGTTACAGCGGGCAAAGACGCCGGTACGGTGGAAGCACATCTGAATTTGAACGGCAAATCAGCCGGCAGCCGTTTGGTGCACATTGTTCAGCCGGACAGTCTGCATGCACGGACATCCTCTTACACGCTGCGTCCGGGTGAGAGTACCGCCTTGGGCATTACTGCGTCTTATCAAGGGCATTCTGTGGCAGTCAGTCAGTCTGACTTGAGCTATGACATTCCGGCGGGATTGGGCACGGTGGATGAAAATGGCAAGTTCCACACATCACCGGCACCGTCTTCCGGTGACATTACTGTACGGCTAAAGGGTACGGATGCGTCCGTTCGTATCCATATCCGTATTAACCAGCTTCCGGATAATGTAGAAAACTGCGAATATCTGAAAACAGATAAACTTGTTGCGCAGAGATGGGCAATTCACACCAATTACCGTGATGCCGCCTGCGATTTTGGCAGCACCGTTTCTCCTGTTCACACCGGCAAATATGCGATGCGCATTAGCTATGATTTCCGTCCGGCAAAGGAAGCCGGAAATGTGGCGGTTAATTTTGGGCCAAGGGCTGCACGCCGCAGCACAGGTTCTCCCACAGCGCTGGGTGTGTGGGTAAATGGGAGTCATTGCCATGGAGTCAAACTTTGGGGATGTGTTTTGAACGGCAATGGAAAGCGGGTATATATTTCCATGCCGGGTACCGTCAACTGGAATGGGTGGAAGTATGTAGAATTGCCAATTCCGGCCGATGAAAAAGGTCCGTTTCAGCTTTATGGCTGGAATGCTTTAAGCTTTGTTGGTACGGCCGGGCAGCGCGGTTGGGCTTATGTGGATGATGTTCAGTTTGTATATGGTGCCAGGGGAAAAGACACTGCTGCTCCTGTCATTGATTCTGTCAGCGTAGACGACAAGACTTATTCTAATTATCAGGTGGATATTTCAGCTTCCTGCCATGACAACGGCGCAAGTGGATGTACCAGCGGAGTTGATTCGAGGCAGACGGAACTGAAAGTGGACGGCATTTCCTATGTCAGCAGCAAAGGTTACCGTGACAGTAAAGACGATGTTTCACTCATTGGAATGAGCTGGGCACTCGGACGTCATCGCGTAGATATATCCATACAAGACAGTGCCGGAAATTATTGCTGTAAAACCATTTATTTTACAATTCAATTAGGTAAGCAGCAGAGCTGAATGAAAAAAGAAGGTGCCGTGACTGATGAAAAGATCAGCACGTCACCTTCTTTTTTCACCGGGCATCTTGATGTGTCAGATTTTCTGCATACTGCTGCATTTCGGCCAATGAATTTACCCGAAAAGCATGGTCGCTCATCTGTTCCCGCACAGAAACCGGCAGATTTGCAAAATAGCATTTGGCTGCCGGTTCCTCCCGCATCAGCGTAAATAAATCCCGATAAGCGTGTCCTTCCTGTACCTCCATTTTTTGTACCACCTCAAAAGTTATCGTTCCGCAGAGAGGACAAAATTATAGGAGGCAAAAAAAGGCCGGTGCAGTAAAATGCACCAGCCTTTTTGGAAAAAGTTGTTTTATTTTTGAGCGTTTATCTCCGTGGTGTTGTCTGCCAGCGGAAGAGGTACTTTGGTAATCATCTTCGGCTTTTCCGGAACAATGCTGGCGGCTGGCTTTGTAACTTCGGCACGCTGAGCGGCGGCGGCTTTTTTGGCGGCTTTGCGGGAGCAGCGACGGCGTTTCGGCATAGAAGATTTTTGATTCTCCGCGCCGGAGGAGAGCTTCACAAATTCCCATTCTTGATTTTCTCCGTCGGTTGGTTCCCAAATCTGCAGATGTGCGCCGGCTTCACTGGAAATGTTTACAATGTCCAGAGCCTTTCCGCTGCTCTGAGAGATGATTTTATAATAGCCAGCAGAGGCGGGGACCAGTTTCCAGAGCTGTGTGTCTGTTTCACAGGAATCCCACTGATGCAGCCAAGCGCCGCTTTCCGTGCCGCCGTTAATAATATCGGCGGCCTTTTTGCTGGCAGTGTTTACAATGCGGCAACAGCCGTTTGCTTCCGGCAACACCTGCCACACCTGAGCGGGATTTTCTTTTTCCGGAGCATCCATTGTCAGCAGCGCACCATTTTCTGTACTGCTGTCTTCAACGCTGAGGGCATTTCCACTCTGATGGGAAAGGATTTGATAAGTGCAGGTCTTTGACGCTATCTTTTTTTCAGCCATGACAAGGAACACTCCTTTTTAAATTAGGTTTTGAAAAACTATTCAAATTTTACAGATATGAATACAACATTTTATTCAATTATAGCATTATCAAAGCCGATGTCAACAAGGCACAGGAAAAACAGCATTTTAATGCCAATATCTGTTAATGCGTGCCGGCTTTTTGTTGCATTTCGATGCAATTTCCGTTATCATTACTTTTAGATTATCAAAACGGCAATCTGCAGCCTGCTTTTTGGCGCTGTATTTGCATGGAGGTTTCTATGAAAGACAGAGCGTACGCAAAAGTTCGGGTAACCAAAAAAGCGGAATGGTCGGTCACGGCCGGGCATCCGTGGATTTATGATACAGAGGTTACAACGGAAGAAACAGCACCGGAGGATGGTGCGTTGACCGATGTGTTCTCAGAGAAAGGACGCTATCTTGGTACGGGATTTTATAACAGCCATAGCAAAATCCGGGTACGTCTGATTTCCCGCAATGCGAATGATAAGTTTGACGAAGCATTTTTTGCCCGCCGGATTCAGTATGCGTGGAATTACCGGAAAGCGGTCATGGGCAGCGATGCGGACTGCTGCCGAATTATTTTTGGGGAAGCTGACCAGTTTCCCGGACTAACGGTTGACCGTTTCCACAATATTCTGGTTACACAGACACTCTCTCTTGGTTTTGAGCGTATCAAGCCGATGCTGTTTCAGGCACTGTATGATGTTCTGACCGCAGATGGGCAGCATATTGACGGCATTTATGAGCGCAATGATGTTGCAATTCGGGAACTGGAGGGTATGAAGCAGGGAAAGGGATTCTTCCCGCTGCCTGGTGTGCCGGTGCCGCAGAGTACAAAAACAAAGATTACCGAAAATGGTATTCAATATTTTGTGGACTTTGAGAACGGCCAGAAAACCGGATTTTTCCTTGACCAGAAGTATAACCGGCAGGCTGTATCGAAAATGGCTGCCGGCAGAAAAGTGCTGGACTGCTTTACGCACACCGGCTCCTTTGCCATGAATGCGGCAAAGGGTGGTGCCGCCCATGTTCATGCGGTGGATATTAGCGCCGAGGCAGTCGCCATGGCGGAGGAGAACATTCACCTGAATGGTATGGAAAATGTGATTGACTGTGAAGTGGCGGATGTTTTTGACCTGCTGCCGAAGTTGCCGCCGAAACAATATGACTTTATTATTCTGGACCCGCCTGCGTTTACAAAAAGCCGCAGAACGGTTGAGAAAGCAGCCAAAGGTTACAAGGAAATCAATCTGCGGGCCATGCGTCTTTTGCCACGCGGCGGGTACCTTGCCACTTGCTCCTGCTCGCACTTTATGCCGGAACCGCTTTTCTGTAAAATGCTGCATGCCGCCGCCGCGGACGCACAGGTTTCTCTGCGACAGATTGAGGCACGCCAGCAGGCACCAGACCATCCTATTTTGTGGAATGTTCCGGAAACCGATTATCTGAAATTTTACCTGTTTCAAGTTGTGTAAAGAGACTGCGGTCGGAGGATAACAATGAATACTGCAATATCATGGTCAAGCTTTATAAGCGGGGTGAATACCTTCCTTCCGAAACTTTTGGAAGCGGTCATTGTCATTGCCATCGGCTGGGTGGTCAGCAAGGTCTGCCGCCGTTTGTGCAAGCGGGCGTTGGAGAAGGCAAATCGGGATATCGGCGTGATTTCCTTTCTTTCTTCTGCTGTATCTGTTGGAATAAAGCTCATTACGATTATTATGGCGCTGTCCTCCCTTGGACTGAATACCAACGTTATTGTGGGGGCTTTCAGCGCGGTCGGACTTGGCGTAAGTCTTGCACTCAAGGACAATATGGCTAATGTTGCCGGTGGCATTCAGATGCTATTTACGAAACCATTTCATGTGGGGGATTACATTGCTGCAGAGAATGTAGAGGGCAGTGTCGAACGCATTGAGCTGATGTTTACGGTGTTGCGGACCCCGGACAATAAAGAAGTCATTTTTCCAAATTCCCGCTTGACGGACAGCATCATTACCAATTACACCGCGCAGAAAAAGCGTCGTCTGGACATGGAATTCGGTATTTCCTATAGTGATGATTTAATTGGCGCCCAGCGGCTGCTGAGAAAAATCGTGGAGAAAAACACGAAAGTGATAAAGGAACCGGCGCCGCTGATTGCAGTGAACCGCCATGGTGACAGTGCGGTGGTGCTGACCGTGCGGCTCTGGTGCAAGACGGAGGAATACTGGAACCTGTATTTTGAAATGCAGGAAACGGTCAAGCTGGCATTTGATGAAGCGGGTTATCACATTCCGTTTCCGCAGCTTGATATTCACAGTGACCAAAAGGCCGGATAAAAAAAGAGCTTCTGCTCTGCCCATTGGGTTTGCGGAAGCTCTTTTTTAGTCACCATAAATTCCTTGCACGGTGACTTCTCCGGAACCGACAGCGGTTTCCTGACCATCTGACAGCCGGACAAGCAGTTCTCCGTCGGCGGAAATACCGCATGCCGTTCCACAGAAATTCTGATGACAGCGGGAGAAGCGTACCTGCCGGCCGAGTGATACGCAAAGTTCCGTATAAGTTTTCGGCAGGATGCCATTTCCCAGCAAAGGCTCCAGGTGTGCTAAAATGCTCTGCAGCACAGCACAGCGGCTGCAGGGTTTTCCGGTTTCCAGCAGCAGGGAGGTGGCACGGCGGGAAAGCTCCTGTGGAAAAATGCGGTTATTTACATTGACGCCGATACCCACGGAAACCCACTGAAAACTGCCGTTCGCAAATCCGGTTTCCGCCAGCATTCCGCATACTTTCCGGCTGCCGACAACGACATCGTTGGGCCACTTAATGCGTGCGTCCACAGGAAAGCTTTCCCGCAGCGCTGTGCAGACTGCCAGCCCGGCAAGCAGCGTTACGTTGGTCAGCTTTTTCGGCAGATGCGGCTGCCGAAGCAAAATGGTGAAATACAGACCGCCGTCCGGGGGACTGTTCCAGACGCGTCCAAGCCTGCCTCTGCCATTTGTCTGCTTTTCAGCGGTGACGACGGTGCCGTCCGGGGCACCGGATTCCGCCAACTTTTTGATTTCGTCATTGGTGGAACCGGTTACTGGCAGGCAGATGATTTTTTGTCCCAGCGTGTGGGTTGTCAGTCCGCTCTGAACCAGCTCGGAGGAGAGCGGCGATTCTTCCATATCCATTTTGTCCATTCCTTTCTTTTACAGGGTCGCACAGGTATCATGGTTCTGCTTTCATACTACCTGAAAATCACTTTTTATGCAAGCTGCCATATTGTTTGAAATTCGTAAAAACTATTGTTTCCATACAGCAATAATGCTATAATTATCTATAATTATAAGATATACGCAATGCGAAAGAGGCTGTGAAAAATGGATGTTCGCCCGGGCGACCTGCTATTAATGAAAAAGCCGCACCCATGCGGCTGCAACACCTTTCTGGTTCTGCGCTCCGGCATGGATTTCAAAATCCGTTGCACCGGTTGCGGCAGAGAAATTATGTTGCCGCGCAGGAAATGCGAAAAGAACATCCGAAAAATCACACACCAGAGCGCAGAAGCAAAACCGCACGCATGAGTTTTTGCTGCCTATATGTCATACTCGGGCCGGCCTGCCGCCCCGAAAGGAGTTATCCCTATTGATGTTTGAAAACCTTGCAGTCTTTGAGAAGCGGTTTAAAGAGCTGGGCATTCGTCTGTGTGACCCGCAAGTAGTGGCTAATCAAAAACTGTATACCGAACTGATGAAAGAATACAGCGGACTGGAACCAATCGTCACGCATTTTCGGCAGTACCAAAAGGCTGAGGCAGACCGTGCAGAGGCGCAGGAATTGCTTTCGGACAATGAAAGCCGGGAACTGCATGAATTGGCGGCTCAGCAGATGAAAGAGTCGGAAAGCAGCATCAAACGTCTGACTGAGGAAATTAAAGTCCTGCTTTTGCCCAAAGACCCCAATGATGATAAGAATGTAATTGTTGAAATTCGTGCCGGAGCCGGCGGTGAAGAAGCAGCGTTGTTTTCGGCGGTGCTTTACCGGATGTACATGATGTATGCACAGAGCCGGGGCTGGCAGGCAGAAGTGCTTAATGAAAATGAAACCGGTCTTGGCGGATATAAAGAGATTAGCTTTATGCTGACGGGAAGCGGTGCATGGTCACGCCTAAAGTATGAGCGCGGCGTGCATCGGGTGCAGCGTGTGCCGGAAACGGAGGCACAGGGTCGCATCCATACTTCCACTGCGACGGTGGCGGTTTTGCCGGAAGCTGATGAGGTGGAAGTCCAGATTGACCCGAAAGATTTGCAGATTGATACCTTTCGTTCCAGCGGCGCAGGCGGACAGCATATCAACAAGACCAGTTCCGCTATCCGCATTACGCACTTGCCAACCGGCACAGTGGTGGAGTGTCAGGATGAACGCAGTCAGTACAAAAATAAAGACAAGGCCATGCGTGTGCTGCGAAGCCGTCTGCTGGATGCTGAGCAACACAAACACGATGAGGCCATTGCCACGGAACGGAGAAGTCAGGTGGGAACCGGTGACCGCAGTGAGCGGATACGTACCTACAATTATCCCCAGAGCCGTGTGACAGACCACCGCATTGGTTTGACACTGTATCGGCTGGAGGATATTTTAAATGGCGCGCTGGATGAGGTGATTGACCCACTGATTGCAGTCGACCGCGCCAACCAACTGGAAAATTCTTCAGAAAATGAATCATTTAGGTAAGGAATGAGGAAGCAATGCAGACAAAAACTTTAAAAGCGGATGATGAGGGCTTTGCGTGCGCTGCAAAGATTCTGCGCGGCGGCGGATTAGTCGGTATACCGACGGAAACCGTTTACGGACTTGCGGCAAACGCATTGGACGGTAAAGCGGTATCCAAAATTTTTGCGGCAAAAGGCCGTCCGGGAGACAACCCACTGATTGTCCATATTTGTGAGTTTGACCAGATTTATAAATTGGTTGCGGAAGTGCCGGAATCTGCTAAAAAGCTGGCAAAAGCTTTCTGGCCCGGTCCGATGACGATAATTCTGCCAAAGGCCGCGTGCATTCCGGATGAAGTGAGCGCCGGTCTGCCGACAGTTGCCATCCGGTTTCCGTCCCATCCGGCGGCGCAGCGCATTATCCGCGAAAGCGGCTTGCCACTGGCTGCACCGTCCGCCAACACTTCTGGCCGGCCGAGCCCGACTACCGCGCAGCACGTTCTGCATGACCTGAGTGGCAAGATTGACGCGGTGCTGGACGGCGGCCCATGCGGTGTCGGAGTAGAGAGCACTGTCATTACACTGGCGAGCAATCCGCCGCGTCTGCTCCGTCCGGGTGGAATCACTCTGGAGCAGCTTCGCTCCGTGCTGGGGACTGTTGAGATGGATGATGCTGTCCTGCATCCGCTGAAGGCAGGCGTTCGGGCGCAATCTCCCGGCATGAAGTACAAGCACTATTCCCCAAAGGCAAATGTGATTATTCTGGATGGCACAGATGCACAGTACAAAGATTATGTAAATGCGCACGCGGCTCCACATGTGATGGCACTGTGCTATGACGGCGATGACAAGGAACTCTCTGTGCCGGCAATTTGTTACGGCGGCAGTCAGGACGATTCCGCCATGGCGCATGAGCTGTTTGACGCTCTGCGGGAGTTTGATGAGCGCGGTGCGGATACGGTCTATGCCCGCTGTCCGGCACCGCAGGGAGTCGGACTGGCTGTATGCAACCGGTTGATGCGTGCGGCCGGATTTGAGGTACTGCACCTTGGCTAAGACGGTGATTGGCCTGACTGGCCCAACCGGTGCGGGCAAATCCACATGGTCTGCCGCATTTGAGGAACTTGGCTGTGCGATTATTGACTGTGACCGGATTGCAAGGCATATTACTGACACACCGGAAGTACAGGAAGCGCTGCAGAAGCAGTTTGGTGCGGATATCATGCAGCATGAAAACCTTGACCGGCGCAGGCTTGCCGCATGCGCTTTTACGGATTCTGCTTCCTTAAAAAAGCTTAACGCCATCACACATCCGGCTATCCGCAAAGTAATCCTGCGGCAGTTGGAACAGTTCACAGCGGAGGAACAGGTGCGTGCGGTCATTATCGATGCTCCGTTGCTGTTTGAGGGCGGGCTGGAAGAATGCTGCACGATCACGGCGGCCGTACTTGCCCCACAGGAAAAGCGGCTGCAGCGCATCATCCAACGGGATGGAATTACAAAAGAAGAAGCTCTGAAGAGAATTGCTTCACAGCATGGGGACTCATTTTTCAGGGAGCACGCCGGATATATTCTGGACGGTGCCACACAGCCTGAGGCGGTTCCTGCTGCTGCAAAGAAGGTACTGCATATCTGGCTGGGAGAAGAAAACATATGAAGTTTGAAAACAATGTACAGGCGCGGCCTGCCCGCATGGTAACCTTGCGGAATCGCTGCATGATTTTGACGGCAGTTATTACCATCTCTGCACTCATTCTCTATTCCTGCACGTTGTCTATCCACAAATCCGGTCAGCAACTTGAGTTCGCGGCTTACCCGCACACCTATTCCGAGTATGTGGAAGCGGGTGCGAAAGAATTTCATGTCGAACCGGAACTTGTTTATGCGGTTATCAAGCAGGAGAGCGGTTTTGACCCAAATTGTGTTTCCAATGCGGGCGCGGTTGGTCTGATGCAGATTATGCCGAAAACTTTTCAGTGGCTGTCAGAATCAATGGACAAAATTGACAAGAGGAAATATACAGAGGATGACATGTATGACCCCAAGACGAATATCCGCTTTGGCTGCCGTTACCTTTCCGTCCTGTTGAAAATGTATTCCAAACCTGCCACGGCTCTGGCGGCTTACAATGCCGGCATGGGCAATGTGAGCGGCTGGCTGAAGAACAAAGACCTTTCTTCCGACGGCAAAACGCTGCGGAAAATTCCTTTCCCGGAAACCAACGCCTATACTAAAAAAGTGTTAGATAACTATGTGCAGTACAAGCAACTGTACAGCACACAGAGTGCACCATCAAGTGCAAATAAATGGAGGCATTAAAATGGCAAAAAAGAACGATAAGACGGAGGGCAAGAAGCTTGCAAAAGAGCTGCTTGTTGACCGCAAAAACGGTTTCTTTTCCGTCAGCGATACAAAAGTGAAAAAAGCAGACGCTTTTTGTGAAGGCTATAAGGAATTCCTTGAAAATGCTAAGACAGAGCGCGAGGCGGTAACTGCTGCTGTCAAGATTGCTGAGGCGGCCGGTTTTAAACCGTATGATGCCGAAAAGACTTATCAGGCGGGTGACCGCGTCTATCTGAACAACCGCTGCAAATCGCTCATCCTGACAGTCTTTGGCACAGAAGGCTGCAAGGACGGTGTGCATATTGAGGCAGCGCATATTGACTGCCCGCGTCTTGACCTGAAGCCGCACCCGCTGTTTGAGGACAATGATTTCGCACAGCTCAAAACACATTACTACGGCGGTATTAAAAAATACCAGTGGACAACGATTCCGCTGGCAATGCACGGTCGCATCTGCCGCAAAGATGGTACCACTGTGGACATTCGTCTGGGTGAAAATCCGGGCGATCCCATGTTCACCATCAGCGACTTGCTGCCGCATTTGGCAGGAGAGCAGAGCGCAAAGCCGCTCAGTAAAGCAATCGAAGGCGAGAAGCTGAATGTTTTAGTCGGCAGCCGCCCGGTGCGCGATGAAAATGAGGGTGACCACCTCTTTAAGCTAAATGTCATGCGCCTGCTCAACGAACAGTATGGTGTTACGGAGGAAGACTTCGTTTCCGCTGATATTGCATTTACTCCGGCATACCATCCCTGTGACATTGGTTTTGACCGTGCGCTGGTCGGCGCTTATGGTCAGGATGACCGTTCCTGTGCCTATGCGGAACTGATGGCGGCAGTGAAGATAAAAACACCGAAACACACCAATGTGACGGTGCTGGCAGACCGTGAGGAAATCGGCAGCCTTGGCAATACCGGACTGGATTCCAATTTTCTGCATGACTTTATTGAGGATCTTGCGGATGCGGAAGGACTGAAAGTGCGTCATGTGCTGGCGAAATCCCAGTGTCTGTCCGCAGATGTCACAGCGGCCTTTGACCCGAACTATGCAGACGCCTATGAGGCGAACAACTCTACCTATCTGAACTGCGGCGTTGGTATGTGCAAATATACCGGTGCCCGCGGCAAGAGCGGCACCAGTGAAGCAACGGCAGAGTTTGTTTCCAAGATTCGCCGTCTGTTTGACGCGAATGAAGTCCTCTGGCAGATTGGTGAACTGGGTAAGATTGACGGCGGCGGTGGCGGAACGGTTGCCATGTATATCGCCGGCCTGAACGTTGATGTTGTTGACGTTGGTGTGCCGGTGCTTTCCATGCACTCTCCGTTTGAGGTTGTCAGCAAATTGGATGAATACATGACCTATCAGGCAATGAAGGTCTTTGCTGAAGCAGAATAAATTGCGGAGGGCGGACTGCCGGATGCAGGGACCTTTTTCTTGCGTCTGAGCAGCCCGCCCTTTGTATGAAAAGAGGTTTATCAGGTATGCAGAGCTTTGAATTCAAATGTCCGACCGAAGTCGTTTTCGGCCGGGATGCCGAGATGAAAACAGCGGACAAAATCAAGGACTATGGCGGCAGTAGGGTACTTCTGCTTTATGGCGGCGGCAGTGCGGTGCGCAGCGGGCTGATTGCGCGTATTGAGAAAATTCTCAGCGGTACTGGACTTCCGTTTGAAACCATAGGCGGTGTGCAGCCAAATCCGCGTCTTGCTTTTGCGCGGCAGGCACTGGAGCAGGCAAAGACATTCCACGCGGATTTTGTGCTGGCAGTCGGCGGCGGCAGCGTCATTGATACGGCAAAAGCAGTCGCGATTGGTTTGGCAAATCCGGAACATGACATCTGGGACTTCTGGACACGCAAAGCGCAGGTGACTGGTTCTTATCCGGTCGGAGTGGTGCTTACGATTCCGGCTGCCGGCAGTGAAACCAGTGACTCTGCCGTGCTGACGGATGAGGAAAACAAGCGCAAGCGCGGATTGAATACGGACTTTAACCGCCCGCGTTTTGCCATTATGAATCCCCAGCTTACTTATACACTGCCGCTGTTTCAGCTTTCCTGCGGCATTACCGATATGCTGATGCATACTCTGGAACGATATTTCACGGTTGACCAAAATAATCAGTTAACGGATGAAATTGCGGAAGCAGTAATGCGTGTAATTATCCGCAATGGACCGGTAGCATACCATAAGCAGAACGACTATGATGCCATGAGCGAATTGATGTGGTGCGGAAGTATTTCCCATAATAATTTGACAGGACTGGGAAATGCCAAAGACTTTTCCGTGCATCAGCTCGGCCATGAACTGAGTGCTATGTTTGATACAGCGCATGGTGCAAGCCTTTCTGCTTTGTGGGGTTCGTGGGCACATTATGTGATGCCCAGTGCACCGGAACGTTTTGCACGCTATGCAGAGAACGTTCTTGGTGTTAAGACAGGAACAACAGAAGAAAAGGCGAAGGCGGGCATTCAGCTTAC
>JAKVJJ010000033.1 GCA_022487055.1 Oscillospiraceae bacterium
ACATGGTTGCCACAGCTTTCGGCAGCCTTGCCATGATGACCAGTGTGCTGGTTTCCCCCACCGGTGTGTATGAATATGAAGCGGCACATGGCACTGTGCAGCGGCACTACTACAAGTACCTGAAAGGCGAGACAACCAGCACCAACAGCATTGCCACTCTCTTTGCATGGACAGGTGCGCTGAAGAAGCGCGGAGAATTGGACGATCTGCCGGAGCTGACCACATTCGGCAGCAAACTGGAGCGTGCCGCAATTCAGACGATTGAGGACGGTGTCATGACCGGTGATATGTATCAGCTCTCTACCCTACCGAACAAGCGTAAAGTTGACACAGAAACATTTTTGAAAGAGATTGACACACGCCTGCATGCGCTGTTATAATTAAATTCGTTTGTGTACTATGAAAGAAGGTATTTTGATTGCCAAAGCGCGATAATATTTCAATGTCTGTTATCCGCCGGCTCCCGCGGTATTATCGGTTTTTAAACCAGCTCAAAAAAGAAGGCGTCACTCGCATTTCGTCCACGGAACTTTCCGCTAAGCTTGGTCTGACGGCTTCACAAATTCGTCAGGACTTAAACTGTTTCGGTGGTTTTGGGCAGCAGGGATATGGCTACATTGTGGAGCAGCTTGCCGCTGAGATTGGCCGTATTCTCGGTGTGGAGCACAATTATCACACCGTTCTTTTCGGCGCTGGCAATCTTGGCAGGGCGATTGCCGCACATATGGATTTTGAGGCTCTTGGCTTTCATCTTATCGGCATTTTTGACACTTCCCCACAAAAAATCGGCACGGTTATCCATGGCACGGAAGTGATGGATACTGCCATTTTTGAGGAATTTTGTCAAAAAGATAAACCGGAGATGGCTGTCCTCTGCATTCCCCGCACTGCTGTTGAAGCAACAGTTGACCGACTGTATCCGCTCGGCGTCCACAATTACTGGAACTTCAGTCATTATGATATTTCCATGAAATATCCGGATGCAATCGTTGAAAATGTTCACTTAAATGACAGCTTGCTTACACTTTGCTATCAAATCAGCAATTTTAAAAAACCGAGTGCTGGCATTCCGGCAGAAAAAAGCAAAACAGAATAAAGAAAGCTCAAGCCGCTGCAACAAGGAATCTGCAGGAGCCTGAGCTTTTTTATTGCCGAAATTCATTTTCAGCACATCACTTATAAAATTCAGCCGTTCTTTTTTGCCTTATATTCTTTCGCCGCTGCAACCAATCCTTTAAACAATGGATGCGGATGGTTCGGGCGGGACTTAAACTCTGGATGGAACTGGCTGCCAATAAAGAATGGGTGCGAATCCAGTTCCATCATTTCCACAATGTGGTCATCCGGACTCTTTCCGGCAAAGGTAATGCCTGCCTGCTCCATGCGCTCACGATAGTCGTTATTCACTTCATAGCGATGGCGGTGACGTTCATAAATCAGCGGCTGGCCATCATATAGCTTTGAGGCCAGTGTGCCGGGTGTCAGTTTGCATGGATATTTGCCCAGACGCATGGTGCCGCCAAGCTGCTCCACGTCCTTCTGCTCCGGCATCAGGTCAATCACATGGTTCTCGCTCTGCGGGTCAAATTCCGCGGAATTCGCATCAGCAATTCCCATGACATCGCGTGCATACTCCACAATGGAGAGCTGCATTCCTAGGCAAATACCAAGAAGCGGTACCCGATTAATACGCGCCCAGCGAATTGCCACAATCATTCCTTCAATACCACGCTCGCCAAAGCCGCCCGGCACCAGAATGCCATCGGCATCTTTTAGCACTTCACCGACATTTTCGTCAGTAATTTTTTCAGAATCAACCCACTGCAAATTCACTTTGACGTTGTTGCCAATACCGCCGTGCGTTAGGGCCTCTGCCACACTGAGGTAAGCATCATGGAGCTCCACATATTTGCCCACCAACGCAATCGTTACGCTTTCCGTTACAGACAAAGCCGTGTGCACCATGCTAATCCAATCAGAAAGATCCGGCCCATGTGTATCCAAGGACAGACGGCGGCAGACAATCTCGTCCAGCTTTTCCTCACGCAAAGCAAGCGGAACCTCATAAAGCAGTGGAAGGTCAAGATTCTCAATCACGCAGTCCTCACGCACATTGCAGAAAAGCGCAATCTTTTTTTTGACATCCTCGCCGATTTCCTTTTCGGAGCGCAGAACAATCACATCCGGCTGAATGCCGATGGAAAGCAGTTCCTTCACACTGTGCTGTGTCGGTTTGGACTTATGTTCATGGGAACAACTGAGATATGGCACCAGTGTAACATGAATGAACAGGCAGTTTTCCCGGCCGACCTCAGTGGCGAACTGGCGAATAGCCTCCAGAAACGGCTGACTCTCAATATCGCCAACTGTGCCGCCGATTTCAACAATGGCTACATCTACATTTTCACGGGTAGCGGCAATGCGCTCCTTGATTTCATTGGTAATGTGCGGAATCACTTGCACAGTGCCTCCGCCGTAATCGCCGTTGCGTTCTTTCTGAATGACATTGTAATAGACACGTCCGGAGGTCACATTGCTGTTCTGCGTCAGGCTCTCATCAATAAAGCGCTCATAGTGGCCAAGATCAAGATCTGTTTCTGCACCGTCATCCGTTACAAAGACTTCACCGTGCTGAAATGGGTTCATCGTGCCGGGGTCAATATTCAGATACGGGTCAAATTTCTGCATCGTCACACGCAGTCCGCGTGCTTTCAGCAGACGGCCGAGGGACGCCGCTGTGATGCCTTTTCCCAGCCCGGAAACGACACCGCCTGTTACAAAGATATATTTTGCTGCCATAATGTCCTCCATCCGCTCAAAATTTCTGTTTTGCCTACCGTCCGACAAAAAACAATATATTTATAATTATATCGCGGAGCGCTGATGCTTGTCAAGAAAAACAAATGCCGTTTTGCCAGCAAAAATCCCGCCCAAAGTTTCCTTTGCGGCGGGTTCGTTTTTGTCAGAGAACACCGTCCAACATTTTGCGATAGTCCTCAACGGGCAGCGCACCAACCTTGCTGTCCACAGGCCTGCCGTCACGGAACACAAACACAGTTGGGATGCTCATGACATTATATTTGGCTGCCAATTCCTGATTTTCGTCCACATCAATCTTCACCACAGCAATGCGACCATCATATTCTTCCGCAAGTTGCTCGATAACCGGGCCAACCATTCGGCACGGGCCGCACCATGTTGCCCAAAAATCACAAAGAACGATTTTGCTGCTCTGCAGAATTTTCTCAAAACCTGCCTCATCTGCATGAATAACATCTGCCAATTTTGTTCACCTCCTGTTTTATTCAGTATCTCCTGTTGCTCGCGCAAGAATACGTTTACCCCTTATATTTTTCAAGCGTCGCTTTCACAATTTTTACATCCTTCGTCGGTTTGCTTTCGCTGTTCACTGCCACTGCGGCAATCTTATCCACAACTTCCAAGCCCTCATAAACCTGACCAAAAACGGAATGCCCGCGCGGCGGGTCAAAAGCGTTGTAGGCACCGTCAAGGCTCGGATTGCCGCCCTGTTTCTCATAAAGTTTTTTGTAAGCATCCGTCAGCTTGGATGTATCAAGAATCGTATAATTCTGCTGTGCAATCTGCGGCCATGTGCTCTTATCATAGCCCTTGAGCTGATTGAACAGAGAATCAAACTGTGTCCATGTGGTACTGTCAGCCGGGCCTTTCTGATTAATGAAGAACTGACTGCCATTTGTATTCGCGCCGCTGTTTGCCATGGCAAGAGAGCCGCGCAGATTTACCAAATTCGCATTGAATTCATCCGCAAAACCACTGCCCCAGATACTTTGTCCGCCAGTGCCGGTTCCGGTCGGGTCACCGCCCTGAATCATAAAATTCTTCATCACGCGGTGAAAAATCAAACCGTTATAGTAGCCTTTTCGAATCAGTCCCTTAAAATTTTCCACTGTTTTAGGAGCAGCTTTCGGAAACAGGCGCGCCTTGATTGTTCCCATTGAAGTCTGCAACACAGCTACTTCTTCTCCGGCAGCCGGTTTTTCAAGCTGATACCCAAGTTTGAGACCGTCGTCGGGACGAATGGATGTGGCTGCCGCGGAAGATGCCTGTGCCGCTTTGGAAACTGCACTGGAAGTCTGCTGGGACGATGAAGAACCGGAAGTGCCGCAGCCGGAAACTGCAAATGCAACAGCAAACGCCAAAACGCCCGCCGTCATTTTTTTAATAAACTGCATAAGTGCATTCATCCTTTTTTATAATAACAAATTTACCTACCACCTGTTTCATCTGCCAGAAACAAGCGCTTTTTTATTTTACATGGTTCTTTCTGCAAATGCAACCCCTGTCCATCGTCATTCATGGTGCCCTGTCTGCATATAAGTTAAAAGTATCGGTAAAAAGGAGGTAGTCAAATGTTTGGATATGAACCCGAGGGTTGGCGGATTGACCGGGCAGAAAACCGTGCAGCGCTGCACAGTCCCGCAGCATTGACACAAGCCGCACGCACCGGGCAAATACTGGAGAGCCGCGCAGTCCTGTGCGACAGTGAACATAACCTGATTGTTGACCTTGGCTGTATGCAGGGTATCATTCCCCGTGAAGAAGGTGCACTCGGCATCCGAGAAGGCACCGTGAGGGACATTGCCCTGCTTTCGAGGGTAAACCGACCCGTATGCTTTTACATAACCGGATTTACGGAGGACGGCAGCCACAAAACAGCGTTGCTTTCCCGCAGAGCAGCACAGGAAACCTGCTGGCGGGATTACCTAAGCAAGCTGGTACCGGGCGATGTGCTGGACGCGCGCATCACGCATCTGGAGTCATTCGGCGCATTCGCGGACATCGGCTGCGGTGTGGTGGCGCTCATGCCGATTGATGCCATCAGCGTTTCCCGCATTGACCACCCACGGGAACGTTTCACCACCGGCATGGATATTCGCGCCGTAGTTAAAAATGTGGAAAATCATCGAATTACCCTAAGCCAGAAAGAGCTGCTGGGCACATGGCAGGAAAACGCCGCCTCTTTTCACAGTGGTGAAACCGTAGGTGGCGTTATCCGCAGTGTGGAACCATATGGCATCTTTGTGGAGCTGACTCCCAATCTTGCCGGACTGGCAGAATGCCGTGAAAACACACTGGTCGGGCAACAGGCAAGTGTCTATATTAAGAGTATTCTGCCCACACGCATGAAAGTAAAGCTGGTGATTATCGACACATTTGATATGGCACGCAAGCCCAAACAACCACATTATTATTTTACCGGCGAACACATGGACCACTTCCTGTATTCACCGCCGGAAAGCGGAAAAACGATTGAAACTGTCTTTGTCCCGCAGGCACCGGCACCTCACGGCTGATGCATTGGTGCCAGCACACTGCTGACGAGCTGTGCGCGGCGCGTCTGCCTCTGCTGTGGTGTCAATGGTTTTCCCGCACGCAGAGCCATCGTGGCAGGCTGCACCGCATAAAGCAAACCATCAAGTTGCTCTGGACTGAGTCCGGTAATAAATCCGGAGCACAGTCCCATGCGCACGTTGGCATACAATTTTAGAAATTCACTGAATTCCAGCATCCGCGCACTTTCCAATAATGCCAGCGAGCGGGATACCGCATCCTGTGCCTCAATGGTTCCCAGCAGTTCCGTGCGGGCACGTCTTTCACGCTCCGCAAACTGTGCGCCGATAGATTTCAAATTTTCAACAGCATTTTTTTCACTGATACCAAGTGTAATACGATTGGTCAGTTCATAAACCGCACCGGCAGGCTCCACAGCACCGTCAAAAATGCCGCGCAGGGAGAAGCCAAGCTGCGCCGCGTCACTGGAAAGGCGCTCCACCGCACCGCCCTGCTGCAGTGCTGGCAAATGGATCTGCAAAGTGGGAACCATTCCGGTTCCCAGGTCTGTTAAGCTCTGCGTCAAATAGCCAATGTCTTTATGAAAGGCAAACCGAAGGCTCCGGTCCAGCATGGTATCCAAATTGTCAGCGGCATTCAGTGCTGTATCAAGTTGGCACCCCGGCTCCACAAGCTGAAGCCGCAGGTGGTCACTGCCGTTCACCATAATGCTGATACTTTCATCAGCGGTGTAAAACAATGACCTGCCCGTTGGATTGGCAATAAAGTCCGGTGTACAGAGCTGGCGTTCCACAAAAGAAACAGCAGTACTTTCCTCGCACTGTTCCAAATCGGCACAGAAAAAATCATCCGAAATCGCCGGACTCAGACGGCGAAGTGCTTCCTCCACGCGTGTCCTGCTGCGCTCCATATCCGGGTGGGACATCCGCGCTGGAAACGGCAGGTCGGTCATGTTGCGAATCATACAGACGCGTGCCCCTAAGATAACATCATTTTCCGGTCCCTTGGTTTCATACCACTTATGATTCATCGTTTGATGAGCCTCCTCCCAGACGGCGCAGGCTTTCCTGCAGGAGCCGTGTGCTGCGCTCGTGCTTTTCCTGCTCCACGGCCTGATGCAGCACTTCCTGCATCAGCACCATCTGGCTTTGCGGTTGTGGCTGTGGCAAATTTTCACCCGGCATCTTTCCGCAATGGATGTCGCTGCCATACAGCCGCTGGATAATGGGCAGCAGCCTGTCCGCAAAAACTTCATAGCAATGTGCGCAGCCCACTTTATCCGTACGGGCAATATCCTCAAAAGAAGCACCGCACCATGGGCAACACTCCTCTTCCGGCTCCGCGTTTTCATCGCTGAAAAATTCGCTCAGCACGCTGCCGAAGCCCCGGTCCAGCCCGGTCAGCAGTGTGGCATATCCCAGACGGCGGGCACACGTAGCACAGAGTGCATACTCCGTCAGCCGACCGTTCACAATTGTCTTTACTTTCGTAGTCGCGGGATGTTCCCCACAGGACTGACATATCATTTTGATTCTCCCCTTTAATAAGCATAAATCATTATAATATGGGATTATGAAGCAAATGTGAAAAAAGAATTTTATATGTTTCTCAGGAAAGTTTCTCACACATTTTAGTCTCCTGCAATATACTGGATTGTAACAACAATCAAGGAGGCAATCAGATATGTGCAATAATTGTGGTGGTAGTAGCTGCTGCTGGATTATCCTCATCATCATCCTGATTCTCTGCTGTGGTAGCGGCTTCGGCAGCAACAGCTGTGGATGCAACAACGGCTGCGGATGCAACAACGATGGCTGTGGATGCAACAACGGCTGCGGATGCTAATCAATGCTTCTGCTGACTAACAGAGTTTCATAAATGGAAGGGCTGCGGAAATACCCGCAGCCCTTCCATCTTTTATATATTCTTTTGTACCGCTAGGGCTTCACGCAGAGCCTGCGCAAGTTGGTCAGGGCAGGAAGTCGGTTTCATACCGCACCGAATTCCGCTGCATTTCTGAATAACATCCTCAGCTTTCATGCCCTTAATCAGTGCGCTGATTCCCTTCAGATTGCCGTCGCATCCGCCAATGATTTCCACATTGCGAATAATGTCACCATCCATCTCCAGATGAATTTCCCGAGAACAGGTTCCCTTTGTCTTGTAGCGATATTCCATAGATAATCTCCTTTCTGTACGGACAATAGAATTGATTGGCAGTATAAGTGCAAAGCTTAGTAGTTCTTTACTTTCTCTCTTAGCAGCTGCAGCTGGTCATCCTCGGTCTGATAAGAGCCGACCGGATTCATCTGACGGGAATACATTCCGTGAAAATCAGATCCGCCGGTCATGGCCAAGCCATACTGTTTGGCAAGTGCACAGAATCCTTTCACGTCCTCTGGCTTTGTGCGCGGATGAGAAATCTCGATGCCGTCAATAACACGGCTGGCTGAAAGCTCCAACAGAATGTCATAGCTATCATACTCAGCCGGATGTGCGAGAACCGCCACACCGCCCGCTTCATGAATCTGGCGAATGACATCCCGCGTTTCAGGATAATGAACCGGCAGATAGGCAACGCCCTCTTCCGGGTCAAACAAATGATGATATATTTCCCCATAAATAGAGTCGGCATATCCGGCATCCATCAGGGCATGCATAATGTGCTGTTTAAAAATATTGGTGCTGCCCTGTGCACGGTGCATCACCATGTCCACAGGCACCGGGTAAAGCTTCAGAACTTTATGCAGCATAATCAACACAGCGCGCTTGCGTGCCTGCGCAATGTCCCTGCAAAGCCCCAGAAGCCGATCCGGGTGCGGACAGAAATAGCACAGAATATGTACTTTCCTACCTGTTTTGCCATCCAGAGTAGAAAACTCCGCCCCCGGCACAACCTCGATTCCTTTCCGTTTTCCATAAATCACCGCGCGCCCAGCACCGGCAAAGGTGTCGTGGTCAGTAACCGCAACCGCGCTCAACCCCCGCTTTTTCGCCAGCAGCACCAATTCTTCAATACTAACAGTGCCATCTGACATTTTTGTGTGGCAATGCAAATCTGCAGCCAAAAAAAGACCTCCTCTTTCTGATGCCAAATCCTTCTTTCTTATTATAAGACAAAATAGAAAAGTAATCAACAAAAGGGGAGGCAAATCCTTTTAGAAAAAGGTTTTCCTGTCACTGTAAAAGTTTTTCTGGTGTAAAATGTGCTGACGTGATTCTCCAGATTATGAAATCAGCAACCATCAATAGGAGACTGAGCACCAGATAATGCACCGCATGCAAACGGAAGGAGCCTGTGAACTGGCCAACGAAAAGCAGGATAAGCGGCAGCAGAACATAACCACATATCTGCACAGACTCCATAAAGCTGTGACTTCGGCCGGAAACTAGAACCATAAAGAGTGCTCCAAAAATTATCAGCGCCGGAGAAAGAAGCAGCACCATCACAACCCAGCTTGGATTTGTTAAAAAGGCCGTAACTCCCAGCAGCACATCGCCAATCGTCATGACAATGGCATACGTCACAAAGGAAATAAGCGAACACACTGCGGAAATGCCCACACTGCCAATTAGCTTAGCATTAAAAATTTCCCGTGCCGTAATGGGGCTGAGAAAGAGCGTTGCCATTGTGCCGCGCTCTTTTTCACCCACAAAGCTGCTTGCCGCCGTAACACAGGCCGTCATCAGCGGAACAATCAGATACAGCATCGGGCCAAGACAGTCGGAATAAACATAAAACAGGAGCTGTCGATTGTTCATATAGCTCTGCTTGTCCGAAATCAAGCCGCGCATCTGCTGCATCCCTGTCAAGCTGGAATTTGGCAAACTATTTGCCAATATTGTAAAGAAGATAGGCAAAAGCACCACAAATATCAGCGGCACAATCACCAGCATGGTGCGCACAGCCATGTTCTGCCACATTTCCCGAAAATCTTTTTTTACCAGCGCCTTTTCTCGTCCATCAATATGTTTATAAAGAAATTTCGGCAGTTTCACAGCAATTCCTCCCTGTCCGTCAACACCGTATAAGCGTCTGTCAGAGTGGGATAACTCAGCCGCGCCTCATAGACAGAGTAACCGGCTTCCACTGTTTTGCGCAGCAGTTCTGGCATCTCCTCGTCACTTTCCAGTTCCTTTTCCCAGTAGCCATCGGCATTCTGTGTAAAATCCGGCAGTTGTATTCCCTCTGCCAGCCGAAATCCGGCACGCACACGGCAACCGGCTGTCTGACAAAGTGTTTCCAGGCTTCCATCTGCAATCAGCTTTCCCTCCACAAGAATACCAAACTGGGTGCAGAGTTGCTGTGCATAAACAAGCTGGTGCGTGCATAGCAAAACCGTGACGCCCTCCTCACGAACCAAGCCGGAAATCACTGCTAACACTGCTTCCGCACCTTCTGTGTCCATGCCTGCTGTCGGTTCATCCAGCAGTAGTACACGGGGCTTGCCCATCAGCGCACGGGCAATGGACAGCCGCTGCAGCATTCCAGTCGGAAATTCCCGCACCAGCAGGTCGCGTGCCTGCCAAATACCAAGGTCTTTCATCAGCTCTGCCGCACGCACCTGCGCATCCTCTGCTTTCAATCCGGCAGCTTCACCAAAAAATGCAAGATTTTCCTTGCCGGTCATGCCGCCGTACATATTTGCCGAGGGTGTCACAGTTCCGCAGAGTTTGTGCAGACGTGCGGGTGTTTTCACTGGGTCTAAGTCCATAATCAGACTTCTGCCGCTGTCCGGCACGAGCAAACCCGCCATCAGCTTTACCGCCGTTGTTTTTCCGGAATTGCTTCCTCCCACCAAACCATATGCGATCCCCTCTGGAACATTCAGGCAAAGAGAGTCCACTGTGTTTGTTTTGCTGTCAAAAGATTTTGTCAGCCGCTCTGTAATGATTGCGCTCATCTGTATTTCATCGACCTCCGGCTCCGCACTTTCAGATATAAGAAATTCAATGCTGCTTTAAGCATACCTGATTTTCAGATTTTGTCAACCGTATCTTTCCAACAGTAAAATGCCACCGCACTGCTTTGCAGCAAAATACGGTGGTATTTTAAAAGGAATTCAGCCGGAAGTCATTTCCGCATTGGGCTGGCTCTTAACAGTAAGCTCCTGCCCATCGTAATCCACAGTGATCATGGAGCGGGGCAGAATCTCTCCTGCAATCATCTTTTTTGCAATCAGGGTTTCCACCTTCGACTGCAGGAAACGCTTGAGCGGGCGTGCCCCGTAAACCGGATCATAGCCCTGTTCCACCACATAATTGCGCGCGGCGTCCGTCAATTTCACAGTCAGTTCTTTGTCGGCCAAGCGGCGGCTGAGCGACTGTATCTGCAGCTCGACAATCAACCTGATTTCATCTTTTGTAAGCGGCTTGTAAAAAACAATTTCATCCAAGCGGTTCAGGAATTCCGGGCGGAACTGCCTGCGAAGCTGCGCCTGCACCTGTTTGCGGGCATCCTCACTGATGGTACCGTCCGACTGGATACCCTCCAGTATCTGCTGAGAACCAAGGTTGGAAGTTAAAATTAAAATAGTGTTCTTAAAATCGACTGTCCTTCCCTGACTATCCGTGATACGACCGTCATCCAATACCTGCAGCAGAATATTAAAGACATCCGGATGTGCTTTTTCCACTTCATCAAACAGCACAACACTGTATGGCTTGCGACGTACAGCCTCAGTAAGCTGTCCGCCCTCCTCATAGCCGACATAGCCCGGAGGAGCGCCAATCAGACGCGATACGCTATACTTCTCCATATATTCGGACATATCAATACGAATCATGTTGCGCTCGTCATCAAATAATGCCTGTGCCAGTGCCTTTGCCAGTTCTGTTTTGCCAACGCCGGTCGGACCAAGGAACAGAAAAGAACCAATCGGACGGTTCGGGTCCTGAATGCCCGCACGAGAGCGCATAATGGCTTCGCTGACTTTTTCTACCGCTTCATCCTGCCCAATGACACGCTTGTGCAGAATATCCGGCAAGCGAAGAAGCTTTTCCCGTTCGCCTTCCATCAGGCGGTTGACCGGAATGCCCGTCCAGCGCCCGACAATGCGTGCGATTTCTTCTTCATCCACACGGTCGCGCAGAAGTTGATGGTCATTCTTTTCGGCGGCTTCCTCAGCGACTTCCAACTCTTTCTGCATCTGCGGCAACTTGCCGTATTTCAGTTCGGCAGCTTTATCAAGGTCATAATTCCGCTGTGCCGAGTCAATCTCCGCGTTGCAGCTCTCAATGTCGGAACGCAGTTTCTGCACCTTTACGATATCTTGCTTTTCGTTCTCCCACTGTGCCTTCATGGCTTTGAACTTTTCACGCAGTTCCGCAAGTTCTTTTTCCAGGTTTTCTAAGTGCTGCTGGCTCAGGCGGTCGTTCTCTTTCTTCAGTGCGGCTTCTTCAATCTCAAGCTGCATGATTTTACGGGACACATCATCCAGTTCGCTCGGCATAGAGTCAATTTCGGTACGCACTGTCGCGCAAGCTTCATCCACAAGGTCAATCGCTTTATCCGGCAGAAAGCGGTCTGTAATATAGCGATTGGAAAGTGTCGCGGCCGCAATCAGCGCCTGGTCGGTAATTTTTACGCCGTGAAAGACTTCATAGCGCTCTTTGAGTCCGCGCAAAATGGAAACGGTGTCCTCCACCGTCGGCTCATCCACCATAACCGGCTGGAAACGGCGCTCCAATGCAGCATCTTTTTCAATATATTTATGATACTCATTCAGCGTAGTGGCACCGATGCAGTGCAGTTCCCCGCGGGCAAGCATTGGCTTCAGCAGATTGCCGGCATCCATGCTTCCTTCGGTTTTGCCCGCGCCAACAATCGTATGCAACTCATCGATAAACAGAATGATGCGGCCCTCTGATTTTTTAACCTCATTGAGCACCGCCTTAAAGCGTTCCTCAAATTCGCCGCGGTATTTTGCGCCTGCCACCAAAGCACCCATATCCAGCGAAAAAAGTTTGTGGTCTTTCAGGTTATTTGGCACATCTCCGCGCACAATGCGTTCTGCCAGCCCTTCCGCAATAGCAGTCTTGCCGACACCCGGTTCGCCAATCAGCACCGGATTGTTTTTGGTTTTGCGGGAAAGGATGCGAATGGCATCACGAATTTCCACATCACGGCCAATTACCGGGTCAAGCTTGTGGTCACGCGCTGCCTGCACCAAATCGGTTGCATATTTTGAAAGTGCAGCATAAGTTTCTTCCGGACTGTCACTCGTCACGCGCGTACCGCCCCGCACGGTGGAGAGTACTTCCAGAAATTTATTTTCACGAATATGAAAACTGCTAAACAGCGTCTTTAAGATATCATTTGCTTTATGCAACAAACCAATAAAAATATGTTCCACGGAAACATATTCGTCGTTCATGCGCTTGGCGGCACTCTCTGCCTCAGTCAGCGCAGCATCCACATCGCGGGCAATATAGATCTTTCCCGCTTCTCTGCCCGGACCGGAAACAGCGGGCAGCTTTTTCACTTCTGTGTCAACCGCCTGCTGAAACGCCTGCGTATCCACATTCATCTTTTTCAGGAGCTGTGGAATCAGGCCGTTTTCCTGTGTAAGCAGTGCGCTAAGCAGATGCGGCTGCTCAATCTGCATATTTTCATTTGCAATGGCAAGGTTCTGGGCGCGCTGGACTGCATCCAGAGACTTCTGTGTAAAATTCTGTGCATTCATTGTTCTTCAACTCCTTCTGCTAAGAAGCAGCAAATGTCAGCGCCGATTGACGCTGGAAAGCCCCGCTGCGGAGGCTCTTCTCTGAACTTTACGGATTAGTATATCCATTGCACATGAACATATTGTGAACAAATTATGTCTCAATATATAATTTTAGCACTCTTTTTAATAGAGTGCTAAAATTAAGTCTTGCCTGCTTTTTACGCTTTATTAATGTCAAGTTTGCCGGCACTGACATTTGCGTCCACAGTTTTGTCTGAGCCGCCGTTCACATTCGCAGAGTATGATTTGCTGGCTGCTGCGCCGGTTTCGTCTTTCTGGAAGAACGTATCGATGGAACCGCCGGAAACTCTGCCTTCAAAACGGAATTGACTATTTTCAGGCATTCCGCATTCCAATTTGCCGGCAGAAACATCCAAATTCAGGTTTCCGGTCAGCATCACTTTTTTCAGTTCCATATGGCCAGCACTGACAGAAGCTTTTCCGTTGCCCTCAAAACTGCCGACTTTGAACTCACCCGCGCTCACAGCAAGGTCGCTGTCTTTTCCGGTAAGTGTATCAATATTCAGCTTGCCAGCACTGACCGCATATTTTCCGTTT
Organism: Oscillospiraceae bacterium; assembly: GCA_022487055.1. Taxonomy (GTDB): domain Bacteria; phylum Bacillota; class Clostridia; order Oscillospirales; family Acutalibacteraceae; genus Caproicibacterium. The sequence continues at coordinate 13,620 of JAKVJJ010000033.1, forward strand.
CCGGAACATTTTCCCACCGTCATGCTTCCGGCGCTCACATTGAGAGATGTGTCCTCTCCTTTGCATTCACCGATTTTCACACGGCCTGCACTTAAACGAATGTCAATCTTTTTTCCGGACAACCGCTCTGCTTGAAAAATACAGGCATTAATCTTTGCACGGATATCTGCCTGATAGGACTCCGGCACCTGCACCGTCAACTGCATCGCCAGCTTTTGGTTATGATTCGCAAAAATGCTGTCGCTTTGACTGGTACCGGAGGAAATAATAGCTGTACTGCCTTCTTTATGAATGGACGGCAAATCCGCTTTCAGCATCTTGCTGTTGGACTTGGCGGTAAGATGGAGCTTGTCGTCCGGTGAATCGTTCACCTGAAATACCACGTCGATTTCGTTTCCATCGCTGTCCCTTGTCGGGTGTCCCTCTAAACGAAGCTGCTCAATGCCGTCAAGCTTCAGCTGATCGGTTTTAATCACTTTGGCGTTGGAAAAATCAGTGTTGGACAATCTGTCATAGTCAACATGGATGCCGCCTTCATAGACACAACCGGTCAGCGCCGCAGTTACCAACGCTCCTGCAACCAAAAACGCAGGAATTTTTATTCTCATAATTTCTCGCCTTCCATACAATATTATTCCTATTCCCGCCCGATTGACAGGAACCTGTTATTACAGCATACTGCCGAGCTTCAGCTTGATAAGGATGACTGCACCAACCGCAAAGCAGGCGGGCAGTCCGATGAAGTAATACCAAAGTCGGTCTAAAATTGCTTTTCTCATTGCTACAGCCTCCTTCTCAACGGATGAATTACTGCAAATTCAAATGTTTCTTCATAATAAATTGAGTAATGGCAAAATATATGACACAGAAAATTGTCATATAGCCGGAAGCAATCAGCATTCCAATAATCGCCATTGTTTCCATTCCAATTTGACTATTGATAGCTGCATTATAAGCCTGCATAATCCAGCTTGCCTGCGGTAGATTGTCACAGGAAGCAACCACGCAGATTATAAGAATCATATGGATAATACCAAAAACGATGAACATTCCAATGCCGACAGCCGCATGATGTTTGGGCACCAGACTGGCAATACTCAAAGAAACGCACGCCCAAAGTTCAGAGAAAACAACGCTGATAACAGCAGTGAGCACAAGTACCAGCAGCGCAACTACATCCAATGGTTTTGTAAACCATATTCCCCAATTCATGTGAAACCAATTTGAATTGACCTGATTATTACCAGCCATGACAATCAGAACACTCACTATGGAAATGGCCGCCGTTGCCAGTCCCCACAGGGCACTGGTCAGCACTTTCCCCCAAATCAGCTTGGCGGGTGTGACCGGCAGTGTGTGCATCAGATAGCCTTCATCTTTAAACAGGTTATCATAAAAATACCGCATACAAATCACCAGTGTCAGCAGGCAGACACCGAACAGCGCGATTCCATACACCACACCGGTTATGCACTGTGCAACATATAATGGACTTTGGATGCCGGAACGAATCTGAAAGATACTGCAGATTTTTTCAAAAATAGCAGACAGCACAGCCAGGGCCATCAGAACAATATACAACGGTGCAAAACTGCGGGAGGTAGCCCGCAAATCATATTTCACCAGTTTTTTTAGCATTTGAATACCTCCCTGAAATAAGAATCAACGCTGGCACCCTCATGCTCTCTAATTTCGTCCACTGTGGTGTGCAGCACCAAACTGCCGTTGCTGATGAACACCACTTCATCCAAAATCTGCTCCACATCCGCAATCAAATGTGTGCTGAGGATAACCGTTGCGTTCTCGTCATAGTTGCTGATAATGGTGTTCAGAATGTAATCCCGCGCGGCCGGGTCCACACCGCCGATTGGTTCATCCAGCAGATAAAGTTCTGCGCGGCGGCTCATGACCAGAATCAGCTGTACCTTTTCTTTCGTGCCTTTGCTCATGGTGCGCAGCCGGGCGGATGTATTGATATTCAACCGCTGCATCATATCCAATGCCCGCGCCTTGTCGAAGTCCTCATAGAAATCCTCGAAAGTTGTGAGCAAGTCGTTCACACACATCCAGTCATTCAAATATGTGCGCTCCGGCAGGTAGGAAACAATCTTCTTGGTTTCCACACCGGGCTGCATTCCGCTAATTAGAATAGAGCCGGCGGTTGGTGTGAGCAGCCCATTGCACAGCTTCATCAGCGTGCTTTTTCCGCTGCCATTTGGCCCAAGCAGTCCAACAATACGGCCACGTTCAATCTCCAGGTCAATTCCCTTGAGTGCTTCTTTGCCGGAGTAATTCTTACAAAGACTGCTGCACTGTAAAATTGGTTCCATCAAGCAATCTCTCCCTTCTCTTTTGTATCAGCCTGTCTGACCAGCTCGGCAGCTTCCTCGCGGGAAAAACCAAGCCGTTCCATTTTCGTAAGGAATTCACAGATAACACTATGCGCCAGAGAAGTTTTCAATTCCATAATGGTTTCCTCCTTATCGGTTACAAAACGGCCACTGGTACGCTGTGAAAAAATAAGTCCGTCAGTTTCCAGCTGCGCCAGTGCACGTTGCATGGTATTTGGGTTAACGGATGCCTCAGCCGCTAAATCACGCACACTGGGAAGCTTGTTGCCGGCAGGATAAATACCGGAAACAATGCGGAGCTGCACCTGCTCCACGAGTTGTGCATAAATCGGACGATCAGAAGAAAAGTCCCATGCCATCGTGCCGCCTCCTTTTCTAAAATCTTTTTTTGTGTTCCTTTGTACTAATAGCTTAATACAATAGTACATTTCATTCAGAGAATTGTCAAGTGCTTTTTAAAAAAAAATAAAAAATCCGCAGGACGCTGATTGAAATGCAGTCCTGCGGAAGAATTTTTATCTTTTATGTCCATTGGGCACGGCTGAGGTCCCGTTTTCATGCAGATAAGTACTTTCAAAGTCCGCCAAATGCA
>JAKVJJ010000034.1 GCA_022487055.1 Oscillospiraceae bacterium
GATAAAGTAATAAAAATACATAAAAAAAGGAACCGTATGCTTATCGAAAAGCAGGCGGTTCCTTTTTTTAGATACTTTCATGGAAAGTACGTGCAATCACTTCTTCCTGCTGTTCCCGTGTCAGCCGGATAAAGTTGACCGCATAGCCGGAAACCCGAATGGTCAATGTCGGATATTTTTCCGGATGGTCCATGGCATCCGTTAATGTTTCACGGTTCATCACATTGACATTTAAATGATGTGCGCCCTGACTGAAATAGCCGCCGAGCAGGGAAACCAGATTGTTTTCCCGCTGGGTTTCATCGTGCCCCAAAGCCGCGGGCACAATAGAGAATGTATTGGAAATGCCGTCCTGACAGACATCGCGGTATGGAATTTTCGCAACACTGTTAAGGGAAGCCAATGCACCGGAATGGTCGCGTCCGTGCATGGGATTCGCCCCCGGAGCAAGCGGTTCGCCTTTTTTGCGTCCATCCGGTGTAGTGCCAGTTTTTTTGCCGTACATTACGTTGCTGGTGATGGTCAACGCGGAGAGAGTGTGTTTGGCTCCACGGTAAAGCGGGTGCTTTTTTAGCTCATGGATGAAGTATTCCACGATATCCACGGCGAGGTCGTCTGCGCGGTCATCATCATTGCCATACTGCGGGAACTTGCCTTCTGTGCGGAAATCAACCGCTATTCCGTCCGCATTGCGCACAGGGTACACTTTGGCGTACTTTATAGCGGACAAAGAATCAGCCGCAGCGGAAAGTCCTGCCACACCAAACGCCATCAAACGCTCCACATGGGTGTCATGCAGTGCCATCTGGCTTGCCTCGTAAGCATATTTGTCGTGCATGGCATGGATAATGTTGTTGGCATCGGTGTAAAGTTGGGCGACATACCGCATGACTTTCTGATAACTTGCCCAGACTTTTTCAAAGTCCAGCACTTCTTCATCCATTGGCGCAATGTCCGGCACAACCGGAATGCCCATGCGCTCATCCACACCGCCGTTAATTGCCAGCAGGAGACTTTTTGCCAGATTGCACCGTGCCCCGAAGAACTGCATCTGCTTGCCGACTTTCATGGCGGAAACACAGCACGCAATCGCATAGTCGTCCCCGTAAATCGGTTGCATGACATCATCGTTTTCATACTGAATAGCATCCGTCGCAATCGAAATTTTCGCGCAGTACCGTTTAAATGTTTCCGGCAGATGCTCGCTCCACAGCACGGTCAGGTTTGGTTCCGGCGCGGTGCCGAGATTGATCAGCGTGTGCAGGCAGCGGAAAGAATTCTTTGTGACCATGGTGCGGCCGTCCACTCCCATACCGCCGATGGACTCCGTTACCCAAGTCGGGTCACCGCCGAAAAGTTCATTATATTCCGGGGTGCGCAGATGACGGACAAGCCTCAGCTTGATAATAAACTGATCCATCAGTTCCTGCGCGCCGGCTTCATCCAGAATTCCCCGCTGCAGGTCACGCTGAATGTAAATATCCAGAAATGTGGAAGTGCGGCCAAGGCTGGTAGCCGCGCCGTTGTTTTCCTTCACGCCGGCGAGGTATCCCATATAGACTGCCTGTACTGCCTGCTGTGCAGTTTGAGCAGGTTGGGTAAGGTCAACCGCATAGGTTGCTGCCATTTCGGTCAGCTCTTTCAGCGCGCGGATTTGCTCACTGACTTCTTCACTCAAACGGATGCGTTCCTCTGTCATAGGACCGTCCAATTCATCAAAATCTTTTTGCTTCTGCTTGATTAAAAAGTCTGTGCCGTAAAGGGCAACCCGGCGGTAGTCACCGATAATGCGTCCGCGTCCGTAGGCGTCCGGCAGACCAGTGAGCAAACCGACGTGACGTGCTGTACGCACACGTTTGGGGTAGGCATCAAATACCCCTTCATTGTGTGTCTTGCGGTATTGATGGAAATGACGTTCAATTTCCGGGTCAAGCTGATAACCGTATTGTTCCAGACTTTGTTGTGCCATGCGCATTCCGCCGTAAAGATTGACCATGCGTTTGAGAGGCGCGTCTGTTTGCAAGCCGACAATCACTTCGTTCTCACGGTCGATGTATCCGGGCGCAAAGTTAGTGATGCCGGAAATGCGGTGGGTTTCCACGTCCAGTACGCCGCCGTTTTTCATCTCCTGCTGCAAAAGAGCAAGGCATTTGTTCCAGACTTTCATTGTCTTTTCTGTTGGTCCGGTCAGAAAATGCTCGTCGCCTTCATAGGGAGTGTAGTTTTTTTGAATAAAATTGCGCACATCTATTTCACGCTGCCAGCGTCCTTCTGTAAAATCGTTCCATGCGTTTGTCATTTGGATGTCCTCCTTTGATTTTTGGGGTTTTTGGTGAATGAATCCGGATTAGAAAAATAAGTTTCCTGCCATTTCTGCACTTTTTCTGGTTCCATTGCTGGAACGCCGTGCAGAGGATAAGGCAGCCCGAGTGCCGCATATTTGTGTACGCCGAGCAGATGATAGGGCAGCAGTTCCACTTTCTGCACATTCGGCACATGGTCACGAATGAATGCCTGCAGTGCTGTCATATAGGCTTCACCGTCCGTCAGACCGGGTACAACCACCTGACGTACCCACATCGGCGTACCCGCTTTGCGGACTGCCTGCAAAAATCTGCCGGTTTCTTCCCAGCCTCTGCCGGTCATTTTTCGGTAGCCTTCTTCGGTAATTTGCTTTACATCATACAGGACAAGGTCTGTATACTGCAAAATTTTCTCATAACCGCCCATGCCGCATCCGGCTGTGTCCAGACAGGTGTGGATGCCTGCATTCCGGCAGAGCCGCAGTGTTTCCAGCAAAAATTCCGGTTGCAGCAGTGGTTCGCCGCCGGAAAAAGTGACACCGCCATTGCTGCCAAAATAAGGGCGGAAGCGCAGAATGCGGCGGACAAGTTCCTGCGGGGAGACTTCCTGTGCGTCTTTGCTGTTTCGATTCCAAGTGTCTGGATTGTGGCAGAAAAGGCATCGCAGGGAGCATCCCTGCAGAAAGACCACGGTGCGGATGCCGGGGCCGTCCACCATACCCATGGTTTCCACGGAATGTACTATTCCTGTTGCCAAAATCATTCCTCCTTTTTGCCCGAAGGTGCGGGTAAAAACAAAAAATGCCGCACTGTCCGGGTGTTCGCCCAGACGGCCGGCATTTCCTTCGCCATACTCCATGTGGTATACTCCACTTTCCGTCAGTCGTATAGCTGCTATAAATTTAGCATAACGGATAGAGAAGCGTTTGTCAAGGGATTTTTTGTACTTTCAGAAAATCAGTTACACGAGAATTCACATCAGCATTTTTTCCAGCTTTTTGGCCGCAATGCTCAGTGGGCGGGAAGCATCCTGAACCAGGCAGATTGTGCGTACCGGCAGTGCCTCGACTAAAGGAATCTGCACAATGCTTTCCGTTTCCAGTTCCTGCTGTGACAATTCTTCCGGATAGAAGCTGATGCCGAGGTCATGCTGAACCAGCGGCAGCACTTGATCCATTGTGGAAGCCTCAATGTCGGCTTGCAGGGTGAGATTATGTTCCGCAAAATAGCGCCGGTAAAATTCCCGTGTGCCGGTGCCTTCGCCCAAGCAAATGAACGGATGTGCCAGCAAATCCCGCAAAGAATGTTCCTCCGCGGCAAAGGCGGCATACTGCGGCCCGCCAACTGGGATTTCCTTAAAAACATGAAGGTCAATTAGCTTCAGTGGACGGCGGACGCTGACCGGAGTGGTGACTACAGCAAAATCCACCAAGCCGTTTTGCAGTGCTGCGATTGCCTGCGGGGTGGAGTGATTGGAGATACGCAGCCGGATGCCCGGATGCAGCCGGTGAAAAAGCTGCAGCTTGTCCAGCAGAAGCAGATGCAGAGTTGTTTCACTGGCACCGATGGAGATAATGCCGTTTTCCATGCTGCGCTGTCTGGTCAGTTCTTCTTCACCTGCCTGAATCTGCTCAAAAGCGATGGCAACGTGAGAATAAAGCTGCCGGCCCTCCGGAGTGAGGACAATGCCTTTATTGGAGCGGACAAATAGCCGACAGCCAAGCTGGCGTTCCAGGTTATTCATACAGCGGGTGATGTTTGGCTGATTGTTGTGCAGCACTTTTGCCGCCTTCGTAAAACTCTGATACAGTGCGGAATAATAAAAAATTCGGTAATAGTCATAAGTTATATCCATATTCTTATCCCTTGTCCTATCATTCATACCATATTATTTTGATATAGATACCATAGCAAATATATGTTTTACATTTTGCTTATTGTTTAGTATAATAAATAAAGAAAGAAAAAGCAACAGGCAGCGGCAGCATGGCTCTGAGTTGAGGGGCGGCTGTGATTTGTCGCCGTTTGGTGGTAACAGATGCAAAAGGAGAGAAATTATGTTTGATGTGGCACAGTTCTGTGAAATTGCAATGCTCTGCACGTTTGGTGTTTCTTGGCCGTTTAATATCGCGAAGTCCATTCAATCCCGAACCGCAAAGGGCAAAAGTGTTCTGTTTGAGATTCTAGTGGTGTCCGGTTACTGTTTGGGGTTGTTCAGCAAAATCTGGACTTGGACACAGACCGGTACGCTGGCTTATTCCGTCTGGTTCTACGTTGCCGATATTGCTATGGTCTGCATCGACTTGGTATTGTATGCGCGCAATGTTAAGCTGGATAAAATCCGCGATATCGTAGAAGAAGACACTGCAGAAGCAGCCTGAATGTTTTGAATCACAAACAGTCGAAGTCATCGGAAACTTGCCTTGATGAAGGGGATTTCCGGTGACTTTTTTTGTCCTCTCAGAATGGATATTTCATATATTTTACAAAACCTTTCATTTTTAAATGCTTTACGACTTGTGACGAACGTGATATAATAAACCGAAAAACGAATATATATGAGCGCTATATAAGCAAATATAACCGAAAACTTTTGTTTGAGAAAGTGTGGAACAATATGAAAAGAGATAGCAGGAAGGTGCTGGCTGGATTCCTGGCGGCCGCAATGGTTTTCGGCATGACACCTTTACAGGCATTTGCCGCTGAGGGGCAGCAGAAGATTCCCGGCAGCCAGATTTCCGCTGTTTCACAGAACAGCAAAATATCCATGGACAGCTATGTGCAGCATCTGTTCCGTACCAATGCCAATCCCTCTGTGTCCCTGCATCAACATACAGATATGTCCCTGTTGTCTGGAATGGAAAAAGACTTATATGATAAGGTCGTTCAATCTGTCAAATCTGTTGCGGCAGGTGAGCGCCAGAGCACAGTGTTTTCTTACATAGAAACCACAAATTGCACCCCGGGCAATATCAATGCGACGGGTCAGCAGGCAATCAATTCCCTTAAAAAAGCCTATGAATTTGCACGCACGGACTGTCCGTACGATATGTTTTGGGCGGACACAAGTGCTCAAATGAACGGCACGACTGAGTATGACTATGGCCGCCTGACTCTTCAGTTGACGCTGACTGTCAAAGTGTCTTCGGATTATGCGGAAAATGGCCAGTCCGGTACCAGCCAAGTGGCAGATGCTGTCAGCGCAAAGATGAGGACTGCTCACCAAGCTTCTGCCAATGCACAATCGCTGGTCAGCAAAAATGCCAGCCAGAGCGACTATCAAAAGCTGGAAGCCTACAAAGACTATCTGTGCAAAAATGTTTCCTATAATTACAGCGCAGCTGAGGGTACACAGGACTACGGCGACCCGTGGCAGATGGTGTATGTCTTTGATGACAACCCGAAGACCAATGTGGTTTGTGAAGGTTATGCCAAGGCTTTTCAGTATTTGTGTGACCTGACGCATTTCTCAGATTCCACGGTTCAGAGTTATCTGGTCGGCGGTACGCTTGCCAGTGCAGACGGGCATGATGGCCCTCATGCATGGAATGTTGTGTCGATTGATGGTACTAGCTATCTGGTCGATGTGACAAACTGTGACATCGAAGGCGGCGGCACAAATGATGAGCTGTTTCTTACCGGCGCAAGTGGTTCTGTGGACGCTGGCTACAAGGTGGCATTCGGCAGCAGTTGGCTGAAATATGATTATAGTCCGGAGGAGACTCTTCCGCAGTATACAACAACTGAATTGACACTTTCGTCTCGAAAATATGATGCCAGTGCAGCCACGCCTGCCAATTCTGACCCTTCCAGCACGAGTCAGCCTTCTGACAATACACCGACAGAGGTCAATACATCCGTGAGTGCGTCAGAAGTGAACCCTTCTTCTCCAATCAGCAAGGCGTTGGCAAGGGCAGTCCGTTCGGTGTCAAGTTGCTGTGAAGCAAAAACTTCCTGTGCCGGATGGGTGTCCATTCAGCTTGGCAGCGGTTTTGCAAATCAGACGGTTTACCTTTATGAAGAAACCGGCAGTGTCCTTTCCCAGATTCAGCATGCTTCCTATACTGCAGACAGCAGCGGCACCATAACGGCAGAATTGCCGGAAGCCGGAAGCTATGTGATTGCGCCTATATCAGCAAATCCAACGGTCAGCACCGTTTCCGGAACGATTGAAGTTGCTCAGGGCAACACGGTTCCCTTCCATGTTTACAGCGGAACTTCCACAGACAGCAGCTTTTCGGCTGGAAACAGCGCAGTGCTGGGCACCAGAGTGTACCACAGCTTTGCCAATGGAGAAGCATACTACGGTATCTATGGCGGAGGCAAGCTCAATGCACAGGCGGGTGTTTATGCGAACGGTGTAAAGCTGCTCACCGTGAAGATGGTGAAAGCTCCCTATACTTCCGATACTACGGTGGATGTTCAGAAAAAACAGGGGCAAGTTTATTGGTTCAGTGTGAAGCCGGACGATGCCAATGCAAAAGTCGGATATGCAGTGGGCAATGGACAAGTTTTAAGTACCCGTTCCAAAGGCAGAGACTCGGACGGCAACTATCTGTTTGGCTTCAAGGTGATTGGCAGCGCGGGGAACAAAACAGGTGTCTATGTAACCATCAATGGCACTGCATATTGTGTCTTTAATACAACAGTTGCATCATAAAAAAGTGAACATAAACGGAAACCGTCCGCCTATTTATGGGTGGACGGCTTCTTGCTTTCAAACAAGTTTATGCCAGAAACAAAGGAGCACCTGTCCGGTCCTCATGATGTGGTAAGTGATGGGCTGAATATCAGATACAAATAAAAATACCGACGGGAAAACAGCTTCCTGCCGGTATTTTTTTGGCTGTGGCTGAGTGCATAGAACACGCAGCGACAAAGTTTTTCGTAAGTAGAGGAAAATGCTTTTAATCGAATCCGTGTACCCAGTCAGACTTTTTGTAGTAAATAAAGTAAATAACGGAACTAATACTCCATGTGATGGGGTATGCCCAGAAAATCAGGAAAATCTCATGAGAAATATGCAGAGCAACTGAAATATAAAGGATGCGGAAAACACACCAGACACTCAGCATGATAACCATAGGGACGATGGCTTTTCCTGCACCGCGGCAGATGCCGGCGATGCAGTGAGAAAATGCCAGCAGGAAGAAAAACAATGCTTCTGTGCGGGCCTGCATGGTGCCAAAAAAGACCACCTGCTTGTCCTGATTAAACATTCCGACCAATGCCGGAGCACTGAGAAAGATGAGAACGCCGATTGCTTCCGCCAGCAGGATGGAAGTCAGAATGCCAAATTTGGCGCCGGCCTTTGCGCGGTCATGCTTGCCTGCACCCAGATTCTGACTGACAAAGGTGGACAGCGCCATGGCAAAGCAAGTGATGGGCAGAAAAGCAAAGCCTTCAATTTTTGCATAGGAACCATAGCCGGCCATTGCGTTTTCACCAAAGGAATTAATATTTGTCTGAACAATGACGTTGGCAAAGCCGATGACCGAATTTTGCACACCGGTGGGCAGGCCATACCGGATAATCTCCAGCATCATGTCCTTGTGAAAACGGACTTTGCGGGGAACAATCTGGTAAATAGTTCCGGGCCGTGTCAAATGAATCAGGCAGAGAACAACACTGGCTGCCTGTGAAATGGTCGTTGCGACAGCCGCCGAACCGACACCGAGATGAAAACCGGCGATAAAAACCAAATCCAGCACAATATTCAGAACAGAGGAAAGGATAAGATAATAAAGCGGCCGCTTACTGTCCCCCACAGCATTCATGATACTGGTGAAAATATTATACATAACAATGGCAAGAGCACCCAGAAAATAATAGCGGAAGTAGATGATGGACTGCGGCAGCACCGCCGGGTCCGTGCCCATCCATTGGAGAATCTGCGGGGTGGCGCCAACGCCGAAAATCGTCACCACAATGCCGGCAACTAAGCCAAAGGCCACATTGGTGTGGATTGCTTCGGACAATTTTTCGTAATCTTCCGCACCGAAATAACGGGAAATTGCCACACCGGCACCCATAGCGGTTCCGGTGAAAAAACTAATGAGCAAAAAAATCAGCGTGCCGGAGGAACTGACTGCGGCCAGCGCGCTTTTGCCAAGAAAATTCCCCACAATGACCGAATCGGCTGTGTTGTAAAGCTGCTGAAAAATTTGACTCAGGCAGATGGGAATGGCAAACTGAATAATCTGCAGCTTGGGATTGCCGGTTGTCATATTTCTGGTGCCCTGTCTATTAGAACTGGGTTGTGATGATGGATTCATGTATTTCTCCTAATTCACTTTATATTGAAAATCTATTATAGCATTCTGGGAGCAGAACTACAAGATTCGTCAAAAAGCGGCACAGGAAGGTGGTACATCATTTTTTTGAAAATTCTGTGCATCCTATGTCACTCTGTAGACTTCGGCTCTTTTGGCGCTGTGAAAGTAAGATTCTATTGAGAATGCAAAAGGAACGGAAGTCTGATGCCAATTTTGGCGCGGCTTCCGTTCCCAATTTAAAGGATAAATGATATGCAGTTTTTCAATCAGACCGTTGTGTATTTATGCAGTGTGGCACGCACGGCCCCGGTGCCGGCGACCAGCTCTGCAAAATAAGATTCAGCCAATTCACCAAGCCCGGCCTTATACAAATCCACACCAAAAATTGCGGCATTAGAGAAAATAGGCTGCAGCTCTTTGTGGAATGGTCCTTTGTCACCCAAATGAATCTTGGAGAGGTAGGTACGATTTTCTGCAAGCAGGGGGTCGGAAGAAGGCCCAAATGCCTTGCCGCTGTCATCAACACCCATGAGATAACGGCACCACCCGGCCAGTACCAAGGGAATGAGTTTCAAGTCAGAAATATTCAGTTCCGGATTTGTCAGATAGGCTTTGATTGTTTCCCCATAGCGGATACCAAGTTTCTGGGAAGTATCCGTTGCGATACGCTGCGGGGTATCCGGCATGAATGGATTAGGAATGCGGACTTTCAACACGGTGTCTAGGAATTCCTTCGGGTTGAGAATTCCTGGGTCAACAACAACCGGCAGTCCCTCCTGATAACCGATGCCCTCGACCAGTTGCTTGAGGTCAGCATCCCGCATTTCCTTAGAGATAAGGTTATAGTCCAGCAGGCAGCCAAAGATGGCCAGTGCTGTGTGCAGTGGATTCAGGCAGGTACAGACTTTCATTTTTTCCACTTTGTCCACGGTTTCGCGGTCAGTGAAAATGACACCGCTGTTTTCCAGTGCCGGCCGGCCATTCGGGAACCAGTCCTCAATGACAAGATACTGGGTTTCTTCCGCGTTGACAAATGGCGCAACATAGGTGTGACGGCTGGTGATTTCCGGATTCACTTCTTCAAACCCTGTCTTTGTCAGCATTTCCTTGACGGAATCATCCGGGCGGGGAGTGATTTTGTCAATCATGCTCCACGGGAAGGAAACCTTGTTCCGGTCATGAATATAGACGTCAAAGCCGGTATCAGTCACGCCGTTCTCCTTCCATTTTTCAGAAAAGGTGCTGACGGCATTATAAAGCTTGCTGCCATTGTGAGAGCAGTTGTCCATGCTCACCAGAGCGATGGGCAGCTTCCCTGCCTGATAACGCTCATAAATCAGGGCGGTCAGTTTGCCAATGTAGCTCTCCGGTTTTGCCGGGCCGTTTTGAAAATCCTGCTGAACCGCTTTGGTGTAGGCCCCATTTCCATCCACCAGACTGTAGCCTTTTTCCGTAATGGTGAAGCTGACCATTTGCAGGGTCGGACTGCAGAAAATTTGCTTCAGACGTTCCCATTCTGTGGTGTTAGCGGCATCAACTTTCAGGGATTCCGCAATGCTGCCGACAACGGTTTTGCCAATGGAACCGTCAGCCTTCAGCGTGACCAGAACGGAGAGGTTGTCGTGCGGACGATACATTTTATCAATAATTTCATAGTCAAAGCCTTCGGCAACGATAATGCCGGTGCTGGCTTTGCCGGTATTCAGCAGATGCTGCTGCAGATTTGCCGGGAATGCGCGGAAGATATTTCCGGCACCAAAATGTACCCAAGCAGGATTACGGCGGGTGTTTTCACACATCTTTCTGCGGTCATAGCACGGCAGGTCAAAACCGGCTTTTTCCCATGCTGTGCGGTCCTGCAGAGCAGCTTCATTCAGTTTCATGTCATTCAATATCCTTTCCTGTTTGTGAAGCGGTCACATGGACATGCTTCTTCATGATATTTATCGTTTCTGCACGAAAATTTTATACGCAGGGAGATACAAAATAATCCGGATAGCGGCGAAAAAGCTCCAGCTCCTGGACATTGATTCTGCGGCAGTGATTTTTTTCGATTTCTGTCAGGTTGGGGGTGTCCTGCCGACGAATGCAGCCGAGCATTTGGCGGTGTTCCTCAATCGCGCATCCGGTGATTTGAAAATCCCACAGTGTCAGCAGACGCGCCCGCCGGTAATGCCCGGACATATTCTGAATCAGTTCCCAGCAGAGTGGCTTCTCTGCTGCCTTGAAAAAGATACTGTGAAATTGCTCATCACAGTCCAGAAAATCCGGTATGCGCTTTTCTTTCAGGCACTGCTCCTGTTTGGCAACCAACGCTTCCATCTGGGCAGTATCCTGCATCGTGTGCTGCCGCATGAAGCTGTCCAGCAGACAAACTTCCAGACTCTCCCGCAAAAAACGTTCTTCTTCCACACGGTGCGGGTCAATGCGGGAAACACGGGTGCCTTTTTGCGGCAGAATATTTGCCAGTCCTTCTTTGGAGAGTTTCATCACTGCGTCACGCACCGGACTGCGGCTGACTTGCAGAGTTTCTGCGATTTCCCGGATATTCAGTTCTTCACCGGGATGAAGGTGCAGCAGAATAATCTCGTGGCGCAGTGTGGCATAGACACGCTCACCAATGGTTTGTGGCTTGCCGGTTTCCAACTGTGTGTTTTTAAAAGGCATTGGGTTCCTCCGAAGAATTGCTGAAAGCGAATTTACTGGTTTGCTCTTGCGTCTTTGTCGATGGCTTCCCACAGACCATTCAGATAAGTGATGCCGAGGGCACGGTCATAAAGTCCGTAACCGGGGCGGCCAACTTCATCCCAAATCATTCTGCCATGATCTGGACGGATATAGGTGTCTGGGCAGGTCTCGTAAATTGCCTTCAAAATCTCATACATATCCAGAGAGCCGTCACTGGAAAGATGGGCGGCTTCCCGGAACTTGTGGTAGCCGAGGTACTTGACATTGCGGACGTGTGCGCAGCCAATGCGATTCATCTTGCCGAAATGACGGATGATGGCGGGAATGTCATTTTCAGGATTGGAGCCGAGGGAACCGGTGCAGAGGCAGACGGTGTTGCTCGGGCTGTCATGCAGTTTGATGATTTTGTCAAAGTCCGCCTGTGAATGGGCAATGCGCGGCAGACCGAAAATCGGCCATGCCGGGTCATCCGGATGACAGGCCATGACCATGCCGACTTCCTCGCAGACAGGAATAATGGCATCCAGAAAATACTTGTAGTTTTCCCGCAGTCTGTCATTGTCGATGCTCTTGTATTCTTCCAGTACGGTCTGCAGCTCAGCCAGACGGTCAGGTTCCCAACCGGGCAGCGTGAAGCCATTGGAATTTTTTGTGGTATTTTGCACGATTTCCAGCGGTGTCATGTTGTCCAAGTCTTTTTCATCAAAATAGAGGGAGTTGGAGCCGTCCTCCGGAATGACACGGGCGAGGTCTGTGCGCAGCCAGTCCAGCACTGGCATGAAGTTGTAAACAATTACTTTCACACCGCACGCCGCCAAGCTGCGAATGGTTTTGATATAGTTTTCAATGTAGCGGTCACGGCTTGGCTTGCCCAGCTTGATGTCTTCATGCACATTGACGCTCTCGATAACTTCCACTTCCAGCCCGGCATCGTGAACGTGCTGCACATAAGCTTGGATAACATCCAGCGGCCATTCCTCGCCGGCGGCATACTGGTCAAGTACGCCCATCAGTCCGGTGCAGCCGGGTATCTGACGTATCTGTTTGAGTGTGATGCTGTCATTTCCCTCGCCATACCAGCGAAATGTCATTTTCATGGTGAAGCTCTCCTTTTCAAGGCAACCATTGAGTCTATCTAACTAATATACTAGTATATTAGTTTATTCTAAAAGGTTTGTAAAGAGAAAAACATAAAAAATGCAGATTTCTGGTAGAATGGGTTTCTTTTTCCCCCCTAAGCAGTTATAATTGGGGACAGGGCATTCAGATGCCCATTTTTTTTGCTAATGAGGGGATAATTATGAGCAAACAAAAAGTTGTGGATATTCTCAAAGAGTATTTACTGCTGACGGTGGCAACGCTGATTATGGTGGTCGGTATTTATTTCTTTAAATTCACCAACAATTTCTGTTTTGGCGGAGTGACCGGTATTGCGGTACTGTTAAGTGGATTCACTGTTTTGAATGCATCAGACCTAACATTTATCATCAACATGACATTGCTGGTGTTCGGTTTTCTTTTTCTGGGAAAATCCTTCGGAGTAAAGACGGTCTATGTCAGTGTGCTGATGTCTGCGGCACTCAGCCTGCTGCAGAAGTTTTACCCCATGACGAAACCAATGACGAATGAACCGGTACTGGAATTTATGTTCGCGGTATTTTTGCCTTCCCTTGGTTCCGCTATGTTGTTTGACGCGGAGGCTTCCAGCGGCGGCACGGACATTCTGGCAATGATTCTGAAAAAGTATACCAGCCTGAATATTGGCATGACGCTAATGCTGGTGGATGTGCTTATCACTGTTGCGGCCTTTGTGGTGTACGGGCCTAAAACTGGCCTGTTTTCCATTGCGGGGTTGCTGACCAAAACGCTGGTTATTGACAATGTCATTGAAAATCTGAACCTCTGTAAGTATTTTACAGTGGTGTGTGATGACCCGGAACCGGTGTGTGACTTTATTCATAAGGAACTTGACCGAAGTGCAACGGTTTTCAATGCGGTCGGCAGCTATCAGCATACACCGAAAAAGATTATTTTAACTGTGATGAAACGGAATCAGGCGGTGCAGCTGCGTAAATTTATTAAGAATACACAGCCCGGTGCCTTTATCATGATTACAAACAGCAGCGAAATTATTGGCAAAGGATTCCGCGGAATGAACTGATAACGGAAAAAACCGGCTGTGCCTGAAATTATCGGACAACTTTTTATCAGCATTCAAGATGGGAAAACAGGGAATTCCCAGTTTTGCATTTCAATTTCTGTTATGTTATAATTCTTCTTGAAATAAAGGAGAATTATAGACAATGGAAAAAAAGATAATCACGCTGAATGATGAAAACAGCCTTAAAATTTATATGAATCCTCTGCGTCAGCGTATGTTTCTGACGCTGATAACCTTAGGGGAACCGATTACTTCCAAAAAGCTGGCGGACCGGATGAAAATTGCGCCGTCCTCCGCCAAGTATCATCTGGAGAAACTCCGCAGTATCGGTTTGGTGGAGATTGACCATACGGAGCAGATTCACGGGATTACCGCGACTTTTTACAAGCGGGTGGATGCTGAGGTTCAGATGAAGGTAGAACTGCACACCGGTGAAGAAAGAAGCTGGAAGGCGGAAAAGCTGGTTGGCGAGAATATGGTGCGCATGATTTATCAGGACTATTTTGAAAGTATTGACCGGCAAATTTCGGAAGCGACAAAAAGTGGCAGGGAACTCAGCGACAAAGATATTGGAACACAGGTGAACGGCGTTACCTATATGACACAGGCGGAGGCAGAAAAACTGCGGGAACAGATTATGGATTTTTTGCGTACACACGGTCATGACAAAAAAGATAAAGAGGGTGCTCTGCCCTTTGAGTTTTCTCTGATTGCTTTTCCTGCCCAGAGAAATCCTGACAGCACAAAATAAACAAAGCAGATAATTTGGATGCACTTGTCCGTTAAAACCGGCAGGTGCATTTTTTTTGCGCAGGAATGCAAATTTTTATTGACATAACAAATATTATAATGTTATAATACGTGTGATGAAAGGGTGACTGTTATGAGTAAACCAAAGCGAAAATTCGAATTTTTAAACCGCAATTTTGTGCTGCTGTGGCAAGGAAATGCTGCTTCTACGATTGGGGATGTGCTTTACAGCATTGCCATAGGCATTTGGGTTTTTAATAAAACCGGTTCCACGGCACTGATGGGCCTGATGACTTCTTTTACATATTTGGTTTCCTTTGTAATCGGGCCGTTTTCCGGGGTACTGGCAGACCGGCTCAATCGGCGCAATATACTGGTGGTGGCGGATGCTGTGCGCGGCGGACTGATTCTGTTGATTGCATACTTCGCGTTTCAAAATTCATTGCAGGTCTGGCAGATACTTCTGGTAGCTTTTGCGGCTGCCGTGTGCAATGTCTTTTTTTCACCGGCTGCCAATTCCATGCTGGTACAGCTTGTGAAATCTACCGACCTCATGCAGGCACAGTCCTTGTTTGGCGGAACGACTTCGTTGGTCAATTTAATTGGCAATGCCATCAGCGGCTTTTTCGTGATTACTTTCGGCGTGCCTCTGATGATTCTGATAAATGGAATCTCTTTCCTTGTTTCAGCCGTGACCGAGTGGTTTATCAAGGCTCCAAAACAAAGCGGGGAGGGCACCAAGCTGACAGGAAAGATGGTAATTGAGGACTTTAAAGATGGTCTGCACTATTTAAAGTCCCAGCCAGGTCTGCTGAATATGTTGGTGGCCGCTTTTTTTATAAATCTGTGCGGTGCCGGGTTTGGTGCGGTTGTTTATCCG
>JAKVJJ010000035.1 GCA_022487055.1 Oscillospiraceae bacterium
CAACCTAATAGACAAGAATATCCGCGAAAGAAAAGAACTGTCCCCGGACCGCGCGGCAGAATTATGCTTTCGTATTTTGACAAAGCTGATGCCGGAGGAAATCAGCAAACCGGTGGAATCAAACTGGGAATCAGCGACGGAATGGCTTGCCTCCTGCGTCTTTCTTGACCGCATGGAACAGGAGCTGATGCAGGAAATTGACCGTTGCTTTGACTCCTTTGGCAGTGACTCCGGTTCCGCTTTAATTGACCGGGTATTGGCCTATATTCGGGAAAATTACCGTGACCGTGAACTTTCTCTCAATTTCCTCAGCCAGAAGTTTTATGTCTCTAACGTTTATTTGTGCATTCGTTTCAAAGAAAAAGCAGGCAAAACGTTCGTGCGCTTTTTGACAGAACTGCGGATTCAGGAAGCGGAAAAACTTTTGCACAACAGTGATATGAAAGTTACGGCGATTGCCGAAAATGTCGGTTTTGACAACAGCAGTTACTTTACAAAAATTTTTAAACGTGAAACTGGTCTGACACCTGCGGAATACCGAAAGTCCGTATAGTTTTAGGAACTGCCCGGAAACGGAATGGTCTGTTACATAAGAAAATGAGGTCCACGCGGGCGGTAAAAGCGCCGTGTGGACCTCATTTTATCTGTACTGGATAAGGCTTGTGTGCAAAAGGTTTTCAGATAGGATTTATCGGACTGTTATTGGTTACACATATCCCATCAGACTCGGCAGCCAGAGTGACAGCTGCGGTATGTAGGTAATCAGCATCAATACAACGAAGATGACTGCAAAGTAATGCAACAGAGGTTTGATTACTTTTTCAATGGACGTATGGCCCACTTTCACACCAACAAAGAGCGTTGTGCCCACTGGAGGGGTGATGGTGCCGATGCACAGGTTCATAATTAACATAATGCCAAACTGCACGCTGTTCATACCCAGTGCCTGGCAAATAGGCAGGAAGATTGGGGTGAAAATCAGGCAGGCAGGCGTCATATCCATAAATGTGCCGACAACCAGCAGAATGATGTTGATAATGAAGAAAATCAGGAATTTGTTGTGACTGACACTTAACATAGCGGAGGACACAGCGGTTGGAATTCCTGTGAAGGCCATTACCCATGACATGATGCTGGAAACGCCAATCAGGAAAAGAATGATGCCGGTCATTTCAGCGCTGTCCATCAGAATCTTCGGCAGGTCTTTCAATTTAATGGTACGGTAGCAAAAAGAAAGGATCAAACTGTAAACAACAGCAACTACAGAGCCTTCCGTTGCGGTGAAGATGCCGCTGATGATGCCGCCGATAACAATGACAATCATCAGCAGAGCCGGAATCGCTTGCAGGCAGACGGTCAACCGCTCTTTTCCGGTGCTGACCGTTGTCAGCTTTTTATAGCCGCGCTTGCGTGCCATAAAATAAACAACGACCATACAGGCGAGGCCCCAGAGAATGCCGGGAATGTAGCCTGCCATGAACAGTGCAGCAATGGAAGTACCGCCGCTGACCAGTGCATAGGTAATCATGACATTGCTGGGAGGAATCAGCAGACCGGTAGGTGCGGTGGCAATGTTTGCTGCCGCGGAGAAATCTTTGTCATAGCCTTCTTTTTCCTCAATCGGCCCGATGATAGAGCCCATAGCGGATGCGGCAGCCGTGCCGGAACCGGAGATGGCACCAAAAAGCATATTGGCAACCACATTGGTCTGTGCCAGCGAGCCGGGAATGCCACCAGTGAACAGTTTTGCAAAGTTGATGAGGCGGACTGCGATGCCGCCTTTATTCATGATGTTGCCGGCCAGAATAAAGAACGGAATTGCCAGCAGGCTAAAAATGGATACACCGGAAAAAATACGCTGTGCGCCGGTCAGCACTGCCGGGCCGAAACTCAGAACCGGCAGGATAGCACCGATGGACGCAACTGCCAGGGAAATGGCAATCGGAACGCCCATTACCAGCAGGAGCGCCAGAGAAATCAGAATAATGATACCGGAAATTGCCGCAATACTCATGATTCAGCAGCCTCCTGTCCGTTGTCTGCTGCTTCTTGGTCTGTGTTAAGCAGACTGCTGATGTCAGCCGTACCACTGAGCAGCATTTCAATTATATTGATAAGATTATACAGAACAATAAAGATACCGGAAATGGGCAGAACGGAATATATGTATCCCATCGATACACCCAAAGAAGCGGTCACTTGGCTCATGGTCAGTTTGACGATAGAGAAGCCGCCGTAAATCATGACAATAGCCGCAAAGACCAAAACCAGGCACTCAATGATAACTTCCAGTGCCAGCCGTGCCTTGCCGGTGATTTTGTCGGCGAGGAAAGCCATGCGCATATGGTCGCGCTTGCCGAAAACATATGCTGTGGCAAACAGCGCCATCCAGGCAAAGGAATAAGTTAACAACTCCTCTGAAACGGTGCTTGGCTTGTTAAAGAAATAGCGTGTCACAATCTGATACGTCCCGATAATCACCATCGCCGCAAACAGCACAACGATAACTACTTTCAGGATGCTGTTCAGTACTTTGCGAACAGCCTGCAGAAAATGCATCGATTTCACCCCTTCTTATATTTCTGGTTGATTTCCTGAATGTGCTGATAAATTGCCTGGATGGACGGGTTTCCCTGCAGAATTTGCTTTTGCAGCGGTAATACCTTCTTCTGGAATGCACTGACGTCGACATTCATGAAGTGAACACCCATTTTTTCCTTGGCAGTTTTTTTGGCGGCATCCACTTGCTTATCCCATTCCTGTAATTCCACTTTTGTGGATTCAGCGGCTGCATCCTCAAAGACTTTCTGTTCCTCCGGGCTGAGCGATTCCAAAAATTTCAGGTTTCCAACCAACATATCCGGAACCATCTGATGCATATCGTACGAAAAATATTTTGCCACCTCACCGTGCTTGTTGTCCGTCAGAGCCAGCTCGTTGTTTTCCGCACCATTGATGACGCCCTGCTGGATTGCTGTATAGACTTCGCCAAAACTCATAGGAGTGGCGGCGGCGCCAAACGCTTTAATCATATTCACGCTGGCGGGGCTTTGCTGCACGCGCAGTTTCAGACCTTTCAGGTCGTCCGGTGTTTTGATTGGTTTTGTTGCGTAAAAGTTTCGAGTGCCCGCGTTGTACCATGTCAGCACGCGGAAACCGGCGCTGTCTGTGGATTTATAGATGTTTGACATATAGCTGCTGTCGCCCATCATCGCTTTGTAGGCATCCATGGAGGTGAAGAGATAAGGAATACTGAATATTTCGTAAACCTTTGTGAAAGTTTCCAGATTCGCGGTGCCGGCAACCACAAAGTCGATTGCGCCGGTCTGTGTCAGCTCAATCGCTTTCTGTGCGTCACCGAGGATGCCGTTCGGGAAAATCTGTACATCATATTTGTCACCGAGATGCTGCTGCACATATTTCTGGAAAGCCAGCAGCCCGATGTGTTCCGGGTGCTTTTCAGACTGTGCGTGAGAAATGCGTACGATGCGTTTCTTGGCGCTGTGGGCGGCAGAACCGGAACTGCCGCATGCGGTCAGGCCAAAAACCATGGATGCTGCCAGCAGAAGGGACAGGATTCTTTTCTTCATCATTGTGGTTACCTCGTTATACTTTCAGGCTGAAGAACTTGGCGGCATTGTCATAGCTGATGCCTTGAACGATTTCTTTCAGGTAAGCGTCATTCTTTGGATATTTGCCTTGCTCCACCCATGTGCCGAGCAGATTGCACAGAATGCGGCGGAAATACTCATGACGCGGATAGGACAGGAAGCTGCGGGAATCCGTGACCATGCCGACAAATTTGGAAAGCACGCCGGTAACAGCAAATGTTTTTAGTTGCTCTGTCATGCCGAACTCATGGTCCAGGAACCACCATGCGGCGCCAAGCTGTACTTTGGAGGCAGCTTCTGCGGACTGGAAACAACCCATCAGTGTGCCGAAAACATAATTGTCTTTTGGATTTAGATTAAAGAGAATGGTCTTTGGCAGAGTGCGATTGGCATCCATTGCGTTAAGCAGACGTGCCAGTGCCTTTGCGTTGCAGTCATCGCCTACAGAGTCATAGCCGGTGTCTGGGCCGAGACGGTCAAACATGGCGCGGTTGTTGTCACGGATAGCGCCAATGTGAATTTCCATTACCCAGTTATGCTTTTGATATTCTGCCGAGAGGAACAGCATCAGCGCTGTTTCATATGCCATAATCTCCTTGTCCGTCAGCGGCTTTCCAGTGCGGCCTTTCTGGAAGATAGTTTCCACTTCTGAAGCAGAGGCACTGCAGAACGGTGCTTTTTCAAAAGCATGGTCGCAGGCGACGCATCCCATCTGTGCAAAGAAGTCGATGCGCTTCTGCAGCGCCTTGGTCAGGTCGGCAAAAGATGAAATATTGATATCGGCGGCAGTGCCCAGTTTCTTCAGATAATCCGGATAACCGGGTGCTGCAATCCGCAGGGCTTTGTCAGGGCGCATAGCCGGAATGATTTTGGTCTTCATCTTTCCCTCATCACGGATTTTCTGGTGATACTCCAGAGAATCGGCAGGGTCATCCGTTGTGCAGACGGCGACGACATTGGATTGCTCAATCAGGCCGCGTGGAGAGAATTCCGGCTTTGCCAGCAGGTCTTTTGTCTTATCCCAGACGGCATCGGCAGTTGTTGTATCCAGCGGTTCCTGAATGCCGAAATAACGCTGCAACTCCAGATGTGTCCAGTGATAAAGTGGATTTCCAATCAGATAAGGCATCGCCGCTGCCCACACATCAAATTTTTCACGGTCGCTGGCATTTCCAGTGATTTTTTCTTCCGGAAATCCAAGACTGCGCAGTGCACGCCACTTGTAGTGATCGCCGCCCAGCCAGACTTGCGTGATGTTGTCATAATTTTTGTTTTCCCAAATTTCCTTGGGGCTGAGGTGACAGTGCCAGTCGAAAATTGGCATATCCCTGGCATACTTGAACAATTCTTTTGCGGTTTCATTTTCCAGCATAAAGTCGCTGTCCATAAATGGTTTCATTCAAAACTCCTCCTTGTGTGCGTGTGCTGTTTCTATGATTGAAAGGCTTTTATGCCGCCTTTTGTCAGACCAAAATGTGTTCCATAGCGGTGGTCATGCCGTTTGTGCGGATGTCACTCAAATCTTTGCAGACCGCATTTGCAAATCCTTCAAATTGCGTGAGGTCTTTTCCCCAGAAAGAAGTGTTCTGCATAACGGCAGTGACATAGTCCTGCACGGAAGCCCCGCTGTTTTCACAGAAAAAGTCCAGAACCGCCTCGGTATCGTGAATCTCATAGGGTTGACCGTTTCGGCTGCCAATCAGCGCGCCGTCCCGTTTCTGCTGGCTGGTGTAAAAGGCTAACAGGGCAGCGAATGAGAAGGAAATCAGCTTCGGCGGCTGTCCGGCTGTCTGATAAATGTCCTCAAAGGTTGGCAGCAGGCGTGCTTTCCACTTAGAAATAGAATTCAGTGAAATGGAAAGAAGCTGGTGTCGCACAAATGGATTTTCAAAGCGCTCAAAAACGGCATCGGCAAACGCAAGTGCGTCTTTCCGCGGCAGTTTGACGGTCGGAACGATTTCTTTACGGACAATGGTTTCCATGTACCTGCGAATCAGGGAATCTTCCATGCACTCCCGCACGATGTCCTTTCCCATCAAATAGCCGGCTAGTACGGTGGAAGTATGTGCGCCGTTCAGAATGCGGACTTTTCGCTCACGATACGGGCGCTGATTCCGGGTGAAGACAACCGGCAACCCTGCTTTATCCAGCGGAAAAATCTTTTCAGCTTCTGCCGGGCCTTCAATTACCCACAGGGCGAAAGGCTCCGCCACATCGAGCAGCTCGTCATCATAGCCAAGTTCCTGACAAATGCGGCCAGCTTCCTCTTGACCGGGATAACCGGTGACGATGCGGTCTACAAGTGTTGAGCAGAAAATGCAGGCATTGTTCACCCAGTCAACAAATTTTTGCTCCAGTTTCCACAGACCTGCAAATTTCAGCACGCACTGCTTCAATGCTTTGCCGTTATCCTCCAGTAATTCCACCGGCAAAATCAGCAGGCCTTTCTTGGGGTCACCGTCAAATGCGCGATAGCGTGTATACAGGAACTGCGTCAGCTTGCCGGGATAAGATTTTGGCGGTGACATGTCTAACCGGTCGGTTTCGTCATAAACAATGCCTGCTTCGGTCGTGTTGCTGATGACCACTTCCAGTGAAGGCAGTGCGGCAAGCGCGGAGAAAGACGGGTAATCCGTGTAGCAGTTAATGGATTTGCGGACGCTGGTAATGATGCGCTTGTCATTGCAGACGGTTCCGTTTCGTTTTCCCCGCAGACATACGGTGTAAAGATTATTCTGACTTTCAAAACGCTGCAGGTCGCCGTGACTGGTTGGTTTAATAATGGCAACGCTGCCGTTAAAAATATGTTTTTCATTGGCGGTGTCAATCATCCAGTCAGCAAAGGCCCGCAGAAAATTGCCTTCACCAAACTGTGCGACTTTGATAGGCAAGTCGGTAGGATGGGCGGATTCACGGATGGATTTCATAGAAGATTAGCCCTCACTTTCCGTTTCACTTTTGTAAGTGCTTACAAATGCATTGTATACCAGGCACCGAAAAAGTCAACAAAAATCAATCAAAATATCATATAATTGTAGGAATGAACGAAAATCTGTTTTTAATTTTATGAAAATAACCAGAAAAGTTTCTAGAATTTATAGCATGATGAAATAAATTATTAAGAAAAGTGAAAAACATCTTGCAAAAAGCCATAGACATGATAGTATAAGAATGTAAACACTTACAACAATCTGCGGATTCTTATTTTATAGGGGAAAACAGGAATGAATATTTACGATATAGCTCAAAAAAGCGGAGTTTCTATTGCAACAGTCTCACGTGTGATTAACGGCGGGCGCAGTGTCAGTCCAAAAACGCAGGAAACTGTTCTGCGTGTGATTCAGGAAGCAGGCTATACGCCGAATGCTTTTGCGCGGGGGCTGGGGCTGAATACGATGCGGCAAATTGGCTTGCTGGTTTCTGATGTGGCGGACACCTATTATGCCAATGAAGTGGCCATGCTGGAAAAGGCTCTGCGAAAAGCCGGCTTTGATGTTTTGCTGCGCTGTACCGGAACAGAAACGGACAAAAAGAAGGAAACGCTGGCACAGATGCTGAAGCGCCATGTGGATGCGGTCATTTTAGTTGGTTCCAGTATGCAGGAGCAGGATGACAACTCACATATTTTGGAGGCTGCTGAACAAATACCGGTCATTCTGGTCAATGGATGTGTCAAAGGGAAAAATATTATCTGTGTACGCTGTGATGAAATGGAAGGGGTGCGCTGCTGTGTGCGGGATATGTGCAGTTCTGGCTGCCGCAGTTTACTTTTCTTTTATCACACCTTGAGCTTTAGCTGCAGGCAGAAACTAAAAGGTTTTCAGCTGGGACTGAAAGAATGTCAGGAGAAAGGGACACCGGCTAAGGGCAGCGATGTGTGTATTCCAGGCGGTTTTGATGAAATTATGGCAAGTGCGGAAAACTACCTGCGGGAACATCCGGCGGACGGCATCATTGGTGCGGATGACATGACAGCAGTGGCAGTGCAGAAAGCCACCCAAAAGTTGGGGCAGATGGTCCCTCTGGTTGGCATTAACAATTCCATTCTGTCAAAGGCAGCAACACCGGCTATCAGCAGCATTGACAACATGGCGGAAACCATGTGCACCACGGCGATTAAAAATCTGCTCGACCTGTTTGACGGCAAGCGAGTGCCGGAGGATACGGTGGTTTCACCGGAATTTATTGAACGGGAGAGCTTTGTCAGAAAATCAGTGTGCGGACAGGAGGAATTACAGTGAATACCGTCTTTCAGATTCACCCAGAAGACAATGTGGCGGTCTGTCTGCAGCAAATGCCGGCGGGCAGCACAGTGGTCTGTGGAAGCAGAACGGTGACGGCGCAGACAGACATTCCAGCCGGGCACAAGATTGCCCTTTGCCCGATTGCAAAGGAAGCAAAAATCATGAAGTACGGTTTCCCTATTGGTCATGCGGCGGTGGATATTCCGGCAGGGAGCTGGGTGCATACCCAGAATGTGAAATCGGACCTTGGTCCGCTGCTCACCTATTCCTACCATCCGGACTTTCAGGAGCAGATACCGCAGATGCCGCAGACTTTTCAGGGTTACCGGCGTGCTGACGGCAGTGTAGGCATTCGCAACGAGGTGTGGATTATTCCCACTGTTGGCTGTGTCAACGCGGTTGCGCGGCAGATTGAACAGAATGCGCAGAAGTACCTGACGGAAAATATCGACGGCATTTGTTCCTATTCTCATCCGTATGGTTGTTCCCAGCTTGGCGGTGATCAGGAAATGACACTGAAGGCGCTTAGCGGACTGATACGTCACCCGAATGCCGGCGCGGTGTTGGTGCTGAGCCTTGGATGCGAAAACAGCAACCTTCAGGAACTGAAACGTTTTCTGGGCGGATATGATAAAGAGCGGGTTCGCTTTTTGGTGTGTCAGGAGCAGGAAAATGAGTTGGAGGCGGCTGACCAAATCATGCAGGAACTGTGTGCCTATGCAGGACGCTTCCACCGGGAATCTGTTCCGGCGGATAAACTGGTGGTTGGGTTAAAGTGCGGCGGCTCGGATGGTTTCTCCGGGATTACAGCAAATCCGTTGGTAGGTGCCTTTTCGGATAAGCTGACGGCACAGGGCGGAACCACTATTTTGACAGAAGTGCCGGAAATGTTCGGTGCTGAACAGATGCTGATGAACCGCTGCAGGGACCAGGAAGTTTTTCAAAAGACCGTTGACCTCATCAATCACTTTAAAGGTTACTTCATGAAATATGGGGAGAAAATCAACGAAAATCCGTCGCCCGGCAACAAGGCGGGCGGCATTACCACACTGGAGGACAAATCGCTGGGATGTGTGCAAAAAGGCGGAAAAGCTCCAGTGGAGGATGTGCTGAATTATGGTGAGCCTGTGCGGAGCAAGGGCCTGAATCTGCTGCAGAGTCCGGGCAATGATTTAGTGGCAGCCTGCGCACTGGCTTACAGCGGCGCACACCTGATTCTCTTTACTACAGGCCGCGGTACACCGTTTGGTTGTCCGGTGCCCACGGTGAAAATTTCCAGCAATACACGGCTGGCAAAGTTTAAGAAAAACTGGATTGACTTTAACGCTGGAGTTTTGCTGGAAGGCGCTGCCATGTCGGACACCGCTCAAAATCTGTTCCAGTATGTTCTGCGTTTGGCGTCCGGTGAGGTGCATACCCATTCCGAAGGACTGGAAAAGCACGAACTAGCAATTTTTAAAGATGGGGTTACCCTTTGAGGTACAGCAGCCAATCACAAATCACCTTAGTTTGCATCCGACGTCTTATCGGTAATTCTACCGCAATATCACCAAGCTCTCTATGCTGACAACATTTATGAGATGCAGGTAATACTAAAAAAGAGGAACCCTTTGGAAGGATTCCTCTTTTTTTAGTTGGTTGGTACTGTAAGGTCTATTTTGCGGTTCTTATAATAATAAATTTGGTCATGGGCACTGACTTCCCGCAGAATGTGACAGGGATTACCCACTGCAACGACATTTTCCGGCAAATCTTTTGTTACGACACTGCCTGCGCCGACAACGGTGTTTTTTCCTATCGTGATGCCTGGCAGAATTACTGCACCCGCACCAATCCAAACATTTTCACCGATGTGCACATCGATGTTATACTGCAGTCCCTGCCAACGCAGATGTGGCTCAATGGGATGCCCGGCGGTGGCAATCGTGACATTTGGGCCAATCATTACATGACTGCCGATGAAAATGTTGCCGTCATCCACCATTGTCAGATTGAAATTTGCATAGATATCACTGCCGAAGTGAACGTGTCTGCCGCCAAAGTTTGCGTGAAGCGGCGGCTCAATATAGCATCCTTCACCGATTTCCGCAAACATTTCTTTTAACAGCCGGCAGCGTTTTTCTGCCTCAGCGGGACGGGTGGCATTAAAATCATAGAGCTGCTCCAAGGCTTTATTTTGTTCTTTCAAAATAGCTTCATCACCGGGCTGATAAATTTTGCCCTGTTTCATGCGTGCAATTTCTTCACTGCCGCTCATGTTTTTGCCTTTCATCTGTGGTCTGTGTCTTTCGGTATGTTGGCGGAAACTCTGACAAATCGGAAATAAAACGTGTGTGTTTACACCCAATCAGCAGTTTCCATAGGCCTGCCAAAAAGGTGAGTGCTAATAACAGGAACATAATAAACTTGTGAAAGAACTTAAGAAAATTTTTCATGGAACCTGCCTCCTTAGTTGCTGTATGTGAAAAATGCGGTTATACTGGAAAAAACACAGAAAAGACGGAGAAGGGAAATAATGAAAATCAGAGGGGAAATTGGCGCTGCGCTGCTGTGTATTTTGCTCACCGGGTGCAGTGCTCCGGGACAAATGGCTGCGAGCTCTCAGGCTACATCTTCAATGCCGCCGGTATCTGTTGCCGCATCATCTAATTCCAGCAGCCAACCTGTGCAGCGTGAATCCTCGGCAGGATCTTCCGCCGCAGAGCAGTCCTCAGCGGCAGATCCTGAGCAGCAAAGGGAGGACAGCATGACACTGGAGGAAAAGGTCGGGCAGCTCTTTTTCCTCAGTTTTCGGTGGGATACGGATGGCACCCGCCTGCTCACTTATAATTCTACGGTACAAAAGGAAATACAGACAATTCACCCCGGCGGGATTGCTTTATTTGGAGAAAATATTTATACCGTGCCACAAGTGCGCACACTGATTCAAAAAATGCAAAAAGATTGTTCCGTCCCGCCGTTTGTCGGCATTGACCAAGAGGGCGGAACCGTGCAGCGCATTCAGCACACAAACCTGATACCGGCGGTGGATGTACCGTCCATGTGGCGGGTAGGAAAGACAGGAAATACGGCATTGGCACAGCAGGTGGGAGCGGTGCTGGGCAGTGAACTGACAGTCTTTGGCTTCAATCTTGATTTTGCGCCGGACTGCGATGTCTTTTCTAATCCGGACAATACCGTTATCGGTACCCGTTCTTTTTCCAGCAATGCCCAACGGGTAGCGGCATTTTCCGTTGCGGCTAGTGCAGGTCTGCGCAGCCAGAAAATCCTGCCGGTGTGCAAGCATTTTCCGGGGCATGGAGATACTGCCGAAGATACCCATGAGGGTTATGCGACCGTGAACAAAACCAAAGAACAGCTTTATCAAACAGAACTGGTGCCGTTTCAGGCGCAGATTCAAGCGGGCGCGGAAATGATTATGGCGGCACACATCAGCCTGCCAAAAATTACCGGAAGCAGTATCCCTGCAAGTTTGTCTCCTCAGGTACTGCAGGAACTGCTGAGAAAGGAACTGGGATTTCAGGGTGTCATCATTACAGACGCGCTGAATATGGGCGCAGTAGCAAAGCACTATTCTTCCGGAGAAGCGGCGGTGCGTGCGCTGAAAGCTGGAGCTGATATGTTGCTGATGCCGGAAAATCCGAAGGAAGCTTATGCGGCTGTATTGAAAGCGGTGAGAAGCGGAGAAATTCCGGAATCACGCATTGAAGCGTCAACCAAACGTATTATGGCACTAAAAGAAAAATATGGTATCTTAGCTGGCAGAGCACTGGGTGATGAAAGTTTGTTGGGCTGTGCAAAACATCGACAAGTGATTGAACAGATTCCATAAAGGAGAAAAAGTTTTCCACTGAAAGCACAAAATCAGTGGAAAACTTTTTGTTTATCGAATCGCATCAGGTGACATCGCCAAGCGCAGAGGCAACCAGTTCCAGTATCTCGCTGTAACGGTAGCCGGTGTCATGCACAGGGCGGCCAATCACAGTTACATGAACGCCCGCGTCTTCCGCTGCAGACATTCTGCCGGCAAAACTGCTGCTGTGCCGGGTGTCACTGGCGGCAAGATGGCGGATGGCAAACTGCTCAAAGAGTGCGTGTGCGGCTTCCGTGCTGAGCGGATTCGGCATGGAAATAATATGGCTGCGCGGAATCTTTGCGGCTTCACATGCCTGCATGGAAGCCGCGACTGGCAGAATATGTACATACAGCCGGGAACGGGGAATGGCGCTGAAGTGGCAGATTTCCTCGCGGCTGACAGCTAGCCACACATTTCCTTTTGCTGGCAAAAACAATGAAGCGGCCTCCTCTGCACTGGAAACATAGCGCAAGGAGCGGCTTTGACTTTCTGTGCGGCGAAGACGGAGATATGGAACACCAATAGTGCGTGCGGCTGTGCGAATACTTTGGACGACATCCGCTGCTGAAGGATGTGTGGCATCAATTACCCACTTAAAGTGTTCTTTTTGCAGGCACTGACAGATAGAAGGCGCATCATGGCAACCTGTGAGAAGATGAATCCCCCGCGGCGGAGATTTCAGCACTTGTGTAGGAGCTGTCACACATGCAGTCACATCCAACGGCATGGAACGCAGTACCTCCGCAAGGTGGCACCCTTCTGTGCTGTCGGCAAATAAGAGCAGCTTTTGTTTCATCTTGATACATCCCCTCTGGCCATTTTCCGTGCCGACTCTTTTTCCGCATGGCCGGCATTAAAATCTAACTGTATAGTTTACACGTTCTCAGCAGTGCTGTCAATCTGTTATTTTATTTGAGGAGCTATAAAAAAACAGGCCGCCCGGAAAGGCGCGGTCTGCTTAATTTTAATGGTTTGCTTTATGCGGAATAGTTTTGCTGTCTTTTCCTTTTTTGGAGTGGATCAACACATCGGAAGTGAACAACATGGAAACACACATACCGACTGCCATAAGCAGAATGGACACGATCAGCGCGCTGGTGTTGGGCATCCGAAACACTTTTCCAGTGGATTCGGGCAGCAAGGCACGCTGGACCAGAGAAATAATGGAACCGCTGACCAGACCGATGATGGCAAAATAGGTGCCCTGCGGAAAATGATGCAGGCAGTAGTCAATAATTTTGGATCCATAAATTAGGCCGAAGATAATACCGATGCCGACCGGAATGAGCATGAGAATATCCAGACGGCTGATGGCGGCAATAACAGAGGCGTAAATGCCGAAAATTACCATAATCATAGAGCCGCTCACACCGGGCAGAATCAGGCACACGGCCGCCAAAAATCCGATGAGCATGAAACGAATGAAAGTGCCTGCATTCATGCTGATGATAAGGGATGTGTCTGTGACAAAATAGAAACATGCCATCAGTACCATGAGTGCAAGCATGATGAAGAACGGCAAAGTCTGTGCCGGTTTGATGCCGTCAGCTTTTGCATGACGGAAAAGCATGGGGATAATGCCGCAAACCAGACCAATGAACAGGAAGTTCACCTGCATGGGGTAATTTTGCAGCAGCGGTGTAATGACATGGCTGAAGGCCAAAATTGAGGCGGCCATGCCCAGAACGAGGGGGATTAGCAGAGAAGCACTGTTTTTAAAGTCTTTTCGCAGATGGCTGATGGCACCAATGAGTTTATCATAAATATTCATCAGTACCGCCATGGTGCCGCCGCTCACGCCCGGGATAATCTCAGAGATTCCCATAATGGCACCGCGCAGCAGATTTTTCAGGAAGTCCATTGTAATACCTTTCCCTGCAGCTAAAACTGCAGTAGCTGTCATTTTTTACTTCTGAAACAGTCGGAGAAGTACTCAGGACATCCGCAGCACATGAGTGACAGACAAAAGAATCACGACGATGCCAAGAGCAATGCGGTACCAGCCAAAGGATTTAAAGTTGTGCTTGCGTACAAACTGCATTAATCCTTT
>JAKVJJ010000036.1 GCA_022487055.1 Oscillospiraceae bacterium
CAGGATGGCATCCGTACAGGGCGGCGTTTTCCCCCAGTGGCAGCAAGGCTCCAGCGTAACGAAAAGCTCCGCTCCCTGCGGTGATTCGCTACAGTTTGCCAGCGCGTTTCGCTCAGCGTGCAAACCGCCGTATTGCTGATGGTACCCCTGCCCGATTATTCGGCCGCCCTTAACAATTACTGCGCCGACCATCGGATTGGGATTGACACGGCCGCACCCTTTTTGTGCCAACTCCAGTGCCATATGCATATATGCTTCATCCGTCATAGAACCACTCCTGTGCAGAAAAATACCCTGAACAAGAATCGTTCAGGGCATTCAAAACGGCAGTTTTCTGTGCATTTCACCTGTAAAATCAAAAATGCTCTGAAATGGCACAAAACCATTTCAGAGCAGAAAATACAGGCATAAACACAAAAGCACTGCTTACGCAAATCTTCTTTTATTCAGACTTTAACTGCCGGCCCCGGAATCACACCGAGTCATGCCTTGCGGCTCGTGGGCTTTACCACCGATAGGGATTTTCACCCTGCCCCGAAGATATTTTATTCAGTTGCATTTATTATAGCTGCGCACCTGCGGACTGTCAAGCAATTTTTCCAAATTTCTCCGCTCTATAGTCGGAGCCGTCACACAAGGTTTTACAAGCAGTCCTGACATTCCTCAGAAATCATATGCACACGGCAGCTAAGCACTTGGCAACCACACAGCATATCACTGCGCTTGTCTGGCTGATGTCCTCCGGCATAAACAATATAGCTGCCGGCATCAAAGCTGCGCTGTCCCTGCACATCCACACTGTAAAAAGACGCTGCAGGAATTTCAAAAGTCAGGCAGCGAGTTGTACTGGGAGCCAAAGTCGTCCGTGCAAAACCGCACAGTCTGTAAACCGGGTCAAGTTCACCCGGCTGTTCTTTGCCAAGATATATCTGTGTTACCTCATCCGCTGCCACAGCACCGGTGTTTTGCACCTCTATCGTCAGACGCAGGCTTTCCCCGGACACAATCTTATTCTTTTCCAGCCGCAGATTGCTGTACGCAAAGCGGCTGTAAGAGAGACCATACCCAAACGGATACAGTGGTGTTCCGCGGTAATACCGGTAAGTGCGCCCAGCCATGCTGTAGTCATCAAAGGAGGGCAAATCCTCTATGCTTTCATAAAATGTAACGGGCAGGCGTCCTGCAGGTACTGCATCACCAAAGAGAAGCCGCGCCAGTGCTGTGCCGCCATGGGCACCGCTGTACCACAACTGCAAAATTGCTGCGCAGTGCTCCTGTGCATACCGCAGGTTTAGGGCACTGCCACTGTTTACTGCCAGAATCACCGGCTTGCCGCTTTCACATACCTTTTGCAGCAAACGGCGCTGCGGTGCGGGCAGGAACAGGTCTGCTTTGTCCCCCGCCGAAAACTCGTTTCCGGCATCGCCCTGCTCGCCCTCAATGGTTGGGTCCAAACCAAGGCATAGAACTACTACATCCGAAGCGGCGGCAACAGCGGCGGCCTCGCTCAGGCGGTCATCCTGTTGTGTCATATCCATCACACTATCTTTGTACAGATGGCAGCCCAGCGCATAAAGCACCCTTGCGCTGTCACCTACATAGTCCTGAATTCCGCGCAAGTTGGTTTCCCAATGGGATGCGGTACCGCAGTAATTGCCGCGCAGGACTTCAATACTGTCCGCATTCGGGCCAATTACACCGATGGTGTGCAGAGAGTCCAGCGAAAGTGGCAGCAGACCGTCATTTTTCAGCAACACCGCAGACTTTTCGCTCATCCGCAGAGAAGCCGCATTGTGTTCGGCAGAATCCACTTCTGAAAATGGAATACTGTCATACGGACAGTCCTCTGCAAATTCGCCAAGTGCAAAGCGGACGGCAAAGAGATGTTCCGCCGCTATGCGGATGTCCTTTTCTGTAACCATTCCTTTGGAAAATGCTTCCATGACATGTGGATAAGTATCCCCGCAGTTTAAATCGCAACCATTGGGCAGGGCGAGCTGTACCGTATCCAACGGCCCTTTTGTCAGCGGATTGAACTGGTACAGGTCATGCAGTGCCCATGCGTCCGAAACAAAATATCCATGGAAGTCCCACTTCCCGCGCAGAATCTTTTGCAGCTGCGGATTTGCACAGCACGACACACCATTGATACGATTGTAACTGCCCATAACACCCGCCACATCCGCCTCTTTGACCAATGTTTCAAAGGCGGGCAAATAGGTGTCCCACAGGTCGTGCAGACCGACCTGTGCGTCATAGCCGTGGCGGGTCGCTTCCGGGCCGCTGTGTGCCGCAAAATGTTTTGCACAAGCGGCAGCTTTCAAATAGGTGCCGTCCCCCTGCAAAGCTTTCACATAGGCACAACCCAGCCGTGCTGTTAAAAACGGGTCCTCTCCATAGGTTTCCTGGCCCCTGCCCCAGCGCGGATCGCGGAAAATATTGATGTTCGGTGACCAGAATGTCAGGCCTTTGTACAAATCCCGGTCACCTGCGGAGGTCTGCATATTGTACTTGGCACGTCCCTCCTCAGCGATAATGTCTGCCATGGCGGATACTTCTGCTTCATCAAAAACAGCGGCCATAGCAATCGCCTGCGGAAATACCGTAGCTGTGCCCGCGCGTGCCACACCGTGCAGTGCTTCATTCCACCAGTTGTAGGCCGGAATATGCAGCCGCTCCACTGCCGGCGCATCATAGCGAAGCTGGGAAGCCGCCTCCTCCAGTGTCATTTGTTCCACCAACTGATGTGCCTGCTGTTGGAATAAATTTTGCTTTTCCTGTTTGTTCATTTCTGCCTCCTGATTAACAGCTAACACAGAATTTATAATAATGATATGATTTTCGATTTACTGAGGAACTTGAGAATTTCTTTAGTATAGTTGACTGCGAATACATTGTCAACCACAGCATTTCGCTGATGGTCAAATTCTCTGACATGAATTTTCAATCGGTGTTATCCAAATATTTTTCTTGATAGAAAATATCAATGTCCAGTTATCATAATAAATCGACGCATCGTCTTGTCTGCTTTTCTGCTGACAGTCCTTTGGTAAGATTTGTGCGTTGTCGTATCTCTTTTTCAGTGGTAACATAATTGTAAGCAAAATTATATATTTGTAATCTGTTGTAAATTTTGAAAAGGAGATAGGAATATGAATTTTAAATTGCTCGCAATCATTGCATCCTTAATTGTCAGTCTTACCGCTGGCGGGGTTGCCTTGACACAAGCTCCAGCTAAACCCACTTCCGAGTCGACTGCCAGCTCGGCCTGCACAACAAACGCTTCCTCTTGCACAGCAACTCAGCCCATTTCACAGCAGTCTACTTACAAAGTTGGCAGCACCACCGCATCTGTCACCACCAACTGCAACGCCTCGCAAAAACGATCCGGCTGCCCCACAGCTTCCAATGCCAGCAAACCGACAAGCAGCCAAGTCAGCCATACCCACAGTCAGCCATCTTCATCTGCTTCCGTTACATCATCGCCAAGCAGCGCCAGCACATCTCATTCATCCTCGGTACAATCCTCAAGTGCAGTATCCGCACAGACCTCGTCTGGCTATGCTGCGTTTCAAAATGAAGTGTTGACGCTCGTGAATCAACAGCGGACAGCCAACGGCCTGCGTGCTTTATCTGCTAATGCGCAGCTCATGAAAACCGCAACTCTGAAATCTGAAGATATGGCCAAATTGAATTATTTCGACCATACTTCGCCGACATATGGCAGTCCATTTGATATGATGAAGCAATTCGGTATCAGCTATCGTACCGCAGGAGAGAATATTGCGATGGGACAAACTTCTCCGGAACAGGTTATGAATGGTTGGATGAACTCTGAAGGACACCGTAAAAACATTCTGAATGCCGCTTTCACACAAATTGGCATTGGCATAGCCCAAAACGCAAACGGACAGTATATTTGGACACAGCAGTTTATTGGCTGAATATCACCACTTTTGGAATCATTCATTATTAAAAAGGCACCCCACTTGCTAAGCCGGATATACACGGCATAACAGGCGGGGTGTTCTTTTAGAGTTTCGTCAGTTTCCGCGCAAGTCTGTAAAACACTTGAATAAAACTGCGGAGAAACACTTCCTTTCTGTGCCGGAGCCAGGCGAATATGGATTTGTCAGTTGCTGAATAAACAGCAAGCAGGCCGACACAGTGAGGCAAAATGCCTGTTCCTGTGCCGGCCTGTCTTATAGGGAAAGTTCAGTCGTAATCTTATTCAGCTAACAAGCAGCAGTCTTTTATGCGAATGGATTTTCGTCTGCATACCGGATGCCCGCAGGCTGATTATAAGAAATCTCCGGAATGCCAAGATACTGGAACACACTATAAAGCGCTTTGCCACAATGGCGGAAAGCCACTGCTCCATGATGCGGATAGTGTCTGCCAACCAACACATGGCGATAGAAGCGTCCCATCTCCGGAATAGCAAAAACGCCGATGCCACCGAAGCTGTGGGTTGCTGCGGGCAGGACTTCACCCTCTGCCACATAAGCACGCAGTTTGCCGTCCGATGTGCTCTGCAGACGATAGAAAGTAATATCGCCCGGTGCAATGTCACCCTCCAGTGTGCCGCGGGTGAAGTCCGGTTTGCAGCCGTTCTCCAACAGGCGGTTCTGGATGAGCTGATACTTCACCGCATGGTCAGCACACAACTTGCAGGAAGGTGTATTGCCGCAGTGGAAACCCATAAAAGTATCTGTCAATTTATATTTACTATAGTTCGGCTTGATTTCCTCATTAAAGAGGTCAGCAGGTACGGAATTGTTTATATCCAGCAGTGTCACCGTGTCACCGGTCACGCACATTCCGATGTACTCGGACAGCGCACCATAGATGTCCACTTCACAGGAAACCGGAATGCCACGGGTATTCATGCGGCTATTCACATAACACGGTTCAAACCCAAATTCCTTCGGGAAAGCTGGCCAACACTTATCCGCAAATGCAACATACTTGCGGGCACCCTTATTTTCCTCCGCCCAATCCAGCAGCGTCAGCTCAAACTGTGCCATGCGCGGCAGCAGGTCCGGATACTGATTTCCTTTGCCAAGCTCCTGCTCCATGTCCTTCACCGTGGCTGGAATGCGGCTGTCATCCTTATGGGCACGGTAGGACACCAGCAAGTCCAGTTCACTGTTTTCCTGTATTTCAACACCAAGATCATACAGCGGCTGAATCGGTGCATTGCAGGCAAAAAAGTCCTGCGGGCGCGGGCCGAATGTGATAATTTTTAAGTTGGAAAGTCCAATCAGCGTGCGGGCAACCGGTAAGAAATCCGCAATCATATCCGCTACTTCTTCCGCTGTCCCGACTGGATATTCCGGTATGTAAGCTTTCAAGTGGCGCAGTCCGATATTATAGGAACAGTTGAGCATTCCGCAGTAGGCATCGCCGCGGCCATTTATTAGGTCTTTGCCAGTTTCTTCCGCAGCAGCAGCATACATAACCGGTCCGTCAAAGTACTTTGCAATCAAAGTTTCCGGTGTTTCCGGGCCAAAGTTGCCGAGGAATACGCACAGTGCGTTGCAGCCCTCTGCCTTTACTTCTTCTAGCGCCTTCTGCATATCCAGCTCATTCTCAACGGTTGTCTTTGCCTCATACAGTGTCATTCCCTTTGCAGCGCAGGCTTTTGTAATAGCAGCACGGCGACGCTCGGAAAGCGAAATGATGAAGCAGTCACGGCTGACAGCAATCAACCCTAATTTTACCTCAGGAATATTCTGCATACTGAAAATACCTCCTAAAAATATAAATCGTAAAAAATTAAACTTCCAAGTTTGTTCCAGTCAGGCCAACAAACGCACCATCTGCATCCAAACCGCTGTCCGGATGCGCAATCAGCCATTTATTTTGTGCAAACAGCAAAGCGTCTTCTCCGGATTTTTTCGGTTGAAACTGCAGCGGCTCATTGGTGCCCTTCGGCAACGCGACCATACAGCGAAATTTTTCATTGACACTGCATGGTGCATAGTGCAGCGTTGTTGCATAGACCTCCAGCAGGGTGCCGGTCGGTATCAAAAACGCTTCCATTTTGGAAGTGTCATACTGATGCGTTTCCGGATCAATATCCTGCTCTCTGCCCAGAATCAAAATGAGGTCTGTGGCGGCATAATTGATTTCACTGCTTCTGTGATATTCCACTGCATTGAGCAGATGGTTTTCTCCATTGCAGTAACCAATCTGCACTGGAAGCCCGCCGAAAAGACGCTCTCGGACTTCTTTGGCAACCGCGAGCTTTTCCAGCTCCGCCAGTCCTGGCTCATAAATGACATTACTGGGTGCCGTCAGTTTTTCCATTACCATCTGCAGAGCGGTGCAGTCAATGCCGCTGATGATCCGGCCATAAGCTGAAAAGGCCGGGCTGCTGATTTTCTGAATCTTCATCGTATTTTCTCCTTACCGCACGGGTTTTCGAAAATATGTGCCCGCACACATTTCATATATACCATAGCATTCTGTAACTGCAATGTCAACAAATATCGAAATTTATTTTTATATTTGGGGAGTTGACAAACCGTTTTTCCTATTTTATAGTATATTCAGTGTGTACGAACACATGGAGGTGTTTTCTTGGCTGTTACGATTAAACAGATTTCAGAATTGAGCGGTGTTTCGCGTGGCACCGTTGACCGTGTGCTGAACACACGCGGCCATGTTGCCCCGGAAAAGGCAGCACTGGTACAGCAGGTGGCACAGCAGCTCGGTTATCAGCCGAATATGGCTGGCAAGGCGCTGGCCGCACGGAAAAAGTCATACAGCATCGGCGTGCTGCTCTGTTCAAAAGGCAACCCGTTTTTTGAGGAAGTCATCCGCGGCGTTAAGGCTGCTGAGAAAGAACTGACGGACTTTGGCGTGCGCATACAGCTCCAGACGGTCAAGGGCTATGACGACCAACAGCTAAAAACTGCAATGCAGGAAATCGCCGCAAATGTGAATGCACTGGTACTGACACCGGTGAACAGCAAAATTATTGCGGATGAAATTGACACCCTGACCGCTTCCGGTATGCCCGTCATTATGGTTAACACGGATATCGAGGGCAGCCGTCGTGCCTGCTATGTCGGCAGTGACTATATGGCTGGTGGCAGAGTAGCCTGCGGCATTCTCCGGCTGCTGACCAACGGGCAGGCACATCTCGGTATGCTGACCGGTTCCCTGCGGATATTGGGTCACAATCAGCGCATCGCCGGTTTTCGGCAAATTATGAAGCGGGACTGCCCCGGCTTTACTCTCTCAGAGTTGGAAACGACGGAGGATGACGACATCATCGGCTATGAAAACACCAAGCGAATGCTCATTTCCCATCCAGAAATTGATGCGCTGTTTCTGGTGGCGGCGGGTATTTACGGTGTTTGCCGTGCTGTGCAGGACGTCCGCCGGAATATAATGCCGAAGATTGTCTGCTTTGATGCAACTCCACAAGTACAGGAACTGATGCAGGACGGCATTGTGCAGGCAGCAATCGACCAGCAACCGTTTCGGCAGGGATATGAGTCCGTGCAGACCGCCTATCAATGCCTGCTGACCGGGAAGCCGCCGCGTCAGGACCGCATTTTGATGGAAAGCAGGATTTTAATACGGGAAAGTTTATAAGGAGCTGAAATAAAAATGGCATACTTAATCGGAATCGACATTGGCACTTCCGCCACAAAAACGGTGCTTTTTGATGAGGAATGCAGAGTAATTGCAAGCGCAAGTGAGGAATATCCGCTTTATCAGCCACACAACGGCTGGGCGGAACA
The DNA here is from genome assembly GCA_022487055.1 of Oscillospiraceae bacterium. Classification (GTDB taxonomy): domain Bacteria; phylum Bacillota; class Clostridia; order Oscillospirales; family Acutalibacteraceae; genus Caproicibacterium. The sequence continues at coordinate 7,758 of JAKVJJ010000036.1, forward strand.
GCACCCGGAGGACTGGAAACACGCCACTTTTGCCACGATTGCAGCCGTGCTGAACAAGTCCGGTGTAAAGGGCAGCGATGTCAAAGGTATCGGCCTATCTGGGCAAATGCACGGTCTGGTCATGCTTGACGAAAACAATGAGGTCATTCGCCCCGCCATCATCTGGTGTGACCAGCGTACCGGCAAAGAATGTGAGGAAATCACAGAGCGTGTTGGAAAAGAGCGGTTGATGCAGATAACCGCTAATCCGGCGCTGACAGGATTTACCGCTTCCAAAATTTTGTGGGTGCGCAATCATGAGCCGGAAAATTACGCCCGCTGTAAACATATTCTTCTGCCGAAAGATTACATTCGCTTTGCCCTGACGGGTGTCTTTGCCACAGAAGTCAGCGACGCTTCCGGAATGCAGCTTCTGGATGTACCGAAACGGCAGTGGAGCACGGAAGTCCTGCAAAAGCTTGACATTAATCCCGCATTGCTGGCAAAAGTATATGAATCTCCGGAAGTGACCGGCGAAGTGCTGCCGAAAGTTGCCGCACAGACCGGTCTGGCGGCAGGCACTCCGGTGGTCGGCGGTGCAGCAGACAATGCCGCGGCCGCTGTCGGCACCGGCATTGTCACAGATGGCAGCGCCTTCACCACCATTGGCACTAGCGGTGTGGTCTATGCGCATACCTCCAAAATTTCCATTGATGCAAAAGGCCGTGTCCATACCTTTTGCAGTGCGGTACCCGGATGCTGGTTGGTGCTTGGCTGCACACAGGCTGCCGGTCTTTCCTTAAACTGGTTCCGCAACAATTTCTGTCAGGAAGAAGTTCTGACAGCAAAAGGTATGGAAGTCAGTCCCTACTTCCTGATGGACAAAGAAGCGGCAAAAGTGCCGATTGGTGCCAACCGACTTTTATATCTGCCCTATCTAATGGGAGAGCGTTCCCCGCATCTTGACCCGGAGTGCCGTGGCGCCTTTGTCGGTCTTTCCGGCATTCACACAAAGCGTGACCTGCTGCGTGCGGTCATGGAAGGTGTTACTTATTCTCTGCGTGACTGCTATGAAGTGCTGAAAGAAATGGGCGTGTCCATCGACCGGATGATGGCCTGCGGCGGTGGCGGAACCAGCCCGCTGTGGCGCCAGATGCTGGCAGACGTTTATAACTGTCCGGTCAGCACCATTCAGTCAGAAGGACCTGCACTTGGTGTGGCCATCCTTGCCGGTGTGGGCGCCGGGTTATTCCCTAGTGTGCCGGAGGCCTGCGCACATTTTCTCTCAGTTGACAAAACCTGCGCTCCGGTGCCAGAAAATGTTCCGCAGTATGAACATTTTTACAAAATCTATACTCGATTGTACGGCGATCTGAAGGAAAGCTTCCATCTGCTTGCACAGTAAAAATTAAAATAAAAAAGACGGTGTCAGAGCATTCAAAAATGTTCCGGCACCGTTTTTTTTTACGGATTTTTTTCTCTTTTACAGCCTGTCTCCGCTTCCCCCACTTACTGCTGTGCCGAACTGTGAGTGAGCCATACACTGCAAAAAATAAATGATGGCGGTCATGTCCATCACCACGCCATGCCTTACCCGCAATTTGGTATTCAAGGACACGTCCAGAAAACAGCTTGGTTCCATCTGTGTTGTGTTCTGCTTATAAATTTGACTTTATCCGCAAAAATATTCAACAATGCTCAGTGCAATTAACAGTACACCGGAAAGCAGCGGCGCAAATTTGCCGAGAATTTTCCCCAACACTCGATTTCCGACATAAACACCTACTGTGAGGAAAAGCGAACTGATAATAAATGTAAGCACGACAGTTTCAGGAATGCCAACGCCGGAAGCGCTGGCGGCAATGCCAGTACCAACATTGTTCAAAGTCAACCCGAGTCCAACTGTCAGTGCTTCTTTGGTTTCAATATCTCCGGAAAAATCCCTGTCCGAGTGTTTCGCATAATCAATCATATTTTCTGTATCTTTCAATGCCATGCATTTGATATTCCGGTTTTCCCGCAATAAATTGTGCAGACTTTGAAAGAAAAAATAGCACCCAAGTGCGGCGATACATCCACATCCGAGGAGGCTCGCAACTCCTGCAGGCAGAAAAGAAGCAATGACCTTGCCGGCAAGCAGGGAAATCAGTGTACTGAGTGTGGTAACTGTTGATATAATGAAATTGGCTGCTGCACCAATACGAATGTTTTTAATTCCATAGGCAATTCCAATCACGATATTATCCAAATTTGCGGAAATGCTGAAAAGCAACGCACTTAATAAATACAGCATCGGCCTTCTCCCCTCAATTTTGCTGATACTGTCATACTATTCTGGCATAAAGAATCGGTTACAGAATGAAAATTTGCATTGCACTCATTTCAGCTTTTCTCCACTTGAGAGCATAAATTTATGGTATAATACCAGAAACGATACAAATTGCAGATTAAAACAATAGCAGGTTGCAAAAAGAAAAATGTTTGGCTGAAAAGGGGACTTTTCATGGAAATCTTAATTGTTGGCGGCGGCTGGGCCGGCTGTTCCGCCGCTGTCCGTGCTGCTAAATCAGGTGCACACACGATTCTGCTGGAACGGACAGATATGCTACTGGGCACTGGGTTAGTTGGCGGCATTATGCGCAACAATGGTCGCTGGACTGCTGCGGAAGAATGCATTGCTATGGGCGGCGGGGAACTGTTTCAGCTAACTGACCGCTTTTGTCGTCATAAAAATATCAGCTTTCCCGGGCATGAGCACGCGAGTCTTTATGATATTGGGAAAGTGCCCGGAGCAGTCGAACAATATCTGCGCCAGCTTGGCATTGAAATTCATTTCCTTGCGCGGGTGACCAGCGTGGAACAGGATGGCAGTTATCTGCAGGCAGTCCGACTAGCTGACGGCTCCATTTTTAAAGCAGACGCTTTTCTGGATACCACCGGCACGGCAGGCCCCATGCCTAACTGCGGAAAATACGGGAATGGCTGTGCCATGTGCATTCTTCGCTGTCCCAGCTTTGGGGGCCGTGTCAGTCTGACCGGTCTGTGTGGTATTCCAGAAATGCACAGTGAAAGAGCAGGCGGTTTCATTGGCGCTATGAGCGGTTCCTGCAAACTAATGAAAGAATCCCTGTCACCGGAAATTGTGGAAACGCTGAATCGTGACGGGGTTGCTATCATCCCATTGCCGCCGGAATTGATAGAAAATCATCTTGCACTGAAGGCGTGCCAGCAATATGCCCTACCTGCCTTTGCAAAGAATCTTATTCTGCTGGACACCGGTCATGCGAAGCTGATGACACCGTTCTGCTCACTGGAACATCTGCATCAGGTGCCAGGCTTTGGGCACGCCCGTTATGAAGACCCTTATGCAGGTGGAAAGGGAAATTCCATGCGCTTTCTTGCTATGGCACCGCGAGATGATACCATGCGGGTGAAAGGCATGGACAACCTCTTTTGTGCCGGAGAAAAAGCAGGTCTGCTGGTCGGACATACAGAGGCAATCATTACCGGCGCACTGGCCGGTTGGAATGCTGTACAATATGCCACGAAAAAGCCACTGCTGACACTGCCGGATTCGCTCGTGGCAGGGGATGCCATTCATTTCGTGCGGGAACAGATGGCAAAGCCGGAAGGAATGCAGCAGAAGTATACCTTCTCCGGTTCCATTCTGTTTGAGCACATGAAAAAGCGCGGGTTTTATACGACAGACCTTACTGCAATCCGAAACCGAGTCGCGGTCGCCGGTATGATAAATATTTATGGACACTGAATGATTGGAAACTGGGATTTTATAAAAATGAAAAATTATCAAGCAACTATGCGTGCCTGTTTCACCGGATATGTGGTTCAAGCAGTCATCAATAACCTAGTCCCACTGCTTTTTCTAACCTTTCAGCGGGAGTATCAGATACCGCTAAGCCAAATCACCCTACTCATCACCCTTAACTTTGGGCTGCAGCTTCTGGTGGATTTCGCTTCTGCTTTTTTCATCGATAAAATCGGCTACCGCACAGCCGTTGTGCTGGCGCTCTTTTTCTCTGCGGGCGGACTGCTGGCACTGACTGTTTTCCCGTCCATTTTTCCGAATGCCTTTGCGGGGATACTTGCAGCAGTCCTGCTGTATGCTCTTGGCGGCGGCCTGCTGGAAGTGCTTATCAGTCCGATTGTGGAATCCTGTCCCACTGACAACAAAGAAAAAGCCATGAGCATGCTGCATTCCTTTTACTGCTGGGGCAGTGTTGGTGTTATTATTCTTTCCACCGCTTTTTTTGCATGTTTCGGCACGGCACAATGGAAAGTCCTGACCGCACTATGGTCTTTGCTCCCGCTTGCGAACGCATTTGTTTTTACGCGGGTTCCGATTGCGCCGCTGATTCAAGATGGCGAAACCAGCCTTTCCATTCGCGCGCTGACAGGACAAAAAATTTTCTGGGTAATGTTGTTGCTTATGTTCACCGCCGGTGCGTGTGAGCAGGCAGTCAGCCAATGGGCATCCACCTTTGCGGAGGCCGGACTTGGCATTACCAAAGCGCTCGGCGACCTTGCCGGACCAGCTTTCTTTGCTTTCCTCATGGGTGTTTCCCGAACCATTTTCGGAAAATTTGGTGAAAAGATTGATTTAAAACGCTTTATGTTGTTCAGCGGTATTCTGTGTGCTGCTTCCTACCTGCTGATTGTCTTTTCTCCGCTGCCAGTCTTTTCGCTGCTGGGATTCGGCGTCTGCGGACTTTCCGTCGGTATTCTGTGGCCTGGCACTTTCAGCATTGCATCTGCCGCTATTCGCCGCGGAGGAACCGCTCTGTTTGCTTTCCTAGCACTCGCGGGCGATTTGGGCTGTCTGAGCGGTCCAAGTCTGGTTGGGTTTGTGTCCAGCGCTTATCAAAACAATCTGCGAGCAGGCATTCTGGTTGCTATCATTTTCCCGCTGCTCCTGATCATGTGTGTTGGTAGAATGTATGCAAAGTCACGTCGTACGAAATAGAATTTATGAAGCGACATTGTCTGCAATAAAAAAGACGCTCTCCGGAGAAAAAATCTTCCCGGAGAACGTCTTTTTGTTTGAAATGGTTTTACAGACTATTTGTCTGCCGCCTGCTGCTCCTCATGAATGTTTTTCATTCGTTTCCAACAGTGATAGCACATGGCAAGATAACTTTCATTGCCGCCCATCAGAATTTGACTGCCCTGCCGGATAATGTTTCCCTCCCCATCAATGCGTGCACTGACGGTGGCCTTGTTTCCGCAGCGGCACAGTGTCTTGATTTCCAGTATGGTGTCCGCCAGCTCCAGCAGACGCTTGCTGCCCTCAAACAAATTCGTTAGAAAATCAGTTTTCAAGCCATAGCAGTAAACCGGCAAAGCGATACTGATGGTTTTCAGTTCCTCAACCTGCTCCCTTGTCAGGAACTGCGCTTCATCCACAATAATCACATCTGGCTGTGCCTGAGTATGGCACTGAAGATACTGAGGAATTGACTGCTCGGGTGTGAGCGTCACTGCCTCTGCCTGCAGCCCGATTCTGGACTTTACAATGTCCACACCGTCACGGGTATCAGTACTAGGTTTCATCAGCAGCACCCGATACCCCCTTTCCTGAAAACTATAGCGTTTCATCAGCGCATTAGCAGTTTTGGAGGAGCCAACTACTCCATAATAGAAATACAAC
>JAKVJJ010000037.1 GCA_022487055.1 Oscillospiraceae bacterium
GTGCGCTTGGCCGTCAGATTCGCAAGAATAAATCAAAACTGGACAAACAGATTCATTCCATTGCGCTCGACCAGTATGTGCAGAAATATGTGAATGCACAGCCGGAACCTGAGGAAGAATATAAGGTGGTGCGCACAAAGCATTTCATCGTGAAGCCAATGAGTTTGCAAGAAGCTATCCTGCAGATGAATATGCTGGAGCATCAGTTCTTCATGTTCCGCAATGAGGAAACAGAAGAAATTAATGTCGTTTACCGCCGCAAGGAAGGCAGCTATGGTCTGCTGGAGCCGGTGGAGGATGATGACTGAAACGTAAATGAAAGAAAAAGGGGGCCGGGCAGTTCCCGGCTCCTCTTTTACTGTGTACAGGAGGAAAAATGAAAGATTTTAAGCTGGTTGCTCCGTGTCTGCTTGGCGTGGAGGGACTTGTCGCACAGGAGCTGCGGGGAATGGGCGCACAGGGCGTGGAAGCACAAAACGGTCGTGTGTTCTTTGACGGAAGCCCTGAAATGCTGGTGCGCGCGAATCTCTGCTCTCGCTTTTCGGAACGAATTCAGATTTTGATTGGCACGTTTCCGGCGCGCTCCTTTGAAGAACTCTTTGAAGGTGTGAAAGCACTGCCATGGGAGCGCTGGATAGGCAAGGACGACAGCTTTCCGGTCAAGGGCGGCTGCATTGCCTCACAGCTTCACAGCATTCCAAATTGCCAGAAAATCATTAAAAAAGCAGTGGTCGAGCGTCTGAAAAGCAAATATGGTATTGAGTGGTTCGCAGAAAGTAATACACTGTATCAAATTCAGTTTATTATTATGAAAGATGAAGTCAGCATCATGCTGGATACTTCCGGCTGGGGACTGCATAAGCGCGGCTACCGGAAAAACGCGGCGGAAGCACCAATTAAAGAAACGCTGGCGGCTGTGCTGGCAGCCTTGGCCCGAACCCGCACGGATGCGAATTTTTATGACCCGTGCTGTGGCTCCGGCACGATTCTGATTGAAGCTGCCATGTATGCTATGCACATGGCACCCGGCCTGCAGCGTAAGTTTTCTGCGCAGTACTGGCCGCAGATGCCACAGCAGCTTTGGCAGCAGGAGCGTGACCGTGCCCGTGACCTTGTTGTGCGGGACGCACCGTTTATGGGCTGGGGCAGTGATATTGATGCGGCGGCCGTCGAACTGGCAATGGACAATGCCCGCAAAGCCGGTGTCGTTTCGCATATCCGCACAGCGCAGGCCGACTTGGCGGATTTTGCACCTCACACAGAGCATGGCTGTGTGGTGTGCAATCCGCCTTATGGTGAGCGGCTGTTGGACTTGAATGAGGCAGAGGAGCTTTACCGCACGATGGGGCGTGTCTTTCCGGCACGCCACGGCTGGAATTATACGATTATTACTCCTGATGAAATCTTTGAGGAATGTTTTGGCCGTCAGGCTGACAAACGTCGCAAACTTTACAACGGTATGATTAAGTGTCAGGTCTATATGTTCTATAAAAATCCCGAGGATGTGTGCCCGGCCAAACCGACACACAGGCCGAAAAAATACAAATAAGAGTTAACTTTAAGCACTCTTTCCAAAAGAGTGCTAATTTTATTCTTGTACAGAATTATAATGTTTTAAAATGTAAATATTTTATGAAATCAAAGCCTTTTTTGAAAAAAGCACTTGATTTTTCAGAAAAAATCGTTACAATAATATTTAGCACTCAGGAACAAAGAGTGCTAAATAAATAGCAAATTATTCAACATATTAAAGGAGGACGTATTTCAATGACAATCAAACCTTTGTCCGACAGAATCCTGATTAAGATGGAAGCAGCCGAAGAAACCACAAAGAGCGGCATCTTGCTGACTGGCACTGCAAAAGAGAAGCCACAGGTGGCGGATGTTGTTGCAGTTGGCCCCGGCGGCTTGGTTGATGGCAAGGAAGTTAAGATGTCGGTGAAACCCGGCGACCATGTGCTCATCAGCAAATATTCCGGCACTGAAGTGAAGATGGACGGTCAGGACTACACCATTGTGCGCCAGTCCGATGTCCTTGCAATCGTTGAATAATCAAATTTGAAACGCGTGTGTACGCATTGAAATAACTGGAGGTATTCACAATGGCAAAACAGATTATCTATGGTGAAGATGCCCGCAAAGCACTGATGAAGGGCGTTGACCAACTTTCCGATACCGTTAAGATTACGCTTGGGCCAAAAGGCCGCAATGTCGTGCTTGACAAAAAGTACGGCGCACCGCTTATCACAAACGACGGCGTGACGATCGCAAAGGAAATTGAACTGTCGGACCCGTTTGAGAATATGGGCGCACAGCTCGTCAAGGAAGTCGCCACAAAGACCAATGATGTGGCAGGCGACGGCACCACAACTGCAACCGTTCTGGCACAGGCTCTTATCCATGAGGGCATGAAGAATGTGACCGCAGGCGCAAACCCGATGGCTGTGCGTCATGGTATGCAGGAGGCTGTTGACACTGCTGTTGAAGCTATCCGCAAGAACAGCAAGGATGTCAACGGCAAAGAGGACATTGCGCGTGTCGCAACGGTTTCTTCTTCTAACTCCACAGTCGGCAATCTGATTGCTGATGCAATGGAGAAGGTCACCAACGACGGTGTCATCACCATTGAGGAATCCAAGACAGCTGACACAACCTGCGAAGTTGTGGAAGGCATGATGTTTGACCGCGGCTATGTTTCTCCTTATCTGGTAACAGACACCGACAAAATGGTCTGCGACCTGGACGATCCGTATATCATCATCACCGACAAGAAGGTTTCCGCTTTCCAGGAAATCCTGCCGCTGCTTGAGAAAATCGTCAACACTGGAAGAAAGTTCCTGATTATTGCGGACGACGTTGAGGGCGATGCACTGACCAACCTGCTGCTGAACAAACTGCGCGGTACTTTGAACTTCTGCGCTGTCAAGGCTCCTGGTTTTGGCGACCGCCGCAAGGAAATGCTGCAGGATATTGCAACACTGACAGGCGGCAAGGTCATTTCCACTGATCTTGGCGTTGATTTCAAGGATGTTGAGCTGGATATGCTTGGCCGTGCACGTCAGGTCAAGATTACCAAAGAGAACACCATTATCGTTGATGGCAGCGGCGACAAGAAGGAAATTGATGCCCGTGTTTCCCAGATTCGCGCTCAGATTAGTGAAACCACCTCTGATTTCGACCGTGAGAAGCTGCAGGAGCGTCTCGCAAAGCTGGCCGGCGGCGTAGCTGTCATTAAAGTTGGTGCCGCAACCGAAGTCGAGATGAAAGAAGAGAAGATGCGCATTGAGGATGCACTCAACGCGACTAAGGCGGCTGTGCAGGAAGGCATCGTTGCCGGCGGCGGAACTGCTCTGCTCAACGTTGTGCCTGCAGTCGAAAAGCTGCTTGACGGCAAAGAGGGCGACGAGAAGACCGGCATCCAGATTGTGCTGAAAGCTCTGGAGGAGCCAGTTCGTCAGATTGCCGCAAATGCCGGCGCTGAGGGCTCCGTTATCATTGAGAATATTAAGAAAGCCAATAAAGTTGGTTATGGCTATAATGCTGCAACCTGTGACTACGGCGACATGATTGACTGTGGTATTGTTGACCCGACCAAGGTTACTCGTTCCGCTCTGCAGAATGCTGCATCTGTTGCTGAAACTGTGCTGACCACAGAATCTCTGGTTGCAGACAAGCCGGAGCCGAAAGCACCTGCTGCACCTGCTGCTGACCCGAGCATGGGCGGCGGAATGTATTGATTTTTCCAACAAAGTAAAAAATAGTCTATCGTTTTTTGGGCTGCTGTCCGCGACTTCTGTAAGCGCGGACAGCAGCTTTTTTTGTTACCAGACATCAAACGACAATTTTCTACGGAATCCCTCAGGAATGTATACAAGCCTTTACTCAGGAATTAAGAGTTTACATAATTTATTAAATAATTGTTGCATTCAGTGGGGGTTAGGGTTATAATAAATTCATCAGTGGTGAAAGGTGGTGGGAAGTGGGGCACTTTCTATGTAAAGTGTCAGACTTTCCACAGGGAAGAGAATTATGTTGATAGGGGAATACCAGCATAATATTGATGCGAAAGGGCGTGTGATTGTACCCTCCCGCTTCAGAGAAGACCTTGGCGAGCGGTTTTATATTGCCAAGGGCCTTGACCATTGTTTGTTTGTCTTTTCACCAGACGAGTGGGGCAGGTTGCAGGAAAAAGTGAGCGCCATGCCTATCAGCAAGGCCCGAGGATTGCAGCGCTTCTTCTTTTCCGGTGCGGCGGAAGTTGTGCCGGACAAGCAGGGGCGTATCTTGATTCCACAGGTGCTGCGTGACCATGCAAAGCTGGAAAAGGATGTTACTTTCATTGGTGCCTCCAGCCGTGCGGAAATCTGGAACACCGATGCATGGAATGCCTTCAATGAGAATTTGACGGAAGAGAGCATTGCGGAAGCGATGGACGAACTGGAACTGTAAAGGGAGAGAGCTTGCATGGAATTTCAGCATATTCCCGTGCTGTTCAGAGAAACCATTGACAGCCTTGCCGTGGTTCCGAACGGCCGCTATATTGACGGAACAGCAGGCGGCGGCGGTCACAGTCAGGCAATCTTGGACAAGCTGACAGGCAGTGGAAAATTGCTTTCCATTGATCGTGACCCGGATGCCATTGCGGCCTGCAAAGAACGTTTTGCAGGCAATCCGCATAGCATTCTCCGCCACGGCAATTATGCCGATATGCTGGAGATTGCGCGTGAAGCAGAAATACTGCCGGTCAATGGTGTTCTGCTAGACATTGGTGTTTCTTCTCACCAGCTTGACGATGCGGAGCGTGGATTTTCTTATCATCATGATGCACCGCTGGATATGCGTATGAGTCAGCAAGGGCCGAGCGCAAAAGATTTGGTCAACACCTTGTCTTGGCAGGAGCTTGCACAGATTCTCAGCAAATATGGTGAGGAGCGTTTTTCTGCTCGCATTGCCCGTGGAATTGTGCAGGCTCGGGAGCAGGCACCGATTGAAACAACCTTTCAGCTTGCGGAAATTGTAAAAGCAAATGTTCCGGCAGCCGTTCGCCGTAAATCGGGCCATCCCGCCCGGCAGACTTTTCAGGCACTGCGCATTGCTGTGAATGGGGAGCTGGATGCACTGCAGAATGGTTTGAAGGCGGCCTTTGAAGCGCTGGCACCGGGTGGCAGACTGTGTGTTATTTCTTTTCATTCATTAGAAGACCGTATCGTCAAGCACCAGATGGCTGAGTGGTGCCAAGGCTGCACCTGCCCGCCAGATTTTCCGGTTTGCGTGTGTGGAAAGAAACCACATGCTTCTCTGCTGTATCACAAAGGATTGGCACCCAGTGAAGAAGAATTGGAGAGAAATCCGCGCAGCCGTAGTGCAAGACTGCGAGTGTGTACAAAATTGTAACAAAAGTGACAACTAAGTTACAATATTAATAATTTGTTCATAATTTTTGCCCGCAATTTGTGTTAATATTGAATATATTGAGAGAAACAGAGAAGGTGACTACCATGCACAGTGGTCAGGCATATGATTTTGACTTGTTTGAGGCACACGCTGGGGATCAGGCGCAGCAGGAAGAGTCCCAGCAGGACAATGTCATTGATATGCCCAACGATACAGATACTGGTAAGGTACATAAAAAAGTCAGGTTGCATCGGCATCCGCTGCGTATGGCGGCCATGTGTATCGGTTTGACGCTGATGTCGGCAGTCATGGCTTCTTTTGTTTATGGCCAGGTGCAGCTCTCTGAGCTAACTGTACAGATTAGTGAGGCAGACAGCTCTCTTAGTGAGCAACAAAGTCTGTATACACAGCTTCAGATGCGCAGTGATGCCAAGCACTCATTGGCATCGGTGGAATCAGCTGCAACGAAACAGCTCGGAATGGCAAAAGTGGACACTAGCCGAATGGAAACAGTGCAGATGAACAACAGTGATAAGGTGCAGGTGCTGCAGAAAACGGGAGAGGATTTTCTTTCCAGAATCTGGGAACGCATTTGTGAACTGCTGTCATAATTCCCTGAGAGGGAAAATATAGATGGAATATACAATGCATAAGCCAAATTAGTGGCCTGTGTGCGGATGGGGGGAGAGTTAAGAAGGTTTCTTTTCTTAACTCTTTTTTATTTTTCGGCTTGCCAAAATTGTGAAAGGAGAAAAGCGGATGGCAAAAGGTACAACATCAAAAATGTGGCGGCGCACCACAATTATCCTGATTCTGCTGATTATCTTTGGCTTTGGCACGGTCATTTTTAGCTTGATTCGGCTTCAGCTTGTCAATGGCGAGGAATTGAAATCCAAAGCGGTGGAAAATCAGCTGAAAGATACAACGATTGTCGCGCAGCGCGGAACAATTTATGATTGCAATATGAAAAAACTGGCGCAGAGTGCAACTGTGTGGAAAGTGGTGCTGGCTCCGGCACAACTTTATAATACCAGTGGAATCGGCAAACTGACAGACAAGGAAAAGCAGCAGCGGGAAGCCCAGATAGAGAAGCAGAAGGCTGCTGTGGCAGAATGCCTGAATCAGGCACTCGGACTTGATAAGGCAACGGTGCTGAATATTTTGGAAACCAAGAAGAATTCCTATTGGGAAGTGGCGGCTTCCAAAGTGGAAACAGACGCAAAAAACAAGATTGTGGACTATGAGGAAAAGTTCTATAAAGAGAATGATAAGTCCATAAGTCTGTCTGGCATCATTAGTCTGGTGGAGGACTACAAGCGTTACTACCCTTATGGTGACTTTGCCAGTAACGTCCTTGGATTTACCAATAATGACGGTACGGGTGTTGAGGGACTAGAAGCAGAATACAACAATCAGCTTGCCGGTGTCAATGGTCGTATTATTGCGGCAAAGAGTGCCACACAAACAGATATGCCGTTTCAGTACCAGCAGAAAGTGAAGGCACAAAATGGCTCATCACTGGTGCTGACCATTGATGAAGTGGTACAGCATACTATGGAGAAATATCTGGACGAGGGTGCAAAACTCAATAAAGTTGGCAACCGTGCCTGCGCAATTATGATGAATGTCAAGACCGGTGAAATCCTGGGAATGACTACCCGCGGCGACTTTAATGTGAAAGATCCTCTGGCAGAGAGTGTGGCAGAAACCGGTGACTTTGACCCGAATAATCCCCGCACCCTGACGGACAGCGAAAAAGCAAGTATTGCCAAGCTGCCGAAAGATAAACAGGCGGCAGAAACGCTGAAAGCGCTGCAGCAAAAGTGGCGTAATAAATGCGTGAGTGATACTTATATGCCGGGCTCTGTCTTTAAAATGTGTACGACTTCCATGGGACTGGAGGAAGGCATCGTGACAGAGAATTCGCCTTTTTACTGCAAAGGCTACATCGATGTTGAAGGCACGCGGGTCCATTGCTGGAAATCCGGCGGGCATGGTGCAGAAACATTTGAGCAGGCTGTGATGAATTCCTGCAACCCACAGTTTGCTACGTTGGGCATGGAACTTGGCAACCATAGGTTTTTCAAGTATTTTGATGCCTTTGGTTTTACCAAAAAGACAGGGATTGACTTGCCCGGTGAACCAACTAACTACAGCTATTACGCGGAAAAGGATTTGAACAAAATCAACCTTGCCGTTGAGGGCTTTGGCCAGAATTTCAAAATTACACCGGTGCAGATGATTACCGCCTGTGCGACTGTGGCGAACGGCGGCTACCTGGTGCAACCGCATATCGTCAAGCAGATTGTCGATGCGGACGGCAATATTGTGCAGACAGCTTCCACTGCCACCAAGCGGCAGGTGATTTCCACAGATACCAGCCGCCGTGTTTCCGCAATACTGGAGAAGGATGCGCTTGCCGGTACTGCAAAGAACGGCTATATTCCCGGTTATCGGATTGCTGGAAAAACGGGCACCAGTGAAAAGGTGGATAAAGATAACGCACTCAAACCAATTACCGGACAGAAGGGTGAATACTATGTTGCTTCCTACTGTGGCTTTGCCCCGGCAGACAGTCCACAATATGCGCTGCTGGTTTTCTGCGATGAACCAAACGGCAGCAGCTATTACGGCAATGCGGTTTCTGGACCTATTTTTAATAAGATTATGAGTGAAGTGCTGCCATACCTTGGGGTGGAGCCGAAATATACAACCGAAGAACAGGCAAAGCTGGACGTCAAGACTCCGGATGTGACCGGAAAGAGTGTCAGTCAGGCCAAGAGCGCTGTGGCGGCCTCCAGCGGAGAACTGAAAGTGCATATTTACGGGGATGGCCAAACAGTGGTGTCACAGCTTCCAGTGAGTGGTTCCAATATTCCGCGCGGCGGCACAGTGGCAGTATTCACCAGCGGCGACAGTCAAAATCAGACCGTCGAGGTTCCTGACCTTGTTGGGGATGGTACCAATTCTGTTAGCACAGTTGAAAGTATCGCGGCAGACGCAGGACTGAACCTTTCTGTGTCCGGCGTTTCGACCAATAATGCTTCCGCGGCAGTAGCTACTACCCAGAGTGTGTCTGCCGGGCAGAAAGTGCAACCCGGAACGGTTATTATTGTGAACTTTGCAGAGAAAGGTGACTCAGGCTGATAAATTCTGCGCATACTTTGCAGTAAAATGAACTGGTGAGTAACTTCTGCTGCCAGAAAGAACAGCAGAGAAGGAGGCATTTGCTGGTGATGTCATGTCAGTCAATCGTTGTTGGAGAAAAAAGTACAGCCGACCTGCTTAATCGGCTGCTGCTGGACTGTGGGCGAGACTGTCTGCAGGCAGTGCTGCCGGGACAGGAACAGGAAAAGAAACTGGTTGTGGCCGATTCGGAGGAGATGTTGCAGTGGGTGAAGGGCTTTCCCCGGTGTCTTGCGGTATACAGCCTGCGTGACCGGCCGGAGCTTTCCGGGTTGGAGCTGACAACTTATTCCCTGGAAAATGACAGTGCGGATTATACGGCACGCGGACTGCACCGCACGCCGGAGGGATATACGGCATTTGAAATTGTTGGCACCGGCTGCATCGGCAGGGTGCGGCTGCAGAATCTGCCGGAGGGCGGAGAGAACACTATCTTGGAGGCTGCCTCGGCGGCTGTGGTCTGCGGTGCACCTTTTGCGCAGGTACTTGGTTGCCTGCATAAAATTTTCTGCTGAAAGCGGCAGTAATCCCCGACGGAAATGCTGCCTGAGAAAATTGCTTTGCCGTATGTATTTTTTGTGGTATAATACGGAAGTTAAGCTTTGGGGTGCACAACCCCAGTCGGAGGGTGAAAGAGAAGTATGGATGTTTTCGCAATTATTCTGGCGGCAGTCATTGCATTTGCTGTCACTGCGCTGCTGGGAAAGTGGCTGGTTCCATTCCTGCATAAAATCAATTTTGGCCAAACTATCCGTGCAGTCGGGCCGAAGTGGCACCAGAAAAAGAACGGTACACCGACAATGGGCGGTTTCATGTTCATCATCGGTATTTTGATTGCACTGTCAGCGTGTATTCCGCTGACACTTACTGGGAACAAGACGCTGAGTGACGATATGGTCGGTACCCGTGTGGTTGGCGGCTATCTGCTGGCACTCGGCTTCGGCGCGATTGGTTTTATCGACGATTACATCAAAGTTATTAAGAAACGGAATCTTGGCCTGACTGTGCTGCAGAAGCTGGTGCTGCAGTGCATTGTGGCGGGCGGTTATCTGCTGGCAATGAAGATGGGCGGTGCCACTTCGGTGACCATGATGCCGTTTGTCGGGGCGGTCAATTTCGGAATGTGGTACTGGATTGTTGCCTTCCTCGGGATTGTCGGCATGGCAAACGCGGTGAACTTTACCGATGGGATTGACGGACTGAACGGTTCGGTTACATTCTTTGTTTCTGTTTTCTTTATGATTATCGCGGGAATGCTGAAATCCGCAGGCATGGGTGTTTTTGCAGCGGCCTGTGCAGGCGGCTGTCTCGGCTTCCTGATCTGGAACTTCAACCCCGCAAAAGTATTCATGGGTGACACCGGTTCCCTATTTCTCGGCGGCATGGTGTGTGCCATGGGGTTTGGGCTGAATGTGCCGATTCTTATTCTGGTGGTCGGCATTATTTACATTATCGAGATTCTCTCGGTTGTATTGCAGGTTACATATTTCAAAGCGACACATGGCAAGCGGCTGTTTAAAATGACGCCTATTCATCACAGCTTTGAGATGCATGGATGGAGTGAAGTGAAAATCTGCGCGATATTCAGCACCGTCACGGCGGTGGCGGGTGTGTTGGCACTCTTTATGGCAATGAGTGCCTATGGAATCCTTTGATTTTATCAGGAAGAACATCGGGAAGGAGAAATATATATGGCAATTCATACCGGCAGAAATGCGGCGGTTTCACAGCACCATTCTGTGTCGCACTCTGTCAGTGCGCCGGCAAAACCACCGGCTGAAACCAGTATACGTGGCAAATGGAAAAGCAAGCTAAAAATTTTCTCCACACGCTCCGGCATGGATTTGACGTTCTTCATTCTTGTGCTGCTGCTGGTGTGCATGGGGTTGATTATGGTCTTTTCCGCCAGCTACGCAAATTCCAGTTCCCGCTTTGGCACACCATATCTATTTGTAAAAAATCAGGCAAAGTATGCGGTTTTGGGCATTGGCCTTATGATCCTGATTTCTTATTTTGACTATCATCATCTGCACAAACTAACGCTGCCGATTTTTGTGATTACGGTTATGTTGCTGGCAATTACCGTTGTCTTTAAAAACTCTGTACTGGTGAAACCGACCAATGGCGCTTACCGTTGGATTACGATTGGCAGTTTTCAATTCCAGCCGTCGGAAATCGCTAAGTTTGCTTTAGTGCTGGTTTTTGCGCACCTGCTTTCCAATGAGAATGCAGGCAAGGCGGATAAAAAAAGCAAGCGATTCCGTCTGCTGATTTACGGCGGAACTTTGTTGGCTATCTGTGGACTGGTGATTGCTGAAAAGCATATGTCCGCCACCATAATTTTGTTGCTGCTTGCGGCCGTTATGCTGTTTATCGGTGGTTTTCCTTTGAAGTGGTTTGCCATTGGCGGTTCTTTGGCAGTTGCCGGCATTATGATAGTCGCGAATCTTCCATATTATCAGCACGTTTCCACACGTCTTACTATCTGGAAAAATCCGTGGGACCCGTCCTTGTCGTCCAATGACGCATGGCAGACACAGCAGTCCCTGTATGCAATAGGTTCCGGCAGATTACTTGGTCTTGGCCTTGGCAAAAGCCGGCAGAAATATCTTTACCTGCCGGAACCACAGAATGACTTTATTTTTTCGATTGTATGTGAGGAACTTGGCTTTATCGGTGCACTCGTTATCATCATCCTGTTTGCCGTGCTTATCTGGCGCGGCGTGATGATTTCCCTGCGCGCCAAAGACCGCTTCGGAATGCTTCTGGGTGTGGGACTCATCATGCAGGTCGGCATTCAGGTTGTGCTGAACATTGCAGTTGTGACCAATACCATTCCAAATACCGGTGTGAGTCTGCCGTTCTTCAGTTACGGCGGTACATCTTTGGTGATGTTGTTGGCACAGATGGGGATTATCTTGTCTATTTCACGAACCTCCAGTATTGAAAAATCATAGCGGCAAAAGCGTTTCAGATACGCTTTTGCTTTTTGTGCTGTCTGGTCGATTGCTGTAAATAAAGGGGCAATGAATTATGAAAATTTTATTTGCCGGCGGAGGCACTGCCGGGCATATCAATCCGGCGCTGGCGATTGCGGGGTATG
Source organism: Oscillospiraceae bacterium (assembly GCA_022487055.1). GTDB lineage: Bacteria > Bacillota > Clostridia > Oscillospirales > Acutalibacteraceae > Caproicibacterium. The sequence goes on from JAKVJJ010000037.1 coordinate 11,684, forward strand.
TGAGAGAGCAGGAACCGGATGCACAGATCCTTTATGTCGGCGCAAAGGGCGGTATGGAGGAGCGTTTGGTTCCGCAGGCGGGATTTGATTTCCGCAGCATCACCATTTCCGGTTTTCAGCGCCGGCCGAGCTTTGAAAATTTGAAAAAGAATCTCAAGACAGTGGCGCATTTGTTTACTTCCACAGCAGAGTCGAAAAAAATCCTGCAGGAGTTTCAGCCGGATATCTGCGTCGGAACAGGAGGTTATGTTTCCGGCCCGGTTATCCGGGAAGCGATGCAACTGCACATTCCGGCGGTTATCCATGAGCAAAATGCCTTTCCCGGCGTGACAAACAAGGCACTCAGCAAAAATGCCGACCGAGTGCTGCTGGCGAATGACGATGCGCGCAAATATATGGATAGAAGCGCACGCTGTGTGCTGACCGGGAATCCGGTGCGCATGGCGGTTATCCGGGCAGAACGCACAGAGTCCCGCCGGAAACTTGGACTGGACAGCCGACCGCTCATTCTGTCCTTTGGTGGCAGCCTTGGCGCGCAGAAAATCAATGAGGCAGTCTTGGACTTGATGGTGGAAACCGCAAAGAATGACCGCTGCCAGCACATTCATGCCTATGGCAAATACGGTGCGTGGTTTCCGGAAAAGCTGCAGGAGCGCGGCGTCCATCTGGCAGACCATCCGAACTTTGATATTCGCCCTTATATCGATGATATGCCTGAATGTTTGGCGGCGGCTGACTTGGTTATTTGCCGGGCGGGTGCCATTACACTCAGTGAATTGCAGGCGAAAGGCCGCGCGGCACTGATTGTCCCCAGTCCAAATGTGGCGGAGAATCACCAGTATTTCAATGCCATGAGCATGGTGAACCGCGGTGCCGCCGACATTTTGGAAGAAAAAGACCTGTCTGGTGCCGCTTTGATTGCAAAAGTAAAGAAGCTCTTTGAAAATCCGGAAACCATACCATCATTGGCAGCACATGCGCGAAAAATGGCGATTCTGGACACAAATGAGCGGATTTATAAAATTCTGAAAGAAGTTTTGGCTGAACGACACAACGTTTAAAAAAAATTTCAGCTCAGAATGTAGGAAATGCTTTTAATGCCTGCACCGAAACACCTTTGCTCTGCATAGTATGGCAAAGACTATGTGGAGG
>JAKVJJ010000038.1 GCA_022487055.1 Oscillospiraceae bacterium
AATGCCCATCACGTCAAACCGCGGCTGTAAATTTGTCGGATACCTCAGTAAATAGCTTTGTGCAGTGCGAATGATTTTGCGCTGCTTTGAAAGCGTCACGGCTTCTAAAGGGCTAACCATTGCAGCGGCTGCCCGCGTCTTCACCTCAAGAAAAATCAAAAATCGAGAATTGGATGCAATGACATCAATTTCGCCATAGCGTGAATGGTAATTACGCGCATCAACTCTGCAGCGATTCTGTTGAAGATAGGATGCTGCAAAATCTTCACCTAATTTTCCAGACTGATTTCTCATGCATCCGATGCTCCCAAAATTTTCTTTAAAAATGTCCTGCGGTGAATGGGACATGGCCCATATTTCAGAAGTGCCTGCCGGTGCTGTGCCGTACCATATCCCTTGTGTTTGGCAAACCCATACTCCGGATAAAGATAGTCAATTTCTCGCATCAGCCGATCACGACTAACTTTTGCCAAAATAGATGCTGCTGCAATACTCTCGCAGCATCCATCTCCTTTAATAATCGTGCGGACAGGAACTTTCATTGGGGGACCTTGGTTTCCATCCACCAAAGCAAGTTGTGGAACTGGTGTTAATTTTGCAACGGCCCTGCGCATAGCCAAAAAAGTTGCTTGCAAAATATTATACTGGTCAATTTCCTGCTCTGTTGCAAAACCAACTCCCCATGACAATGCCGTTTGTGTAATCACATCATAGAGCTGTTCTCGCTTCTTTTCAGACAACTTTTTGGAGTCATTAACACCATCTATCACACAGCCCTGCGGCAAAATAACCGCTCCGGCATAAACTGGCCCAGCGAGTGGACCGCGTCCAGCTTCATCTATCCCGCATAAAACCGTGATGCCCTGTTCCGCGTATATACGTTCATATCGCAGCCAGTCAATGCTCGGTTTTTCTTTCTGCTTCAAAGCGTTTCTCCTACCCGTTCCAGTGTAATTCTCCCAATTTTTCCTGCACGGAATTCATCCAACACCATAATTGAGGCACGCTCCATATCAATTTCGCCGCCGGAAACCAGCATTCCACGCTTACGCCCAACCAACTCTAAAATCTGCCATCCTTCCATACCGGAAAAGTCGGTATCCGCCAATTTAAAGCGGTTGCACACAGCATTCGGATACAATTTGCAGATTAGTTCCAACAATCGAGCTGCTAAACTTTCCGTATCCAAAACATTATCTTTTACCGCACCAGTAAAGGCAAGGTGCTCTCCAACAATTTTATTGTCAAACTTTGGCCAAAGCACACCCGGTGTATCTAGCAAATCAAAGTCTTTATCAACCGGAAACCATTGATTTGCCCGTGTTACACCCGGGCGGTCTTCCACTACTGCATGACTGCCATGAGAAAGCTTATTAATAAATGACGATTTCCCTACATTCGGCACACCAACAACCATGACCCGAATGGTTCGTCCAACCATACCTTTGCGCTGCCATGCTACCATTCGAGGTGCTAAAATCTGACGAACAGCAGGTTGAAAAGCACGCAGGCCGTTCCCACTTTTGCAGTCCATTGGAATAGCTTTCACATTTTGTTCCTGAAAAAGCTTTATCCATTCCTTTGTTGCCTCAGAATCAGCCATATCACTTTTGTTTAGCAGAATAATCCGTGGCTTCTGCTGAATCATTCGATTTAAATCGGGATTCCGACTGCTGACAGGAATGCGGGCATCGATAATCTCTGCCACAGCATCCACCTGTTTCAAATATTTCTCAAGCTGTCTTTTTGTGCGGGACATATGCCCCGGAAACCATTGAATAGATTGTGCTTCACTCATACTGTATCCTTTATCTTTACGTTCTGCATTTTTATAGAAATAAATAGCAAAAAAGGGACATATGTATGTCCCTTTCAAATAAGCTCCTGTTTTTCTGCTTATTTAACAACTTCACGAAGCTTTGCCGCTTTACCTACACGGTCACGCAGATAATAGAGCTTCGCACGGCGTGTATGACCCTTGCGAACAACCTCTACCTGCTTTACATTTGGGGAATTGAACGGAAATACACGCTCAACGCCAACACCATAAGATACACGACGAACCGTAAATGTCTCGCTGACACCAGAGCCACGGCGTGCAATTACTGTACCTTCAAACATCTGAATTCTTTCATGGTCGCCCTCACGAATGTTAACACTTACCTTAACCGTATCACCAACTTCAAGCTGTAACTTTTCGGCCTTCATAGAATCCTGTGCAATCAGTTTTAATGCGTCCATCTTTTATATCCTCCTGTTTTTCGGGCGTTCATGCATTTAAAATCTGCAGAGGAACGTCCTGTTCAATGTCACATGACTTGGCATTGCCTCCCGCCTGGAGCGGCGGATTTCAAATGCTTTAATAGTATAACACGATTGACAATGAGAAGCAAGCACCTATTACTATTTATTATCCATCTTTTCAGCTGCTCGCCCGATAGAAAAGCTGCCACATTCTTTCTTATGAAAAAATGTACAAGCTTTTCCAATAAAGTTATCATACATATCGACCATTCTTCATTACCAACAGAAAGACCAGATAAATCACAGCAAGCAGTAGTGTAACATTCCAGCAGGAATGAAACAGCAGCAAAAAGCTTAGTGCACCCAGCGGCACAAGTATTAAAAAAGAAATGAGCATAACGACTTTCAAAGACTTATCACGGGGAAAATAAAGGCTCAGCAAACTCAGCAATGCCTGCCCGCCGTCCAAAGGCTCAATCGGAAGCAGATTAAAAACTGCCAAAGCAGCATTGGAAGCAGAAAAAAGGCACAGCAACCGGCAGGAAATGGCTGTGTGCATCAGAGCCGCTGTAGCACCCCATAAAATCAAGTTTAGCACTGGCCCGGCTACTGCAATGCATGCGTCCACACCATAAGAGCCAGCAGTGGAATGCGTGCTGATTTCCGCTCCAAAAGCAGTCAGCCGAATACTGCTTGGAGGTCTTCCACACAAAATCATTGCCAAAAGATGTCCGCATTCATGCAATGCAGCCGCGCACAGTCCACACAGTGCCATCCCCGTTTGGTCAGCTAACAGTAAGAATGCCGTCAGCGCAAAAAACGGGACTGTCGCCCGTAAACTGCATCCGCCTAACGATAGAATCATGACTTTCCGCTCGCTACCAACGCAGCAGACGATTTGGAAGTTCCGGAAGCAGAAGATGCAGTCTGACTAGCTCGTTTTGAAGAAGTATTTCCGCCAATCTTGGGAATGACGATGGCCGCCCCTGAGGATAAAAAGTCCTTACAGCTTTTCTGAAGACCTTCTAGCGACGAATTTGGCAAAATCGAGTTCTGAATCTGCTGCTCATACCATGCCTTGCTGACCTGATAAGGTGCCCCGCCAACTGCAAAGCGGAGTGTCAGTCCCGCCGCCACAAGGAGCACACAAACGATAATCCGAACGCGCCACAGCACTTTTTTATCCTCTTGCATTTCAAGCAGCCTCCCGCGTTTTTATACAATTCTATGTTCCAAACTGTTAAAACAGAACCGATAAAAGTCAGCGGGTAGCATAAGAAAAGGTTCGCTGCTTCCCACAGCGAACCTTCTGAATCACTGATGCTTATTTTTGATATATTCATCTATCGACTTTGCAGCCGCTTTTCCCCCACCCATTGCCAGAATAACCGTTGCGGCGCCGGATACAGCATCGCCTGCTGCATAGACACCTTCACGAGTGGTTTTCATAGTGTCTTCATCTACTACAATGCAGCCTTTGCGGTTTGCTTCCAAGCCTTTGGTCGTAGAGCGAATCAGCGGATTCGGACTATTGCCAATAGCCATAACAACACAATCAACAGACAGCTTCAAGTTGCTGCCCGGAATTTCCACTGGACGGCGGCGACCGGATGCATCCGGCTCACCCAGTTCCATCTTAATACATTCCACTTCATTGACACGGCCGTTTTTATCTCCCAGAATCTGCACAGGACTGGTCAGGAAGTCAAAGATGACGCCTTCTTCCTTTGCATGGTGCACTTCTTCCTTACGAGCAGGCATCTGCTCCTCAGCGCGGCGGTAAACAATGTGTACTTCTTCTGCACCCAAACGCAGTGCTGTGCGAGCAGCATCCATAGCGACATTTCCACCACCAACTACAGCCACACGCTTGATATCCAGAATCGGTGTATCATATTCCGGCTTATAAGCTTTCATCAGGTTAACTCTGGTCAGGAATTCATTAGCTGAATAGGTACCAACCAAGTCTTCACCCGGAATATTCATGAAGCTCGGCAGACCTGCACCAGTGCCGACGAACATCGCCTCATATCCCATATCGAACAGTTCATCGATTTCCAGCACTTTGCCAATAACCATATCTGTATTAATGGTAACGCCCTTGGCCTTCAGTGCATCGACTTCTTCTTGCACAATCTCTTTGGGCAAACGGAACTGCGGAATACCATACATCAGCACACCGCCAGCAACATGAAGTGCTTCAAAAACGGTTACATCATAACCTTTGGCAGCTAAATCCCCAGCGCAGGTAAGTCCGGCAGGACCAGCACCAATGACTGCGACCTTATGTCCATTAGAGGACACTTTAGAAACGCTGTCCGTACCATGCTTCATATGCCAGTCTGCAGCAAAACGCTCCAGTCTGCCAATGGCAACTGCCTCACCTTTTATGCCGCGTACACATTTACTTTCGCACTGATTTTCCTGTGGGCAAACACGGCCACACACAGCAGGCAAAGAATTGGTCAATTTGATTTCCTGAAAAGCTTCTTCATATTCCTTCTTTGCAATATGAGAAATGAAATCAGGAATGTGCACACCAACCGGGCAGCCAGAAACACAGGGCTTGTTTTTACAATTCAGGCACCGCTGTGCTTCATTCAGTGCCATTTCTTCTGTATAACCCTCTGCTACTTCTGCAAAGTTATGGCGTCTTACTTCCGGTGCCTGCTCCGGCATCGGCGTTTTTACTGCTTGCATATTAGGCATTTTCGGCACCTCTCATCAATTTACAGCTTTCTTCTCTCGCTGCAGCACGTTCTTTATCAAAATAAGTGCGTCCGCGCTTAATTGTTTCATCAAAGTCAACTTCAAAGCCATCAAAGTCCGGGCCATCAACACAGGCAAACTTTGTCTGTCCACCCACTGTCAGCCGGCACCCCCCACACATTCCGGTACCATCAATCATAATGGGGTTCATACTGACAATCGTTTTAATGTTTTTCGGTTTAGTTACACCAACTACCGCACGCATCATGACCAGCGGCCCGATAGCGACCACCAAATCATAGTCAGCACCATCTTCAATATTCTTTTCCAGTGCATTGGTAACAAAGCCTTTGTTTCCGTTACTTCCGTCATCTGTCATCAGAAACAGGCGGTCACTGGCGGCACGCATTTCATCCTCCAAGATAATAATATCTTTGTTGCGGAAGCCGGCAATCATATCGACTTTGGTTCCCATGGCATGAAGGGCTTTTGCCTGCGGCCACGCAATTGCACAGCCTGCACCGCCGCCGATAACCGCAGCACGTTTGTATCCTTCTAACTCACTGGCTTTGCCTAAAGGCCCAATGAAGTCTAAAATTGCATCACCCACATGAAGCTGGTCCAGCTTCATGGTTGTTTTGCCCACAATCTGATAGATAATTGTAATAGTGCCGACTTCTCGGTCATAGTCTGCTACTGTCAGCGGAATGCGTTCTCCAAATTCATCGACACGAAGGATGATAAACTGGCCCGCCTTTGCCTTTTTTGCAATAAAAGGTGCGTCCACTGTCATAAGCGTCATCGAATCATTGAGTTTGCGCTTCTCTACGATTTGAAACATGATTACACTTCCCTTGCTCAAAATGCCGTCCGTAATGTTTATAAAATAAAGTAAATACAGCAGTTTTATTATATAGGTTCTTCATCCTAATTGCAAGAAAAATCGGGTGGCTGGCATAATATGCCTGTCATCCGATTTTTCTATTTTTTAAATAAAGATTTTGATTATAAAATGATGCAGATTAAACCATTGCAGCCATCATTGATAATCCGCTCAATCGTTTCACGCACTTTTTCCCTTGCGTCCTGCGGCATACGGTAAAGCTTCGTATGCATTCCTTCATTCACCAATTCATGTAAACTCTTTCCGAAAATGTTGGATTCCCAAATTTTAGAGGGACTTTCCTCAAATTCTTTAAGCAAATAAGACACCAGTTCCTCGCTCTGTGACTCAGAACCCACGATAGGTGTAATTTCTGTAGTAATCTGTGTTTTCATCATATGGATAGAAGGTGCGTTTGCTTTTAAGCGAATTCCATACTTGCCGCCCTGTCGAACAATACGCGGTTCCTCCAGCGTCAGTTCATCAATGCTTGGCATAACAATGCCATAACCAGTTTTCTGTACACTTTGATAAGCATCTTTAATTTTGTCATACTCTTTCTGCATCGCCGCAAAACTGAGCATACTACTAAGCAGGTCTTCTTCAGATTCAATGGATAATCCGGTTTTCTCTCCCAACACCTTATAAAACAGTGTATGTTCGAGTTGAACCGACACTCTGGTTTTTCCGGTGCTGAGATCAATATTAGAAACGCTGGCTTTCTGCACATACTCGCAGGCCGCCACCTGTTCCGTCAGTTGATTGATTTCCCGAATACAGGTAACTTTTGCGGCACTCTGCTGGATAGAATTGTAAACCGCCGCACGCAGCCAGTGATCCTTTTCCAGTGTGGAAATCCAGTGCGGCATATCTACTTTAATTTCCTGCACAGGGAACTCAAACAGGACTTTGGACAAAATGTCCTTAATATCGGCTTCTTCCATTTCCAGACAATTTACCGGCATAATCGGGACAGCATATTTTCCCTCAAGCTGCTTGGCAAGCTGCACTGTTGTGTCAGAAGTAGGCTCAACTGAGTTCAGCAGCACAATGAACGGCTTATGGATTTCTTTTAGTTCATTGATAACTCTTTCCTCAGCATCCTCATATTCCTCACGCGGAATATCGCTGATGCTGCCGTCAGTTGTAACTACCAATCCAATCGTTGAATGCTCCGTAATAACTTTCTTGGTACCTATCTCCGCCGCCATGTTAAAGGGCACTGGGTCATCAAACCACGGTGTCATTACCATGCGGGGACTGTCGCCTTCTATGTAGCCAAGTGCGCTTGGGACAATATAACCGACACAGTCAATCAACCGAACAGAAAAAGATGCACTGTCGCCGATACTAACCTTAACTGCTTTTTCCGGAATAAACTTTGGTTCAGTCGTCATAATCGTACGCCCGGCAGCAGACTGCGGCATCTCATCCACTGCTCGGTCTTTGCGGGCATCCTCGTCAATATTGGGAATAACAATGGTGTCCATGAATTTCTTAATAAAAGTTGATTTCCCGGTACGCACCGGGCCAACAACACCGATATATATATCACCGTTTGTTCTTTCTGCGATGTCACGGTAGATCGTGTGCTCTTCCATTTTGTTCCCTCCTGCGTTCATTCAGTAACTGCCAGTTCAATTTTTAGGTACGAGTGCCCCAATTACATCGGTATCAGCAGCATACCCGGAGTTTCCACAGTATCTCCGGTAAGGCCATTCTCATCGCGGATTGCACTGACACTGGTGCAGTAATGGCAGGCAATGTCCCACAATTTTTCCCCGGTATCGGCAAAATAGATGCACAGAGCCGCCGAGTCTTTCTCTTTTGGCTTCGTGGTGTCTTCCTCAATATCCGTAATAAAACGAAATGTCTGAAGATCATATACTTCAGCAGTCAGCAAAATTTCTGCTTTCAGCTCAATTTCTCCGCTGGTAAGACGGTAACTGAGATTCAGAACTTTTCCATCGGCCACACAGCGTGTATCACATTTTGTTTCAATCGGTTTTGAACAAGCAAATTCAGTGGTGCGTTCAAAATAGAAAGGCGCATTCTCCTGATTGAGTGCCAAAATGCAAATTTGCAATTTGCCGTTGAATTTCAATTCTCCATTTTCAACAACCGCAGTAACAGTACATGGCTCATTCCAGAGGTCCAGAATCTGCGTCAGTCCGTTGTCGCACTGTACAGTGAAACGATGTGAACAGGTATCACTGACAATTCCATTCAAACTTTCCAGTGTTTTCTGCTTTCTTGTAATATTCAATTCATAGGCGCGCGAATATGCATCCATCAGGGCTGAAACAGTCTGTGATGTAAAGCTCGTTACAGATGCCAACAAATGAACGTGCACATCAAACGCAGAGGAATCTCCCGAATAGTCCGGATGAACCTCTACTTCTGTTCCAGAAACACTCAGCTGCACACGGCAGTTCCCTCCTTCAGCAATGCCTTCACAATCCAAAAGCTGTGTAAACGGCATCACATATTCCATAGTTTCCGGTGCGGCATTTTCATCACTGGAAAGATACAAAATGTGCAGCCGTACCTCCCCCGCCGCCATAACCTGCCCCTGCATAAGCTCGGACGTTTTCAATACGGCACATGCATCTGTTCGCAGGACGGTCTCCGCCGGCGTTTTGCCAGCAGAAAGTTCCAGTGTATCCTCCACAGTAAACGGCTGCTGTGCAAAGCCATTGCAGGTATTGACAGACAATTCACTGGTCTGCTGCTCCATTTCTTTCTCATCCGCCGAAGCCACAATCTCTGTATCTGCCCGCCCGCAGACACGCGCGCACACAGAAAAAGCGCCATGAATGTCCAGCCGCCGCGGGCTGGTTGGACGGCAGTTGACATACTCTACCCGCGTGGATGTATAGACACGAGGCTGTTCTGGCGGCTGTTTCAGCGTTACAGCAGCCAAATACGGACTCTCTGTTTCATAGCATCGCACAGCGGCAGCACCAGCATCCAGATAATATACCCGCACAGCGCAGGTGCCTTCTACCTCCAGACGGTCCCCAGACACATTGCGGGAACTGATGCTGGGAATCACTTGACACTTCAGAATACGCTGAATATCGGGGCAATAATCAGGAAGGCTGATGTCCAGATCAATAGGCTGCTCCTGACAGCCGTCGTAAACGGCTTCACTCGCGGAAAGCACCTCACGATTAAGCATATTGATAATCTCTCCTTTTTCGTTTCTCTACAAACATCATATTCCTGTCCTATGTAAATTATGATTTTAATTTTTCCATTTTTAGAGAATGGAAAAACAGCAAAAAAATAGGGCTGCACTTTTATGCAGTCCTACTTTACAGCCGGTTTCCCACGTTTGACTAAGTATCATTCAGCGCTGGGGATCCGGCTGTTCCTTCTGAATATGAAAAAATTTGCGGAGAAAAAAGGCAATTACTTTCGGGCTGTGTACTACTACGACTTTCACAGAAAATCCCTCCATTGTTCTCAGCACCGGATGAGCGTTACACCCAGACAAACCAACAGTACCGCAACGATAAAAAGGATTAGCCCCACTGGGCAAAAGCAGGACAACGCAAGCCCTACTCCGAAAGCAACCGCACATGGAATCCCTTTTCTGTGCGTACACCGATGACACTGTCCATGCATCAGGCTCACCGCCTTTACTGATTGATAACCCAGTATATACGGACGGAGAACTTTCTGTGCATCATTTTTTTATTTTCCCTTTTCCCCGGTTAAAACATAAATAATTACGTTGCCGCCCAGTACCGTAATGGTGGCATCATCACTTTCAATAATATTGCTAGTGCCAATCGGCACATCAGAAGTCATAACGTCCTCTGTCAGCGGATATTTCATTCCAGTATAAGAAACGGTGGCATTCGGTACACCGAAAGGATACACCGAAGCAGTCGCTCCCCGCATATCGCGCAAGTGAAGTCTGCCTCCCGGCATAAAAAACAGTTTTTCATTATCCCCAACAATCATTCCATGACCACCCATATTGTTGATATACTGCAGCACACAGACATTTGCATAAGAGTGGTCAAACCTGCCACCCAGTGCTCCAAACAGAATAAAGTCCCTGTATCCCCGGTGCAGCCCTTCTTTCACAGCGGAAAGCATATCGGTGTCATCTTTTTCTTTCATCAACCGCACGGTTTCCACTTTTGCCGGAGGAGCTGCTTTGACAGAGTCAAAATCTCCGATAATCAGGTTCGGCTTAATCTTTGCAGCCAAGGCTGTGTCTAAACCACCGTCTGCACAGATTACAAAGGAATCCGCTGTATTATACTCACGAAAAACCGACAAATCTTTTACTGGTGCAGCACCAATTACACTGATTCATTTTTTATCCCATTCCTTTATCGATTGAATTTCCTGATACATAGCTTTATAACTTTCATGCCGTGATTCCGGGATAATACCTTCCTGCACAGCCTGCAGGACTGCACAACCCTTTTCACAGGTATGTGAACATCCCTGAAACATACATTGACCAATAAATGGCTTAAATTCCCGAAAGTAGTCCTGTAATTTCCCCTTTTCCATCAAGTCATATTGTTCGGAACTGATTGAAGAAAATCCGGGAGTATCAGCAACCAAGCCACCTTCTGGCAGATGCATCAGTTCCACCTGTCGCGTAGTGTGCCGTCCACGACCAAGTTTCCGACTTACTTCCCCAGTTGCCAGATGGAGCTGCGGATACAATGCATTCAGCAAAGAGGATTTTCCGGCTCCAGTATTTCCTGTAAAGACTGTTACTTTGTCTTTAAGATACGGCCGAAGCTTTTCGATGCCATCGCCCGTTGTTGATGAAATAGAAAAGCTTTGAAATCCGGACTGCTGATAAATTTTGCAAAGCCAGTTTCCATCCTCCAAATCTGTTTTTGACACAACTATCAGTGGCTCTATTCCTTGATACTCGGCTGCTGCAATCAATTTATCGATTATCAGCGTACTTGGTACAGGACTGCAGACAGATATCACAAGCAGGAGCTGGTCAATATTGGCAACCGGCGGACGAACCAATACATTTCTGCGTTCTAACAATTGTTCAATATATCCAGCACCGCTTTCCTTACGGAACAGCACATAATCCCCCACCACTGGCTTTTCACCGGTTTTTCGGAAACGTCCACAGGCGCGGCACTCAATGATACCGTTTGGTGTTTCAACATTATAGAATCCGCTCAAACTTTTCAGAATTGTTCCTCTGCACAAATTCATATTCACATCATCCTTCATTTGGCTCAGATGAAACAGCAGAAGAAGGTGCTGGATTGGAATTGGACGGTGTGCTGGCGGGAGCTGATGATACAGGTTTACTGGATGCAGCACTGCTTGCAGAAGATGCCTGCGCGTCTTTATAGGTGCCCTGCCAGGAAGTCGTCCAGTTTCCTGTATTAAAGTCCAGCTTATATTTCACATAGTTCTGTCCATCCAAAGCAATTAGCAGTTCTTTGGTACCATTACTGTCCTTAAATTGGCCGGTCCATGTGTTATTGGAAGCCGGATTCACTGTTGCGTCACCCTTACGCTCACCATCAATAAAGTAGACCAAAGACATACTGTGATTCACATTTGCCGGAAGCTGCACAACCACACGAATCTCTTTATCATTTTTGCCGGAGCTATAGAAAATGGTAACCGTATCGCCTTTCTTTGCAGAAGAACCCGCTGAGGGTGCAGTGGAAACAACATAATTTGCTTCTCTGCCGGTGTTGTCCTGCGCCGTTGCTGTTACCTTAAATCCAGCATTAGTCAACGTTGCCGTCGCCTGTTCCAGTGTTTGTCCCGTTACATTTGGGATGCTCAGTTCCCCGGGACCTGTGCTGATATATACCGTTACAGACTTGCCCTTCTCAAGAGAAGTCCCCGCCGGAGGGTCTGTGGAAATTGCATTGCCTTTCTCCACAGTGTCGCTGGATTGGTCTTTAAAGGATGCCAACAATCCACTTTCTTTCAATGTCTGCTCTGCCGCTGATTTTGACTGATTAGATATATCCGGCACAATAGCTGAATCATCACTCTTAACCACTGTCAATGTTACTTTAGAACCAGTTGCAACCGTGGTTCCCGCTGTCGGATTCTGTGCAGTAATCATTCCTGCATTTTTCGTGCCGTCTGCGATATACTGGATACTGAATTGATAACTATTCGGATTATTTGCCTCTACAGATGCCAAGGTTTTACCGACAAAATCTTCCAGCGTAACTTTCTTTTGTGAATTAAAGACACCGGTTAAAGCTAAAATTAATGCTACCACTAAAAAAGCTGCAGCAATCGCTGCGGCAATCAGCGGTGCTTTTTTAGTGTTCTTTTCCTCCTTGTCTGGCTGCGGCTTTACTTCTCCATTCTCGGTGTAAACATAGTCATCTCCGTATCCATTTTGTGGGTCGATTTCGGCAGTAGACTCTGAATCAATGTATTTAGTCGAATGTTCACTCGGATAATATTGATAATTAAACCGTGTGGAAGGATCCTGCTGGAAAATTTCAATGTCACGCAGCATTTCAGACGCAGACTGGTACCGCTGCATTGGGTCCTTCTGCATCGCTTTCAAAGTGATTTCCTGAAGGCCAATCGGGATATCTGGATTAATTTGACGCGGCGGGCAGGGATCCGTCTGAAGCTGCATGATTGCGACTGAAACCGCATTTTCTGCTTCAAACGGAAGCTGGCCGGTCGTCATTTCATACAGCATGACACCTACAGAATAAATATCCGCTTTTTCATCTGTCAAATCGCCGCGGGCCTGCTCCGGAGCAATATAATGAACCGAGCCGATGGCCTTGTCCGTCATAGTGCGTGTTTCACTGCGGGCAAAGCGAGCAATGCCGAAATCAGTCACTTTAATGTGCCCATTGGGCAACACCATAATATTCTG
>JAKVJJ010000039.1 GCA_022487055.1 Oscillospiraceae bacterium
ACAATCCGCTGCAGGATATTCCTTTGCTGGCGGTGCTGGCAAGCCCTATTTATGGCTTTTCTCCCGATGAACTGGCACAACTGCGCATTGCCCGCAGAAAAGGGCCGCTGTATCTGGCAGTACAGCAGGCAGCGGATTCCGGCAGCGAGCGGTGCAAAACTTTTCTTACTGATTTAAATGCTTTTCGCGCACAGTCGGCAACACTTCCGGCTGACCGCTTCATCGATTTTCTTCTGCAGAAAAGCGGCTACCAGAACTTAGTGTTGGCAATGGACAACGGGGAAACGCGTCTTGCTAATCTGCATTTGTTGATGGAATACGCCCGCAAATATGAAACGGTGGGTGCAGGGGGACTTTCCGGTTTTATCCGTTTTGCGGACAGACTCCAGCAGGAGGGTGGCGACCTCGGTGCGGCATCTTCCTGCAGTGAAGCAGCAGATGTGGTGCGCATTATGAGTATTCACCGAAGCAAAGGGCTGGAATTTCCGGCAGTGATTCTTGCCGGATGCGGCAGAAAGTTTCACCGCGATACCGGGGATGTGCGCCTGCATCCAAAGCTTGGATTCGGTGTGAAGTTGCGTGACGCAGAAACTGGCTGCCGCTATACGACTTTGCCAAGGGAAGCCACCGCACTTGCACAGGAGCGGGACGAAATGAGTGAGGAACTGCGTGTGTTGTATGTAGCACTGACGCGTGCCAAGGAAAAGCTGCTGATGCTCTGTTCTGTTTCAGGTGTGGAGAAGCATTTGGCAGCACTGGCTGCAAAACTTGGTCAGCAAGAGCGTCTGCCGTCTTTTCTGGTGCGCCGCGCGGCGTGTATTGGCGACTGGCTGCTGCTGTGTGCGCTGCGTCACCCGGATGCCGGCAGACTGCGCCAGCTCGCGGGAGCAGAGTCGCTGCCGATTCTGCCGTGCAGTCAAAAGTGCAGCTTTCAGGTTATTTATCCGGCAGCGGCGGTACCGGCGGAGCAGCAGCCGCAAACGGATATGGAAGTTGTGCCAGTACAGCCGGATATGGAATTGCTTTCCCGGCTGAAGCAGGAAACCGAATACCAGTATCCCTATGTGATGTTTGGCAGCGTGCGTGCGAAAACTGCCGCCAGTGCGGTGTCGGCAACTCCATATGAGCGGCAGTATGCGGCGGAAAGCCGTCCGTCTTTTTTGGAAAAAGGTGGTTTGACTCCGGCACAGCGCGGCACAGCGCTGCACAGCTTCATGCAGTTCGCGGATTACACAGCAGCAGCGACAAATCCGCAGGCAGAACTGGAACGCCTGACCGCAGAAGAATTTCTGACCAGAGAGCAGGCGGAGGCTGTCGATTTGCAGGCCGTGCATCGCTTTTTTGCCTCTCCGCTTGCGCAGCGGATTCTTCACAGCAAAAAAGTACTGCGGGAGTACCGCTTTACGATAGAAATTCCGGCATCCCGTATAAATCCGGCACTGCAGCCGGAGATGGGACAGGAACAGGTAGTCGTGCAGGGCGCGGTTGACTGTGCCTTTGAGGAAGACGGTGCATTGGTGCTGCTGGACTATAAAACAGACCGCAATGCCGCCGCAGAGTCACTGCTCAGCCATTATGGCAGCCAGCTTGCAGTTTACCGGGAGGCATTGACACAATGTACCGGAATGCCTGTCAAAGAGTGTCTGCTGTATGCGTTTGTTTCTGGAGAAACCATACACGCGCCGCAGAAATAACGATCAAAATTTATAGAAATCAGGCTTGACAATTCTTTCGTTTGTGCTATAATAGCAAAGTCAAAACAAAGCGGGGCAGGTTTGCCCACACCTGAGCGGTTCCGTCCGCATCGGGTCAATACGGGTCCTACCTTTTGGGGATTGTTGTGTTGTGCGCGGGCGGATTTTTCCACCCGCGCTTTGTATTTTCAACCCGACAGATTTTTTATGGAGGTGCTTAACCATTAGCAACAAGGAGCTGCAGATCAACGAAAATATCCATGACCGTGAAGTCCGTGTCGTAGGTGCGGATGGTAGCCAGCTTGGCATTATGTCATCCACTCAGGCACGGGAGCTTGCTTATTCCAAAGAGCTTGATTTGGTCAAGATTGCCCCGCAGGCCAAACCGCCTGTGTGCAAAATCATTGATTACGGAAAGTTCCGTTTTGAGCAGGCAAAGCGTGAGAAAGAAGCACGCAAAAACCAGCATACGGTCGAAATTAAGGAAGTCCGTCTGTCATTAAATATTGACACCCATGATTTTGAAACCAAAATGAATCATGCCATCCGTTTCCTGAAAGAGGGAAACAAAGTGAAGGCTTCCATTCGCTTCCGCGGCCGTGAAATGGGCCACCCGGAGCAGGGTTATGCGATTATGCGAAAATTTGCTGAGGCGCTGACAGACTACGCTACAGTGGAAAA
This sequence comes from Oscillospiraceae bacterium, assembly GCA_022487055.1. GTDB lineage: Bacteria > Bacillota > Clostridia > Oscillospirales > Acutalibacteraceae > Caproicibacterium. The sequence continues at coordinate 2,376 of JAKVJJ010000039.1, forward strand.
GTCGGCTAAGCTGGAGGGCCGCAATATGCTAATGTTCCTTGCCTGCAAGCCTACATCCCGCCCGGCACCAAAATCCGGTGCCAAATCTGCCGAGAAGCACGATAATTCCGTTGAGTAACAGGGGAAAACCCCCAGAAAATCAAGGAGGATCCTATTATGCCTAAGATCAAAACGCATTCCGGCGCAAAGAAGCGCTTCAAAATCTCCAAAAGCGGCAAAGTCATCCGCTCTCATGCGAATATGCGCCATTTTCTGAATGGTCATGGCAAGAGTGCAAAATTCAAGCGTGGTATGCGCGGCACCTGTGTCGTTGATAAGACCAACGAGAAGCACGTGAAGCGTATGATTCCTTACAAATAAGTTTTTGCTTTCGTTTGTTTGTTTGATGATTCCCAATTCTTTGGAGGTAAAATAATATGGCAAGAGTAAAAGGCGCACTCGCTACGCGTAAAAGAAGAAAGAAAGTTCTGAAGCTCGCTAAGGGCTATTGGGGCAGCAAGAGCCGCCACTTTAAGATGGCTAAAGAAGCTGTCATGAAGTCCGGAAACTATGCGTTTGTCGGTCGTAAAGCCCGTAAGCGCGATTTCCGCCGCCTGTGGATTACCCGTATTTCTGCTGGTTGCCGTGCAAATGGCATGAGCTACTCCGCTTTTATGAATGGTTTAAAGAAGGCTGGCATTATGCTTAACCGCAAGATGCTTTCTGAAATCGCCATCAGCGATGAAGCAGCATTCAAGGGCCTTGTTGAGCAGGCCAAAGCGGCACTCTAATAGGCTGTTTTTGCGCCCGGTTTTGTTCCGGGCGCATATTTTTTATCTGTTAGTATTGCGGAGGATGCAAGTTATGGAACATATTACCAGTCGGCGAAATGAAACTGTTCGGGCTGCAGCGGCCCTGCGCCACGCTGAAGCCCGCCGGGAGCAGGGTGCCTTTTTGTGTGAGGGTGCCCGTCTATGCGCGGATGCGGCAAAAAGCGGTCTGACGGTACAGTCCTTATTTTACACACAAAAAGCGGCACAAAAATATACGGCTTATCTGCAGAAAGTCCGCCTGCATTTGACGGATGAGGAATATTTGGTGGAACCATCTGTGGCAGAGTTGTTGGCCGATACAAAGAGCAGTCAGGGTATTTATTGTGTCTGCCGTACACCGGCTACTTCCCGGACAACATTGGAACAGTTCCTGCAGCAGCCGGTACAGGGTGCCTGTCTTGCTTTGGAACAGATTCAGGACCCGACCAACCTTGGCACAGCACTGCGCACAGCGGAGGCACTGGGCATTTCAACGGTCCTCCTCTGCGGGGAATGCTGTGACGCTTTTTCACCAAAGGCACTGCGTGGCGGCATGGGTGCGGCTTTCCGGCTGACGCTTGTTGCTGTGGATTCCCTGCAGCAGATGCTTCCGGCACTGCATCAGCACGGCTGGCACACGTTTGCCTCTGTGCCGGATTCCAGTGCTGAAAAAGTGACGCAAATGGATTTTTCCGTGCCATCCATCATGGTGGTCGGCAATGAGGGAAACGGCTTACTGCCGGAAACGATTGCTGCCTGCAAGCACCGTGTTACCATTCCAATGCTTGGCAGGGCGGAATCTTTGAACGCTTCTGCCAGTGCCGCAATCCTTATGTGGGAAATGATGCGGAAATGGAGTGACTCCAATGGATGACCGTGCATGGTGGATATGGCTGCAGCATGGACTTGCCGCGGGTTCCTCCAAACCAAAACGAATCTTTGCATCCTATGCTTCCATTGAAGACTTTTACCGTGCAGGAGAAGAGGGCTGGCGGCTGGAGAGCTATTTCACCGAACGGGAAATTCAGCGCATGGCATCCTTTACGCCGGAACAGGCGCAGGCACAGCTTGCTTACGCCGAAAAACTTGGACAGCGAATTCTGACACCGGAAATGAATACTTATCCGCAGTGTCTGCGTGAACTGCGAAATTATCCCTGTGTACTTTATATGCAGGGGACACTGCCGCCAGTGGACTTTATGCTTTCCATCGCTATGGTCGGGACTCGCCGGGCGACAAAAAGCGGCTGCTCCATTGCACATGCCATGAGCTATGAGCTTGCCAAGGCTGGTGCGGTAGTAGTCAGCGGCGGCGCACTGGGAATTGATACGCAGGCACATCGCGGTGCTGTGGAAGCAGGCGGCAGGAGCATCTGTGTGCTTGGCTGCGGCATTGATGCGGATTACCTTCTGTCAAACGCTTCTCTGCGAAAGGCGGTTGCTCTGGACGGTGCTCTGATTTCCGAATATCCACCGGGAACGCAGGCGATGGCCTCCAATTTTCCAATCCGCAACCGCATTATTTCTGGCCTGTGTGACGCGACTGTGGTGGTGGAGGCGGCTGGGAAAAGCGGTTCCCTCATTACGGCAAATGATGCCATTGACCAGGGACGGGATGTCTTTGCCGTGCCCGGAAATGTGCAGAGCACGATGTCCAGGGGAACCAACCAGCTCATACAGGAAGGCTGTGCCCCTGCCACCTGTGCTTTGGACATTCTTCATGCGTATGAAACTAAGTACAGAATTCTGATTCCGGATGATCCGGGCAGCAATGTCATTTTTCCAGAAGCTGCTTCAAAACCGGCAAAGCAACTAGCAAAAAAGCCGGAGGGCCTCTCTCAGGCGGCAGCACAGCTTTATGACAGCCTGACTGGAGAGCCGCAGCCGGTGGATGTGCTGTGCGGCAGGACTGGCCTGCAGGCAGCGCGGGTGCTAGCTGCCGCAACGGAATTGGAACTGCGTGGCATTGCACAGGCATCGGCTGGTCAGCGGTATGCGCTCCGATAAATTTTGAGATGCGATTAAGCATTGCTTTTTGTTGCATCATTGGGTACAATAAATAGTTAGACTGGCATCTGGGTATATAAGGGAAAAGGCAATTTGCGTTTTAGCAGAAAAGGTGCCAATTATATGGAAATGGGGTGTTCTAGTGTCAACACTTGTAATAGTAGAATCACCTGCAAAGGCGAAAACTATAAAAAAATATCTTGGCAGCGGCTATGACGTTGTCGCTTCCATGGGCCATGTTCGTGACCTGCCGCAGACACGGCTCGGGGTTAAGGTCAGTGATAACTTTAAACCGCAGTATGCGTTGATTAAGGGCAAAGAGAAGCTGGTGGATGAGCTGAAGGCAAAAGCCTCCAAAAATGACAATATCCTGCTTGCAACGGACCCTGACCGTGAGGGGGAAGCAATTTCATGGCATCTTGCCTATATCCTTAATATGGATGTTAATGATACAAACCGTGTCACATTTAATGAAATTACTAAGACCGGCATTGAAAACGGCATGGCACATCCGCGCACGATTGATATGGATTTAGTCAATGCACAGCAGGCACGGCGAATTTTGGACAGACTGGTGGGCTATAAGCTCAGTCCATTTCTTTCGCAGAAGATACGTCGTGGACTTTCCGGCGGACGTGTGCAGAGCGTTGCGGTGCGTATTATTGTTGACCGCGAAAATGAAATTCATGCTTTTAAGCCGGAAGAATACTGGACGATTGACGGCAAATTTGCGCCGGCAAAGGGAACTTCCCGCAAACAATTTGCAGCCAGCCTTTATGGGACGGCAGACGGCCAGAAGCTGAAAATCAGCAGTCAGGAAGAATCCGACAAAATTCTGATGGAGCTGAAGGACGCGGACTATATCGTTACCAAAGTAAAAAAGGGTACGCGCCGCAAAAACCCCGCTCCGCCGTTCACCACTTCCACACTGCAGCAGGAGGCCAGCCGCCGCCTAGGATTTACCGCACGGCGCACAATGAAGGCCGCACAGGAACTCTATGAAGGCATTGAAATCGGCGATATGGGCGCGGTCGGTTTGATTACTTATATGCGTACGGATTCCCTCCGCTTGAGCGAAGATGCGATTTCGGCCGCTTCTGCCTATATTGAGGAACGTTGGGGCAAGAAGTATCTGCCGGATACGCCGCGCCATTATAAGACAAAAGCGAATGCGCAGGATGGGCATGAAGCAATTCGTCCCTCTACACCGAGCATTTCTCCGGACAAGGTGAAAGAGAACCTGACGGGCGACCAGTATAAACTCTATAAGTTGATTTGGGAACGCTTCATTGCCTGTCAGATGAGCAACTGCCTGCAGGCTACCACACAGGCGGAAATTACCGCCGGAAATTATCTGCTCAAAGCAAGTGGCTATACAGTCACTTTTGATGGTTACACGGTGCTGTATGAAGAAAAGAAAGATACAGAAGAGGAAGCATCGGACGGGACATTGCCACCACTGGAAAAGGATATGCCGCTGCGCTGTAAGGAAATTAAGGGCAGTCAGCATTTCACACAGCCGCCTGCCCGTTACACAGAGGCAAGTCTGATTAAGGCTCTGGAGGAAAACGGCATCGGCCGCCCAAGCACTTATGCAACCACTATCGGCACAATTCTCAATCGTGAGTATGTTGTGCGTGACGGCAAAGCACTGAAACCGACTGAGTTGGGCGAAGTGACCACCAAACTAATGAAGGAGCGCTTCCCCAAAGTTGTGAATGTCAAGTTTACGGCACAGGTGGAAAACGAGCTGGATGAAGTACAGAATGGCAAAGTGGAATGGGTACAGGCTGTACACGACTTCTATGATGACTTTGCGGAAACACTGAAAGTTGCAAAAGAAGAAATGAAGGACGTCAAGATTCAGCTCAAAGAAGATGTGACGGATGTCATCTGTGAAAAATGTGGGCGGCACATGGTCATTAAAATGGGCCGTTATGGCAAATTCCTTGCCTGCCCGGGTTATCCGGAATGCAAGAACATTAAAAAGTATGTTGAGAAAAACGGTGCCAAGTGTCCGAAATGCGGCGGCGATGTTGTCATTAAACGCACCAAAAAAGGGCGCATTTTCTATGGTTGTGAAAATTACCCGAAGTGCGACTTTGTTTCATGGGATGAACCGACAAAGGAACTTTGCCCCAAGTGCGGCAAGACCTTGCTGAAAAAGAAAGGCAAGAATCCCAAATTCTATTGTGTTACTCCAGACTGTGGTTATGAGCGCATTGGAGAGGACAAGCCGGATGAAGAAGAATCCAACTGACGGAGGATGCAGATGCACATAAAAGTCATTGGCGCGGGATTGGCAGGCTGTGAGGCCGCATGGCAGATTGCGCAGAACGGCGGCGAAGCAGACCTGATAGAAATGAAACCCGCAAAATATACGCCTGCACACAAAAATCCGAATTTTGCGGAGCTTATCTGTTCCAATTCTCTAAAGGCGGAGCGGGTGGAGAGTGCCGCTGGCTTGCTGAAAGAGGAAATGCACCGGATGGGTTCGCTTCTGGTTCCGTGCGCACTGCAGACACGAGTGCCGGCCGGTGGTGCACTGGCAGTAGACCGTGTGGAATTTTCGCGGCTTGTCACGGAGAAGATTCACGAAAATCCGCATATCCACTGTATTTCCGCTGAGTGTACCGAAATACCGGAAGACGGAATTACCATCATTGCCAGCGGACCGCTGACCAGTGATACACTGGCGGAGAAAATAGACCGGCTCTGTGGGGGCAGTCTGCGCTTTTATGATGCGGCGGCGCCAATCGTCACTGCTGAAAGTCTTGACCGGAACCTTATTTTTGCGGCTTCCCGTTATGGCAAAGGGGACGGTGAGGACTACCTGAACTGCCCGATGAATAAAGCAGAATATGAACGCTTTTATGATGCCTTGGTTCATGCCCAGCGTGCGCCGCTGCATGGTTGTGATGTGCAGGATCCCAAAGTATATGAAGGATGTATGCCGGTTGAAGTAATGGCACAGCGTGGAGCAGACACCATTCGCTTTGGTCCGCTGAAACCAGTTGGTCTGCGTGACCCGCGCACCGGCCACCGTCCATGGGCAGTGGTGCAGCTTCGCAAAGAGGATGCCGCCGGAACGCTGTACAATCTGGTCGGTTTCCAGACGAACCTGAAATTCGGGGAACAGAAGCGGGTATTCGGCATGATTCCGGGACTTGCCCATGCGGAGTTTACCCGCTATGGCGTCATGCACCGCAACACTTATTTAAATGCACCGAAGGTACTTAACAGTACTTTTCAGATGCGCAGCCGTCCGAACCTCTTTTTTGCTGGTCAGATGACAGGAGTCGAGGGATATATGGAGTCAGCGTCATCCGGACTGCTTGCCGGGCAAAATGCGTTTCGGTTGGCACAGAGTCTGCCGCTGGTGACACCGCCGGAAACAACGATGACCGGTGCGCTGGCACGCTGGGTGCAATTTGGCGGTGAGAGCGATTATCAGCCGATGGGTGCTAATTTTGGGATTATGCCGCCCGTTGAGCCGCATATCCGGGACAAAACAGCACGTTATGCCGCGATTGCACAGCGTGCGTTGAATGATTTGAAAACTTTTCTGGCAGAAACGAACTGGCAGACGGGTAACAAATCGTAAATATTGTGCCGAACTTACAGGAGGATGATCATATGAAAATTATCGTTGATGCTTTTGGTGGTGACAATGCACCGCTTGAAATTCTAAAAGGCTGTGAGCAGGCAGTACAGCAGCTTGGCATAGAAATCCTGCTGACAGGGCGGGAGGATACCATCCGCAAAGTTGCCGGTGACAACGGCATTTCTCTGGAGCATATGGAAATTGCGGATGCTCCGGATGTGATGGGAATGAATGAAGCGGGCACAGAAATTATGCGTTCCGGCAAAAATTCTTCCATGGCGGTTGGCCTGCAGAAGCTGGCAGCCGGGGATGGTGATGCTTTCATTACTGCTGGAAACAGCGGTGCGGTGACCGTTGGCGCCACTTTTTTGGTGAAACGCATCAAGGGTGTGAAACGCATTGCGTTTGCACCGGTCATGCCGGACGCGAACGGCTCTTTCATGCTGATTGACAGCGGTGCAAATGTGGACTGCAAGCCGGAGATGCTGTATCAGTTTGGTATCATGGGCTCCATTTATATGAAAAAGGTTATGCATATTGAGAATCCGCGTGTTGGCCTTTTAAATGTCGGCACGGAGGAACATAAGGGCGGCGACCTGCAGCATGAAGCATTTGCCCTGCTGAAAAACAGCAGCCTGAATTTCACCGGCAATGCGGAAGCACGCGATGTTCCGAACGGTATTGTGGATGTTTTGGTTGCAGACGGTTTTTCGGGCAATGTGTTGCTCAAAACATTTGAGGGAACGGCAATCATGCTTCTGCACAAATTTAAAGAAATTTTCACTAAAAGTGGAAAGAATAAACTCGCGGCCGCAATGCTCCTCAAAGACATCGGCGGTCTGAAGAAAACGATGAATTATAAAGAATACGGCGGAGCGCCTCTGCTTGGCTGTGCAAAGCCGGTTTTTAAGTCCCACGGAAACGCGGATGCAAAAACTTTTTATAATGCACTGCGCCTGACAAAATCCTATGTTGAGGGAAATGTGGCAGAAGAAATTGCTGGCAGCATTGCGGCACTCAAACAGGAAAAAGAAAAGACGGCGGAAGCGGAGGCTGCACAATGAAAGACCTTTCACCTTTAGAGGAGAAAATCGGCTATACTTTTCAGAATAAAAATCTTCTGCTGAATTCACTGACACATTCTTCCTACGCGAATGAAACCCACGCACCGTGTGGCAGCAATGAGCGGCTGGAGTTTTTGGGCGACAGTGTACTTGGCTTTGTGGTGGCGGATTATCTTTACCGGAACTTTCCAGACTGGCCGGAAGGACATCTGACCAAAACCCGTGCGGCGCTTGTGTGCGAGCAGGCATGCTGCGATTTTTCTAAACAGATGGATGTGGGCAGTTTTCTCCGCCTGAGCCATGGCGAACAGAACGGCGGCGGCCGCACACGCACATCTATTCTTGCGGATGCGTTTGAGTCTATCACGGCGGCAATTTATTTGGATGGCGGTTTTCAGCAGGCACGCGATTTTATTCTCCGCTTTACATTGCCAATGCTCAAAACCTTACGCAGCAAGGCACCATTCCATGATTATAAAACCAAACTGCAGGAAATCATTCAGCGCAACCCCGGCGAAAAACTATCCTATGTACTGGTTGGTGAGAGTGGCCCCGACCATGACAAGCATTTCAGTGTGGAAGTCCACCTAAATAGTAATGTGATTGGCAAAGGCGGCGGACACACCAAGAAGGATGCTGAGCAGCAGGCCGCGCGGGAAGCATTGGAACTGATGGGCTATTGAGACACGCAAATGTAGCGGTCTTTGTGCCGCATATCGGCTGCCCGCATCGGTGCAGCTTTTGTAATCAGTGGACCATTACCGGGAAAACCAAACAGCCGTCGCCGGACGATGTCCGCAACGCTGCCGAAACAGCAGTGGCTTCTCTGGGAGAGAAAACAAAGGAAGCGGAGATTGCTTTCTTCGGCGGCAGTTTTACGGCAATCAGCCCGGATTACCGCCGCAGCTTGCTGGAAGCGGCGGCGCCTTATGTGCGCAGCGGCCAATTCAGAGGCATTCGCCTTTCCACCCGACCGGATGCCATTGATGATGCCATTTTGGATGAGCTGTGCAATTATGGTGTGACGACGGTGGAACTTGGTGCGCAGAGTATGGATGATGCTGTCCTGCTGAAAAACGGACGCGGCCATACCGCCGAGCAGGTACGAACTGCCTCCCATGCGATTCTTGAACGCCATTTGTGCCTTGGTCTGCAGATGATGACCGGTCTGCCCGGAGATACGCCGGAAGGTGCCTGCCGGACAGCCCGTTACTTTGCTGAGCTTCACCCGCAGGAAGTGCGCATTTATCCTGCCATTGTGCTGCCGGGCACACAAATGGCAGAATGGTACCGAAGCGGCAGCTATCAGCCGGAAACGCTGGAGGAAGCAGTCGCCTTATGTGCCGGTCTGCTGCAGTATTTTGAAGAGCGCGGCATCCGGGTTATTCGGCTTGGCCTGCACGCTTCTCCGGAACTAGAAAAGCAACGTTTGGCAGGCCCGTGGCATCCCGCTTTTCGGGAACTGTGTGAGGGCCGTCGCTGGCTTGTGCGGATGCAGTCTGCTTTTCACAGTCTGCCGCAGGGAAGCTATACCCTGATGGTACCGGAAAAATTTTTGTCGCAGATAAAGGGACAGAAAAAGTCAAACCTTTTGGCTCTGGCACAGCTTGGCTATCAGGTGACCGTGAAGCCCGGCGGCAGCTTTATTTTGTATGGAGATGACGGTTCTATCTTGGTAAAGGAGAATTTTATCAATGCTGGTTCGCTCACTTGAGATTCAGGGATTCAAAACTTTCCCGGACAAGACAGTGCTGCAGTTCCATGACGGTATAACAGCCGTCGTTGGTCCGAACGGCAGCGGAAAAAGCAATATCAGCGACGCTGTGCGCTGGGTGCTAGGGGAACAGAATGTGCGTACCTTGCGCTGCACAAAAATGGAAGATGTCATTTTTAATGGCACACCACAGCGCAAACCCCTTGGTTATGCGGAAGTTACGCTGAACATTGACAACCGCAGCCGCCGGATTCCCTTCGATAAGGACGATGTTTCCGTTACCCGCCGCTATTACCGCAGCGGAGAAAGTGAATATCTGCTGAATAAGGTTTCCGTGCGTCTGCGTGACATCAACGAGTTGTTTATGGACACCGGACTTGGGCGTGACGGATACTCCATTATAGGGCAGGGTAAAATTGATGCCATTGTGTCCGCCAAAAGTGAAGACCGCCGGGAAATCTTTGAAGAAGCGGCTGGCATCTCACGCTATCGTTACCGCAAAGAGGACAGTGAACGCAAACTTGATGCCGCCGAGGAAAACCTTGTGCGTCTGCGGGATATACTTGCGGAATTGGAAAGCCGTGTCGGTCCGCTGAAAGAGCAGAGCGGCAAAGCGGAGAAGTTTCTGAATTATTCGGCAGAAAAGAAAAGTCTTGAAATAGCACTTTGGCTGCGGCAGCTTGACCAGTCAGCGGCGGTTTTGCACCAGTATGATGATAAGATTACGCTTGCTCGCACCCAGCAGGAAAGCGCACAGCGGGAGTTGGCAGCGCTGGACAAAATGACAGAAAAGAATTTTCAGGGCATCACTTCCTGTGCTTCGGAAATTGACAAAATCCGACAAAGAAGCGCGAGCTGTGAAGAATCGGCGGCGAGAAAAGACGGTGAAGCGGATGTGCTGCTCAATGACGCACATCACGCAGAAGAAACCGTAAGACGGCTGAAAAACGAGCAGACATCCGCGGTGGATAGCGGGGAACGCATCCGCACGGAGATTCAGGGAAAGGAACAGCAGGCGGCGGAGC
>JAKVJJ010000040.1 GCA_022487055.1 Oscillospiraceae bacterium
GGTGACATGGCCGTCGCTGTGCGTGATGGCCGTTTCTTTGACCTTGAAAAGCCCCATGTCCATGCTGCGCTGAGTGGGTGCGTTGTGGTCGGTACCCTTGCGGTTAATGAGATAGCCGTTTTTCCGCATCCACTCGAACAGTCGCTTTTCACCCATGTCCGCACCATTTTGCTTCAGCACTTTGGCAAGCTCGCCAATCAGCATTGGACTTTCGCTGGCGGCCACCGCATCGGCAAAAATAGCCTTGGGCCGGTTTTGCTGTACTTCGGCGGCAAGCTGCCGGTTGTTGTCCTGCAAAGACGCAATCGTAACATCGGCCATTTTGAGCGCCCGCGCCATGACTTTCTGCGGACTGTTCCAACTCTTTTCGACCGCGAGAAAATACTGCCGTGCTTGCTTGCCACGCTGGGTGCGCTGAATCATGCAAAGCTCTTTCGCCATGTCGAGGGACAGCACTGCATCGTTTCTAGGCTTCCCAGCTTTTCCGTCAATCCTATCGGACAAAAATGTCTGATAGTCTGTGCCCTCGGAAAACCCATATTCCTTCATACGGTCAAACCAATGTGGGAAGTCTGTCTTTACTTCCAAAAATTCGTGCAATTCCCGCGCTGAAACTGCCGGACGGTCGTTCTGGTAGATAATCGGGATTAATTCGTTCATGTTTTTGCCTCCATTCGTATTTTTGATTTTATTCCATTTAAATTTGTACAAATCAAACAATTCCAGAAAAATTTCCATTGGTTTACTTAACAAATTTGCCAAAATTTTAGGGTTGAAGCCGTGCATCAATCATGATAGGATATGGTTGCTCCAAAAGAGGAGCAGCAAAACAAAAAAGGAGGCTTCTGCCATGACATGTCAGGAATTGCTCCAACTGCTTCAGCAGCTGCTCGGCAACTGCGGCAACTGCAGTGGCTGTAAATAAGCCATATCGACTACATCCGGCTCCGTCCTTTTTGGACGGGGCTTTTTTTATTGCGCCAGTTTCGGCAAAACATAGTTTTCAAATTCCCGCCGCTCACCGTCCGAGAGCGGACACCACGGCGGGATTTTCCGCCACCTGAGATAGCGGTCAAACAGCGGCCGCACTGCCGGGTGGTTGATGTTGACTTGGTAGCCCCACGGACTGTGTTCCAGCCGCACACCGGTTTCGGCAGGGCGGCCGTCATGATACATCGGGCAACGAATCCGGCTCGGACTGATTCGCCAGCATGGTCAGCGCGGACACTTTGTCTGCCTGCCGGATTTCGTCCTCAATCTCAGCCAAATACCATGGCTGTAGACGCTGTCCATCTGCGGCACCCTCGCGGGCAATGATGCGCTGAATTTTCTTTGCAGCACGGTCGTATACGCTCTGTTCGTATGGTGTTTTCATGCTCTTGCCCTCCTGTAATCTTTAGCTGTTACGGACACCACCTGGTAGTGGTCACTCATCAGGCGGCTGTAGGAACGGTCGCCGCAATCACGGCGCAGTTCCTCATCCGGCAGCAGGTTTGTTGTGATAATCGTTGGCCGGTTTTCCCGCCAGCGGGAGTCCAGAATAATCGTCAGTTCTTTGCGCGTCCACTCGCTGGACTTTTCCGCGCCCAGGTCATCTAGCAGCAGCACCCGCGAAAGCAGCGCCTTGTCCAGAATCATCTGCTGCTCGGCTTCATCACCGCCCGGCATCAGCATTTCCAACATCTGCGGCACACACCAGTAGGCGGCACAGTAACCGTCCTCCAGAGCACAGTTGAGGACTGCGCAGGCAAGGTGTGTCTTTCCGCTGCCTGTGGGGCCGTACAGGATAAGTCCGTTTCCGGCTTTGATATTCTCCTGACGGCTGAGCAGGTAGCCCTTTACAGCGGCATAGGCGGCTTCCGTTCCGGGCAGGCGGCGATAATTATTGAGCTTCGCATCCGCAAAATTTCTCGGTACACCGGCATAGGCGAACCGTTCTTTGCGGGCCTCTGCCTTTTTCTCCGCCGCGTGCTGTGCGTCCTCCGCTTTCACGGTACTCGACTTGCAGGAGCATGGGCATTCGTACACCTTTGTGGAAAATTTATACGCAAAAATGTGTTCGCCGCAGTTGGGACAAACCTTGCCAGTGTCAAACACATTCGGTGAGATTTTTTTTGCCTTTTCTTCCGTCACGGTGCCGCACTTCCTTTCGCAAATTTCTTGTAGCGCTCCGGGTCCGACAGGTCCGGCGCTGCCGCTTTTGCTTTCATTCCGGCAGGTTTCGAGCCATTTTCCAGCATTGCCTTGATGTAATTCACCGAATGGCCGTGCCGGTCTGCCGCCTCGTCGATGGCCGCCAGCACAGCAGCCTTGCCATGTGCCAGCAGGAGCTGTGCTAAGCCTCGCTCATCCAATGCAGACGGCTCTGCCTTGATTTTCCCGAAAAATGCTTTTTGCACTTCTTCAAAATCCCCCGCGTCTGCGTTATGCGCACTGTCCGAAAGAGTGTGATTGCCTAAAGGTCTAAGTACAGGTTCTTTGAAGTCAGGTACGGTACGGTCAGGTACTGTAGGGTAGTCACCGCGATTTTCGTGTGACAGGTGCGTGACGTCACAGCCTTTTTGCGTTACATTTTCGGCATTGTCACGCGTGACAGGTGCGTGACAAGTGCGTGACGTATCTTCTTTTAAAGCATCTGATTTTTGTATTTTTCTGCGCCTCTTGCTTTGGCGCTCTCTGTCTTGTATCCGCTTAATTTCACGCTGTTCAGACAGCTTCCCAGCATAGTCTGCCCAGTCATGCAGGGCAAAGGTGCCGTCCTTGTTTTCCAGCAGCTTCGCTTTGAGCAGCGCTGCAATCAGTTCTCCGGACTTTTTGACGGGCCAGTCAAGCGCCATTTCAATGTCATCTGCGGTCATGCCGGACAGGTTTCCGTCAGAATCCGCATTGTCGAGGCTCCATGTCCAGAGGTCAATCATGATGCCCACTGCATATCGGCGGTCAACTTTCAGCAGCCGCGCAAGCACCAATATTTTTTTATGTCTGGGCATTTCCTGATGCAGCTCCAACCATGTTGTCATTTGTCTTTCTCTCCTTTGCCTGAGCCTGTACCACATCCGCCCACCCGGCTTTGATTTGTTCTTTTCTATACCACCTGAGAGCGGCTGAAATTAGCCGCAAATGACTATTTTTACAAAACTTTCGTAGGGATTCCGGTCGCGCGCTGCACTTCCTGTTTGAACAGTTTCGCATCACTGTTGCGGTCGGAAGCGTGCAGCAGATCAATTTGCCGTGCCGCTGAAAGGTCGGTCTGGCGGAAAAAATCTACGACGTGTTCCAAGCTGAAATGGCTGTGCAGCAAGCGCTTCTTTTGGTTCTCCGGCACGCGCCCGGCTTCGATATTTTCACGCAGAATTTCAAGGCTGTAATTGCACTCGACCATGAAGATGCTGACGCCGGAAAAGCGGTATTTGATGTAATAAGTATCGGTTGCAAACAACAACTTTTCATGCGTGACAGTTGACTGCATAAGATAGCCAACAGGCTCCATCGCGTCGTGCTCTGTATCAAACGGCATCATGTTCCAAGAGCCAACAGAAAACTGTTTCTGCGCCCGCACGGTGTGAACACGATAGGGGCATCTGAATGTTCCAAGTGCCGCCCGCGTTCCTGCCGTCATGTAGAGGTCAATTCCCCGGCCGGACAGTGCCGCCGCACCCTTGGCATGGTCGCCGTGTTCGTGTGAAATCAGGCACCCGGCTACGCGCGGCAGTAACTTCAAATACCCCGCACATATTTTTTTAGCAGGGATGCCCGCTTCCAGCAGCAGGACGGTTTCGCCATCGTCAACCGCGTAACTGTTTCCAGCGCTGCCGGACGCTAAACAATGTACCTGTATCATCCTCAAAAGCCCGGGTCAAACGTCTGCTGGCCGTCCTGCTCGGCGGGTGCGGAGGGTTTCGCCGACACTTTTTCTGCCGGCCGTTTTTGGGGCGGCTCTACTGTTTCAGCAGGCGCTTCCAAAGCGGCTTTCTGCGGCTCCTTGACTTCTCCGGTTTCCTTATCCACCTGAAAATCCAGCGGCTGCTGGTTGGCTTTCTCTTTAACTTCTGCGTCAACCACCGAATACTGGTCAGGAGTCATTTCGACCACTTCATCCGTCGAGTAAATTCCCATCATCATATCGGGACAGTTGAGCCGTCCGAAGAAGGAAGCGGCACGGTACCGAATCATGACTTCCGGCATAGTTTTCCACTTGCTGCCGTTCCTGCCGTACCAACCTTCATCCTTTGCCATCTGCATGGTAATGGTAGGGCCGGTCACTTTGTGGCCGCTTTTATCAAGGACCCATGCGGTGCATTGCAGACTGTCTCCGGAACCTGTCAGATCGTACTGCAGCTCCGTTTTGTACTTGCGGCTCGAGTTAATCATGGCCACAATGTACTGCGTGCTCCACGCCGGACGGCCATTGACGATGTACAGATTCTGCATCACCATCATGGGGCTGGTACCCATGCGGCTGGCCATATCGAGCGCAATCAGGCAGTTACCGGGGTTTTTCTGATAATCCCGCGGCACAATGGTGCTCTGACTGAGAGCGGCGGCCATTTTTCCGGCGGCCTGAAATTCGTGCCAGCCGGAAAAAACGTTGCCGTCCAGTTTAATATCAACAGATGTGTTCTGTACCTGCACCGCAGGCTTGTTTGTGGTTTCACTCATGATTTGTTTCCTCCTCGGTCATTCGATTATAGACATTCAATAAATTGTCGTCCTGACATTTACAGGACTCCACTGCATCCTTGACGCAGCCGGGACACTATTCAAACTCCGCGCGGCCCTGACAGTTGTGCTCACATTCGGTATCGTAAAACGGGCAATCGGAATTTTCACAGGCATCTGCAGCATCTGTTTCTTCCGGAACTTCCATTGCTTCTGCATTGGCGGTCAGCGTGTTGTATGCATCCAGTACATCGGGATTTTTGCAGTTGTGCTGCCGCAGTGCTTCAGTCAAATCACCGTACATATCATCATCCGGCATACCTTCCTGCGCAAAGCAGCAACCGGTGTTTTCGTCATCATCCGTACCGTAAAACGGGCACGCACTTTTTTCGCACGGATCTATTTTGACATTCTGCACCACGCCGCTGGCATCCGTGGTCACCGTAGTACCGGGTTCCTGCACATCGTCAAAGCTAAGCTGCCGCTCATGGTCGTCCGGGATAATGACACGACCGTCCTGCTCAACGGCAATTTCCAAATCAGACGGAAAGCGAATGGCAGTGGAAACCTTGGCCGGTTTCAAGTTACAGGTGACCTGGCATTTTTTCGGGTCAGGAACCAGCACACCGCCGTAATTATTGAGTGTAATTTTGATGTTGAGTTCGCCACTTTCAATCAGCTTGGTTTTCATGGCGCGGGCCATATCCCGCAGCGATGAATCAGCGGTATCAAAAATAGAATTAAATGCCGGAAGCAGCAGGCTCAAATCCTGTCCCTCTGGAAGCGGCTGTTCTTCCACCTCAGGTACTTCGCTTTCTTCCGGGTGTTCTTCCTCGCCGGAAGCGTTTTTCCACCCAGTTGGCGGGGTTTCGGGCTGTTCCGTTTCTTCGGCTTCTGGTACGCTTTTGGGCATCCCGTTCTCACTTTTGGGGCTTTCTAATACGTTTTCCGGGGAATCGTTCACAGTTTTCGGGAATTCTGTGACGTTTTCGGCCGGATTGTTTACCGTCAAGATTTCTTCCATTATTCCAGTACCTCCGTTCGCATCCGTTTATTGGGTTCTTCATATTTGGCACGAGCTAATTCCTCCGAACTGTACTTTTCAACCAATGCAGTCTGAGCAATCTTTCCCAGCTTGTCCCATGTCGGAGGTACAATGTTTTGAATTATCTGCGCTTGTATTGGCAAAAGATTTTGCACACTTTCACTGTTGTCCACCCACACCGGCAGCACCAATCCCATCTTTTGCCCCAGCGTGTCCACAATATCCAACCCGGCATTGACGCGCTCCGCATTGCTGAGGCTGCCGTAATCCTTGCCGTCCACCTGCGCTTCACAGCAGGCTTTGATGCCGCCATTGACCTGTAATTCAAACAACTTCCAACAAACCGAGCGGAAGGAGCCATTGACTTTGGCTTCCACATCGGTGGCTTTCAGCTGTACAAAGCGGTCGGCCAGATGCAGCAGGCTGTCAAACTCGGCAAGCTGCACACCCAGTTTCTTTTCCTCAGCTCTCAGTTCAGAAATGCGGGCATCCTGCTTTTTGAGCAGTTCGGCGTTGGACTGCCGGGCGGTGACCGCCTGAATCTGCTGCTCCACCGGTACCAGTTCGGCTTCCAATTTCTGAATCTGCGTGTCAGCGGCAGACGAAACTTTCTGCAAATCCTGTTCCAGTGCGGCAATTTCCGACTGCCGTTTCTGGCAGTCGGCTGTGGTTTCCCAAGCAGGCGGCGTGACCAGCATTTTCTGCAGGGCGGTCAGCTTCTGCTGCAGGTGTTCCGCTTCTGTCTGGCTCTGCTGGGCGGCAGCACGATCGGCTTCTGCCTGCTTGGCAAGGCCGCCTCGGGTGGCGGACAATTCCTTACCGCGGGCAATCATTTGCGCCTGCTTTTCCGCTTTGGCAGCATTGAAATTGCCGCGCATCTGTTCCAACATTTCCGACGGATACGGCTGGCCGCAGGTTGGGCACTTGCCGCTGCCTGCATCAAATTCTTTGGCGTGCTCGTCCATGACCTGCTGCCGAAGTGCGGTAATATCTTTGTCCAACCCCTCCACCAGCGTTTCGGCTGATGCAGCGCTGGCTTCCTGCTTTGCGGCAGCCGCCTGCGCATCGGATAAATTCTGCCGCAGCATCACCATCTGGTTTTCCAGTGCCGTATTGCCGCCGGCAGATTTGTGAACGTATTCGGCGCGTGCCTGTTCCATATCCGCTTTTTCTGTGCTGATTTGCTGCCGGATCCCGGATGCAGTTTCCCCACTGCGGAGCCGGTCAATCGCGGACTTTATTTTCATCCGCTGCGCTGCCAGATGCGGCATAGCGGCGTCCGCTTGCACATCAACCGCGGCAGGTTTGGCGCGTTCCGCCTCGTCAATTCTGCCGGGAATCGCCTCCAAATCGCCGTTGACTTTGCGGCGGTTGGCTTTCCAGCGTTTCACGCAGTCGTCTATGGTATAGGTGCCCATTTGTTCCGCAAGCGGGGCAAGTTCGGCGTGCTTGGCAATCACAGCCGCGTCATCCATGCCGCCCGAAAAGAGGGACAGCAGCCGCTCCCGGCGTGCATCCGGCTTAATTGCCTGCGCAAAATAGTCCGGGCGTGTAACGGTTAATATGTCATCCTCGCTGCCGATATGCTCGGCAATAAATTTGTTGTAATCTCCGGCTTTCTGTGGCACATCGTCTATGTAATAATCAGTGGTATTGCCGGTGCGGTGCTTTTCAGTTTCGCCGCGCTTGCGGGTAAAGACCGGCTTGTACACCCGACGCAGTGCAAAGTGTCCGCCGCCCGAAGCAATAAACGATGCAGCTACTGACGCTTCCACACCCTCTACTGCGCTGACCGGCAGAATGTTGTAGTCTGCGCGGCCCTGCTGGTCCTTACCGGTCAGGAGCCAGATGTAACCGTCTGCCAGCGTGCTTTTTCCGGCACCGTTTGCACCGTAAATGGCAGCAGCTTTGCCGCCGAACGCCATATTATAATGTTTGCAGCCCCGGAAGTTCTCCAGGGTAAGTGAGCCAAGCTTTATCATTTGTGCACCTCCGCTTTGTACTTTGTGCCATGCTCGTTCACGGCGGTCAATGTGAGCCGTGTAAATCTGTTTGCAGCCATAATTTTTTGTAAGAGCTCATACATCCTATATTTCTCCAAGGTAGCGTATGAAATAGATGACTGATGTTTAGCTGGTGTCGGGGTATATGCAGATGCCTGTTTAACTTGCGACTCTGGTTTGGAAGAAGGTACAGAAACCGGTTTGTCCGGCGCTGGTTCCTCCGGCGGTTTGGCAGATATTTTGCTGCGCATGAAGCACCATTTGCTGGACACCTGCTGCGGTGTTTTGTGGAGCTGCTCGCAGATTTCCGAATTTGCGACACCTTTTTCTTTCATCACGCGCAGTTGCTTTTCTTCCTCCGGCGTCCATACAGTCGGGTGCTTGTGCTCAATTACGGGCCGCGAAAAATCCGGGTCGTTGTCACCAAAAGAGCCGCTGCCGATGGATACAATCTGCTCACGGGTAAAGCCGTAAGGGGCGAATTGCTTCACCAGTGTGTCCACACGTTGGGAAAGAATTGAGGGGGCATTCTTCTCGCGCGCCAGTTTTTCCGCGGCATGGTATGCCATGCGGATAGCTGTATACTGCCCTGCCGGGTTGACACCGCCCTTTGGCTGTGCTACACTGTCGATAGATTGATTTGACTTGCTGTCAGTGGTGTTTCCGGCACCGCTGGCGGCTTTTTTATTGTCCTGCATGATGCAATCTCCTTTGAATTTTAAAATACCGGTCGCTGCTGTACGATTGCAAACCTGCGTCTGTCTGCTTCGCCTGACTAAGCG
This sequence comes from Oscillospiraceae bacterium, assembly GCA_022487055.1. Lineage (GTDB taxonomy): Bacteria > Bacillota > Clostridia > Oscillospirales > Acutalibacteraceae > Caproicibacterium. The sequence continues at coordinate 8,490 of JAKVJJ010000040.1, forward strand.
CCTGCCGATAATGCGTGTATGTTATGTAATCCTTGCACCGGCTGTGGCAATGTGGCGTGCGCCGCTGACAGAGATAGCAGGGACTGTCCGGCGCGGTCATGGGGTTGGCTCCTTTTTACCATCGCTGAGTCCCATGAAATACGCAGTTGAATCTTTAACTGTTTCATAATTAGCACAGCTTGAAGCATCTGCGCTTTCTAAATTTCCACAATTCCACGCAGAGCAAGCGTCTATATGTATACATTCGGAACACGTTTTCGGCGGAATATGCTTTTTTCTATTCATTCCTTTCCATCTGCTTCCGGCAACGAACGCTCAAGTGCACGATAACACACACCATATGTGCAATCTTTGCACAAGTCATCGTTAGCCCAATAACCGGAGTCGTCTAACTTATTGTCTGGTAACAAGCAGTCATAATCGCCGCAGTGCGTATCTTTGATTTCACGCATCGCCTGTGTAATCGCTTCTGGGCATTCTTCATTTTCCGAAGCAGCCTGTCGCTCTGCCAGCTTGGTATTTTCAGCCAGCGCAGTGGCAAGCTGCTCTTTCAGTGTCTTGTTTTCGCTTCTCAACTGTGACAGTTCCTCACAGTCATCCCATTCCTGATTTGTCATTTGCTCGCCTCCTACCTCGGTAAAAACTCCCGATTAAGTTTGTTTATGTGCTGTGTACTGCGGCATTCTGGTTCCGGCGGGATTCCGTTGTATTTAGCATCCTCTTTGTCGCTGTAACCCTGAAAATCATCCGCGTCTTTATCAGATAAAATCACATTCCCGACAGTGGAAATGTTCACACATTTATGCAAGCTTACTCCACCTGAATAATTTGAAGATGTTTGAGCAATCCAACCATCTGTAAAATCGTCAAAAACAATGATTGCAAGTTGTTTTTTGCGGTTAAAGTCTTTGTACTTGACAAGGTCAAATTCATATATGTAATTCCCACCCTTGTCTTTAATCCCTGTATTTCGGCAGACAGTGTAAGGATTTACGTCAACACCCGACACACGGTAATCATTTGTATTCGATACTTCCAAAAATCCCTCGATGATTTTTTCGCTACCCTGACCACAAGTTAAAGCTTTCACTTTATATCTATCGCGGTCGTTCGTCATTTGCTCGCCTCCATCAAATCCACAAAATCCTTACGGCGGCTGCGTTCTGCCTGCCGCTGCACGACCCGGTTGGCAAGCTTCGTGCGGATGTGCTCCTGTCGTTTCATCTGACATGCCTGCCGGTATTTACGATATCTGTTGTACAAGTAATTGCAGAGCATAATGGTTGCAAGAGACACAAGCGCGTCAGTTGCAATCCTGCCAATCCAGTACATTACGAGCTGTTCTGCGGTCATGCTGATCTACCTTCTTTCAAAAATTCCATAAGTGCCGACTTGGGCACGCGCCAAATTCCGTTGACTTTTTGGGCCGGTATTTTGTTTTGGGCAGCCCAGCTTTTGGCAGTTTCATAGCTTACGCCAAAGATGCAGGCCACCATTCCAAGGTCAAGCAGGATGGGGAGCTGGTGCCAGTCGGTGTAAACCTTTTGCACGTGCATATGTACCTCCAATCTTCCGGCCGCTGATTGTAGACAGAGCCTCACAAGGGTATTACTGCTGCGGCGCTGGGGCTATCAGCGCCAATGCTCTGCCCACAAGCAGCAGTCGGATTATGTTGTAAAATTTTTTGATGCTGTCTTAAAGTTCAAACCCTGAATTTCAATCGTTCCTGTGTCAGCAGGAGGTGACTAATTCTTTTCACCTCCTTTCAGTGGGGGAACGCTCTAGATGTTCAATTAAATTGAACATCTAGAGCGTAAAAAAAAGCTTAGGGATATACTCGTGACCAAGATGCAGCAAATTACAGGCTCTGTCAATTTCAAGTTGCTTCCAAGGAACAATACCATTCATTTTTTTTGACAGAGTGGTGGGAGAAATCTTCATGGCATCAGAAAATTTCTCCTGAGAACCAAATACTTCTCGAATTTTTCCAGATAAAAAGCGATAATTGTATGGCAAAATAATTACCTCCATCAAATTATTTTGTTCAATAATTTTGAACATCACTATCATATCATCCGATGTAAAGAATGTCAATAGGATTATTCAATTTATTTTAACTTATGTAAAATTCAGTTGAACTTTTATTAAATTAGTGGTAGAATGCAAATATAATAAATTATAAATATTGGGAGTACAAAAATGGAAGAGAAAGTGACTACTTCTGAGCGTCTTAAACAAATTATGGGTGAAAAAAATCTTCGTCAGGTTGATATATTGAATAGGGCAGAACCTTATTGTAAGAAATATGGTGTAAGACTTAATCGTAATGATTTGAGTCAGTATGTATCTGGAAAGGTGGAACCCGGGCAGTTCAAATTATCTATGCTTGGATTAGCACTTAATGTATCAGAAGCTTGGCTCATGGGATATGATGTTCCACAAGAAAGAGAAAAGCCCACCGTCGCGGAGCTTAGTGACGATGAGCAAATTTTAAGAGTTATTGAAACTTTGACGCCTGATAACAAGAAGAAAATTCTCGAACTTGCGAAGTTGTATGCTGCTGGGCAAGATGAAAATTAACGGCTGATATCAGGTTCTTACGTGATTTAAGATTCAATTTAGGTATTAGGGCTTTAAGTTCGGAATCAATATTCTCATTCATTCTAATCTCCAATCTCCCGCACACCATTCACGAAATTCCTATATCATTTTAGAACACTTGTTCTCAAAAATCAATAGTTTGCCGAAAATTTGTTCTAATATTTGGAATGGAGTGACTATTTACTCGATAACTGTTGAAATTTGTTGGAATTGTACTTGACGCTAGCAATATGGAACATTATAGTAAATATAACTGTAATATTTAGGAGTGGGAGAAATGAAATTTGGTATTCGGACACCCTCACTTAAAAAGTCAATTTCGGCAAGGACAACGGGTGCGGCTAAACGAGCAGTAAAACGTGCGGTAATACCGGGCTATGGTAAGAAGGGAATGGGATGGGTTCACAACCCGCAAAAAGCAGCTTATAACGCAGTATATAACAAAACAACGGTTAGCACCGCTTCATTAGTCAATTCTGGAGGTTCGAGTGGAAATGCCAATAAGGGCGGAATAACTGGCAGCCAGGGGGGAGGTAGTGGCTCTAAGAAGTATGGATGTGCTACTGCAATTGTTGTGGTGATTACTATCGCAATTTTGGGTTCTTGCGTTTCACAATGCGGCAATGGCTCTGCCAGTACAAGTTCATCGCAAGTATCGTCGGTTGTAGTTAGTTCTGAACAAGCATCCAGCGAATCCTCCAGCAGTGACTCACTTTCTGAAACCAGTTCGGAGCCAAGTTCGGTGCAGAGTTCCAGCTCTGCGCCGGTGTCCAGTGAGCCGGAGTC
>JAKVJJ010000041.1 GCA_022487055.1 Oscillospiraceae bacterium
CCGCCATACACTCCTGCAGAATGGGCAGAACACGGTGATTACTGTCACGGTGGTTTCCTCGGACGGACGCCGGCGCAGGCAGTATACCGTGACGGTGTGCCGTGAAAGAAATAGCGCAGAAGGAGTACCGCAGGCGACCGGAATGGCAGTGGCATTTCCACAGGGAACAGCACTGCATCCGACATTTTCACCTTCCATTCATAACTATGAAATTACAGTTCCACCAGCGTGTTCTCATGTATATTTGAAAGTTGATACGGTAAAACACACAAAAGTGTCTGTAAGTCGTTGTACTTTACAGCCGGCAGGAAGGGACACAGCCATCATTGCTCGTCTGACCACAGATGGCGGAGAAGCTTCCCAATATCAAGTGATTGTGCACCGGCCTTCGGAACAAAATGGTATGACACAGAAACCAGTTTCTCATCAGGCAGGAAAAGCCGGGAGTACACAGAAAAACGGTGCCGGCCGCCGCTTGCCAACTTCCATTGGCAGAAAAAGGACTGCAACAAGGAAAGCGGCCTCTCAGGCAGGAAAACGCACCCGGGCAAGCCGCTTGACTGTGGAACAGCAGGACTATACGCCCTCAGCCGCTTTTCACACCGGAGCGGCAAATGGCAAAGCACTGAATGTTGTTGGCACTGAGGGTTTCTCAGGGTTTCAAATGGGTGTGCTGGTGGTGTGCCTAACAGCCGTTGCCTCCGTTCTTGGCGTGTTGGGGACACGCGCATGGTGTCGAAAGCACCAGAACTCCCCTACAAAATCTCACAAGCAGTGAGATAGTTGGCCGCACAAGGTGTCGCCACGATACAAAAGCAGCAGAAAGCAGCCGAAGCTTTCCGCTGCTTTTTGTTTAGTCAGGCAAATTATAATCTTCCAGAATTTCTGACAGGTTATCCGGGAAAACGATATTTCGCAGCAGCGCCCGTGCAAGACTGACTGCGCGATCGTGTCCGCCCATCACTGTGCCGGTTGCCGATTCGGTTGTAGTCTGGGTAATGCCTACACCATAGTTTTCGTCAGAACCGTAAACATAATAAGTTAAATTCATACCTTCCACAGCTGTTTTACCAATTTCTTCCTTTAACATAGACACTTACCCTCCAATACGTTTTTGCTTGTGACATAGAATCACACCACAAAAAAAGCTTCATTTCGTTTCTCTTTCATGCATGTAATAATTGTAAATATTTATGAATAAGAATGCAAGAGAAAAACAGGAGAACTTGTAGAATTGTAAGAGTGCGCAATATGTAGCAAATTATGCTTCATAAGTCCATTATTTGGTAGAAGTTTTCTATAGCACCTACAGAGCAATAAAAGTTTTGTATAATTCACTAAGGTGAAAAATGAGCTAAATCAGAAAGGACACAAATGGATATACAACCAGTAATGAACCTTGCCTAAATTGCATAGAGTTTAGTCACGGAAAGGATGGTAACAGCATGGAGTGGCACAGTATATCGAATGCAGAGTGTACCAAAAAGCTGATGAGTGACAGTGAAAAAGGACTCAGCAAGGTACAGGCCGGACATCGGTTGAAACAATACGGAAAAAATGAGCTGGCCCAACCGCCACGCAAATCGCTGCTGCTGCGGTTCCTTGAGCAGTTCAAGGACTTCATGGTGCTCATCCTGCTGATTGCGGCGGCAATTTCCTTTATGACTTCATATTTGCAACAGGATACGGACTACATAGGTGCCATTATTATTTTGCTGATTGTCAATGTGAATGCCGTTATTGGTGTGGTGCAGGAAAGCCGCGCAGAAAAGGCACTGTCTGCCCTGCAAAATTTAGCGGCACCCCACGCGCAGGTGATACGGGGCGGACAGACGGTAAAAATTCCGGCAAAGGAACTGGTGCCGGGTGACTTGGCGCTGCTGGAAACCGGCGATATGGTTCCGGCAGATATTCGGCTGATAAATGCCACAGAACTTTCTGTGCAGGAAAGTGCATTGACCGGAGAAAGCCGAGCAGTGCAAAAAAATGCGCTGGCACACTGTGAGCCGGAAACACCACTGGGTGACCGGCGGAATATGTGCTATTCCTCTACAGTCGTCACAGCCGGGCACGGGTGCGGCATTGTGGTGGAAACCGGGATGCACACAGAAGTCGGGCACATTGCCCACCTGCTGACGGTGCAGAAAACTCCACAAACGCCGCTGCAGAAAAAGCTGGAGCAGACCGGAAAAATCCTTGGGGTTGGCGCTTTGCTTCTTTGCGCGATTATATTTCTGATGGGACTGGTGCAGGGAATGCCGCCGCTCGATATGTTCCTGACGGCAGTTTCCCTGGCGGTTGCCGCGATTCCGGAGGGCCTGCCTGCCGTGGTGACGATTGTGCTGGCGTCCGGCATGAAGCGCATGGCAGACCGACACGCGATTGTGCGGCACATGATGGCAGTGGAAACCCTTGGCAGTGCCAGTGTTATCTGCAGTGACAAAACCGGAACGTTGACGCAAAATCATATGACAGTGGTGGATATGCGGGACACTTCCGGCAGACTTGGGGCGCACTCCCAGCGGGAACGCAGGCTGCTGGACTGCGCCGCTCTTTGTACAAACTGTACAATGGATGGCAGCCATGTCTTTGGGGAAGCAACAGAGGTCGCTCTTTGTGAAGCGGCACAGAATAAGGACACGTTGGACCGAGAATTCCCCCGTGTGCGGGAAATCCCGTTTACTTCTTCCCGCAAGCGCATGACGGTTGTCGTTCGTTTGCCGGGAGGGCATTTCCGTGTGATTACCAAAGGCGCACCGGATGTGCTGGAGCCGATGTGCCGGGGCGGTTGTGCGGCTCGCCAAAACCATGAAATGGCTTCACGGGCACTGCGGGTGCTGGCAGTCGGCTGCAAAGAAATTAACACACTGGATGGGATGGACGAAAATCGTCTGGAAAGCGGCTTGGAATTTCTCGGACTGATTGGCATGGAAGACCCGCCGCGTCCGGAGGTGAAGCAGGCGGTTGCCCTGTGCCGCCAGGCGGGTATCCGGCCGGTGATGATTACCGGCGACCATGCGGATACTGCCGCTGCAGTTGCCCGCACACTGGGAATTCTGACAGATGGCAAGGTCGTTTCCGGGCCAGAGCTGGACGCGATGCCGCAGGAAAAGCTGACCGCGGATATTTACAACTATTCTGTTTTTGCCCGTGTTTCCCCGGAACACAAGGTGCGTATTGTGCAGGCATTTCAGAACCGTGGTGAAGTGGTGGCTATGACAGGTGACGGCGTGAATGATGCTCCGGCACTGAAAGCCGCCGACATTGGCTGTGCCATGGGGTTGAGTGGTACTGACGTTGCCAAAGGCGCGGCAGACATGATACTGGCGGACGACAACTTTGCCACAATCGTTGAAGCTGTGCGGGAGGGACGCGGAATTTACAGTAATATCCGCCGCACCATACATTTCCTGCTTTCCTGCAATATTGGCGAGTTACTTTCTGTCTTTGTCAGCTTTCTGCTGCGCCTGCCGCTTCCTCTTGCTGCCATCCAGCTTTTATGGGTAAATCTTGTGACGGATTCTTTTCCGGCGCTGGCACTTGGGGTGGAACCGATTGACTGTGATGTAATGAAGCAGAAGCCGATTCGGCGTGGCAGCAGCATCTTTTCTCATGGACTGGGGTGGTCTATTTGCGTGGAGGGCTGTTTGATTGGCGCGCTTTCTCTGCTTGCCTATACGATTGGCAGAATCTTTTTCGATGTCAATCCGGCAAACCCGATCATCGGGCGCACCATGAGTTTTGCCGTGCTGAGCCTGTCACAGCTTGCACACGCTTTCAATATGCGCAGTGACACACATTCCCTCTTTGAACATGGCCGGTCTCAGAATCGAAAACTGGTTGAGGCAACCATCGGCTGTGGGGCACTGATGATTGCTGTGGCGGCTGTCCCAGCACTTACCGTTGTCTTTAAGACAGCCGTGCTCAACCCGATGCAGTGGCTGATTACGGCGGCGCTCTCTTTGGTGCCAATCGTAGTGATAGAGCTGGAAAAAGCGCTTTTTCGCGGAAAGGTTCAGCAGACGAAAACAAAGCCGTTGCCTGCGCAAACCGACAAGGCCGGCAAACTGGAACACACCTGAAATGTGGATTTTTCAGTCAAAAAAGTTCCTCCTGCTTTTTGCGGCAGAAGGAACTTTTTTGCGTTATCGTTTTGTGCTTTTTTTATAGATATAAAAGTCGTTTCATCAGGAATTCATAGTAGTGTCCTGCGGCAGATCTGCATCCTCGGCCGCGAGACTTTTCTGCTGCATTTCCTTCAGCAAGGCATTCGCTCTGTTTAAGTGGTAGGCAAAGACGGTGGCTGTTTCGTTGTCCAGTTTCATTTCCAGCCGGTCGATTGCCTGTAGGTCCGAGAGAATTTCGCGATAGGTGACCAACTTGCGGGCAATGACATAGACAGCATTGTCACGGTTGCGAAATACTTTCCACTCTGAAATATACAGGCGAATATCCCGCTCCAAAAGGCGAATCTGCACAGAAATCGCTTCTAAATCCGGTGCGGCAATTCGTTCCTCGCAGGTTCGCGTGGCATCTGTCAGCATGGAAAATACGGTACCGTCTTCTGTAATGATTTTGTGTATATAATTGGGAGGCAAAATCAGCAGATTCACCGCAAAGGCAATGAGAATGCCGAGCAAGGCGGCGGCAAGGCACCGGCCAACGGTCTGAATCGTTCCGGCGGTGTCAGCGTGCAACATGACCATGGCAAACATAAAGGAAGCCATCAGGGTGCCGTGACGCAGCTTGCACTGCTGGCAGAGGAAAATCACCAGAATGATGCCAATGCCGCACAGGCCTGCGTTGTGTGGGGAGAGGTGATAGAGCAGAGCACCTACCCCCGCACCGAGAATTGCACCTAGAAAATGGTCCTTTCCGGTGCGCACGGAGTTGTCAATACTGCGCCCCATGCTGATAATGGCGGTCATAACCGCGACAAAAGGCTGCTGCTGCTGCAAATTCAGCAGGTCACAAAGTGCCATGCAGAGTGTAACGGCAATGCCGGTTTTGACGATTCGCAGGCCGAGGTGTATATGTTTGCGCATCCAGTGCGCCACGTTCCCGCTCATGCGGTTTTCGGCAGACCATGCAGCACAGCGTCCAGAATCTGTGCCGGGTCTGAAATCACAATATGAGCGCCGGCGGATTCCAGTTCCGCACGGTCACGGAATCCCCACAAAACACCGGCTGTATCCATACCGGCGGCAGAGCCTGTCTGCATATCTGTGGCAGTGTCGCCAATATATAGGCACTGTGCCGGAGTAACGCCAAGCTCTTTCGCCAGCAGCAGGGCACCGTCCGGCGCAGGTTTGCAGGGAACACCGTCCCGCTTGCCACGAATGGCATCAAAAGTCCTGCCTGAGAACAATCCGGCAATCACCGGCTGTGTCCACTCGTCCGGTTTGTTGGAAAGCACAGCCGTCTTTATGCCGTGTGATTTCAGCTCCTGCAGAAGCTGCGGCACACCCGGATAATTGGAGATATTCAGCAGCGGCTGTTCTCCGTAATATTTTTCATACAGGTTCCGGACTTTCAGCCGCTCTGCTTCCGGCCAGCCGTTTGGGCACACAGTATCCATCATCCGGCAAAGCTGAACCTCCACACCATTGCCCACAATATGGCGGTAGCTGTCTGTTGAAATTTCCGGATAGCCGCATTCACGCAGGGCACGGTTGGAAAAACCTGCAATGGAGCGCAGGGTATTGGCCAAAGTGCCGTCGAGGTCAAAAATACAGGCTTTGTACAAGATTATACCTTCTTTACGATGTTGCCTTTCGCTTTATAAATCGAGTCGGCGGGTACAAAGCCGCGTACGGAGCTGGTCGGATAGACATTGGAATTCCGGCCAATGACCGTGCCGGGATTCAGTACGCTGTTGCAGCCGACTTCTACATGGTCGCCAAGCATGGCACCAAATTTTTTCAGGCCGGTGGGGAAGTCCTCTTCGGCGTGTACCACAACCAGCATTTTGTCAGATTTGACATTGCTGGTAATGGAGCCGGCACCCATATGGGACTTGTAGCCGAGAATCGAGTCGCCGACATAATTGTAGTGCGGTACCTGTACATTATCAAACAGAATGACGTTTTTCAGTTCTGTCGAATTGCCGACTACGCATCCGGCGCCGACTAGCGCACTGCCGCGCACAAAGGCACCCGGGCGTACTTCAGTCTCCGGCCCGATGATACACGGCCCGGCAATATAGTTGTTGGGATAAATGGTTGCGCTCTTTGCAATCCAAATATTTTCACCGCGCTGCTCATATTCCTCTTTCGGCAGAGTGGGACCGAGTTGCAGGATGAATTCTTTAATGCCTGCCAGTGCTTCCCATGGATAAGTACATTTTGAGAGAAGCGGTGCGGCCATAGTATGGCTCAAGTCAAAAAGATTTGGAATCGTCAATTCTACTTGCATATTTTACCTTCCTCTTTTTCATCATGTTCTTATTATATTGAGAAATTAAGAACAGGTCAATAGACAATGGCAAAAGAAAGCAGTATAATATAGGGAAAATGCCGAAAGGCACCCGCTTGTGCAGCTCTGTCCTGCCGTGAAAGTCGATTTTAGGGCAAAATAAAAGACAAGGTCCGGTCACCCGGTGCCTTGCCTTTTGGGGAGGAGTTGTATTGAAAAGGTTGCGGCTAAACCAGCCGCGAAGCTTATAAACTAAATGAAAGAATACAGGAACCATGCGGTTTCATTTATTCTTGAGTACTCATTTATTATAAGAGCGAAATCGATTTCTGTCAATCGATATAGGACAGGAAACTTCACAATCTACCTATTGTATAAAACCAGAATGCAAAGAAGGATGTTTTCATGTGAAAGTTACTGCTGTCCTTTTAAAATTTGGAAACTGGACATTCTCTAATGTGGGAATATAAAGTTTAAATTCAAAAGTAAGACATTAATGGAGGAAATATGGACAGACAGCTCAGCTTACACAAAAATGATATCGTGCCGCTCACCATCACCGGATACACGGCACAGGGCAGCGGTGTGGGACACTATGACGGCATGGCTGTCTTTGTGTCGGGTGCCGCTGAGGGGGACTGCCTGCAGGTGCGGATACTGAAAACGGAGAAAACCTATGCTTATGGAAAAATCGAGTCTATAGAGACACCGGCCCCCTGCCGGATTACGCCGGACTGTCCGCAAGCGGCACAGTGCGGCGGCTGTGTTTTCCGCCACATTTCCTATGAAGCGGAGTGTAAAGCAAAAGAGCAGCGTGTGCGGGATGCCGTGCAGCGCATTGCCGGATTGAATCCGGAATTGGTGCAGCCGATTCTTGGGGCACCTCAGCCGGAGCGTTACCGCAATAAGGCACAGTATCCGCTGGGGTTGGACAGCAGTGGAAAGCTGGCGGTCGGATTTTACGCGCCGCACAGCCACCGGATTGTCCCCTGCAATGACTGCCGCTTGCAGCCCGAATCCTTCACAAAGGCGGCGGATGCGGTTCGGCAGTGGCAGAGTGAAACCGGAGAAAGCGTCTATGAGGAAACTTCCGGCAAGGGGATGCTGCGGCATTTATATCTGCGGGAAGCAGAGATGACCGGACAGATTATGGTGTGCCTGGTTATCAATGGCACAAAAGTGCGGCAGGAAGACCGGCTTGTCACACTGTTACGGGAGCGGGTGCCCGGTCTTGCCAGTGTGGTGCTGAACTGTAATCAGAAGTGCACCAATGTTATTCTGGGTGAAAAATGCCGTACACTCTGGGGAACCGAGACACTGACGGACATTCTGTGCGGGCTGGAATTTTCCATATCCCCCAAAAGCTTTTATCAGGTGAACCGCAGCCAAGCAGAGGTGCTGTATGGGATTGCCGGACGTTTTGCCGGACTGAGCGGAAAAGAACTGCTGTTGGACTTATACTGCGGTACGGGAACGATTGGCCTTTCTATGGCGGCAAAGGCAGCCAAGGTCATCGGCGTGGAGGTTGTGCCTGCCGCGGTCGAGGATGCCAGACGAAATGCCGCACGCAACCATATTGAAAATGCCGAGTTTCGCTGCGGAGATGCTGTGACGATTGCCGAGAAATTCCGGGAGAAAGGGCTTGCGCCAGATGTGGTTGTGCTGGACCCACCGCGCAAAGGATGTGGTGCCGAGCTGGTGCATACGGTTGCCGGCATGGTGCCGCAGCGGATTGTCTATGTCTCCTGTGACCCGGCCACACTTGCCCGTGACTTGAAAACGTTTACACAGGACGGCTATGGGTTACAGCAGGCCGTGCCGGTTGATCTTTTTCCGCGTACCGCACACGTTGAGTGCGTAGCATTGATGTCAAGGGTAAAAAAGTAGTGGCTTGAAAAGCCTTGAAACAGCGCCTTTTTTCGGCATGGATGAATTTTTTTGAGAAATGGCAAATAGACTGCGGAAACATATCCAAAGACGGAATTTTGGGAAATGTTAAAGGGTTGAGTAGCCACGATAGATGCCGTGTTTTCAGTGTTTGGGATAGATGTCAGAGAGCACGGAGTGTCGGAGATGGATGTTTTGTGAATTTGAGTGTTCAGGATAGATGCTTCGGCGTTTTGGAGCTTTACGAATATACGAGCGAGCGAGATAGATATTTTGAGCGAATGTGGGAACAGGTCAGATAATTGGGAACGAGTAGCTATTAAAAGTGAGTGGCGAATATGGAACTTAAACAATTCTTGCAAAACTATAATACAGAGGATATTATCAATGCAATTATCATAATGTCTGCAGATCCTGATCCTATACTTGCGGATACAAATATACCGGCGGCTGAATGGATAGCATCGAATGCACTGCGATATAACAATAATAATTCAGACAACAAATTTGGAATTAATGCTTATACGGAATTGAAGCAGATAGCATTCAATATATACGCCCCGCTTGTTAGTGAAATATTTGAAGATGTCATTAAACATAAACATGATACGGATGAGGATAAACAAGGTATTCTCAAGTCTATGTTAATGAAGTTGAAGACTGCTGCGTCTCGTGGTGATGCATATCTGTTTCAGCTAATGGAAATGGCTGAAAAGCTATATAAACCATTCGATGCTGATTTTTTAGAGGTATACGGTTTTTCATTTTCCTGTTGTGAAAAAGTATTTGTCCATATGTATAAACGATATATTGCAGAGCTATTTGGAACACGTGTTGACAGCGTAAAAATTGAAAAAATACAAAGGCATTCATTTAAAATTTCAAAGGTCGAATTGTATCAAATATTTTCCAAAAGTGAGATAGATGGTATAATTACATATCTTTCAATAGGCTTAGGGAGCTCAACAATAAAAGATGTTGGAATAAACGATTTTAAGCCTTTGTATTCTAAGCCCTTAATTGACTATGGCGAATATGTATATTTCCCTCTGCCTGTGTCAACATTGTTAAATTTTCCGAAATGGTTTCATTATTCATTTATTGCAGAAAAAATATTTAAAAAAGAAGTGGTTAGTAAATATACTAAAAATCGTGGAGATGTCATAGAAAAACTCACAAAAGAATACTTATTACGTTTGTTTGATAATGTACATTTGGCTTTAAAATACCCTCCGGAAACCAAGGCGTTCGAAGCGGATGTTACAGCACAAAGTGAAAATACCACTATATTTGCAGAGGCAAAGGGAAAAATACTTACATTATCGTCCTTAAACGGTAATCTTGTATCAATTAATGATGATGTCTACAAGGCTATTGGGAGGGCATATGAGCAGGCAATACGTTCAATAAATCATCTTGAAAGTGGTGGAAGTTTTATACAAGAAACAGATGAAGGTGATAAAAAAGTAAACTTGAATAACACTACTTGGAAATTTCCCGTATGCATAATGGCTGAGAACTTTGCGTCAATACCTTCAGAAATATATGATTATCTTGATGTCTCAGACAATAAACTTATGCCATATGCCGTAAATATTTATGATTTGGATATTATTACAAGAGAATGTAATTCTAAAGAGGAATTCATCAGCTATCTATTATTTAGGCAAATGAACATTCAGAAATTGACTTCAATGGACGAGTTAGATTTTTTTGGATATTTTAAACAACGTGGGCTTGTAAAAATAACAACAGATGCTGATGAAGTTTGGACTGGGTCCTATACGGAAGACTTTGATAAAAAGTATTACGGCTTGTCAATGAGATGGTTTGATGAGTTTAAAAGTTAAATGTTTATTTATTAATTTCTGTTCCGGCAATATTGAGCTTTTTATGACGAGCAAGGCACCCTACGTTTTGTTTTGTAGAGTGCCTTATTTTTTATCTTGACAAAAGGTGTGTCCCTGCCTTATAATAATATTAAAGTTAGGGACATGCCTTTCTGATGCCCTTTACTTTAATACTTAATGTGGAGGTTCGATATGTCAACCACTGTAAAATTTACAATTTCAGATGAAAACTACAATGAAATTTGTTCTCGCGCTGCTGATGCTAAACTTTCCATCCAAGATTATATTCGCAAGGAGTTATTTCGTGATCAAGTCGCATTTACTCCTCTGGACGCTGTAAACAGGGCACTTGCAAACTATTCCAAGGGAGATACATTTTCTGTTCCTGAACTTTTTGGAGATACATGGAATCTTCCAAATGGTGTAGCTGGTCAATTTGGTAAGAAATTTTGTGCGCTTGTCGAAGCTGAATATAGTTCCAAAATTCGTTTTACTGGCAACTACAATACCAAAAAACACGCCATATATCAAATATTATAATTTAAAGGAGAATTGTGATGAATCGTAAGCAACTAAATTACGGTATAAGAAATTCAATCATCCGCTATGTTACCAGATGTTCAATACTTTCAACTCGTAGAGCTATTCAAATATTCTCTCAATGCTACAGCATTCCAAAACAAGTCGTTTCCGGAAATATTTCATGGCTTGTTAGATCTGGTCAACTTAGTCTTGTTAGCTGTAAACCAAACTCATATTTATACTAACAAGTAAAAGGAACTGCCTTCGGAAAGGCAAAAGCGCAAATTATTTTACAATGCCTAATGAAGCATAATAACAAAGAGAGAGCAGGTCACCCCCTATGAACTTAATTATTCTTCGGAGTAACCTACTCTCTTATTCGTTTATATCAACACTGACGCCGGACTTGAATTCCACCGTAAATTTGTCCGCGTAGACAGTGATTTTCTGAATCAGCCGTTTGACCACAGTCTCGTCAAATTCAGCAAGTTCAGTCGGCTGAGCGGCGATAAAGTCCTGCAATTCCCGGATGCGGCTTAAGGTTTCATCCTGCAGCGTGTTTTCAGATTCGGACTGCTGTTTCTGTGCACGGAGGCGGAAAATCTCGTCTGTTATGGCCTTGTAATCGTCCTGATCGTTTGCTCTTTTGATGAGCTCTATTTGCAGTTCTTCCAGCCGTCTCTGAATCTCTTCTGGCGAAAGGGTATCTGTTTGACGTACGGCAGCAGCGATATTCTGCTGCAGGGCGTTTGTGAAGTGGTCTTTATCTTCAAGGACCTGAT
>JAKVJJ010000042.1 GCA_022487055.1 Oscillospiraceae bacterium
TGACAGGCAGCAACCAGCACGTTGGCAATTTTCCCGGTGTTACAGTGGAAAGAAAGGACGGCATCATCCGTGGGCATAAGAATGCCACAGTGGTTGATTTGCCGGGCATTTATTCGCTGTCACCTTATACCAGCGAGGAAATTGTCACGCGTGACTTTATTCTGAAAAATCACCCGGACGGCATTATCAATATTGTGGATGCCACCAATATTGAGCGCAACCTTTATTTGTCCATGCAGCTCATTGAATTGGGCTTGCCCATGGTGGTATGCCTCAATATGATGGATGAGGTGCGCAACAACGGCGGCACCATACATATTGAGGAGCTGAGTCGGCAGCTTGGCGTGCCGGTTGTGCCAATTTCCGCCAGCAAAAATGAAGGCATCGAGGAACTCATCGATGTGTTGATGGAAACGGTGGAAAAGAAAAAAGCACCACTTCGCCGGGACTTCTGTACAGGTCCGATACATCGCTGCATTCACGCCGTTGCACATTTGATTGAAGACCATGCACAGCGCCTTGGTGTTCCGGCATATTTCGCGGCCTCTGTCTTGGTGGAGGGCGATGTGCCGATGCAGAAAGCGCTGAAACTGAATGAAAATGAAATTGAGATGTTGGGGCATTCTGTTAAGGAAATGGAGCATGATATGAATACAGACCGAGAGGCCGCCATGGCGGATATGCGGTATGCATTCATCGAAAAGCTCTGCAAGACTGCTGTGGTGAAACCCAAGGAAAGCCGTGAGCACAGGCGCAGTGTCCGCATTGATGCCGTGCTGACGAACAAATACGCAGCAATCCCAATTTTTCTGGGCATCATGTTCTTGATTTTCTGGCTGACATTTGGCGTCATCGGCGCGGCACTCAGCAACCTGCTCACCATCGGAATTGATGCGGCGACCAATGCCGCGCAGGCCGGGCTGCAGGCATATGGCATCAATCCGGTGGTGCAGTCGCTCATTATCAATGGTGTCTTTTCCGGTGTGGGCAGTGTGCTTTCCTTCCTGCCCACCATTGTGGTGCTGTTTTTCTTCCTGTCTATTTTGGAGGACAGCGGGTATATGGCGCGTGTGGCTTTCGTCATGGATAAGCTGCTGCGGAAGATTGGCCTTTCCGGCAGGAGTTTTGTGCCGATGCTGATTGGTTTTGGCTGCTCCGTTCCGGCTATCATGTCAACCCGCACGCTCTCCAGTGAGCGCGACCGCAAAATGACAATCCTGCTCACGCCGTTTATGAGCTGCAGTGCAAAGTTACCGATTTACGCGATGTTTACGATGGCGTTTTTCCCAAGATACCGTGCACTGGTAATGATTTGTCTGTATGTCGGCGGAATGCTGATGGGAATTCTCAGTGCGTTGTTGATGAAGCACACGGTTTTCCGGGGCAATCCGGTTCCGTTTGTGATGGAACTGCCAAACTACCGGCTGCCAAGTCCGCACAGTACCGGAATGCTGGTATGGGAAAAGGCAAAAGATTTTCTGCAACGCGCTTTCACCGTGATTTTCATAGCATCCATTGTCATTTGGTTCCTGCAGACTTTTGACATCAAGATGAACCCGGTGGCGGGCAGCGGCGACAGTATGCTGGCGGGCATAGGCAAATTTATTGCTCCAATTTTTGCTCCGCTTGGCTTTAGCGATTGGCGTGCCAGTACGGCCCTGCTGACCGGATTTACGGCGAAAGAAGCGGTTGTCAGTACCTTTGCTGTGCTGACAGGTGCAAGCGGTGCTGCTCTGCCGCAGGTGCTCTCTACTATGTTCACGCCTCTGGGAGCAATTTCCTTCCTTGTTTTCACATTACTGTACACACCCTGTGTTGCGGCCATCAATGCGGTGCAGCGCGAAATGAATTCTCATTTGTCCGCTTTGTCTGTAGTGTTGTACCAGACTGGTCTGGCATGGCTGACTGCCTTTGTTGTTTATCAGGTCGGTTCCCTCATCGTCTGAAAGGAGGTGCCCTGCTTGCAAATACAGGATTGGATTTTGTTGCTGGTCCTGGCGGCGCTGGTAGCTTTGGCAGGTCGTTACTGGTGGAAACATCGGGATACCTGCTGCGGCAACTGTTCCGGGTGCAGCAAATGCTGTCAGTGTAAAAAAGCGAACACAAAAAATAAATAAAAATCGGCTGCGTACAGAAGCGCAGCCTTTTTTGATAAGCAATATGTTAATTTTTTAACAAATTTTCTGGAATATATTGCATTCCCATTTCATGTCAGGTATGATGAACTTGTATGATGCAGACTGCTTTTGCTCATACTGTAAATTATTAGTCTGGTAAGGTAAAATGAAGGAGGCATTCGATTATGGTGAATTTGCAAAAATGTGCGGTAGTTGGCTGTGGCTTTGTGGGGGCAACTTCTGCCTTTGCACTGATGGAGAGCGGCCTTTTTAATGAAATGGTGCTGATTGATGTCAATCGCAGTAAAGCGGAAGGGGAAGCGATGGACTTGAGCCATGGGCTTGCTTTTACACAGCCTATGGAAATTACGGCTGGCGATTACGAGGATGTAAAAGATGCCGGCGTTATTATCATCACCGCGGGTGCCGGGCAGAAGCCGGGCGAAACCCGTATGGATTTGGTGCACAAAAACGTCGCTATTTTTCAGCAGATGATTCCACAGATTGTGAAATACAACAAGGACGCAATACTGCTGGTTGTGGCCAATCCTGTGGATATTCTTACATGGGCAGCCTATAAGCTGTCTGGCTATCCGCCGGAGCGCGTCATCGGCAGCGGTACTGTGCTGGATACCGCACGGCTCAAGTATCTGCTGGGCGTGCATTTCGGGGTTGATCCACGCAATATGCACGCATTTATCATCGGCGAACACGGGGACAGCGAGCTGGCGGTCTGGAGCAACGCCAATGTCAGCAGTGTGCCGCTGACCGAATTCTGTGAGCTGTGTGGCTATAAAGACCATCGCAAAAACCGGCAGATGCTTTATGAAGAAGTTAAAAACAGTGCCTATCGCATCATTGAAAAGAAGGGTGCGACTTACTATGGAATTGCATTGTCAGTCCGGCGGATATGTGAATGCATTGTGCGGGACGAGCACAGCATTTTGACCGTCAGCAGTCTGATTCAAGGGCATTTTGGGCTGTCGGGTTTGTGCATGGGTGTCCCGACCGTTGTTGGCAGCAAGGGTGCGGAGCGGATTCTGGATATTGACCTTGACAAGGAGGAACAGGCGGAATTGGAGCGTTCCGCGGCTACCTTAAAGCAGGTCCTTGCAGAGATTAAGTGCTGAATTTTTGTTTATATAAAGTATAATTTATGATGATTGATGGATAATTTTGTGAAAGAAGTCTATAAATTTCAGATAAAATTCACAGAAAGCATGCCATTGCCCTCCTGAGAATTTGTGCGAATATCCAAAGTTGCTTCCGGAATTCAATTTAAGCAATAAGGCGGCTGGTTTTATGCTATAATGCAAGATAAACAGAGGCGGGCAGCCCTGTGGCACAGAACTAAGTTCGGCGGAGTCAAAGGAGGCATTGCATGATGGTAAAGCATATTGTGCTGTGGAAGCTGAAAGATGCCCAGCGCGCAAATGCTGCTGGAGTAGCAGCCAGCCTGCGCAGCTGGTTTAAGTCACTCATTGGTGTGGTGGACGGCCTTACCGCCATTGAAGTTGGAGTTAACTACAAAAGCGGTGATTATGACCTATGTCTGATTGCAGATTTCCGCAGCAGGGAAGCTGAAGCAGCTTATCAGACACACCCGGAGCATCTGAAAATCAAAGAACTGGTCCACCAAGTCATCAGTGGGCGAAGCGCGTTCGATTATGAATACATAGCCTGAGCTGCTTGCAGGCTAAAAGGGTATGCGGGAATAAACCCGCGTGCCCTCTTTTTTTATGCTTTTTTGCGGCAGAGCGGCAGGTTCTAAGTCCTGCAGACATTACATAGGATATAGAGAAATGCGAAAGGTGGGACAACCAAAATGAACAAAGAAATGGGAAATGCGCGCCGGTTTGACTCTGCCGTTGCAGCACTGTGTCCGCATTTGCGGGGAATGCTGCTGAAACTGCCGGAAGAAATACGCGCGGATATTTCTGAAATACGTCTGCGGGTGCATCAGCCGATTTCTCTCTGGCGTGGCGGCAGTACCTGGTTTTTAATGGAGGGCGGTGTCACATTGGAGCCGGGCAAAGGAATTTGTGCCGGGAAAGCGGATCTGTATGAAAGCTTCCGCACGCTTTGCAGCTACTCGGTATACAGCCATCAGGAGCAGATACGGCAGGGATATGTGACTCTGCGCGGCGGGCATCGTGCGGGGTTGGGCGGCACGGCTGTGATGAGCGGCGGCACGGTGACTGGCATGAAGGATATTACTTCTGTAAATCTGCGCATCGCAAGGCAGATAAACGGCTGTGCGGACAAACTGCTGCACAGCGCCGGAAGTCTGCGCGGCGGTCTGCTGCTGGCCGGGCCGCCGGCTTCCGGAAAGACGACCATTCTGCGGGACATTGCGCGGCAGCTTTCTGGTGGAATACGCGGGCACATCAGCAAAGTGGCAGTGGTGGATGAACGCAGCGAAATCTGCGGCGCGTATCAGGGGGAGTATGGAAATGATCTCGGCCCCTGCTGTGATGTGCTGGATGGTTTTCCAAAGGCGGAGGGAATGCTTCTGGCTGTGCGCTCCCTTTCGCCGGAATATATTATATGTGATGAATTGGGCACACAGAAGGAAACCGAAGCGCTGATGCAGAGTGTGAATGCCGGCGCCTCAATCATTGCCAGCATTCACGCCGGAAATTTGGCGGAGCTGCGCGCGCGGACACAGACGCAGTCGCTTTTGCAGAGTGGTGCATTTGAAAAAGTCGCGCTGCTGGGGGGGGACCATCCGGGCATGGTCAAGGCTGTGGTAAAGGCGGGTGATTTGCTTGCTCAGGATAATCGGGGCTGTATGCCTGATATTCGCGGGAGCGGCGGCGGGTTGTCTGCAATCGCGTAAGCTGAAAGATTATCGTGACCGTCTGCGTGATTTTCTGCAGTTTCTCAGTGAAGGGAAGACAGAGATTACATATTGTGCTGTGCCGGTGGAAGAAATCCTTGAGCGGCATGGCAAAAAGCTGGCATATTTGCAGCCTTATTTTCGGGCGGCAGCGTCCGGCGCGGAATTTGAGCGGGCATGGACAGCGGCGGCAGAGGAACCGTCTCTGTCCCCTCAGGAAAGAAGCCTGCTGTGCGGCTTTGGGAAAGGCTTTGGCGCAACGGATGTGCAGGGGCAGCAGTCTCACTTTTCCCTGTATGAGGAAATGGTGCGTCGGGAGCTATCGGATGCAGAGGAGAACTATCAAAAAAAAGGAAAGCTCTATCAGATGCTTGGTGTCTGCGCCGGTGCGGTGCTGGCACTCGTGCTGGTTTGAGAGATGGCAGCGGCAGCCGCCTGTAAAAAACGGAGGGATACTGCATGAATGTTGACTTGATATTCAAGATTGCGGCAATCGGCATCATTGTTGCCGTGCTTAACCAGCTTCTGATTCGCTCTGGCAGGGAGGAGCAGGCGATGATGACCACGCTGGCAGGACTCATTGTGGTGCTGATGATGATTATTCAGCAGATAAGCGTTCTGTTCAGCACTATTAAGTCAACCTTCGGGCTTTGACAATGAATGTCGCGGGAATCGTTGGAACGGCGCTGATTGCGGCGGCATTTGCAGCACTCCTTCGCCGGGGAAACGCGGAGTACGCGCTGGTGCTGCGCATTTCTGCCGGTGTAATCATTGCGTTGGAAATCCTGCAGGCAATGATTCCGGCACTGCAGCAGATAACCAGCCTGCTTGGGGTGGCGGGCATCAGCGGAGAATACAGTGGCATCCTGCTGCGGACTTTGGGGGTGACCTTTCTGACACAGTTTGCGGCGGATGCCTGCAAGGACGCCGGAGAAGGGGCGCTTGCCAGTAAAGTGGAGCTTGCGGGCAGAGTTAGCATTCTGGTGTTGGCACTGCCGCTGTTTGCCAAGGTCGCTTCCATTGCGGCCGCACTGGTGGCAAAGTAGGGGGAAGCATGAAAAGATACAGGAAGGGAAAAGGCAGGACTGGATTTGCAGGTATCTGGAAGCGTCTGTTTGCGGGATTGCTGACGGCATTGTGTCTGAGCCTGCTGCTTTGTGTGCCGTGTTGTGCGACAGATTCTTCCGCTGCACAGGAGAATGCAAAGCAGAATTACGCGGAGCAGTTTCAAAAAAGCGGAGCTTCTGCTCTGCCGGACAAATTGCCGGAAGATACCCGACGGCAGCTTTCTGGCATGGGTGTGGATACCGATGACTTTCAGAGTATCGGCAGCCTGACTCCTAAAAACTTTTTCTCCGCTGTTTTTGGCATGGCGGGTATGGAGGGAAAAGGCCCGCTCAAAGCTGCCGGAATGTGTCTTGGTGTAATTCTGCTGTGTGCCCTGGTCAATTCTATGAAGCTGACTTTTGGCAACCGTCCGCTCAGCGGTGTGGCAGGCATTGTGGCAGCATTGTGCATCTGTATCGGAGTGATTGAACCGATTGTGGAAGTGCTGGTGCGCGCGACGGCGATTATTAAAACCGCATGCGGATTTACCCTTGCCGCCGTGCCGGTCACCGCTGCCATTCTTGCGGCATTGGGCAGACCGGCATCGGCGGCTTCCATGCAAATTATGCTGACCACAGCGGGCAATCTGGTGGAGGTGCTTTCCGCCTGTGTCTTTGCCCCGGGCATGAAAGTTTATCTTGCCATGTCCATTGCTTCCTCTGTTTCTCCGGATGTGAATCTGAGCGGTCTGTGCCGCTTTTTCAGCAAGGCGGTCAAGTGGCTGCTGGGACTTTCCATGACACTTTTTACAGGGTTGCTAAGTGTGCGCGGGCTGATTTCAGCAGGGGCGGACACGCTTTCTTCCCGCACAGCACGGTTTGTCATTAGCAGTGTGGTGCCGGTGGTGGGCAATGCACTGAGTGATGCGCTGCACACAGTGACGGGATGTGTACAAATGCTCCGTTCCGGTGTGGGTGGGTTCGTTTTGCTTGCCATGCTGATCCTTTTCCTGCCGATTGTCCTAAGTTGTCTGCTCTGGATGCTCACGCTCAGCGCTTGTGCGGCGGTGGGAGAGGTTTTTTCCCTAAAAGAAGTCACTGCGCTGTTGCATTCCTGCAGTACGGTGCTGGAAATTTTGCTGGCAGTGCTGCTGTGCTGCATGACTGTGCTGATTGTTTCCTGTGTGGTCCTGCTGATGATGGGAGGTGGCGCGGCATGATACGCGCGTGGGCAGGCGGACTGTGTGCGCTCGCTGTGGCGGCGGCAATGGTGCGTATCCTTGCGCCGGACGGTTCCATGAACAAAATGCTGAAGCTGATTCTCGGCGCCATGATGCTGTGCGCCATGATAGGCCCGCTGATAAAGGCTGTGCCGGAAGGAATTTCCGCGCTGCAGCAGGTGCCGGAAACGCCGGTGTCCTCTGAATTTACGGAGACAGTACAGAGTCAGATGCAGCGGGCAGCATCCCAGCAGGCACAGACGGTGGCGGAAGCGGTGCTGAAAAACATTGGCATTTCTTTTGAAAAAGTGGAAGTGCAGATGGATATTTCACAGCCTGACAGCATAAAAATCAGCAGTGTTACAGTAAAACTGCGGGATATCACCCAGAAAGCACGGGCAGTTTCGGCGCTGCAGAAAGCACTGGGGGCGGCAGTGGAGGTGAAAATCAGTGGATGAGGAGAAGAAGCAGACATTTCTGCAGAAACTGGCGGAGAGTCATACCGGCAGAAAAGTTGTGATTGCGGCGGGAATTATCGGAATTGCGCTGATTTTCCTTTCCGGATTTCTTCCGGCGGCAGGTCATGGACAGAAAAGAGAGGAAACCACATCGGCAAGTTCGGCGGCGGACACAGATGAGGCATATGCCCGCCATTTGGAGCAGCAGCTTACTTCAATTATCAGCGGCATCCGGGGGGCAGGCACGCCGCACGTCTTGGTCACACTGGAACAGGGCAGCGCGGAAGTTTATGCGCAGCAGGAGAAGCACTCCACACAAAAGCAGAACGGCTCCTCAGGCACAGGGCAGGACGCCGACAGCACGGAAACCGGATATATTATCGTGAAGGATGCTGACGGAACAGAGCACGCTCTGCAGGTGACACGCCGGCAGCCAAAGGTGCAGGGCGTTGTGGTCACCTGCCCCGGTGCGGAAAATCCCAGCGTGCAGCAGGCGGTGCTGGACGCGGTGTCGGCGGCAACAGGCGTCAGCAGCGCCAGCATTTGTGTAACACCGTCCGCGTGACAGAAATCCTGTCATTTCCCTTTGCTGCAATGCATAAAAATAAACAAACAGATTCACCGGACAAATCAAATTCCGGGAAAGTGAATGGAGGAGTACAGAATGAAGGTACAAAAACGTCAGCTTGTCTTAGCGGCACTGGTGGTGGCACTGGGTGCGGCGGTTTATCTAAACTGGAGATTTTCTAATGGAAACCAGATGCTTGCGCAGGATGCCGCGGCATCCCGGGAGCTTGGTCAGGTGCAGCTTGTGAATGCCGGAGAAACCGTGCCGTCGTCCGCGTCTTCCTGTAAGGCTTCCGCATCTTCCTGCAAGGCTGCCACGGCATCCGGCAGCGACTACTTTACCGAAGCACGTCTGAACCGCCAGAAAGCCCGTGACAGCGCCACCGCCACGATTGAAAAAGCATTAACCAGTACCAACTCCAATGAAGCAGCAAAGAAAGAGGCAATTCAGCAGGAGGGTGCCATTGCACAGGAGCAGCTCAAGGAAAGCAACGCGGAAAACATCATTAAGGCGAAAGGTTTTTCGGATTGCGTGGTTTTTCTGCAGAACGGCGAATGCAGCGTGGTGGTTAAGGCAGGCAGCACCAATATGGAGAACGCGGCTATGATTGTTAAGGATGCAGTTTCCGGACAGACCGGTGTTCCTTTTGATAAGATAAAAGTTGTGGAGCAGAAGGCCTCCTGACCAAAAAAACTGTGCTTTCCTCATTTTCCTTGCAAGCTGCCGTAAAAGCGTGGTATACTATTCTCCGGTGGAGTTTGACAAGAAAACAGGAGCAGAAATGAAATCCTCCCCCGCGGAGGATTTTTTTATTGGAGGAAGACATATGAAAAGACATGAAGCACGCAGACAGGCATTTTTCCTGCTGTTTGAGCAGAGTCTGCACGGCGACACGGTGGACGAACTGATTGATTACGCGAATGAGGCAGGCTCTTTTTCGATTGTAGAAGATGGGGAGACTGTGCCGGTGCCTGTGGATGAATTTGCACAGCAGCTTGCCTGCGGTGTGGAGCAGCATCTGCCGGAGCTGGATGAGATTATCGGGAAATATGCGAAAGGCTGGTCGGTAAAACGTTTGTCACGCGTCTGCCTTGCGCTGCTTCGGCTTGCTTTGTATGAAATGAAGTGGGAAGATGACATTCCTGTCAGTGTTTCCATCAATGAAGCGGTCGAGCTGGCAAAGGAATACGGCGGCGAAAATGACGCGCCTTACCTCAACGGGATTTTGGGCACGGCGGCAAAGGAGCTGCAGGAGAATGGCTGACATTCTTGCGCTGGATACCAGCAACTATACCACCAGCACGGCGCTTTTCCGGGACGGACAGATTCTGCAGCAGAAGCGTCTGCTTCCGGTTAAAAAAGGAGAGCTTGGTCTGCGCCAGAGTGACGCGGTTTTTCATCATGTGCAGCAGCTTCCGGAGTTGTTGGAGGCACTGCTGCAGGATGGACCGCTGCAGGAACTGAAGGCGATCGGCTGCTCCACACGTCCGCGCACACAGCCGGGCAGTTATATGCCATGCTTCACGGTGGGACATGGCGCCGCGCGGACACTGGCTGCGGCTTACGGCGTGCCGCTTCACACTTTTTCCCATCAGCAGGGGCACATTGCGGCGGCACTCTGGTCAGCACAGCGGCTGGATTTGTTTGAAAAAAGATTTATTGCTTTTCATGTTTCCGGCGGCACAACCGAGGCCGTGCTGGTCGAGCCGGATGCGGAAGACTTCTTTTCCGTGCGTTTGCTTGCACAGTCATTGGACTTAAAAGGCGGACAGGCAGTTGACCGTACCGGTAAACTGCTTGGACTTCCGTTTCCTGCCGGGCCGGAGCTGGAAAAGCTGGCGGCGCAGTCGCAGGCAGAATTTAAAATCCACCCGTCCATGAAGGGCGCTGACTGTTCGCTTTCCGGCATTGAGAATCAGTGCACACGGATGAAAGCAAATGGTGTGCCTGCGGCGGATATTGCAAAGTTCTGTCTGTGCAGTCTTCTGGCGGCGCTGGATATGATGGCAGTACAGCTTTTGCGAGAATATCCGGACTTGCCGCTTGTCTTTGCGGGCGGTGTGATGGCAAACCAGTTTATCCGGAAAGCACTGACCCAAAAATACGGCGCCTGTTTTGCGGAACCGGTCTTTTCCGCTGACAATGCTGCTGGAGTCGCCGTGCTGACGGCGCGTAGGGAGGGCTTGCTGTGAAACAGGGAAGCGTACTGACGGTGACGCAGCTTAATCAGTATGTGAAATTTCTGCTGGAGGGCGACAGCAATCTTGGCTGTGTTTATGTTACCGGTGAAATCAGCAATTTTACCGACCATTATCGCTCCGGACACCTGTATTTTTCCTTGAAAGATGACCGCTGCACACTTAAGGCGGTCATGTTTGCTTCGGCAGCGTGCCATTTGCGCTTCCATCCGGAGAATGGCATGAAGGTACTGGTGCGTGGTCGGGTGTCCGCTTATGAGGTTTCCGGGCAGTATCAGCTTTATGCGGAGGAAATGCAGCCTGTGGGTGCCGGTGAGCGTGCGGTCGCTCTGGAACAGCTCAAGGAAAAGCTGCGCCGGGAGGGGCTGTTTGACGCACAGCGCAAGCGGAAACTGCCGCGCTATCCCATGCGTATCGGTGTGGTGACCTCTGCTACGGGAGCGGTCATCCATGATATTCAGAACGTGCTGTCCCGACGCTGGCCGATTGCGCAGATTCTGCTTTGCCCGGTGGCGGTGCAGGGGGCAGAGGCGGTGCCGCAAATTGTGAATGCGCTGCAGACCTTTAATGCGAAGATGTGCGCGGATGTCCTGATTATCGGACGCGGTGGCGGCAGTGCGGAGGATCTCTGGGCATTCAATGAGGAACCGGTTGTGCGGGCAGTGGCTGCTTCTGAAATTCCGGTCATTTCAGCAGTCGGGCATGAAACAGATGTAACGCTGACTGACTTTGCGGCAGA
>JAKVJJ010000043.1 GCA_022487055.1 Oscillospiraceae bacterium
CCTCGCTTGCCAATTCGTGGCGGCTGTCACTGTTCTTAATTTCCTGCACCTGGATTTCCTGCTGCATGCCCTGCAGCTTTTCTTTTTGGCTTTTTATCTGCATTTGCTGGTTGATGACTACTGCGAGCATATACAGACAAAACACCAGAATGGCCAGCACAAGCAGGAAGCTGCGTGTATTTTTCTTTTCTTTTGCCGGTTTGATTACCCGCATTCGGCTTCACCACCCCATGTTTTGTCTGTTTTCTGCCTTTTGCGGTATGTTTTGCATTTGTTTTATTATACACGAATCGGTGTACGGATTTCAAGGCATTTTTCACGGTATGGGCGGTTTTTTCCACCAGATGCA
Organism: Oscillospiraceae bacterium; assembly: GCA_022487055.1. Classification (GTDB taxonomy): domain Bacteria; phylum Bacillota; class Clostridia; order Oscillospirales; family Acutalibacteraceae; genus Caproicibacterium. The sequence goes on from JAKVJJ010000043.1 coordinate 350, forward strand.
CCGGGAAAATGCAGATTTTCCGAAGCAGACGCCCAAACCAGCACACCGCACGCCCCAGTGGCCGCAACAAAAAACGAACCACCGCATGCAGCAGTGCGCCGATTAAAAAGGTCAGCAGCCGACCAACCGTTTCATAAATCACCCAGAAGCCCAAAGCCGCGCCGATGAGCATAAAGCCACGCACTTCACCCCAATAAACACCCAGCGCCAGCAGTTTGACGCACACTGCGCACAGCACACCAAACAGCGCCTCAATCAGGATGCTGAGTGCACCTTTTTCACGCATTTGTGCCCGCACTGCACGCAGCACACACCAAACGACTGCCAGCGCCGCCCCCAGTAGGCAAAAGAGAAGAAAAGCATAAGCATTCTGGGTACTTGACGCGTCCATCAGCGGAACAGGCGGGATAATCCGCCGTGCTTCTCCTCACCTGCATAAGCCATAGACGAAACATTGCCGGTCAGCGTCAGTTCTCCGGTTTCCACACTTAGTTTTTCAATATGCAAGTTCTCACCACGGATGATGAGCTGCCCCAGCGATGTGTAGGCAACCACTGTCTGCTCATCAAAGCTGTCAACATTGGAAACCCCTGTGGCACGCAGCTCATGCCTGTTGTCCAACGTCAGGATATGCGGTGCCTTTGCACCTGCTGTTCCCGTGTTTTTGTCTTCATACATGGTACATACACCTCCTGTTCTATCTAGCAAGATATATGCACCATGTGCTCTGGCTATTCTTCCAGCATACGGTACATGGAGGCAGCACTGTCTTTGGTGGCATATTCGTCCACGCTCAGCACCTCTGCCTTCACCGTGTGTGCACCCAGTGAGATTTCTAGAATATCGCCAGTCTTTACGTCATAGGAAGCGCGCGCCGGTTTTCCGTTGACCTGCACTCTGCCGCCGTCACAGGCTTCATTCGCCACTGTACGGCGTTTGATGATTCTGGATACTTTCAAATATTTATCGAGCCGCATAAAGCAATTCCTTTCTTTCACAGACATGAACTTTAATCGTTTAATGACCCCTGTGCTTTGCCCTCAGTTTTTGCTCGTGCAGGAGAAATTGGCGCTCTTTTTCGGCGTCCCGCTGCTCTTTAGAATGGCACCGACGTTCGAGTTTTCCAGCTTCCTGCTGAAGCTTGAGCGCCTGCTGTGCCTTGGTTCCAATCCCCTGCCGCTGTGTTTGCCGATGAACCGCACGCTGCATCCGCTTGGGACTGATTCTTTTGACAAAAGTCTGCTGTACATCCTCACTTTTGCCAAAGCGCAAGCGGCAGTATTGGCTGCAAACGATTTCATATACCTGAAATTCCTTCGGCTCCGCACCGAAAACGACACGGCTAACTTCATAGTTTCCGCCGCCGCTGCACTCCCACACACCAACCCAAAACGGATTCTCAAAGTAAACCGTCATCTGTGAAGCAACTGTATTCAATTTTATTTCCTCCTTAGAAATACATACAGAGAACGGACAACCAAGGAGGCAGGTTACTGACGGCAGGAACACCGCGCCCGGACTACCAACCGGAACTGTGTTTTTATCTCTGTGTTTTATCTGAATAGATTTATCCGCAAAAAGTACCGGATAAGAAAAGGCAGCTCCGGATTTCCGCAAGCTGCCGCATCCACTATGAAATTACTTGTTTACAGCATCTTTAAAGGCTTTGCCGGCCTTAAAAGCAGGAACTTTGGAAGCCGGAATCTCAATCGTTTTGTTTGTGCGCGGGTCGCGGCCCTGACGTGCGCTGCGGCTGCGGCACTCAAAAGTGCCAAAACCAACAAGCTGGACCTTTTCTTCTTCCGCAACAGCACTCACGATTGCATCCAGTGCGGCAGTAACTACATTTTCAGCATCTTTCTTGGATACAGCAGCTTTTTCAGCGACAGTGTTAATCAATTCGGTTTTATTCATTTTCAGTACCTCCGTCATTTGATTTCTTTTCTTTTTCTGCTTGATTTTGTGCGGTATCGGTTCTGCCGGATTCCCAATCCGCAAAGCGGCGGATATAGGATTCGACTTCTTCGCTCAGCACCTGCTCGGGCTCCAGTCCGGCGGCACGCACAGCACGCACAGCACGCATCAGCATTTCTCCGGCCTTTTCCGAAGAAACAGCCTGCTGCGGCTGCTGCTCCGGTGGATACCCGGCTTCCTGCGCCTTTTTCTGCACTTTGGCCGCCCGCATCAGTGCTGGAAGCGCCGGCGAAACACTTTTGAGAATCTCTGTGCCAGTATCCCGATGTTTTGTCTTTTCTTTGATCGTGTCCCAGTTTTTCAGGACTTCCTCCACACCGCTTACCCGCACGCTGCCAAAGACATGGGGATGACGTTCAATCATCTTTTTTGTCACGCCGTCCACAATATCTTCCAGTGTAAAGCGGCCTGCTTCTTCTTCCAATGTGCAGTGGAAAACGACCTGAAACAGGACATCGCCCAGCTCCTCCTGCAGAAGTGTGCTGTTGTCTGCGTCAATCGCCTCAACTGCCTCATAGGTTTCTTCAATCAGGTTGTTGCGAATGGAATGATGGTCCTGCTTCTGGTCCCATGGGCACCCTTCCGGAGAACGCAGGATACGCACAATTTGGCGCAAATCCGTGAGGTTATAGCGCTCTTTCGCCTGAAACTCCACAGGTAGGGCCTCCTTTGCCAAATTCGAGTCAGAACTTTATTTATTTTACACGATGTTTCCCGGTTTTTCAAGGCTTTTCGGGGATTTTCCGGCAGTTAAAGATTTTATATCCGCTTTTGTGATAATTCCAAGCGCCAGCGCACACACCAGATAAAGCAGCACAGCGGCAGCAATGCCTGCCAAAGCCGCCGCTGTACCTGAAAGCCGCCCCAGCAGTGAATGCCAGACTAGCTTGGCGGTGACTGCACTGAGCGCACCGGCAACCAGCGGTCGCCCCAGAATCGATGGCAGATGCAAACGTAGACCGGTTTCTCGATGCAATGCCACCAGCGAGCAAACCAGAATAAGCGCATAGCAGACCAGAGTGCCAATCGCCGCGCCCATAACTTGAAACCGCAGATCTCCAACCAAAACATAGTTCAACACACTTTTCACTGCCAATCCGGCGAAAAGGAATTTCACCGGCAAATCAACTCTGCCCACCGCCTGCAGCATACTCTGCACCGGTGTGCTCAACGCCGAAAAGATAGCGGCAATGCCCAGTACAGACAGAATGTTTCCCGTAATCTCCGGAGCATTTTGCGCACCATAAAGCATCCGGCATACCGGCTCAGCCATAAAGGACAAGCCCAATCCCATTGGCAGAGTAATCATGGCAGAAAGACGAAGAACCGATAGAATACATTTTTTCAGTCTTGCCCGCGAACCGGATGCCCATGCCGCCGTCACACTGGGCAAAGCACTCATGGCAAATGCCTGTGTCACCGTCGGCACCAGCATGAAAAGCGTATTGGCATTGGTATAACAGCCGTATAAAAACGACGGCACACTCTGCATCCGCACAACTTCCTGCGGAATCTGTAGACCATAAATCCGCAGCAAAGCGGCTGGTGATTGCTGCATCAGGTCTGCCAGCCGCTGATTGAGCAATGCGGCATCCACCAGAGTGGACAGGTTCACTGCCAGAGAGCCGAGCGCAATTGGCACAGCGGTATGCAGAAGTTCCCGGCGCAGTGCCTTTTCGGCGGTCGGCGGCGGGGCATGGCGCAATTCCGTTTCGGTAATACCATCCCCATTTTTTTTGTAGTAAATCATCAAATACAAAAAAGACAGCATACTGCCAATAGTGACACCAAAAACCGCACCCGCAGCACATGCCGGCAGTGCCGCCAGCCGTGCATATTCTGCGGAAGGCTGTGTCACACCCCAGACGGTGCCGCTGCGAAGATATTCCTGTGCAGCCGCCTGTGCCGTCCCCCAGCACAAGCCTAACCCAAATAGCAGCTTTCCCAGTGCCTCCAGTATCTGTGAAACAGCAGTCGGCGTCATATTCCGTAGGCCCTCATAAAGTCCGCGGTAAATGGAAATCAGGCTGCAGAAAAGTGCACATGGTGCCAATGCCCACACCGCAGGCAGAACAGTCTGCGGCCCCGTGCGCACTGCAAGATTGGCATACGGCCATGAGAGCGCCATCATCAAGGCAAAAGCGCAGAAGCCAAGCACGGTAAACATCCGGACAGATACGCTGTGCATGGAACGCACATCCCGATAACGACCTCGCGCGCATTCCGCACTGACCATGCGCGCCACTGCTGTGGGAAAACCTGCCGCCGCCAGACTGTAAATCGGGAAATACAGCGAATAGGCGCTACCGAAATAAGCACTGCCAACCGGTGTTAATATCCAGCTCAGCGGAATCTTAAAAAATGCGCCCAGCACCTTCACAACTGCCACCGCGCCCACCAGCACAGCAGCACCTTTCAGAAAGCTCTGAGGAGCTCGTTTCATTTCTGCCACTTCCGTTTCTTCACAGTCTTGTTTCATACTTATGTGGAAAAGCAGCAAAATATCCGCAGGACAAAACGGGAGGAACCCCCGAAGTTCCTCCCGTAAAATGTGATCATCGTTTTTACTTTTATAAGCCAACATAAAAAGCTGCCATGCAAAATCCGCACGGCAGCTTCGGAAATATTGAAAATTAGTCCTGATGTTCATTGTCCTCAGCGGGCTTTTCCTCTGCAGGCTTCTCTTCCGGTGCAGCAGGATTCTGCTCAGCGGGCTTCTCCGTGCTGGACTGTGCACCGGAACATCCGCAAGAATCAGCGGTATTCTGCGGTGCTTCTGCAGCTTCACTCTGCAGCTTGGCGCCACACTTAATGCAGAACGCCGCGCCAACAGGATTTTCCTGCCCACATTCCTTGCAGGTAATATGGCTACGTTTTGCCGCAAGCTGCTCATTCACAGCGTCCAACTGCTCATACAGCTCATCGATTGCATCCACACACTCATCCACCAGTTCATCGGAAGTTGAACCGGTCTTGTGAGAATCGTATACTACACGGCCCAGTGCCTCAAACCGCTTGCCGATTTCATTGTTCAGGTCGGCTGCATTGATGCGCAGTTTGGAAATATCCACGAGCTGCCCCGCTTTTTCCCCAACTACTGAAGCTGCATTTTTCGCGTTTATCATGACATCCTCAAACAGTCCCATATCAGCCACACTCCTTATCCGTAAATTGAATCTTCTTTGTTTGAATTATACCATGCTGGCACAAATAAATTCAAGTAAAAATATAACAATTCGCTAAATGTTCAAAATTAAGTGGCATTCAGTTGTAAAGCCCGCCGCCGATAAATTCACGAATCAGGGAAGTCGGCGGCAACAGGGTAGCATCCACTGGTGTAAACAGCATCAGCGCAAAGGAAAGCCGCCGTATCTCCTCACCAACCCAGCCGTCCTGCTCTGACACACCGTGCAGCAACATCAGTGCCGGAGTTCGCAAAACACCTAACTCATAAGCGTGCAGGGAGTTCACCGTAAAATCGGCAGAATGCTTATAGGGCGCTATGTACTGCCGTTCCCCATCCATAACAGAGTCCCACATTTTCAGAGTGCGCTCCGGGCTGGTTCCGCGGAAATTATAGTCACGCACCAATCGCCTGACGATACGAATTTCATGAGCATCCAGCAGTTCTTCATTTCCATTGAAAACGTCCTGTTTCACACTGATATAAATACGCGCGATACGTTCCGATGAAATTTCCTGTGTCAACCTTGGATTCAGTGCATGAAGCCCCTCAATCACTGCAATGCCGTCGCTGCCGAGGACAACTTTCCGTGGCTGCGGGGATTGTGTATGCTTCATAAAGTCGAACTGCGGCACCTCACAGCTTCCACAGCGCATCAAGTCCCCAATACACTGCTGAATACAGTCTACCCGCAAAGCGTCCAGGCATTCAAAGTCATGCTGTCCGTCCGGGCGCAGAGGCGTGTCTTTCTCCTCACGGTAAAAGTCATCCAGAGAAATCATCTCAGTCGGGTGCCCAATCTGTTCCAGTGCATCACGGATAAAGTGTGCCGTGGTAGTTTTGCCGCTGCTGCTCGGCCCCGCAAGCAGAACTACCCGGCAGCCGCGTTCCACAATTTTCGCCGCCAAAGCATGGATACTGTCATGGTAGTGCTGGTCTGAGCGGGAAACCAATTTTTCAGGGTTAGACTGAGCCAGCCTGTTAATTTCTGCCAGATTATTCGTGAAATGTACAAATTTAGAATGACGACAACTGCTCATAAATCTGTTTCACCTTTGCTTTCCGCTGCAGTACTTCCTCATGACGGGAAATATACTCATACGGATACTTAAAATTATAGATACGTTCCAGTTTGCCGCTGCCGGAAGGGGCACACAATTTTGTGCCCGCACCAGCTCCGCACGCCAGAATCGTCTGACTTTCATCCATGATTGCCGCATTATAGAAGCTTTCTTTGCCGGGTTTTGCAAAACCGACATTTTCCATGCCGCCGACAATGCGTGTCTGCCGGTAAAGGTAATAAGGACGCCAGCCGCCCGCAAGCAGCTTCTGTCCGGCATAGTCCAGCATCTGTGCCACTTCCGCGCCGGAACACGGCTCCTGTCCCTCCTGGAAAATGCGGGAGGAGCGCTTGAGTGACAGTGTGTGTACAGTAATGCTTTCCGGATTCAGTGCTGTAATACGGTCAATCGTATCAGCAAAACCAGCCGGTGTGTCTTGTGGTAACCCCGCAATCAAGTCCATGTTAATGTCATCAAATCCCGCTTTTCTTGCCATCTGGAAAGCATCCAGCACCTGCTGCACCGTGTGTCTGCGACCGACTGCATGCAGGACTTTTTTCTGCATGGTCTGCGGATTGATGCTGATGCGCGTCACACCCCGCTGAAGAAGTCCCTGCAGCTTTTCCTCTGTCACTGTGTCCGGCCGGCCGGCTTCCACCGTGACTTCCATGCACGCCGACAAATCGAAGGAATCCTGCACAGCGGCAAGCACGCGATCCATCTGTTCCGCTGTGAGTGTGGTTGGGGTGCCACCTCCCATATAAACGGACTGCAGTGTTAAATGAAGGCTGCGTGCGGCCTCTCCCGCTGCTTGTATTTCCTTGCACAGGCAGTCCACATAAGCCGGAATCAGCTGCGCCGTTTTCTCCACCGTCATGGAAACAAAAGAACAGTAGGCACACCGGCTCGGGCAGAATGGGATGCCTATATAAAGGCTAAAACCGTTCGGCTGTTCCCTCTTCAGCAAATGACGCTCATTTTCCATGGTAAAGCGGGCAAGTTCCGTTTTTGCCCTGCTCACATGGTATGCCTGCTCAAACACCTGATATGCTTGTTCCTGTCCGTCTTTCTCTATCAGGCTGCGCAGAAGCTTAACCGGGCGCACACCCGTCAGAATACCCCATCTTGGCTCAAAACCGGTCTGACGCACCAGCAGGCCATAAAGCAGTTCCGCAAGCTGACGCTCCGGATTCTGGTCATCAAAAAGTCCGGGAACATAGTCCGTTTCCGCGGCGGTTGCCTTTCCGCTGCATATTAACCGCGCAATCATATGGATACCGCCGCCTGTTTTCTGCAGTTCCGTGCAGGCGGAAATCTGGTCATCTGTCGGCGGCTCGTCCCCATTTTCCACTACGTTAATCTGTTCTTCGGGATAAAACAGACGGCACAGCTTTTCCAGTTCATAATGGTACGGATTGTTCTTTAGTATCAGGTTCATTTTTTTACTTCCATATACGGATTATTCTGGCGTTCCCAGTCCAGTGTCGTTTCCAGCTCATGCCCGGGCAGGACACGGTCGTTCCCAGCCAATGAGGCAATTCGTTGAGCGGAATTTATAATATCCTCATAGCTCCCCGTTGGAAAATCGGTGCGCCCAACAGTACCACACATCACGGTGTCCCCCGAAAAGAGCGCGTCCCCAACCAGATAACAGCATCCGCCGCAGGTATGCCCCGGTGTGTGCAGGACCTGAATCGTCAGGTTGCCAAGCGGAATCGTGTCACCGTCATGCAGCAGCATATTCGGCTGAAACGGCTCAATGGGCGGCAATGACATGGAGGCACTCAAATTAAGTGTTCCATCCGTTGGAAAGTTACTTTCTGCCGCGTCCATATAAATTTGCGCACCGGTCAGCTCGGCCAATCTGTGCACACCTGTGATATGGTCAAAATGTCCGTGTGTCAGCAGAATTTTCCGCACATCATGCTGCTGCGCCGCCTGCTCCAGACGGGTATCAAAGAATCCGGGGTCAATGACTGCTGTCTGTCCGGTTTTATCGTCCGTCAGGAAATAGCAGTTTGTGGGCAGCGGCCCCCCAGTAATTTTCTGAATTTGCATAATTGATTTCCCCCTTCAGCTTTTTAGGTGCGGCGAATGGATTCCACCCCATCAATAGCATTCATCCGGCTGACAATGCTTTCCAAGTGCGCACGGCCATTGACTGTGATAGTGGCGGTAATTGCCGCTCTGCCGTCTTTCAGCTCGCGGGAATTCAGGGAATGAATAAACAGGTGCATATTGAAAAGCTGCTGTGTCACATCCGCCAGCAGGCCAGAGCGGTCGTTCGCCACAATTTCCAGTGTCGTCTGAAAATCCTCCTGCACTTCTCCCTCCCAATGCACATGAATCCAGCGTTCTGGTTCCGCAGCATCTGAGATAGGATGCGGCACATTGCAACAGGACTTTTTGTGAATGGATACGCCATAGCCGCGGGTAATAAATCCGATGATTTCGTCGCCCGGCAGCGGATTGCAGCAGCGGGCAAACTTCACCAGACAGTCCTCCATGCCGTCCACAATCACACTGCTGGCGGCTTTTTTGCGGGAAGGCTGCTGCTGAACCGGTTTCGCCTCCGCATGGTGCGTTTTTAGATAGTTTTCCTTAATACGCGGCATGACCTTCCAGAGCTGAATGCCGCCATAACCGATTGCCGCGTAAACGTCCTCCACGCAGGTGCAGTTCTGTTTCGCGCCCAAATGCATCAGCAGTTCCTGCATTTCGTCATCCGCCATGCTGACACCACAGCGCTTAAATTCACGTTCGACTTCGTTCTGCCCCTCATTGACATTTTCCTCGCGCTTTTCTTTCTTAAACCAAGTGCGGATTTTATTGCGCGCCTCACTGGTTTTGACAATTTTAAGCCAGTCGCGGCTTGGACCATGCGTTTCCTTGCTGGTGATGATGTCGACAATCTGGCCGGTTTTCAACTGGGTGGTCAGCGGCACCATGCGCTTGTCCACTTTTGCGCCGACCATCCGGTTGCCAATGGCGCTGTGGATGGCATAAGCAAAATCAATGACCGTACTGCCCGCCGGCAGGTCAATCACATCTCCGCGCGGGGTAAAAACAAAGACTTCGTCCGGCGTCAGATCGGATTTGATAATATGAATCAGGTCAGTCGCGTCGGCGGAATCTTTTTGGTCTTCCAGTATCTGCCGAATCCACGCAAGACGTTTTTCCATACCGTCACGGGCAGGTTTTCCATCTGTCATGCCCAGTTTATATTTCCAGTGTGCCGCAATGCCGTATTCCGCTGTGTGGTGCATTTCCCATGTGCGTATCTGAATTTCAAACGGAATACCGTCCTTGCCGATAACCGTTGTGTGCAGCGACTGGTACATATTCGGTTTCGGAGTGGAAATGTAATCTTTGAAGCGGTTTGGCAGCGGGCGGAACATATCGTGCATAATGCCCAGCACATTGTAGCAGTCATTCACGGTATCCACAATAACACGCACCGCATAAATGTCATAGATTTCATCCATATTCCGTCCCTGCACGAACATTTTGCGGTAAATACCGTTAATGCTCTTGACACGGCCGGAAACATAAACATTGGGAATTGTCTCTGCCACACGGCTCTGAATGAGCTTCTTCGTTTTCTCAATAAAAGCAGTCCGTTCATCGCGGCGCAGGGCAAGGCTGTCCTCAATTTCTTTATAAGCAAAGGGGTCAAGGATACGCAGAGAAAGGTCTTCCAATTCCTCCTTGATAGCACGAATGCCAAGCCGGTGTGCAATCGGCGCATAGACTTCCATGCTTTCCAGCGCTTTTTCCCGCTGCTTGGCCGGTTCCCAGTAAACCGCAGTGCGCATATTGTGCAGCCGGTCTGCCAGCTTGATAATGATGACACGGATGTCCTCATTCATGGCAATCAGCATTTTGCGAATATTTTCTGCCTGCTGCACTTCTTTGGAGTTGTAAGGAATGCGTCCCATCTTGGTGATTTTGGTTACGCCGTCCACCAGCCCGGCAATCTCATTACCAAAGGTATGACGCAGTTCCTCCAGTGTAACCGGAGTAT
>JAKVJJ010000044.1 GCA_022487055.1 Oscillospiraceae bacterium
TCTCCTCCTCCGGCCTGATAAGCAGCCTCCTCCAACCGGCGCTGCAGAGCAATGCCCGCAAGCGGATGACTGCTGCCAAAATCCGCCGGTGTCAGTCCGACCAGCAGTGCCGCATTCGCATTTTCTCCGTCCCGCGCAAAGATGCTCATGCCGTTGGTGGCAACACGCTTTTCCTCGCTGGCGGCTGCTACAACCGTACCGCCCGGACACATACAGAAAGTATAAACGCCGCGGCCGTTCTCAAGATGTGCCGCCAGTTTATAATTTGCTGCACCCAACACCGGGTCCCCTGCCGCTGTGCCATATTGTGCTTGGTCAATTTCCCGCTGCAGATGTTCAATACGCACACCAACTGCAAACGGTTTCTGCTGCAAAATGACTTCATGCCGCAGCAGCATTTCAAACGTATCCCGCGCACTGTGACCAACTGCCAAAATCAAGTGGCTGCACGGCTGCTCATAGCAATTCCCGTCCTGCTGCCGAACAATCACCGCACAGACAGCGCCGCCACTGTCTGTCTTAATGTCCTGCAGGGTAGAATGGAACCGGACTTCTCCGCCCAGCGCTATCACTTGTTCCCGCAGCGTTTTCACTGTATCCGGCAGACGGTCGGTGCCGATATGTGGCTTGGCCTCCCAAAGAATGCACTCCGGCGCACCTGCCTGCACAAATGTTTCCAGCACATGGCGAATACGTGCATCTTTGGTGCCGGTCGTCAGTTTCCCGTCTGAAAAGGTACCCGCGCCGCCCTCACCAAACTGTACATTTGATTCGGTATTTAAATTTCCACTTTGCCAGAAATGCCGCACATCTTGCTGACGTTCCTCCACCGGTGCGCCGCGTTCCAGCACAATGGGGCAAAAGCCCGCCTGCGCGAGTGTCAGGGCGGCAAAAATTCCGGCAGGGCCAAATCCGGCAATGACTGGCCGCACTTTCAACGGCGTCCCCTTTGGAAGCTGATAACGGTACGCCTCCGTCTGCTGAATTTTACAGTCACGCTGCAGCACGTTCCGATGCACTTTCACCCCTGTACGCAGTGTAACCTGTACCGTGCAGGTGAAATGCACATCATTTTTTCTGCGTGCGTCAACTGAACGCCGATACAGACGGCAGGAAGTAATTTCCTGTTCCTTAACATGCAACCGCTTTGCCGCGCGGGACTGCAGCTCCTGCTCATTTGCATGAAGCGGAAGTGAAATTTCCGACACCTGATAAATCATCTGCCTGCCTCCTCATTGACAGCCTGCACCGCACATAGCGCACTGCTCCATGCCCAATGCAGATTATAACCGCCGCAGTCCCCGTCTACATTTAGAATTTCACCGCAAAGCCATGCCCCGGGTGAGCGCCGACTGCCGCAGGTCCCGTCAAGCTGTGCCAGCGGAACGCCGCCCGCTGTAACCTGCGCGTGCTTAAAGTCTTCTGTATGGTCAACTGTAAAACAGAAATCCTTGCACTTTTGAAAAGGGCAGGCCTGTATCAGTGCCTTGTGCAGAACCCCATCCAATTTGCCGCCGGTAATTTTATACAGCTCCGGCATCTCATAATCCGGCACAAGGTCCAGTGACAAAATATCGCCGGAAGCCGCGTCACGCGAAAGCTCAAAAATACAAATGCCGGAAAGGCCCCGGTCTGTGAACTGCACTTCCCCACGCGTCTGTTTCAGCGTCCGGCTCCCGCGCCGCAGAGAAACCACAGCCTGTGCCCGCACCCCTTTTAACGGACGAAGGCGCTTGGTGTCGCGCACCAAGATTGGTGCCAAAGCAGGCTTCAACGGCGTAACAGTATGCTTGAGTTGATGCAGCAACGGATAGCCGCTTTCCGTTCCTGCCTGTGCCATACCGCCGGTGCAGAGCAGAATATAGCGCGCACAGACGGGCATATATTCCTTGGACAGGATTGTATAACCATTTGCGGTGCGGCGTATCGTTTGTACCGCAAATTCGCACAGTTCTGTACCGCCAAAGTCATGCAGACGGGCACGCAAAAGATTCAGCACTGTGGATGCCTGCATACTGTAAGGATAAAATCTGCCCTCAGTCTGTTCCCGGCACAAAAGCCCGAGATGCTGAAAATAAGCAAGTATCTTTTCCGGCGAATATGCCGACAGAATCGGCGCCGCAAGTGCCGTGTCCCCATGATAATGTTCCGGACTGACATACCGATTCGTCAAATTGCAGCGTCCATTGCCGGTCATCAGCAGCTTCTTTCCCACACGGGATGCGGCCTCCAGCAGAATCACGTTTGCGCCGCCCAGCAGTTCTGATGCACGGACAGCACCCATTAGGCCGGATGCTCCGCCGCCGATAACCGCCAGCGTATATACTTTTGCCATGTCCTGTCCCACCTTCCATGGTGTCTATTCTATACAATTCCTATGCAAAAAGCAAATGCCGGCAGACACAAAAAAGGCACCCGGCCTTTTCAGCATTGCTGCCAAAAAGGGCAAAGTGCCTTGTAATGATTTCGATGGAGCGCTTATGTAGCAGCTCCATGAGAAACCTGTGCTGCCGCTGCCGGAATTCCCGCGACGGTCGTATGACGGCTGTAAGGCTGTTCCGTTAAACCGAAGCTGACGGACAGCGCCTGATCAACCTTTTCCATATCCACTTCATCCAGCTTGCCCATATACTCGCGCAGGCGGTGCTTATCTAACGTGCGCACCTGCTCAAGAAGCACGATGCTGTCCCGGGACAGGCCGGTATCCACAGCATTCAGGTGAATGTGTGTGGGCAGTTCCGTCTTGCCGCGCTGACTGGTAATGGCCGCCGCGATAACAGTTGGGCTGAAACGGTTGCCAACATCATTTTGAATAATCAGCACCGGCCGGATGCCGCCTTGTTCTGAGCCAACGACCGGGCTGAGGTCCGCATAAAAAATATCTCCGCGTTTTACTTGCATTACACTCACGCTCCGCAATTTGTTTTCTGCAGATAGCATTGGCAGAGATACCAAATTTTATTCATATTCTCTGCTTTTAACAGTGTATGCATTGCAGTGCTTTTCTGCGTTTATTCCTTTCTGCAGAAAAGACTCAGCCGCGGCTCTTTTCAATCTGTAAAAAAATTTTTGGTAACTCCTGCAGCATATCACAGGGAAGCATAGCTTGCTGTGAAAGCCGCTGTGCACATTGGTCTCCCGCAAGTCCATGCAGATAAACCGCCGCGCACGCCGCCAGAGCAGGTGCAACTCCCTGTGCAAGAAACGCGCCAATCATTCCGGCAAGCAAGTCCCCGCTGCCGCCGCGTGCCATGCCGGGATTGCCGGTTGGATTCCGCCGGACTTTTCCCTCCGGAGAAGCCACCACCGTGCCGGAACCCTTCAGGACAAGACAAACATGATGCCGCACCGCAAAACGGCGGGCTGTACCCTCCCTGTCCACCTGCACCTGATGCACAGTCGTCCCCTGCAGGCGTGCCATTTCTCCCGGGTGCGGCGTCAATACTGCCGGACAGTCAAGCGAATCCAGTACATCCGGGTCTGCTGCAATACAGTTCAGCCCGTCCGCGTCCAACACCAGCGGCACCCGGCACTCCCGCAGCACACGCAGGACAAATTCCGGATGCTGCATCGTTAAACCACACCCCAGCACACACGCGTCAGCCTTTTTCAAAGAACGCAGGACAGGAGAAAAATCATCTTCATTATAAATGGTATAAATTGCTTCCGGCAGTCTGGCCGCCACCACAGGATAAATACTTTCCGGCAAGGCAACATCCACTAATCCCGCACCGCACCGCAAAGCCGCTCCGGCACAGAGCATTGCTGCACCCGCCATGCCATAACTGCCGCAGATACACAAAAGCCTGCCGAAAGTGCCTTTGTTGCTGTCCTGCGGACGCTTTTTCACCGCCAGAGCCGCCATATCACCGGTTATTTGTTTCATTGCTTTTTAGATTCTCCTATCACTACTGCAGCAGCCGCAGTATTTGTATGTGTGACACTGACTGTTAAATCCCAGTCTGCCGCCAATTTTTTCGCCTGCCCGCTCAGATGCAGATACGGCCTGCCGTCCGGCTTTCGCAGCAGTTCCGCTTCTCGCATAGCAAAGCCGCTTAATCCGGTTCCCATTGCCTTGCCAAATGCTTCTTTAGCACTGAAAGACGCCGCCACACTTTGTGCAGGAAATCCGCGCTCCTGCAACTGCGTGAATTCTGTATCACCCAGTATCTCCCTGCAGAAACGCGGATTTCTCATAGACCGCTTGATTCGGTTAATTTCACAAAGGTCAATGCCCGCCGTCAGCATTTTGATTCCGTCTGCGGCAGGTTAGCGAATGCTGCACGGCTGACCGTGCGCTTCAGTGACGGCTTAATTGCTTCCAGTGTTTTTTCATCCGGACTGAAAACGATGAGCAGATTGCCGTATTTTTCGAAATGGCCGCTTAGGTACCATTCGCCGCCGACACCCTTGGCGGTTTCTCCGACCTGATAAACAGTAGTATAGCTTTTGCCCGCCATTTTTTCAGCATCATATTTCCCAATTTCCTCTGTATCATGCAGATCAACGGAAAACTGGCGCTTGCGTTTACGACGATGAATAATCCTGTCACAGGTAAAATCGCCGTTTGTGATACTGTATTCAAACTCCCAGTCAATCGAAGTCGTAATATAGTAAAACGCAGCACAAACACCAGCAAGGATGAAAATTCCAAACATGAAAAGTTGCGGAATCATCATGGTCAGCAGTAAAATGATGACAGCCCCCACCATGGATGCCGCCATAATCAGCCCGTCCTTTACACAAAATTTTCGTTTTATAATCTGCTCGTGAAAGATATCCATAAATTATTCCTCCGGTACTTGATAATTAGTCTGTTGCTATTGTATCATAGGGAACATACAATTACAAATAAAAATATAGTGGCCGGTTTTGTCCAAAATGCAGAAAAGGCCGTCAGCAGGTTTGCGGGAAGCTTGCAATCCGGCTGTGGCTGTGCTATACTGCATTTATATAGATAGAAACGCTGTGAGAAAGGAAGTAGCACCCGCACAGCAGGCACAGAGAACGTGCGTCACTGGCTGAAAGCGCACCTGCCTTGCCAAGGGTTGTGAAGTTCCCTTTTGAGCGTCTGCGCTGAACCAGCAGCTTCCTTCTGCAAGTAGGCACAGACGGCCTGCCCCGTTAACGGCTGTGAAAGTATAATACAGGGTGGTACCGCGAAGACAGAGCCTTCGCCCCTTTTTTGAGGGGCGGAGGCTTTTTTGATTTTGGATGCACCTGATGCACCCTGCAAAAAAGAAAGGATGAATACCGCAAATGTTAAAAGATGAGCTGCAGGCAATCGGCAGCAAGGCACTGGAGGAACTGCAGAGTGTCAGCGACCAGAAATTGCTGGACAATCTGCGTATCCAGTATCTTGGCAAGAAAGGCTCCCTGACAACGATTCTGAAGCAGATGAAGGACCTGTCCGCAGAGGAACGCCCGGCAGTCGGCAAGCTGGCAAATGAGGTGCGCTCCAATATTGAACAGGCTATCTCAAAACGCACAGAGGAACTGAAAAAGCTGGAGCTGGAACATCGGCTGCGCACAGAAGCGATTGATGTCACCATGCCCGGAAAACCAAAGAAGCTCGGTTCCCGACACCCCATTTCCAGCACGCTGGACGACCTTGAGGAAATCTTTCTCGGCATGGGATTCAGCATTGCAGAAGGTCCGGAAGTGGAATATGACTATTATAACTTTGAGGCACTGAATATTCCGAAAGACCACCCCGCCCGCGATGATCAGGACACTTTCTATATTAATGATAACATTCTGCTGCGCACACAGACCAGCCCGGTGCAGGTGCGCACCATGCAAAGCCAGAAGCCGCCTATCCGCATCATTGCGCCCGGCCGTGTTTACCGCAGTGACGCTGTGGATGCCACCCACTCTCCCCTGTTTCATCAGGTGGAAGGTCTGGTTGTGGACAAGGGCATTACCTTTGCCGACCTGAAAGGCACACTGGAAACTTTCATCAAGCGTTTATACGGCGAAGACAGCGTTGTGCGCTTCCGGCCGCATCATTTCCCCTTCACAGAGCCAAGCGCGGAAGTGGATGTGCAATGCTTTAACTGTCACGGAAAAGGCTGCCGTCTGTGCAAAGGCGAAGGCTGGATTGAAATTCTCGGCTGCGGCATGGTGCACCCGAAAGTTCTCTCCAACTGCGGCATCGACCCGGAAGAATACTCCGGCTTTGCTTTCGGCATTGGTTTGGAACGAATTGCCATGCGGAAATACAATATTGATGATATGCGCCTTTGCTACGAAAATGATGTGCGCTTCCTTGAGCAGTTTTAATCTGTCATTTCACTGAAATATTACCGGAAAGTGTGGGATAAATCTTAATATGAATCTTTCTAAGCGTTGGTTAAAAGAATTCGTGGATTTGCCGGAAATGCCTCTGCGCCAGTTTACGGAAGCAATCACCCTGAGCGGCAGCAAAGTGGAAAGCTGGCACACAGAGGGCGAGGAAATCTCTAAAGTTGTTGTGGGCAAAGTGCTGTCCCTGGAAAAGCACCCGGACAGTGACCACCTGTGGATTACCAAAACAACTGTGAATGAAAAGGAGGAACCGCTGCAGATTGTTACAGGCGCACAAAACCTGCATATCGGTGACTATGTGCCGGTTGCTCTGCACGGCAGCACGCTGCCCGGCGGCAAGAAAATCAAAAAAGGCAAGCTGCGCGGTGTGGAAAGCAACGGTATGCTCTGCGGCATAACGGAACTCGGGCTGACCACACACGACTTTCCTTCCACGATTGAAGACGGCATTATGGTTCTGACGGAGCAGGACGGATGCAAACTGCAGCTTGGCATGGATATTCGTGAGGCACTTGGCTATAACGACACCATCGTCGAATTTGAAATCACCTCCAACCGACCGGACTGCTTCTCTGTCATCGGCCTTTCCCGTGAGGCTGCGGCAACTTTTCAACTGCCGCTGAAGCTGCACACCCCGCAGGTGAAAGGCGGTGCCGGCGACTGCACTGGTCTGCTGGATGTGAAAATTGAAGCACCTGACCTCTGCCCCATTTACACCAACCGTGTCATTCAAAATGTGCGTGTGAAGCCCTCTCCCCTGTGGATGCGGGAGCGCCTGCGTGCCATGGGTGTGCGTCCCATCAATAATATTGTTGATATAACCAATTATGTCATGCTGGAATACGGCCAGCCCATGCACGCCTTTGACCTGCGCAGTGTGGAAGACCGCACCATTCGTGTCCGCCGCGCAAAGTCCGGTGAAATCATTAAAACCTTGGACGGCGTGGAACACACCCTGACCGACAAGCAGCTTGTGATTGCCGACAGCAAAAAGCCAATGGCGATTGCCGGTGTCATGGGCGGAGAAAACAGCGGCATTATGGACGATACCACAACCATCGTCTTTGAATCTGCCTGCTTTAAGGGTTCCAGTGTCCGTACTACTGCCCGTGACCAGGGAATGCGTACAGAAGCTTCCGGCCGCTATGAAAAAGGGCTGGATTCCAATAACTGCATTCCTGCTGTCAATCGTGCCTGCGAGCTGGTGGAAATGCTGGACGCCGGCGATGTCATGGACGGCATTCTCATTGATGACCATTCCGATAAAGAAAAACACCGCATCCGCTTTGAACCGGAATGGACAAACCGCTTCCTGCACACAGACATTTCTGCCGACGAAATGAAGAAAATTCTTGTGAAACTGGAATGCGAATTTGACGGTGATGACATTGCTGTGCCGACTTTCCGCCCGGACTTAGTGCATAAGGCGGATATTGCGGAGGAAATCGCGCGCTATTATGGGTACAATAAAATCCAGAGCAAGAAACTGCCCGGCGGTGCGGAAGGTGTCATTACAGAAAAGCAGCACTTCATGCGCAATGTCAACCGGACGATGCTTGCTCTGGGCGCCGATGAAATTATGACTTACTCCTTCTTCTCCCCGAAAAGCTACGACAAGATTCTGATGCCGCAGGACAGTCCCCTGCGCAAATCCGTTACTCTCCGCAATCCGCTTGGGGAAGACACCAGCATTATGCGCACAACCGCACTGCCTTCCATGCTGGAAGTGCTGGCACGCAACTACAATAACCGCAATCCAGAAGCCTGCCTGTATGAGCTGGCGGGTGAATACATCCCGACAGAACCGGATAAACTGCCGATTGAAAAGACAAGCCTTGTCTGCGGAATGTACGGCGAAGATTATGATTTTTCCACTGCCAAAGGAATTCTGGAAGAACTGCTAAGGCATCTTGACCTGACGGACTGGGATATTGCTGCCTGCAGTGACGCTTACAGCTTCCACCCGGGCCGCTGTGCAAAGTTGACTGCCGGTGAAGATACGCTTGGCGTCATCGGCGAAATTCATCCGAATGTGCTGGAAAACTTCAGCATTGGCACACGCGCCTATGTCTTTATACTGGACACCGCTGTGCTGCAGAATCATGCAGTAGCCGCGCGTGTCTTTAAGCCCCTGCCGAAATTTCCGGCTGTTTCCCGTGACCTCGCGCTTATCTGTGACGCTGACACTCCTGTACTGGAATTGGAAAAAGCAATTCAGCGCGGTACCGGCAAGCTGCTGGAACACATCAGTGTCTTTGATGTTTACCGCGGCAAGCAGATTACCCTCGGCAAAAAGAGTGTTGCTCTGAGTATTGTTCTGCGCAGTGCCGCCGCCACCCTGACGGATGAACAGATTAACGGTGCCGTGAACAAAGCAATTAAAGAACTCGAAAAAATCGGAGCGGTTCTGCGCAGTTGATGCATCCGCTTCCCAAAAAAGTGGATAAAATCTGCTTTTTTCATAAAAGGCTGCCCAGAAATTCTCAATTTCCCTTGCATTCCATCCCTGTCTGCTGTATGATGAATTTATATCAGGAGGTGATCCTATGCAGGATAAGACTATGACCTTCTCAATCGGTGGCAACCGCGAAGAAGACATCAGGAAAGTCATGAACACCGTGTATGCGGCTCTGCAGGAAAAAGGATACAATCCTATCAGTCAGATTGTTGGGTATATCCTTTCTGAGGACCCAACCTACATCACGACGCACAATAATGCACGCAGCCTTATTCGCAGGATAGACCGCGATGAGCTGCTACAGGTACTGGTCAAATCTTATCTGCAGCAGTCCTAAAGGCTGCCGGAAGGAGGACTCCTATGAGCGAAAAGAATGAAGAACCCCAGTTTCCAATGTACAAAGGCAAGCCACTGGTTCGTAGCGGTGATGTCCTTTACTATGGTAGCATGAAAGATAAATATGTCTGCCGATTGGAAATTAAGAGCAAGAAAAAAGTAAAAGATATGGAAGTAGCCGACAAAGTTGCTGTACAGCTTATGCTGACGGATCCAACTGTGCGGGCACGCAAACAAATTGTAAAGACGAGTGAAAAGCCGGGACTATATCTGGCAATGGATATTGCTGATGTCTGGCTCACCCGTGCTTTGACAGAATAAATCTTATTTCCTGCTTTTTAAAGCGGAAGCACTTGGAATCAGTGTGCTTCCGCTTTTTTATATCACGAAAAAGATATAGGCAAACAGGAAGCAGGCATCTGCCACTGATTTTCGGCGGTTTCCAAATAAAGCGCAGAAAAAATCGAAAAAATTTCAAAAAGGGGTTGACTTTTATCCAATCTCTGATATAATAATACACGTTGCCTCACTTAGTAAGTTTGTTTAAAATGATGTGAGCATAAGAATATTGCGGAATTGTGTAAAGGTAGCACGACAGACTCTGACTCTGTTTGTGAGGGTTCGAATCCTTCTTCCGCAACCAAAGGTGGCCCCGTTCGGGGCTGTATTTTTCGAGGTGTGGCTCAGCTTGGTAGAGCGCTACGTTCGGGACGTAGAAGTCGCTGGTTCAAATCCAGTCACCTCGACCACAATGTAATCCTTGAAGCCCAGTGTTCATGTGGGTTTCAAGGATTTTTTTGTTTTCCGAAAAATCCACTTTGGGGGTTTACGCATCTTTTCCATTTCTCTTTGTGGCAAGAGCAATATCCAGTGCTTCCGATGCCACAGCGTCAGCACTCTGTAATTGATGAGCGCAAACTGTGAAGTGTTACATTGGATCGCCGTGTTTTTCCTGTCTGTTTTTAATTTTATTTCATCACTCATAAATAATCCCCCCCCGTTCATGGTTTGCAATGCCCGCAGGGCTTGTAACCTTTTGCAATAGCTTCATTCCGAGTTGCAGCGGTTCCATAGTTGTCTTTTGAAATTTTGGGAACGTCGTTGCAGCTTGGCAGATGAAATTT
>JAKVJJ010000045.1 GCA_022487055.1 Oscillospiraceae bacterium
AAACAATCCTCCTCAGCTTCCGGAGCAGGCTGAGCAAAAGCCGCCAAACATTTCTGCAAGTCAAAAGAAACGTTAAAACGTTCCTCATAAACTTGCAGAAAGCGTTTCATTTCCGCCGCAAAACGCTCCACCGCGCAGGGGCCGTCTGCCCGCGGCAAGTCCAGTAGGAACACAAAAGCATCCGGTTGGGCCGCCTGCAGCACATCCGCTGTCCGACGAAGTGAGTCACAGCAGGAAGTCAGGACCAATTTTTGAATGTCATTTTCCCGGAAAGACTGGAGCAGAGCACGCGCAAAACTGCACAGATTCCGATGACTCAGCCGGTCAGCCTCGTCAAACTGAGCCACCTCCGGATTGAGCTTTTCGGCTTCTTCTCCAAAGCCGGCGAACAGTTCAACTGGCGTATATTTACAGGTATATGCAATCATGCTTTTCCCTCCAGCATCTCCAAAAATGCCTGCATTCGTGTGGTCATCTGGCCGGGCGGGCAGTTCGAGCGGTCACAGGCATCACCATCCAACACCAATGTTGGGAAACCAGCCGCTTCCAACTGACGGCGTGCCATCTGGCTGGCTCCACCGGTCTGGCGGCACCCCCAGTGGCAGAACCAGACAATCCCGTTTGGCTTCATCTTTTTCGCCTGTTCCAGCACAGCATCCACACGGCGCTGCGCCGAACCATTCAGGTGATTCTGCACCAGCCGCTGTGCCATTGCGTGCCATGGATTTTCCGTGTTGGAAACAATCGGACTGTCATAACTAATATCCGACGCCATCACTTGACATTTACTGCTGAAATCCAGCAAGTCAATCATCGCGGCATCAACGTTTGGCAGCGTGTGCACCCAGAGAAGCTGCAGTTCTTTCCCACGCTTGGGAGCACACTCCGCTTCCTGTAAAACCTGCTGTGCAAAATGAAGTACCTCCGGTGTGCCCAACAGTACATGGAGCGCCACCGCTGCATACATTTCCGAAGTCATTTCGTCCGGCATGGAACGTGTTCCGCGCACAGTCAAATACTTTTGATAAATTGACAGCGTCTGGCTGCTTCTGCTCACGGTCTGCCGCAAAAGTTCTTCATCCAGCGGCTTCTGCAGCAGCGCACTCATCTTTTTGGCAAAGCTCTGCATTTGTTCTGCCACATACTGCACCGCTTCCTCACTCTGGTCCAGCGGCACATCCAACACAAAATGCGGCACTTCGTAAAATTCCGCCAGTTTACGAAATGTCAGCGTATTGGCATCGCAGGCAAAAGTGGTATTAAAGATAAACCGCGGTTTGGGCAGCACCCCGGTCAGAGCAGCACCCAGCAATATCTTATGATAGGAACAGAATGTTTCCGGAATGCCGCTTTTTTCCGCCGCGTCAATGAAACCGCGCTCTGAACCGGCACCGGAAAGATAGCAGGAAAGCATCTCCGGCAGCATGGGCGTCAGGCCGAATGTGTGCAACAGCTCACATGGCGTAAAAATGCTGACCATGGCACTTTGCTGCGGATGGTCAAAAGAGCGCAAAATCATTTGATTGCACACGTCGTCCAGTGCAAGATGAGCCGGAGATACTTTTTTAAAGACGTGCTTTCCTGCCCATCCATTAAGCCGGAAAGCAGTGATCAGCAGCCTTCTGGAAGCTGCCGGATTCTGTGCGAGCTGGTCATCAACCATGCTGCCAAATTTTTCTACTGCCGGATTCATTGGGTGCCCCCCATTTTTAATATTTTTCATTTTGATAATATGGTAAAAAATACCCAAGATAAATCAAATCTGCTTAACAAATGAATACTTACAACTTTAGTTCTTTATTTCCATATGTTTTTGGTCAATTCTTTTTGCTAGTTATTATTATAACACATTAAAAAACAAAAAACAGACTTGGCTGCTTTTTTCAGCATCAGCCAAGTCTGTCTTTATATCAGAAAATTCAAAATTACTTCTTCAGTTTCCATGTCAAATCATTCCATGTAAGCTCTTTGCGCAGTTCCTCAATTTTTGTGTCAGCACCGATATGAATGAACTCGATGTCCATGATTTCAGCAAAATCGCGCAGGTCCTCAGCAGTCAGGTCATAGCTGATGACACTGTGATGTGCACCGCCGGCATAAATCCATGCTTCCGCACTGGTTTCCAAAGTCGGCAGAGGCTTCCACAGCACAGCAGCAACCGGCAGCTTCGGCATTTCATGCTCCTGCGTCTGGCATTCCACATCATTGGCAATCATGCGGAAACGGTCACCCATATCGATAATAGTGGCCAGCACTGCCGGGCCGCTCTTTGCCTTAAAGGTCAGGCGGGCCGGATCCTCACGGTCGCCAATACCCAGCGGATGGACCTCAATCTTCGGCTTTGTTGCAGCCACAGACGGGCAGACTTCCAACATATGGCTGCCCATATTCATGCCGCACTTCGGATCAAAGTTATAAGTATAGTCTTCCATGAAGGCTGTACCACCTTTGCAGTCAGCGGTCATTGCTTTCATAATGCGGCACAGTGCTGCTGTTTTCCAGTCGCCCTCTGCTGAGAAGCCATAACCCTGACGCATCAAGTCCTGTGCTGCCAACCCGGGAAGCTGACGGAGCTGCTGCAAGTCCTCAAAGTTAGTGTGGAAAGCATTGTATCCGTGCTCATCCATAAACTTCTTCAGTGCGGCTTCCTCGCGTGCCTGATAGCGAACAGAATCAATGTTGTCTGTTGCCATCTCATAGCGCTCCTGATACTCTGCCACCTGCGTATTAACTTCATCTTCCGTCACAGCGTCCACAGCACGGATAATGTCGCCCACGCCATAGTAGTCTACACGCCAGCCAAGACGAATGGCAGCTTCCACCTTATCGCCGTCCGTTACAGCCACATTGCGCATATTGTCGCCAATACGCAGAACGTGTGTGCGGCGGCTCTCAAAAGCACCGACAGCGGCGCGCATCCATCCGGCCATACGGTGGCAGGTCTTTTCCTCTTTCCACCAACCAGAGATAACCTTCTGCTGCAGACGCATCCGGGCAGCAATATAGCCGTGCTCGCGGTCACCGTGTGCAGACTGGTTCAGATTCATGAAGTCCATGTCAATGTCGTTCCACGGAATATCACGGTTATATTGAGTATTCAGATGAAGCAGCGGCTTCTGCAGCGCCTGGAAACCAGGAATCCACATTTTGCTCGGGGAGAAAGTGTGCATCCATGTGATAACGCCCGCGCACTTGGCATCTGCATTTGCTGCTGTCAGTGTATCATAAATTTCCTCAGTGTTCCGTACAACTGACTTCCACACCAGTGTGCAGGGCAACAGTCCGCTCTTGTTCCATGTGTCCACCATTTCACGGCTGTGTGCATCCACTGTTTTCAGCACTTCCGGCCCGTAAAGGTCCTGACTGCCAACTACAAACCAGAATTCATATTTTTTCAAATCTGCCATAAGGCACACTCCTTTTATTTTGACAGCGGTCGTAAAAAGCGCTCCTGTCTGTCAAAATGTTTATCATACTAGTATCTTAATGCGATTTTCTATGCATAATATAACATCATTTCAGAAAGATGTCAATACAAATATTTTGTTTAATTTCTGATTGGTCTGTACATCCTTTCCCAACGCCCAAACGCACACGAATGGCTGCAAGCAGAATCCCTTTTTTCCGCTTGCAGAATTTCCAAATTTGTGGCATAGTATAAATGTATATTTAAATTGTAGATTTTCCTCAAGGGAGGAGCAAATAAATGGACAAACAGCTTCATTTCCGCAAGGATGGCACATTCCGCATTATGCAGGTAGCAGACATTCAGGAAAGCCCGATTGTCTGCAGAGATTCCATTCAGTTCCTGCGTGCGGCACTTCAGAAGGAAAAGCCAGACCTTGTTGTCTTTACCGGTGACCAGCTCAAGGGTTACAGTCCCTATTTTCATGTTCCCGGCGGCAAACTGAAAACCGGAGAAACCCTGCACAAAATTCTACTGCCGTTTGCTGAACAGCAGGTTCCGTTTCTGGTGACTTTCGGCAATCATGACGCACAGGCAGGCCTGAATAACCGCCAGCAAATGTATTACTATCTGCAGTATCCGGAATGCATGAACACCATGGAAGAACCGGAAGACTGCGGCAGCGGATGTGTCACCATTGCGGGCAATGATGGAAAGCCCGCAGCTGCCGTCTATGTGATTGACTCAAATTCTGACCGCTTTGCCCCGGTAAAACCAAGTCAACTTGAATGGTACCGCCGGACGCGTGACCGGCTTGCAAAGGAAAACAGCGGAAATTATCTTCCCTCTTTGGTCTTTCAGCATATCCCTGTGCCAGAATTTTATGAGTTTTTAAAGGAAGTTCCAAAAGGCACACCGCGTGCGATTCAGGCCTATGACAGCCGCAAGGGACGCTGCTATCTGCTAGACAAAAAGAAAGTTTATGGCGGTGAGTTAGGAGAAGCACCCTGCGTACCGGATTCCAATTCCGGTGAGCTGGACGTGCTAGCAGAAGCCGGGGATGTGATGGGGCTGTTTGTCGGACATGACCACCGCAATTCTTTCTGGGGGCCGCTTCATGGCATTGATGCCGGTTATTCCCCCTGCTGCGGTTTTAACACTTATGGCCCCGGCACCGACCGTGCGGTGCGTATGTTTATGCTGCATGAAAATAATCCATTCCACTATGATACAGAATTGCTGAGTTATCAGGACATTTTTGGCCGCAAAGTTTCCCACCCCATGCGCGACCTGTTTCTGGATAAGTTCCCGGCCACTCCAGAGCAGATGCTTCAGATTTTAATTAAAACAGCAGCCGTCACAGGCAGCGCAGCCTACTTGATGTGCCGGCGCAATCATAAAGAAAAGTAAGAAATAAAAAAGGTTTCTGAAAGCCAATGGAAATGGTTTTCAGAAACCTTTTCTTTTGTTTTCTGGTAATGATCCGCACAACTGAATATAATCCGTTCTATTAAAATTCCACTTTCTGCTGCAGCCATGCGTCCAGATCTTCAATCTTGAGACGTTCCTGCTGCATGGAATCACGGTCACGCACAGTGACACAGCCGTCATTTCCGCTGTCAAAGTCATAAGTGATGCAGAAAGGCGTGCCGATTTCATCCTGGCGGCGATAGCGCTTGCCAATAGAGCCGGTTTCATCATAGTCCGCCATGAAGTGCTTCGAAAGCTTTGCATAGATTTCCTTTGCCGGCTCGCTCAGTTTCTTAGAGAGCGGCAGAACAGCAACCTTAAACGGTGCCAGTGCCGGATGCAGATGCAGCACCACACGGGTGTCTTTCTTGGTTTCATCCACAATTTCTTCATCATAGGCATCACACAGGAAAGCCAGTGTCACACGGTCTGCACCCAGAGAAGGCTCAATGACATACGGCAGATAGTGCTCATTTGCCTCCTGATCAAAGTAAGTCAGGTCTTTGCCGCTGTGCTCCTGATGGCGTGTCAAATCATAGTTTGTGCGGTCTGCAATGCCCCACAATTCGCCCCATCCGAATGGGAACAGATATTCCACATCCGTTGTTGCCTTCGAATAGAAAGAAAGCTCTTTCTGCTCATGGTCACGCAGCCGCAGATTTTCTTTGGTGATGCCAAGAGAATACAGCCAGTTTTCACAGAAGTCCTTCCAATATTTAAACCACTCAAGGTCAGTGTCCGGCTTGCAGAAAAATTCACATTCCATCTGTTCAAACTCACGGGTACGGAAAGTGAAGTTGCCTGGAGTAATCTCATTGCGGAAGCTCTTGCCAATCTGGCAAACACCAAAAGGCAGCTTGCGGCGGGTGGTGCGCTGCACATTCGCGAAATTCACAAAAATGCCCTGTGCGGTTTCCGGGCGGAGATAGACTGTATTCTTGGCATCCTCGGTAACACCTTGAGAAGTCTTAAACATCAGGTTGAACTGACGGATGTCTGTAAAATTCTCGCTGCCGCAGTTCGGGCATTTGATATGATGCTCTTTAATAAAGCTCATCATCTGCTCGTTGCTCCAACCGTCAGCGATTTCACCGGTTGCATCCTCAATCAGCTTGTCTGCGCGGTGACGGGTTTTGCAGTCGCGGCAGTCCATCAGCGGGTCAGAAAATCCACCCACATGACCGGTGGCAACCCAGACTTCCGGATTCATCAGAATTGCGGAATCCAATCCGACATTATAAGGGCTTTCCTGCACAAACTTTTTGAGCCAAGCCTTTTTGACATTATTTTTGAATTCAACGCCCAGCGGACCATAGTCCCATGTGTTGGAGATGCCGCCGTAAATTTCACTGCCGGCATAAATAAAGCCACGGTTTTTACAGAGCGATACAATCGAATCCATCGTTTTTTCAGTTGCTTTCATTTCTTTTCTGCCTCCATAGCGGATTTCTGTTCCGTCTTTTTTCTAAAAGTGATAAACTTGCTGACAAGCCAGTTGCCGGCAATCTCAATGACATTAGTAATTAACTTCCAGATTACATTCGACTGTCTCAAATGCTGCACGAAAATAATAATCATTGCCTCGCCAACAGCAAAGGTCATAAGGCGGCCCGCCGCGAATGTGCCAAGCTCGAAGAGAACTGCTTTGCGTGCCTTGGTTTTGCTTTCAAAGACATAGCGCTTGTTGGTAACGAATGCAAACAGCATGGCAATAATCCACGCAATGAAATATGCCAGTGCTTCATCTGTGTGCATTGCTTCTGTCAGAACAAAATAGATGGCAAGATTCAGCGCTGTGGTAAACACACCAAAGACAATATACAAAATCATTTCTTTAGAGGTCAGATACTTCCAAACTTCTTTGATTTTTTCCTTCATGGCAGTCCCTTTCCTATGCAACATAAGCGTATAACTATTAGTTTACCATTCCAGCTAACACCTTTCAAGAAAAGTTTACAAGTTTTTTCTCTGAAATCTTTGTGAAAATGATTGCTTGACAATTCCGTTTTTTTTTTATATAATAACATTTGTCCTTATTTCGAGGTGTAGCGCAGTTGGTAGCGCGCATGGTTTGGGACCATGATGTCGCAGGTTCGAGTCCTGTCACCTCGACCAAATATTGCCCAAATAATTGCACAGCTTACAGGTCAGTGTTTTATGTGGGTTTCGGGAGCTTTGAATGAGAAATTCAAGGCTCCCTTTTTTCATAGATGCCCTCCACTTTTTAAAAGTTTCATCCATATATCGCATAAAAAGTTGCAACCCCGCCGCTTTTGACACTTACAAAAAGATATTCTTGACCCATGGTTAAAAAAATAGTATCATTTCAATGTCCGGCTGGCAGTTAAATAAAATATAAGTGTGTAATAAGGATTGAGAAAAACATGGTCATAGCTATCATTACAGGACTCCTGCTCATAGCAGCCATCATAAGTTTCATCTTCTTCATGGTCTGTGCTGTTCAAATTGCAATTTGCAGGCGGAAAAGAGTTTCGTCGAAAACGGCAAGCGTGCGTCTGAAAAAGTCTGCTTTCCTTTTAGCTGGACTGGCTGTATTGATGACGATTCTCATTACACTCAGTCAATTTACTGCTCACACACCGCAGATACTGAATGAAAATGGAACGGTACAGACAAACAGTATTGCGGAGCTCAATCAAGTTGAGCTAAATGGTCACCAGGAATGGATCAGCATTCGGGGGAAAAGTCGCCGCAATCCGGTGCTTCTGTTTCTGGCTGGCGGCCCCGGAGGAACGCAGATGGCAGCAACACGGTATGCACTGGCAGGGCTGGAAGAACGCTTTGTTGTTGTAAACTGGGATCAACCGGGCAGCGGTAAATCATACAACGCTGTTTCAAAGGACAAAATAACGGTTGATACATACATCAAGGATGGTATCGCCTTGACTGACCTTCTGCGAAAACGCTTCGGAACTGAAAAGATTTATCTCATGGGAGAATCGTGGGGCAGTGCGCTTGGAATTTTTTTGGCGGACGCGACACCTGAAAAATATCACGCATTTATCGGCACTGGCCAGATGGTAGATTTTAAAGAAACGGAAATCACAGACTATAAAAAAGTGATGGAACTTGCAAAGACAAGCGGCGATGAAAAGGTCGTACAAAAGTTAGTTGCCAATGGGATGCCGCCTTATTATGGGAAAGACGTTACATGGAAATCGGCTGTCTATTTGAATTATCTTTCGAATTACATGGAGAAAAATCCCGAGATTACTAATGGCGGCTATCATACAATAAGGGATATGCTGTCACCGGAATATGGAATTGTGGACTCCGTTAATTATCTTAGAGGTATCATTCATACATTCAATCAGGTATATCCGCAGCTCTACAATATTGATTTAAGGAAACAGTACACCAAACTGAAAATCCCGATTTATTTCTTTCTCGGCAAGCACGATGCAAATGCTCCTGCTTCCTTGACACAGCAATACTACAATAACTTGGAGACTTCTCAAAAGGGTATCATATGGTTCGAGCATTCTGGGCACAGCCCATGGATGAATGAAAACAAACTTTTCATCAGTCAAACCATTCGGGTGTTTCTGGGAAAATAATGATATTTATAGGATTGCAGCTTTTGGGGTAGCGATATATTTCCGATTTAAATAATATAAACCTGCATCTAAATGGGTAAATGACACAGTGATATATAGCATGGCTACAATTTCATAAAAAATCCTGCAGCTTTTAAACTGCAGGATTTTTAAATTCTATAGATTCTTTTTTATGAGGGCTTTTATTGCAGGCGAATCAATCGTCAACCATCAGTTTGCAAACTTCATTACTGAAGGAAACCGGGTCCTCAATCGGCACACCTTCAATTAACAGTGCCTGTGTATACAGCAGATTTGTATATGCTTTCAGCTTATTGGTATCCAGTTTATACAATGCGCACAACTTATCAAAAATCGGATGATTCGCGTTTATCTCCAGCACGCGCTGTGCCTTTACCTTTTCTTCGTTACCGTTTGGAATGGCATTGAGCACCTTTTCCATCTCTATGGACAGCGCTCCGTCTGTGGAAAGACAGACGGGATGACTCTTGAGCTTTGTGGAAAGGATAACCTGCTTCACCTGACCATTCAGGGCATCCTTCATAAAGTTGAGCATATCCTTGTTTTCTTCCACCTTCTTCTTGGCGGCTTCCTTTTCCTCCTCTGTTTCCAAACCGAGGTCATCCGCCGACACAGACTTAAATTCCTTATCGTTGTACTTCATCATCACACGCAACGCAAACTCGTCCACGTTATCCGTGAGGTACAGAATCTCATAGCCTTTATCCTTAACCGCTTCTGTCTGCGGCAGCATATCAATTTTGGCAACGGATTCACCCGCCGCATAATAAATATACTTCTGGTCCTCTTTCATGCGGTCTGCGTATTCTTTCAGCGTGACGAGCTTCTTTTCACTGCTGGAATAGAACAGAAGCAAATCCTGCAGCAGGTCTTTATGCTGACCGAAATCACTGTAAACGCCATATTTAAGCTGCAGGCCAAATGCTTTAAAGAACTTTTCATAATTCTCACGGTCGTTCTTCAGCATGGTTTCCAGTTCGGACTTAATTTTCTTTTCCAATCTGCCCGCAATGATGCTGAGCTGGCGGTCATGCTGCAGCATTTCTCTGGAAATATTCAGGCTCAAATCCTGACTGTCCACCAAGCCGCGGACAAAGCTGAAATAATCCGGCAGCAGGTCGGCACACTTGTCCATAATCAGCACGCCGTTACTGTAAAGCTGTAAACCCTTTTCATAGTCTTTGGTGTAATAGTCATAGCTCGGATGCGCCGGAATAAACAGCAATGCATTGTAAGTTGCAACACCCTCTGTGGAACTGTGAATCACTTTGAGCGGATTCTCATAGTCACCGAATTTGCTCTTGTAGAAAGTATTGTATTCATCCTCTGTAATTTCATTCTTATTTTTACGCCAGAGCGGTACCATGGAATTGAGCGTTTCCATTTCGGTGTAATCCTCATATTCTGGCTTGTAATCTTCCGGTGCATTGTCCGGTTTCGGCTTCTGGCGGCTTTTCTTCATTTCCATGCGGATAGGATAACGGATGTAGTCGCTGTACTTTTTCACCAAGTTCTGAATGGTGTACTGGTCAAGGTAGGTATCATAATTATCGTCATCGGTATTGTCCTTGACTTCCAGCGTGATTTTAGTGCCGTGGCTGTCCTTTTCGCAG
>JAKVJJ010000046.1 GCA_022487055.1 Oscillospiraceae bacterium
CAAGATGCACGGCACCATTGCGCAGCACATGGTGGTGATAACAAAACATTACCTTTTTCTTCATGGCAACGGCATGGATTAGTTCCGTGATGGTGTCCCCTATCTCCGTATTCTCCATTTTTCGTCCGGGGTCATAATAAATTTGTTCCTGCAGCGCTTGCTGTTCCTGTCCGGTCAGCATTGTCTGCAGTTTCCGCACCAGCGCGTCCGTCATTCCCTGCGTTAAAAACGGCGCCGCTTCCACCGCGTCTGTCAGCACACGCACTTCCGCCGGCTCCAGTCTGTGGTGGCACAGATAGTACCCACCCGGTGACCGACGCGTATACACGACCTCGCAGCCAAGTTGGCGCAGAGCCGTGATGTCACGCCCAACCGCCTTTCGTCCGGAAAAAATTCCGCGGCTTTCAAGCATCTGCTGCAGGG
Source organism: Oscillospiraceae bacterium (assembly GCA_022487055.1). GTDB lineage: Bacteria > Bacillota > Clostridia > Oscillospirales > Acutalibacteraceae > Caproicibacterium. The sequence goes on from JAKVJJ010000046.1 coordinate 424, forward strand.
ATTTCATGGGCAGCGGACATTCCGCGCTGGATTCTCTCTCCAGTATGCGCAGGAGCATCAGTATCCGCATACTGGCTTTATTGGCTTCACGCAATTTTGTCCCCCCTGTCCGTTCATCATTTTTGTTCAAAGTAAATGGACTGCCCTTATTTTACCATATTTTTTATGTTGATGCAGGTTTATTTGTTTTCCTAAACATAAAATCGGATACTTGTTCTTTGTCCCAATTCATGGTATAATAAGTTTGTAGAATAATTCACAAACAATTCATTTTCCTTTATTTTTTTACAGAAAGGTCGCTGTTTTTATGAACTACACAGAAGAATATGCTCAAAAACTGACAACGGCGGAAAAAGCAGTACAGGCCATCCATTCCGGTGACTGGATTGACTATGGCTTTAACGCAGGTGCTACTCATGATCTTGATGCAGCTCTGGCCAAGCGCATTCCCATCGATGACCTGAGAGATTTGAAAATCCGCACCAACATTTTGATGGAGACGCCGGCAGTTTATCAGATTCCGGATGCGAAAAAATATCTCTCGGTTTACTGCTGGTTCTACTCTGCTATCGACCGTAAATATACCAAATATGGTTTTCTCACCAATGTTCCGGAGCGCTACTCTGAAATGCCCCGCTATATCCGAGAGGAACAGGAACCAGCCGACTACGCATTTCTGCAAGTCACGCCAATGGACAAACATGGGTACTTTAACTTTGGCCCTTCCGGCGCAACCCAGATGGCTGTTTGCGACAGTGCAAAACACATTGTTGTGGAAGTCAATCCGAAACTGCCACGCTGCCTTGGCGGTTTCCAGAATGACATTCACATTTCGCGTGTTAATGCGATTGTTGAAATGCAGAATCCGCATCTTCGCTGTATGCCGGAACCGCGTCCGGCAACGGAAGTGGACAAAACTGTTGCGCGCCAGATTGTCGCACAGATTCCAAACGGCGCATGCCTGCAGCTTGGCATTGGTGCAATGCCAAACACCGTTGGTACATTGTTGGCAGATTCTGACCTGAAAGACCTCGGTGTGCACACAGAGATGTATGTAGATGCTTATGTTGACCTTGCAGAACGTGGCATTATCACCTGCAATAAGAAAACTCTGAATCCCGGCAGACAGGTCTTTGCATTTGCGTCCGGCTCTCAGCGGATGTACGATTATCTGGATGACAACCCTGCCTGCATGGCTGCACCAGTCGATTATGTGAATGATGTGCGCATCATTGCACAGCACGATAACATGATTTCAATTAACAATATCGTTAACATTGACCTCTATGGCCAGGTAAATGGTGAATCCAGCGGCATTCATCAGCTTTCCGGCGCTGGCGGCCAGCTTGATTATGTGATGGGCGCATATCTCTCTAAAGGCGGCAAGAGTTTTCTGTGCTGTTCTTCTACCTTTAAAGATAAGAAAACCGGAAAAGTTGCTTCGCGTATTCTGCCGGTACTGCCAAAGGGTTCTGCTGTTACAGATACGCGTACCAATGTGCAGTATGTTGTAACAGAATACGGAATGGTTAACCTGAAGGGTGCTTCCCTGTGGGAACGCTCTGAAAAGCTTATCAGCATTGCGCACCCGGATTTCCGCGAACAGCTTATCAAAGCTGCCGAGGAGCAGGGCATCTGGCATCAGAGCAACAAAATCTAAGCTGAACGAACTAAAAAAACTTCCGGCTGCTTTGTGTGCAGTGCGGAAGCTTTTTTTATGCCGGCAATGTAATATTAAAGCGATGAATCATATCCTGCAGCCCTTCTTCAATCTCTGAGCGTTCAAAGTCGGATTCATCCAACTCTTTGTCAGTCTTTTTATTGAGCTTCACATAGAAATCAATTGCCATCTCAAGATAGCGGTAATTTTTCGTATCCACTTGCTCATAAAGCAAATCCTCTGCCTCATTCAGCAGATTCTGCTGCAGCATTGTGTCTAATTGCGTGTAAAGTGCATTCACCTGTGTATCGCTCTGATGTTCCAGCGGCAGATAATTTGGTGTTTCCTTATTAAAAATAATTTTCGCCAGCATCTTGGCATCCACATCAACTTGCTTTTCTTCCCAGTCATCTTTCAGCATTTTTTCTGATTCCCCATTCATTGCAAAAGGTTATAGGCATAGTATAACACAAAAATGCCCGCCTGCAAATCTCTTTGCAAACGGGCATTCCATTTTTTAGAAAAATCAGACAGCTTCCTTCGCAGCAACGGCTTCTTTCAGTTTCGCAGTCAGCTCCGGAACAATCTTCAGTGCATCACCGACGATGCCGTAATCAGCGACCTCAAAGATAGGCGCATACGCATCCTTGTTGATAGCAATGATGAGATCAGATTCCTCCATGCCGGCCAGATGCTGAATAGCACCGGAAATGCCACAGGCAATGTACAGTTTCGGGCGGACAGTTTTGCCTGTCTGACCGACCTGAATGTCTTTCTCAACCCAACCTGCATCGACTGCAGCACGGGAAGCAGCAACTTCACCGCCAAGGACATCAGCCAGTTCACGCAGCATCTTAAAGTTTTCAGGCTTCTTCATGCCACGACCGCCAGCCACCAGAATCTTTGCGCTCTGGATGTCAACCTTATTGGTAATGTTCTTGACAATATCAACAACACTGACAGTCTTCTGAGCATCCGTCAGCTTGACGTTAACGGTTTCCACGGGAACCTTGCGGCCAGCCTGCGGCTCAGCTTTCTTCATAACACCAGGACGCACAGTCGCCATCTGCGGACGATGGTCTGGGCAGAGGATGGTAGCCATAATGTTGCCACCGAATGCCGGACGAGTCATGCGCAGGCCCTTTGTCTCAGAGTCAACAGCCAGCTTTGTGCAGTCAGCGGTCAGACCGGTCTTAACACGCGCAGACACACGCGGAGCAAGGTCACGGCCAATAGCAGTTGCACCATAAAGCACAACAGCCGGCTTGTAATTCTTAATGATATAGTTCATGCAATAAGCATACGGCTCAGTTGTGTATGGCTCAAGACGCGGGTCATCAACGACCAGAATCTTGTCCGCACCCCACTTTGCCAGCTCATCACACAGGTTTGAAACCTTGGAGCCAAGCAGAACAGCAGTTACTTCTGTTTCCATATCCTTAGCAAGTTCTTTTGCCTTACCGAGAAGCTCAAAGGAAACATTATTGACCTTATTGTCTACCTGCTGAACGAAAACGAAAATGCCTTTGTAATCTTCAAAACTCATTTTGCTCACCACTTTCAACTATATAATGAATTTCTCTTCAAGACGGGCAACAATGTAATCTGCGGCCGCATCTGCGCCATCAGGAGTAACAATCGTGCCCTTGCCCTTAAGCTGCTTCGGGAAAGACTGAGCAACACGGGTTGGTGAGCCTTTAAGACCGATTTGGGTATCTTCAACATCCAAATCCTTGCGGGTAATCTGCTTTACCTCATTCTCACGGTAAGCATCAAAAATTCCACCAGGGGTCATGTAACGCGGTTTGTTCATGTCACCAAGCGCCGTGACCAAGCAAGGCATCTTAGCCTTTACAACATGATAGCGGTCCTCAAACTGACGTTTGACGGTGACAGTGTCGCCATCCACTTTGATGTCCTGTGCATAGCTGACATTCGGAATACCGAGATGCTCAGCAATTTGCGGACCGACTTGAGCGGTATCACCATCAATAGCCTGACGACCAGTGATGATAAGGTCAATCTTCATGGTCTTGCCAATTTTCTTGAGTGCAGCGGCAATAGTTGTGGAAGTGGCAAGTGTATCAGCGCCGCAAAATGCACGGTCAGTCACCAGATAAGCATCGTCAGCACCCATAGCCATAGCCTCACGCAGCACAGCATCAGCCTGTGGCGGGCCCATGGAAACGACTGTGATATGAGCACCAGTGTTGTCCTTCAGCTCAAGAGCAGCCTCAAGGCCAGCCTTATCATCCGGGTTCATAATGCTTGGCACGCCCTCACGAATCAGGGTTCCGGTTTTCGGGTCAAGTTTAACTTCATTTGTATTTGGAACTTGCTTTACGCAAACGACAATATTCAACGAATTTCCCTCCTTTGAGTTTTAGCCCATGGCATACTTGGAGATAACCATTCTCTGCACTTCGCTGGTGCCTTCATAGATTTCAGTAATCTTGGCATCACGCATCATGCGCTCAATCGGATACTCACGCGTATATCCATAGCCGCCAAAGAGCTGCAGGCAGCGAGTGGTAACATCCATCGCTGTGGAGGCACAGAACAATTTTGCCATTGCTGCTTCTTCAGAGTAGCGCTTATTTTTTGCGCCCTTTGTTTCTTCAGCAAGTGCAGCACGATAAAGCATCAGCTGAGCTGCCTTGGTTTTGGTAACCATGTCGGCAATCTGGAACTGTGTGTTCTGGAATTTTGCAAGCGGGCGGCCAAACTGTTTTCTTTCATTCACATACTTGATTGTTTCATCAAGTGCGCCCTCTGCAAGGCCGACAGCCTGAGCAGCGATGCCGATACGGCCGTTGTCCAGTGTTGCCATAGCAATACCAAAGCCTTTGCCTTCCTGACCGAGGAGGTTTTCTTTTGGAACAATGCAGTTCTCAAAAATCAATTCACAGGTAGCGGAGCCGTGGATACCCATCTTCTTCTCCTTCTTACCAACGGAGAAGCCCGGGAACTTGCTCTCTACAATGAAGGCGGAAATGCCATGGTTTCCCTTGCTCTTATCGGTCATGGCAAAGACAACATAGACATCGGCATAGCCTGCATTGGTAATGAAAATCTTGCTGCCGTTAAGGACATAATGGTCGCCATCCAGCACAGCTTTTGTCTGCTGGCCGGAAGCATCGGTGCCTGCGCCCGGCTCTGTCAGAGCAAAAGCGCCCAAATATTCGCCGGTGCAAAGCTTCGGCAGATATTTCTTTTTCTGATCTTCTGTACCGAATTTGACGATTGGCCATGTACCCAAAGATATGTGAGCGGAAAGCATAGTACCGGTTGCCGCGCATACTTTGCAGATTTCCTCAAGAGCCATCTCATAAGTAAGGGTATCACAACCAGCTCCACCGTATTCCTTCGGATAAGGAATACCCATCATTTTGTACTTTTTAAAGAGCTCCAAAGCTTCTTTCGGGAAGCGCTCCTGCTCATCAATATCGGCTGCGAGCGGCTTAATCTCGTTTTCTGCCATATCCCTAAAAAGGGTGCGAGCCATTTCTTGTTCTTTACTTAATGTGAAGTCCATACTCGTTCCTCCAAATCTGTCATTTACGGACGATAATTATTTGGAATAATCATAGAAGCCCTTGCCGCTCTTTCTGCCAAGCAAGCCACCGCGAACCATCTTGCGCAATAGCGGAGCAGGACGGTACTTGGAGTCGCCGGTTTCATTGTAGAGGACTTCCATAACATCAAGGACAATATCGTTGCCAATCAGGTCAGACAGAGCCAGAGGGCCCATCGGATGGTTTGCGCCAAGCTTCATTGCAGTATCGATATCCTCAGCAGTTGCAGTGCCCTCAGACAGAACAACAATACCTTCGTTAATCATCGGAACAAGAATACGGTTTACAACGAATCCAGGAGCTTCCTTGACCTGTACCGGAGTCTTGCCAATTTCTGTAGAAATTGCCTTGATTCTCTCGACAACTGCATCAGAGGTGTTGATGCCAGCAATCACTTCCACCAGCTTCATAACCGGAGCTGGGTTAAAGAAATGCATGCCAACAACCGGATGCTTGATACCATTGGCAATCTCTGTGATGGACAGAGAAGAAGTGTTGGAAGCAAAGATGCACTCAGGCTTGCACAGCTCATCAAGCTGCTTGAAAATGCCCTGCTTAATGTCCATCTTCTCCAATGCAGCCTCAACAATCAGGTCTGCATCTTTTGCAATTTCATTTGTGCCAGTGGTAATCTTTGCAAGGATTGCATCCTCGCGTGCCTGGTCAATCTTGCCCTTCTTTACCAGATGGTCAAGGCTTTTCTGAATCTTGCCTTTGCCGCCTGCGGCCCACTCAGCCTTAACATCACAAAGGCGGACTTCATAGCCTTCGGTCTGAGCAAATGCCTGCGCAATGCCGGAGCCCATGGTTCCAGCACCAATAACACCAACTATCATGGAATAATACCTCCTATAATTTATATTAAGGAATCATTACTTATTGACAAACGGGTCATGTTTCCGCTTTTCGCAGAAAGCTGTCATTGCATTCTTCTGGTCCTGTGTGCCGCAGCAGGCAGCAAACAATTCCGGCTCCAATGCAGTGGCAGAGTCAATATCCATCTGCAGCCCCAAATTGATAGCCTTTTTGCACTGGCGAACAGCAATCGGTGCATTGCCAGCGATCCGCTGAGCAAGCTTCATTGCTTCCTCCATGAGCTGATCTGCCGGATAAACGGCATTGACCAAACCCACGCGCAGTGCTTCTGCAGCCTTGATATTGCGAGTCGCATAAATCATTTCCTTTGCCTTGCCCACACCAACGGTACGTGCCAGACGCTGGGTGCCGCCAAAACCTGGGGTAATGCCCAAACCGGCTTCCGGCTGGCCGAAAACTGCATTTTCGGACGCGAGACGAATATCACAGCTCAAGGACAACTCACAACCGCCGCCCAGTGCAAAACCATTCACAGCAGCAATCACAGGCATTGGCAGCTTTTCAATTCTGCGAAAAACCGCGTTGCCATGCGCGCTGAATGCACGTCCTTCATCCGGAGTCATGGTACTCATAGCACCAATATCCGCACCGGCGACAAAAGCCTTCTGGCCTGCACCGGTAATAATGACGCAGCGCGTTTTGTCAGCGTCAATGCCATCAATAGCGGTTTCGAGGTCTGCCAGCACCGCATCATTCAAGGCATTCAGGGATTTTTCGCGGTCAATGGTGACCACGCCCACAAAGTCCTTCTGCTCATATTTGACATAGCTCATGTTCAATCAGCCTTCTTATCTCTGGTTAACAAAAATCATTCGTAACGCTTAACGATTGTGGCAACGCCCATGCCGCCGCCAACGCACAGAGTAGCAAGTCCATACTCACTGCCGCGGTGCTGCATCTCATACAGCAGGGTGGTCAGGATACGGCAGCCGGAGCAGCCAACCGGATGGCCCAGCGCAATAGCACCACCGTTAACATTGACTTTGTCCATATCTAAGTCCAGTTCACGGCAGACTTCGATAGACTGTGCAGCAAATGCTTCATTTGCTTCAACGAGGTCCATATCCTTCACGCTCATGCCACTGTGCTTCATGACTTTCTTTGTTGCATCAATTGGGCCAAGACCCATGTATGCCGGATCAACACCTGCGGATGCACCGTCAATCCAATAAGCCATAGGTTTGATGCCCAGTTCTTTTGCCTTGTCTTCTGTCATCAAAACAATCGCGGAAGCTGCATCGTTGATGCCGGAGGAGTTAGCTGCGGTTACAGTGCCGCCCTCTTTGAAGCACGGCTTCAAATGAGAAATGCTCTCTGCGGTGATACCTGCGCGCGGCGCTTCATCCTTGTCGATCAGCACGGTCTGCTTCTTCTGCTTGACTTCGACCGGAACGATTTCGTCGTTGAACTTGCCCGCAGCAAGTGCCTTCTGGCACTTCTGCTGGCTGTTTGCGGAGAACTCATCCTGCATTTCGCGGGTAATGCCGTATTTCTCAGCAACATTCTCTGCAGTGATGCCCATCGGATAATGATGGAAAGTATCCCACAAGCCATCGTTCTGCATGGAATCAATCAGCACGCCGTCATTCAGACGATAGCCAAAACGTGCTTTTTTCAGCAGATAAGGAGCGTTGGACATATTTTCAGCGCCGCCAGCAACAATGACATCAGCCTGGCCAGCCTGAATCAGGCCCGCAGCCACGTTGACGCTCTTCAGTCCGGAACCGCAGAGGTTGTTCAGTGTAAATGCAGGAGTGGAAATCGGAATACCAGCATAGACAGCAGCCTGACGTGCAACGTTCTGGCCAATGCCGCCCTGGAACACACAGCCAAGGATGACTTCGTCGACAGCCTCTGCCGGCACGCCGGAACGCTTCAGAGCTTCCTTCACAACGATTGTGGCCAGCTCAGGAGTGTAGGTGTTAACAAAGACGCCACCCATTTTACCAATAGGAGTACGGCAGGCACCTGCCAAAACAATTTTTTTAGACATGATAATTCCTCCATTCATTGTTTTCACTGTATTTTCGGTGCAGTTCTAGGCACGAAAAATCAGCTTCATTCACAAGTTAAATATATCACAATGAGACGCGATTTGCAAGGATTTTGTTAAATATTTAGCAAACTTCCTATTTCGAAACCAGCCAAATTGCAATATCTTTATCTTGCTTATACCCAACTCTCTGAGTATACCATATTTTTATGAAAATTGACCACTTGTTTTTAAAAAAAATGAAAATAAATTGAAAATTGTGCCGTTTTTCGGGTAAGAAGCAGGAATTCTATGGCGGAAAACATGGACAGCAAAAAAGCCGCTTATGGAAAAGCGGCTCGCTAATTATTTCTTTCCGGGTTTAAAGCTGTCTTTCAGAGACACAGAACGGTTAAAAATCAGCTTTTCCGGTGTAGAATCTTTGTCCAAGCAGAAATAGCCTTCGCGCATAAACTGGAACGGTACGGACTGACTCATCTCCTGCATGGAAGGCTCCACCTTGCAGTTATGCAGTACCGTCAGGGAATCCGGATTCAGTACAGTGAGAAAATTCTCCTCCTGCTCTGGCTCCGGCACGGTGAACAAGCTGCCGTACATCCGCACTTCCGCATCTGCACAATTGCCTGCATCCACCCAGTGAATGGTGCCACGAACTTTCCGCCCATCCGGTGTATTGCCGCCGCGGGTTGCCGCGTCATATTCCGCAAAGACCGTCTTGATACTGCCGTCG
>JAKVJJ010000047.1 GCA_022487055.1 Oscillospiraceae bacterium
CAACAAAGTGCCGATAAAGAATACGGCAACTCAGATACTCCGTATTTTACACTGAACATCGCCTTTGCTGAATATGTCAGCACAACGCCAACTATCTCACTGGCAGGCAAACAGATTTTTCAAGACCAAGAAGTAACTTTCAATAACCAGACCGTAAAATTTGACAAAGATGACCAAGTCAGCACCGGCCAAATTGAGTGGACAGCCACCATTACTCCAAATAATTGTGATACGATCGGAATGGGTGTGCAGATGCCGCTGAATGGACAAATCTATACCAAGGACAGTCTAACGTACGATGATGAAAGCGTTCCTAATACCATAACTGACACATCAGATACAAGTAATGTCCAGATCAATTTTGCAAATGCTTTGGCTTCTTATTTAAAACCCGGTGCACAAAGTTTCACCATAAAATTCCGCACAAAGCCCTCGGCTTCCGCTTTTACGAAAACGACCTATACATCCCCTGTTCCTTCCACGCCGGGCGACGGAGCCATCAAAGGGCAACGCGCAGACTTAACCGGATATGCATCGGGTGTCGGTCTCCCATCTGAACCTATTGATGTAGATTTCAAGCAAACTTGGCTGCGGAAAAAAGGCATTTACGACGCTGCCAATAACCAAATCTACTGGATGCTGATTTTTAATGAAAATGCGCGCAAAGTAGACAAAGCCATATTGACCGATAAATTGGACGCAAACCAATCACTCAGTAAAAAATCTGTTTTTGTCAGCACCAAAAACAGCGTCAGTAAGAATGACGAAGATGCGTCTAATGGAACAAGCGTTTGGAATCTTGATCAGCCAACACCGTCTGGCACTGACAATAGTTTTACGATTGACCTGAAGAAGGCATTGAACCCTGCTTCCGGAAAAGTTTTATACATTTGTTATATTACCGATGTCAAAGAATCTTTTTTCAAAACAATTTTAACCGAAGAGCAGGCCAAAACAACGCCTGTTGTCAATGATGCTTCTGTTGACTTTACGATGGGTGAAACAACTCCAACATGGGAGGGCAGTTTTGGCCCCGGCCCTCAAAAAGTAATTCCCGGTATCGCTTCCGCACGAAAAGTCGGTACCTATAATCCCGCTGACCATACAGTCACTTGGGATATTTATGTAAATGAAGCCCATAGGCAATGGACAAATGTAGATGTAACAGATAGCATTGCTTCCAATGAACCTTATGGTCAATATCTGTTGGGTCGGAATGGTTCTGAAATTACACCAGACAGTGATCTCGGAACCATATCAAATGCAATTCAGGTTTATGATGGCGGCAAGAGCGGTAATTACAGTACAACCCCAGATGCAGATGCCACCACAAAATGTTCCTGCACAGAGACGGAAAGCGGTACTACTCCCACATATACATATAGTATCGATGTCAAATGGGCAACCCCGGGCACCTCTCCAGCTAACGAACCTAACAAAGACATTCATGACCATATTGACCAACATCCGGAATATAAGAATGACGACACTGACAAGCCCATTAAGTCAATTACCACACGCAAGCGAATTACATTCAAAATGAAAATTGTTTCAGAAATTAAGGGTAACGCGGCTGATGAAAAGCCTGATGCCAACACCGCTCACCTGATTGTGAATCCAAAAACCAGAAAGGTTGTTACACAAGAACATAAAGACGCTGAGACAAATCCTGAGACTGGAGCTGTTATTGCACCTGCTATTCCTGAAGTATCCCGTATAGAGAACTGGGATACTTCCACAGATGCTGCGCAATTCGATAATGATGTAATCGGTTCCGCAGAAATCAAGAGTACCATGCTGACCTCTCAATTTACTGAGCCAACACCAGGCAGTATGTTCGATTATCAGAATAAACAGCTTCAAGTGGAGCTTGTGGTAAACCAAAATAAGCAGACTGATATGGCCAACTATTATGTAGTGGATACTCTGCCAAAGTACTTCAGCTATGTACCGCACACACTCTCCTGCAAAGATGACACTGGAAGCAGTGTAGCTGGTATAGCCGATCCAGTAATTACTCCAAAATCGGGTGACACGCCGGAAACAGCAAAATGTATAATCGGGACAGCCGCCAATGGCAAGACTCTAACTCTGACCTTTAAAATTGCGATTGATGCGGCAAGTCTGGCGTCACTCACGATTAAGGACAATAAAGTACAGCGCAATTTCACTTCAGAAAACCAGGCGAAACTTTACAAAAGCGACGGAAGTACCATTGCCTCTGCAACCGTAAAAGATAAAGATGACCCAAGCAAGACAGGATGGCCGTCTGTGACAATAGACACACCTATTCTTACAAAGAAAGCAGAGCAGCAGGACAATACAAATAACTGGGTAAAATATAGTGTCCTGATTAACAAAGCGGGCACTGATTTGAGCTCGCTGAGAACATCAGACAGCAATATTAAAGTCATTGATACTTTGCCGGAAGGAATGCAGCTTGTGCCCGGCAGCGTTCGCTTAGAGACTGTTAATGTTTCACCGGACGGAAAACGAACAGAAGCTGACGTTTCAGAAAACCATAGCACTTTGTCAGATTACAGCTATACCGTTACCGCCGCAAAGACATCTGACGGTACTCCCGCCCAGGGCAATCTGAATGTAAACCTGCCCGGTAACTTCAAGACCAAACCTTGCCTGCTTACATATCAAGTAGAAGTCAGCACACTGATTACCGGCAAGAGTTATCAAAATCTTATTGATATCGTTCCAAAAGGTGACCAGTCCGGAAGCACAGCATCTGTTACATGGAGCAGCATATCAAAATCAGAAGCTCTCGCCAACTCCAATCGCGGTGTTGTTGAAATTCAAAAAATAGACAAAGACACCGGCGTTCCACTGAAAAACGCAAGTTTTGCGGCTTATTGCAAAGATATGCTTGGCCTGTCTGATAAAGACAATTATATGTTCAGTGATGTTTTGACTGACAATAACGGCCTCGCTGTTTTCCGCCTGCCTGTTGGCCACACTTATACCATCAAAGAAATTGACACACCAACCGGTTATGGAAAAGATGCGGATGGTGCCTTTACAAAGGGTGTGGACATTCACTTAACGAATGATTCCGGCGGTGTAGTTTACCAATGGAACGGTGAAAAATTTTACACTGCGCAGGGTGCAACTCCTGACACACAGTCCAAACCGGTTGCTGTTACAAATAAGCGCAGCAATGATAGTTCCATTGTTTTCTATGCGCAATCTAATCCAAGCACATCCGGAAATAGTTCCAGTTCTTCTTCGTCTCAGTCCTCATCATCTCAGTCCTCATCATCTCAGTCCTCATCATCTCAGTCCTCGTCTCAATCTTCCTCGTCCCAGTCCTCTTCGTCTGCGATTTCTTCTAAGGCTGGCGCAAACTTCACTGGTCTGGTGCCGCTGCACGGTGCCGGTGCGATTAATACCGACCTGCCGGGCTCTCCGCTGCAAGGCGCTGTTTATGGATTATACAGCAATGATGCCGCAGACGTGCCTGTGAAAGATGCAAGCGGCAAAGAAATGACCGCCACCAGTGACAGCAATGGTAAATTGGAATTTGATAAGTTGGCATGGGGTGAAGATATACCGTATTATATTAGAGAAATTACTCCGCCAAAACTGTTCCAATCCAAACATGACTATATCTACAAAGCCGTGCTTCACGATGAAAACGATGTTACGTTCTCCAGCATTGGTAAAAAACAAGACTTTGTTGGTACATCGGAAAATAAACTGATTATCAACTATGAGCCGGAAGTTGGTACAGCAACTGTTGCTGTTACAAAGCTTGGTGAAGATACCGGCACTGTTGGTCTGGCAGGTGCAGTGTTCCAGCTCGAAATACCAAAATCATCTACTGTTTTCCAGACTGCCACTTCTGTTGGCGGCACCGGCATTGCGGAATTCAAACGTCTGCCTGACGGCGCTTATACACTGCACGAGAAAACCCCACCGTCTGGTTATTCTCTTGTTGGGGACCAGGACATTACCGTTAAGGGCGGCGACATCACCAAAGTAACCGTTACCGATAAAAAAGACCCGAAGTCTGCAAGCGGCAAAATGACCATGCAGATGAAGTACGATAAGGTAACGGATGAGCAGAAGAGCAAAGAATATGGTTTTACCATTCAGTTGATGAATATGGACGGTACACCGCTGACCGGCTCTTTCACCTATACCCGCTCTGATGGGCGCACCGACACACTGAATTTTGGTACCAGCAGCACATCGTCTGCATCCTCGTCCTCTTCCAGCAGTCCTACCGCTTCCGGCACGCATCAGTCGATTGCCTTACACGGTGCCACCAGTTCTTCAGCTTCCAGTAATACAGCAATTATCCCGATGAAGGGTGATACCTCAGCGGCATTGGATATTCCAAATGGTACACATTACATCATCTCCGGTCCGGCAATCCAGGGGTACTCCATGCACGCAACTGGCAATGATGGTTATGCAAGTGCCTCCAATACCACCCCCGCATCCTTCGACTACACGAAACAATCCTCAGACAGTTCAAATGCTTCCAAACCGTCCAGCTCTGGCAATACTTCCAACGCTTCCGGCGCTAGCAAAAGCAGCAACGGAGCCAATGGCAAAAATGGCAGCGGTACAAATGGAGCAAGCGGCAAGAACAACGTAAACGGTAAAACCGGCACAAACGGCAACGGAACCAATGGAGTAAATGGCAAGGGTACCAATGGAACCGGCACAAATGGCAAGAGTTCTTCTTCGCTGCCGAAAACCAACGTTCCGGATACGATGCCTTTCTGGAGCATCGGGTTGGCTTCATCCGTTGTAGCAACCGTTTTGGTCATTCGCTGGGGTGTGCGCAAACGGAAAAAAGAGCAGGAAGAGGAGGAATAAGCCATGAGCAAGTCCGCTAAAAAGAAGAAAAAGCGTTTTGCTTTTCCCATCTGCCTCATTGCGTGCCTGCTGGCTGTGGACTTCTTTGCTGCCGGTCTGTTCTTCGAAATAACAAGCCGGTCGGAAAGTCATAAATTTTATGACACTCTGGCCACACGAACTGTGCAAAACAGTCCCGCCCCGGCAGCCAATGTGACACCTAAAATCGACTTTGCAAATCTGCAAAAGACGTGTCCAAATGCAGTTGCATGGATTTACAGCAGCGGTACTCCCATCAATTATCCGATTGTGCAGGGCTCTGATAATCGGTACTACCTTTCCCATCGGGCTGACAATACCAGCAATGAAAACGGTGCTGTTTTCCTGAATAAAAGCAACTCGCCGAATTTTACAGATGATAATTCCATATTGTTCGCACATCATCTGGCCACGGGAGATATGTTCACCTCTCTGGAAAAGTATCGTGATCAAAGCTTCTATCAGCAGCACAAGACGATGGATTTAATGACTCCGTCCGCAAATTATAAAATAGAGCTGATTGCAGGATATGTTCTGAGTGGTTCCTCCCCTATGTTTCCCACACGGTTTGCAACCAATGAGGAACAGAAAGCTTTTCTTGACCATGCACGCAGCAAGAGCGTCTTTACCAGCAAAGTGCAGGCCATGCCGAAAGACCGATTGATTACTCTTTGCACCTGCACCTATGATTACAAAGATGCGCGTTTAGCTGTGATTGGCAAGCTGGTCAAACAGTCTGGCAAGTAAAACCAAATGTCGTCTATCCCCTGTCGGAATTTCCGGCGGGGGATTTTTTTATCCATGTGGAACTGGTCTGAAAATATTATTTCCGCACATCATGATTGAAATCGGAGACTGACCTGCCTTGCATCGTCCTGCACAAGCAATCAAAAAATCCGCTCCCTGTCATGCAAAGACTGCACAGCAGAGAGCGGACTTTTTATACGCTGGTTTTAATACTTATCAGAGGGCGAACTTGGAAAATCGTCTGTGGAAACCGGTTCTTTACGAGGAGCAACGGATTGTGCCGGCGCTGAAAGTTCTGCACTGACCTTTTCATTGCGAACCTTGAAATAGCTAACCAGCTTCTTCAGCATAGCCGCTTGACCGGAGAGTTCCTCACTTGCGGCAGCGCTTTCCTCGGATGTTGCTGAGTTTGTTTGAACAACGCTGGAGATCTGGTCCATGCCTATCGTCACCTGCTGAATTGCTGCATCCTGCTCACTAGAAGCTTCTGAAATTTTATGCACCAGTTCAGTGGAAATTCCGGATGACTGAACGATTTTTTCCATAGAGCCTGCTGTTTCATTGGCAATCTTTGTGCCCGATTTCACAGACTTCACTGTCTGCTCAATCATATTCGTGGTTTCCTGAGAAGCTTCCTGACACTTATTCGCAAGGTTCCGTACTTCATCGGCCACCACAGCAAATCCCTTACCTGCTTCGCCTGCACGAGCCGCCTCAACTGCCGCATTCAGTGCGAGAATATTGGTTTGGAACGCAATGTCCTGAATGGACTTAATAATTTTGCGAATCTGTTCGGCGGAAGTACTGATGTCCTGCATTGCGGTAATCATCTGCTGCATATGCGCCTTGCCACGCTCCAGCTCCTGTGAAGTTTCCACTGTTTTAGCAGAAGCTTCATTAGCGTTGGATGTGTTCTTCTTGACCTGCCCGGCAATTTCCTGCACCGTCGCCGCGAGTTGCTGAACTGAGCTGGCCTGCTCGGTTGCACCCTGACTCAGTGCCTGTGCACCGGCAGCAATCTGTTCAGAGCCACTGGTGACTTCAGTAGAACTCTGACTGATTTCCTCCATTACATGGTTAAGAGAAGCAAGAATAGTACGGATAGAAACAGAAACTTTAGCAAAATCGCCTTTATAAGTGGACGGATTTTCCAACGAGAGATTCCCGTCTGCCATTTCCGCCAGGTAATGTGAAATATCCCCAAGCACTCGTTTCAATCCAGTCATGGTTTCCTGCAGGCTGGAAAGCAGAAGCCCTGTTTCGTCAGTTGCAGTTGTCACGGGAACCTCAGAATGCAAATCGCCGTCCGCCAGAAGTTTCAGGCGCTGTGCACAGTCTGTAATCGGTTTGGTAATAGCTGTTGCCCGGCCCCTAATAACAACGATGCAGACAAGCGCACCAATGACAATGAAAATGACCATAAACAGAATTGTCCGGCCGATAGAGCTGGTCATCTCGCTGATAGGTGCTACTGCACCAACAGACCATCCATTGCCATTAGTAATCGGCCGATAAGAACAGACACGTTCAACCCCACCATAAGCATAGCGGGAAACACCGGATTTCCCGGCAATCATTTCTGAATAAACCTGAGCAGCTTCTTTTTTCTGGGAATCGGTCTGACCCTCTTTGATGAAGTTGTTGCGGTCTGTGACAAGCTGTGATCGCATATTGGCAATCATTGTACCCTCTTTGTCCAAAATAAAGACGTTACCGGTATCACCAACACGGATATTCTTAACAATATCACTCAGAAACGTGCCGGATTTGCACATGACCAAAATTTTTCCGTCACTGACCTGCATATAAACCGGAATATAAAGTTTACCGGACTCCAATTTTACGGTTGTCCCAACCACAGCACCTTTATTTTGCAGTGCCTGCTTAAAGTAAGCATCATTGGCAAAGTTTGTGGACTTCAGTGTATCATCCGTGCCGATGCTGAATTCTCCGGAACTGCTCACCAATGCCGCTCCGTCAAAAGAATTGGTCTTACAATATTTCTGTAAATCGCTCTGCAAGTTTTTATTAGAAGAGGAACAATCCAGCTCCGCTGCATTTTTTCCATCTTCCCGCAAATTATTCAGCGACATCGCAACAGCGGCATCGGCAGTCTGGCTGATGCTGTTTAAGTCTTTGTCCACGTTTGTCAGTAACCCTGCATAGCTGCTCAAAGCACCGGTCAGGATGCTGATGCACGCTAAAATAACAATACTGGCCGTTACCATTACAGCAATACGCCCCCGCAGTGTTGTTTGTCTCTGTATATTTTTCCTTTTCATATGTAAGTTCCTCCTTATATAGAATAATCATGTGATCTATTAAGTATAATAGCACAAATTGGATATGTGCACAAGTAATATGAAATTAAATGTTTAACATTGTGCAAATGTTACAACTAATTTTCGAAAATCTTGTGCCATTCCCTCGTTGTATTCCTGAAAAATGGAATTCTATAATTCTATTTATGAGTTTTACACTCATTTTCTACACGCATTCCTGCATTTATATGAAATTGATTTTTATAAAAAGTTTCCCTGCTTTACTTCCACAAATGAATATGTTACCATATCATAAAAAAGGGAGTGCGGCTTGCCGTGGCAGTGAAAAATATTATTTTTGATATGGGACAAGTACTTATCGATTATTGTCCGGAACGTTATACGGCTGCCTTTCTGCCGGGCGGACAAAACACAAAGGACTGTGAACTGGTGACAAAAATCCTTTTTGGCGGAGAAGAATGGCAGAAGCTGGATGCCGGACAAATTACAGAAGCAGATGCACTGTCTGCTATGCTCCCGCAACTTCCGGAAAGGCTCCGTGCACCGGCACGCGCGCTATTTTACGGCTGGCAGTCTTACATCCGGCCTATCCCGCAGACCAATCATCTGGCGGCTCTTCTGAAACAAAGCGGTTATCGGCTTTATATTCTAAGCAATACTGGAGTTCGGCTGCACGTTTACAGCCACCGCATTCCGGCTTTTGGGCTGATAAACGGTGCTGTCTATTCTGCCGATGTGCAGCAGATAAAACCAAATGCGGATATTTTTCAGACATTGCTGCATCGTTATTCTCTAAATCCAGAAGAATGCTTCTTCATTGATGACAATGCGGACAATGTGCAGGCAGCGGCAGTACTCGGTATTCATACCCACCAGTTTGATAAAGACCATTATCCGGCGCTGGAAGAAGCTCTGAAGCGTGCCGGAGTAAAGTGGTAATTGGATAAAAAAAACGATGCACCACAGTTTTGCGGATACATCGTTTATTTTTTTTGCTTATGAAAGAGGTGCGGCTTTTCTTGTGTACTATCGCCGGTGTCCAATGCGCTTTTCCATTCCACCCGTGCAATGAGCAGCGTGCTGATGAGTGCCGCCATATAATTGGAAAACAGATTCCCCCAAAAAACCGAATAAAAACTGAGAGAAGATTCTGTGCATAGGATAAAAATATAGCGCAGTGCCCAGATACGCAGGAAGCCAATTACAAGCGGAACTTTTGTCCTGCCCAGACCGATGAATGCTCCCTGCTCCACCATGCAGACACCAAAGCCGACAACAGAGTAAGTATAAAT
>JAKVJJ010000048.1 GCA_022487055.1 Oscillospiraceae bacterium
TCTTTGTATGGGAATCTTACAAAATGAATATTACATCGATTGTGCCGCTGCTGTTAAAGTGGTTTGCACAAAATGCCCGTAACCTGCCATGGCGTCACCAACAGACACCGTATCGGGTGTGGGTTTCAGAAATTATGCTGCAGCAGACGCGTGTGGAAGCAGTGAAAGGTTACTTTAACCGCTTCATGCAGGAAGTGCCGGATATCCGAGTATTGGCGGCACTTCCGGAGGAAAGACTGCTGAAACTCTGGGAAGGGCTCGGCTATTATTCCCGCGCCAAAAATTTACAGAAGGCAGCCCGGATTGCCGTGGAGAAGTATCAGGGAGAGCTGCCAAATTCCTATGCGGAACTGCTAAAACTACCCGGAATCGGCAGCTATACGGCAGGCGCAGTGGCATCCATTGCGTTTCATATTCCGGTGCCAGCAGTGGATGGCAATGTTCTGCGTGTCTGGATGCGCTTGACGGCAGACAGTGCGGATATTTCTGACGCTGTTGTCAAGAAGCAGGTGGAACAGGCGCTTCTGCCTCTTATGCCGGAAAAGGAAAGCGGTAATTTTAATCAGGCACTAATGGAACTTGGCGCGGTTGTCTGTGTGCCAAATGCCGTGCCCAAATGTGAAAAGTGTCCGGTCAGTGCAATTTGTATGGCACATCAGGCAGGCAGAGAACTGCAGTTTCCGGTAAAAAAGCCCAAGCCGCCGCGACGAATAGAGGAACGAACTCTTTTGCTGATGGAGCAGTCCGGCAGAATCGCTATTCGTCGTCGTCCGCCGAAAGGTCTGTTGGCATCTTTGTGGGAGCTGCCCGGTTTTGAGGGGACTCTTTCTCAGGAACAAGCGGTTGCTGCCGTGCGCTCTTTCGGGCTGGAACCGGTACGTCTGACCCCGCTGCCGCCTGCAAAACATATTTTCACCCATATTGAGTGGCACATGACGGGCTGGCGAGTGCAGCTTGAGCCGGCAGTAGGCAGTCCGGAGCTGGTGTGGGCGGATTCACAGACACTTCATGAAAAATATCCGCTTCCCAGTGCTTTTCGCTCATATCTCAGACAGTTCTTGCAGGACAAAATAATGGACAGGGGAAGTCTTGACCTAAATGCGAAAAATGCAGAAAAATGAATTTTCAACGGTCTATCAAATTATGGAAGAAGCCTTTCCGGCAGAGGAGCGCCGCACACGATGCGGACAGGAAATCCTCTTGACCGAGTCGGACTATCAGATTGATGTGGAAACGACTGACAATCTGGTGTATGCATTTCTGGCTTCATGGAAACTTCCGCATTTTACTTATATCGAACATTTTGCTGTTCAGCCGAAGTTGCGAAATTGCGGTACAGGCCATCAAATGCTGCAGCAATTTGTTCGGCAGCATGAGAAAGTTGTGCTGGAAGTAGAACTGCCGGAGAATGAAACGGCTGATCGGCGAATAAAATTTTATGAACGAAACGGCTTTATACAGAATGCCTATGAATATTTGCAGCCACCGTTGACAAAAGGCGGAGACACTGTTCCGCTGATGGTAATGTCCTTTGGCGCATCTCTCAGCCGCAAAGAGTTTGAGCAGTTTCGGCAGGAGGTTTATCAGAAAGTGTATCATTTGACAGAGATGTGACAAACTGATGAAGAATAGAAAGGAGGAACTGAAATGTCAGAAGAAAACAGATTTGCGGTGCTGATTGATGCCGACAATGTTTCCGGAAAATATATTCGTTATATTTTGGATGAAATCAGCAATGACGGCGTGGCAACGTATAAGCGAATTTATGGTGACTGGACAAAGCCGACACTGGCTTCCTGGAAAAATGTGCTGCTTGAAAATTCTATTATTCCGTTTCAGCAGTATGGTTATACCACAGGAAAAAGCGCAACGGATTCCGCTATGATTATTGATGCCATGGATATTCTTTATTCCGGCCATGTAGATGGCTTCTGTCTGGTTTCCAGTGACAGTGACTTTACCCGGCTTGCGGCACGTCTGCGGGAAAGCGGCATGGTTGTCATTGGCATGGGAGAGAAGAAAACACCCGCGCCGTTTATTGCGGCATGCAACAAATTTCGTTATCTGGAGGTTTTGGCGCAGCAGGCAGAGGAAAACGAAAAGGAAGCGGACGAGTCTGCTGGGCCGGAAATGGTGCCGCCGGACAAAGTTATCAATACCATTTATAATATGGTGCATGACAGCGCTGATGAGGACGGGCGTGTCCCGATTGGTGATATTGGTAATATGCTGATGCGGCGCTATCCGGATTTTGATGTGCGAAACTATGGATTTAAAAAGCTGAGTCTGTTCATTCGCTCTCTGGATATGTTTGAAGTGAGCAGTGTTACTGCTGAAAATGGACGTAACCGCATTTTTTATGTGACCGAAAAAGCCGGCCGCCGCAAAAAGCCGAAAATCCATGTCTGAAAGAAGCGGAAGTGTTACAACAGTAACAAACATTTAACTGGAATCTGGAACAAGCAGGAACTATAATAAATGAAGATTATGGTCAACTAATCGAGGGATTGAGAGTATTTTGACAGAAAAAGGGGTCAGTAAATATGTCATATCGCAGGAGAATGAGTGCAAAAGAGCACCGCAGGCAGATACATAGGCGCCATATTACAATTATTGCGGCTTGCATTGTGCTGGCTGTGGTAGTTGTAGGTGGAACCTATGGGATTACCCGATTGGTGCTGCAAAAATCAAAACCTGCGGCTGCAGTTAACTCGGCGGCTTCTGCTGTTAAAAAACCGGCTGCTTCGCAAATTCCAGTCGCTTCCACAGGAAATCCAAATCGCAGAGGGGATGCCTTGGAGGTTGTTAAGACGAATCTGACTGGTTATCGGGCAAAGTATTCGCAGCTTTACGCAAAGAGAAAAGTTGGCCAGTGGAAGAATGCGGAGAAAAAAACCATATATCTGACTTTTGATGATGGCCCCAGTCCTTTGACACCACAACTCCTGGCAGTGCTGAAAAAATACAATGTGAAGGCGACTTTTTTCCTGACGAATCAGCCGGAGCAGAAAAATGACATTCATTATATTCGGAATATTTATGAGTCCGGCTGTGTGTGTGCGGTGCATAGTGCATGCCATAATTATAAGAAGATTTATGCCTCAACCGACGCTTTCCTTGCGGACTTCGATGAAATGTATCAGATTATTCAGAAGGAAACAGACGGGCACTGTGCACCGTTTTTCCGCTTTCCGGGCGGCAGCAATAATCCCAGAATGACTGCACCTGTTCATCAGCAAATCATTCAGGAAATGCTGCGCCGTGGTTTCTTCTTCTATGATTGGGATGTGGATTCCAAGGATGCCATGGGAGCCGGTGCGGATGCTATCTTTGAAAATGTCGCTGCCGGAATGCGCAGTGATGGCAATGTGATTCTGATGCACAACAGTGCCGTGAAGAAGGCAACTCTCAGTGAAGTCGGCAACATGATTGAGTATGGGTTGCAGAACGGCTATACTTTTAAGGCGCTAGACGGTACATTGGACCCAAGTATGTATTGCTTCTCTACCAAAACAATGATTCCCCTGCTGAAAAATAATCCAAATTTCCGTCTCAGTGCTAAGCACGAGGCACGGTTTGCTTCTCTGCTTGGCATTCCTCCGGCTTCGTCCGGCAGCAGCACATCATCTGAACTGTCCACCGCAGTAGCGAACACAGTTTCCAATGGCGGCGGAGAATAAATCAATTATAGAACAATGAAGGAGTCGCTGCTGTGCGTGAAAATCGTATGGCAGCGGCTTCTTCGTTTTTATTTCTTTACAAAGGAAAATATAGCTACTACAATTAAACTTGTAATATAGATGCAGAAAAAATCGAAATAACAATTATATTCTTGTATATTGTAAAAAAACATGATATTATTAAAGAAATGTTATGATTTTATTAAGGCTGAGTTACAGACAAAATGCCTGCCGGCCTGCAAGGAGAAAACGATATGCTATGACAATCACCTTTTCTGCCTTTTTGCATCAGCTCATCAGCAATCCGCCTTTTCTCATTACGGTGGTGCTTATCCTTTCCGCTATCGTGGTAAATGGCGGCACAGATGCGCCAAATGCGATTGCCACCTGTGTATCCACACGCTCCATGTCGCCGCGGGCAGCTGTGCTGATGGCTGCCGGGTGCAATCTGTTGGGAATCATTGTAATGACGAGACTTTGTCCCACTGTGGCAGAAACTATTTACAAAATGGTTGATTTCGGACACGACACACACAGTGCCACCATTGCTTTGTGTGCTGCTATGATTGCCATTGTTGTGTGGGGCGCGGTTGCATGGAAATTCGGTATTCCTACCAGCCAGAGTCACTCTTTGATTGCCGGGCTGACAGGTGCTGCCATTGCAGTACATAATGGACTTTCTGGTGTGAATGGCAGCGAGTGGGTAAAAGTGTTGTATGGACTTGCCCTTTCTGCGGTGCTTGGCTTTGGACTGGGCTGGTTTGCTTCCAAACTGACCGGTTTCATCTGTCGAAACAAGGACCGCCGCAAAACAGCACCTTTCTTCCGTGGCGCACAGATTTTCGGTGGTGCCATCATGGCCTTTATGCACGGCGCGCAGGACGGACAGAAATTCATCAGTGTGCTGCTGATGGGACTCTATTTTGCAGTGGGTATGCCGGCTGCCTCATCACCTGCCAGCGGTGTGATGAACGTGCCGACATGGATGATGGTACTGTGTGCTGTGGTTATGGCGACCGGCACGGCGGTAGCAGGTTCCCGCATCATCAAGTCCGTAGGGATGAATATGGTTAAACTGGAACGTTATCAGGGATTTGCGGCAAACATGGCAGGTGCTGTGTGCCTGCTGATTTCCAACTTGACAGGATGGCCGGTGAGCACAACACACACCAACACGACTGCAATCATGGGTGTCGGTGCGGCAAAGCGGATTTCGGCGGTCAACTGGGGTGTGGCCAAGAGCATGGCGCTTACATGGATTCTTACCTTCCCTGGCTGTGGACTGATTGGTTATGCGGTGGCAAAGATTTGCATGATGGTACTGTAAAATCCGGCAGAAGCTCCACGAAACTGCAGTTCTGTTTTTCATCACTGAAGGAGTGTATGAACATGACAAAAAAGAAAAGTCCTTATTATGATGGATTTGTCTCAATGATTGATTATTCCTGCAAGGCGGCGGCTGAGCTGCAGAATGTGCTGGAGCATTTTGACACGGAAGCGCTGCCGAAGAAGCGGGAGGAAATGCATCAGATTGAGCATAGTGCGGATAATGAGAAGCACAAGATGATGCAGCAGCTTGCCCGCGAATTTATCACTCCGATTGAGCGTGAGGACATTATCGAGCTGGCACAGGCTATTGATGATATTACCGATTGCATCGAAGATGTGCTGATGCGTGTATATATGTACCATATGCAGTCTATCCGGCCGGAAGCGCGGGAATTTGCGCAGCTCATTGTCAAGTGCTGCGGCCTGCTGAAAGCCGTCCTCTCGGAATTTTACAATTTCCGGAAGGAAACACATATTCACGACAGTGTTGTGGAAGTGAATACTTTGGAGGAAGATGGCGACCGGCTTTATGTTGCCACAGTACATCAGCTTTATGGGGAAAACACCGTCGAACCGGAAGTAAAACTTGGTTGGGTACGCACGTTTGACTGCTTGGAGGAATGTTGTGATTCCTGCGAGCATGTCGCCAATTTGGTGGAGAGCATTATTATGAAAAACACATGATTTGCGTGCCCTGCTTGTTGAGCAGGGCTTTTTATATACCCACACTGTGACATTTACAGCGGGATATATAATATAGAAAAACAGTTTTCATGGCTGGGACGGAAGGACGTTTTTAAGTGAAATTAAAATTTTTGCAGCAGAACGGTGCGGAAAGACGTGCGATGATTCTCAGCGGCAGCATTCCTCGCTCCCTGTTCATGCTGGCACTGCCAACCCTGATGATGGGTATTGTCCAGTCAATGATGCCGCTGTCTGATGGGCTGTTCATCAACAATGTGGCGGGCACACTGGTGGCAAGCGCAGTAACTTACTGCCAACCAATTTTAAACATGGCAGTGGCGCTGTCCATGGGCATTGGGGCTGCGGCCATGGCAATGATTGGACAGGCAAACGGCAGGGGAGAAACAGCGGAAGTAAAGCACATTGCCACTCAGATACTGGTGTTTTCCTTCCTGCTGGGACTATGTCTGGTGCCGGTGATGTTTTTGGTGTCATTTCCGGTTTCCGCGCACGTCACGCCGCAGATTGCACATAATGTCTTTCTGTATATTGCACTGAATGCGGCAGTCCTGCCTTTTTCATTTTTGGAATCCATTTATAATGCCATTAAAAATTCCAGCGGAAAGCCGGAAGCAACCTTTGTGCGTGCAGTCATCATGCTGATACTCAAGATTATTTTCAATAGTATTTTCATCGTGTGGTTGCGGCTGGGGATTGTTGGTTGTGTTCTGGCTTCCTTTGGTGCCAATATTATTGTATGTATCTGGATGTATCATGAATTGTTTATCCAGAAAGGGGAAGACCGGCTGGAACTGTCCGGTTTTCACTTTGACCGCGAGGTACTGCGCCAGCTTCTGCGTGTCGGTATTCCTTCCATGGTGACCAGCGTGATGCTGCAGATAGGCTTTTTCCTTATCAACAATGAAGTCCAGAAATACGGCCCTGTTGTGCTGAATGGACAGGGAATTGCCAATAACATTACGAACATCTGCTTCAATTTGCCGTCAGCGTTTGGTTCGGCGGTGACAACGATGGTCAGCATGAATATCGGCGCCGGTCAGAGCCGCCACGCACGCAAATGTATGTGGATTGGGTGTGTATTCAGTATGATTACGGCGGTGCTGATTATTGCCATTGTGGTGCCGCTTTCTCCTTATTTAACGGTGCTGTTTACGCGTGACCGGGAGGTGCTGGACATTGCCAATCGTGCACTGCACATTTAT